>NZ_JBMPOW010000001.1:0-559662 GCF_049340205.1 Undibacterium sp. Ji49W | reverse complement strand
GCGGGCAGGTATCGCCAAGGTAGGCTTCGTGATCGAACCGCCTGCACGTAATTAAGCGGAACTAAGCGGAACTACAAGCAATTCGATACAGACCTGAGACCTCTGAACACAGAGGCACAGGGATGCATAGAAAGGCAAAGAGAAATTCTGAAGAAGATAGAGAAGAGAAAAGCGAATACTGTGAAGTAATCTGATTCTCGTCTCCTATTTTTCCTCTGTGTTTCTATGTCTCTATGTCTCTGTGGTAAAGATTTCAGGTCTTGAAGTTTGATTTTTTATTCAGATTCCGAATCATTCGTGATGTGAATAAGTGATTCATAAAGGAAGCATTATGGGTATGCAAATAGGTTCCGGCGGTGCTTCGGCTGATCCGGAAGTAATGATAGAAATGAACATGACGCCATTGATTGACGTCATGCTGGTATTGATCATTATGTTGATTATTACCATTCCTATTCAGAACCATGCGATCAATCTGAACATGCCGACAGGCCCATCACCACCACCATTGGTTGAGCCGGTAGTAGTTAATATCGACGTGGACTTTGATGGTACGGTATTGTGGGATGGCGTGGCAGTCAACCCGACTGAGCTGGATGCCAAGTTGCAGGCAGCCGCGACCGCAGCAGTACAGCCAGAAGTGCATTTGCGTCCAGTGGCTGTGGTACCGTACAAATCGGTGGCTGCGGTGATGGCAGCAGCACAGCGCAAGGGTGTGACCAAGATCGGGATGGTCGGGAACGAGCAGTTCCTGAAATAAACACGATGGTGCATCAATGCAAAAAGGCGGGTATTCCGCCTTTTTGCTTTTGTATTCAGTCCATTACATCACAGCCGGCAACTGCCTTCAGCCATTTACGGGCACAGCCTCATAGAGTTCCAGCGGCAAGCCATCGGGGTCGGCAAAGAATACGAAGCGCCGCTTGGTGAATTCATCGACACGTATCGCCTCTACCGCTATGCCCTGCTCTTCCAGCACTGCCTTGCAGGCAGCCACATCATCCACTTCAAATGCCAAATGACGCAAACCTTGTGCTTCTGGTCGTGACGGTCTGGCAGGCGCACCGGGAAAAGAAAACAGTTCAAGCTGGGAGCCATCCGGCAAGGCCAGATCCAGCTTGTAAGACTGCCTGTCTTCCCTGTAATTTTCTGCGATGATGCGCAAGCCCAGGCATTTAGTATAGAAATGTCTGGACGTTGCATAATCTGCGCAGATAATCGCTACGTGATGAATGCGTTTAAGCATATTCATGACCAACCATCACAACCAGACTTATTGTTTTTCCATGAAGGCAAAATACAGGTCACGTGCACGGGTGGCTATGTCACCTACCGGCAACTGACGGTCTTCGTAACGCGTGCAAGGTGTGACTTTTGCAAAATTGCCGGTATTGAAAATCTCTTTGGCTTGCAACAGTTCTTCCGGTTTGACCGTGCGCTCTGACACTTGCTTGCCATCTTCTTTCAACAGGCCTATGACGCGGGCACGAGTGATCCCGGACAAAAAACTGCCGTTCGCAACGGGGGTGACGATTTCATCGTCTGCCGTCACAAAGAAGATATTGGCAGTCGCAAATTCAGCCACATTGCCATGCACATCACAAACCACGGCATTGTCATAACCACGGTCTTTGGCTTCGCGCAAAGCCTTGGTGGAATTCGGATATAAACAAGATGCCTTGGCATCTGTCGGCGCCATCGAAGGGTCGGGCCGACGCAAGCTGGACAGACAGGCAGAGAAACCAGAAAAAGCCGGCATGGCTGCGTCAAACAGTGTCAGCGCAAAACCGGAGGTTGCCGGTTCAGGAATCAGCAAGCCATCGGTACCAAATACCAGCGGGCGTATATACAGCTCTGCATCCGCCGGGAACAAGGCAATGCCTTCGCGGCACAAGGCTTCGAGTTCATCCACATTGTAAGGGCATTGCAAACCCAGTCTCTGGGCCGACTGTATAACCCTTTGCAGATGCAGGCGCAAATCCGGTGTCAGGCCACGTATGGAACGTGCGCCATCAAATACCGAAGAACCGAGCCAGACAGCATGATCCATCGCTCCAAATAAAGGCGTATTGCCTTCGCTCCATTGACCCTTGAAATAAGTGCGGTACATAGTATTCCTCAACGATAGAAAGGGATGACATTTGATTCTACAACTTGCCTGCCTGGGCTCAGCTATGCTTTAGGGCTTGAGGCATTGGCGCTGTCGATAACATTGTCGACAGCATTATCGGCAGAATGAATAGCGCCGCCAGCATTCACGCTACGCTCACTACTTCTGATCACGACATACTGCTTGCGAAATTCAAGGCCGCGTTGCGGCCATTTTTCTGCATAGTGCTGCAGATGTTCAGTTGCTGCTGGAAAGTCTTCGCCATTCACGCGACAATCAACGGCCAGCTTGCCTTCATTGTCACGCGAGACAAACAGGCGTACACCTAAAAATTGCCTGGTCTGTAACAGATCATGAAAAGCAGGCATGCTTTCCGTGAACAGGCAGCAGGGGCAAAATGGATGCTCTTCCTTGCGCTTGGGGGCTGGCAAGGTCGCCAGATGAGCCACCGGCCCCAATATGACTTGTCGGTACACGGCCTTGCCTGCCGCCACGTCAGTCTCACTCGCCACATTCATTTCAATGACAGTACAGTCTTTGGGTAACTCGCGCGTGGCATCCAGCAAGGCCAGCAAATCCATCCTGGCCCAGGTACGAAAGCCTTCCGTCATCGCCAGTACTTCGCTTGTTCCCATTGCATGTTGATATTCACTGAGACCTTGCGGAAAATAGTCTGCATGGCTGACATGAATACGGGTGCAGGTTCTGAACCTGTCTTCTGCCAGGGTCACTGCTTCTACCCTTTCGGCAGCCAATACCAGTCCGTCTGCCAGGCGCAGGTAGCTGCCTTGCCATGTAGCTTTGATGTTTTCTGCGGTCAATACTTCAAACACCATTTGCATCAGCACAGGATCTGTTTCAATCGATGGTGAGACTGCCTGTTGTTGCGAAATAGCCTGGGCAGGAAGCAACTTGTCTTTAACAGTATTGAAAACTTTGCTGAATGAATGCGTAAGGGACATGGCAGGAGGAAAAAACAAGGATGAGGACAATCAACCTGCATTGTAACAAGAACCTGCCATGCACGAGCAAATCATGCTGGCTGGTCTAATTTGTCTTCTAATTCGCCTTCTAATTCGCCTAATGCTTGCTCGCGGCATGTTCATGAACCATGCACAACTTGCTGATGACGGAATCAGGCCTTGATCATGGAAATCAGTTCACGTGCATGGGCTGGCAATTCATCATACTGACGTACGCAAATCAGCAGTTGCCGCACCGCCCAGACGTCAGTCAGTTGCAACTGGCTGATCTTCATTATTTTCTCGTAACGCAATGCCGCTGTCTCCGGAATGATGGCAATGCCAGCACCACTTTCCACCATGCGACAGATGCCGTCAAAGCTGCGCAAGCGTAGCCGGTAACGCAGACGCTGTCCCAGTCTGGCGGCATGATCACTCAGATATTGTTGAAGCGCACTGTCACCAGCCAGTCCGACAAAATCATACGTCAGACTATCGGCAAATGACACCCTGCCATTCACATCCGCCATCTGTGCCAGCGGATGCTCAGATGCCGTGACCAACACCAGTTGATCATGGCGAAAAGGAAAAACCTGCAAACCCGCACAACTGACTGTGTTGGCCACAATGCCGATATCGGCCTGGCCTTCCATCAGGGCCTGTACGATGTCATTGCTCAAACGTTCTTCCACTTCGATATTCACATGCGGATGTGCATGCATGTAGGCGGCCAGGGCCTGCGGTAAAAATTCTGTCAGGGCCGAGGTATTGCACAGCAGACGTATATGGCCTTTCAAGCCCTTTGCGTATTCGCCGAGATCACCACGCATTCTTTCCATTTGCTGCATCAGCAAACGGGCATGATGCAATAGCGTACGGCCAGCATCAGTCAATTCTATGCCGCGCCGGTTACGGGTTAGCAAGGGTACGCCCAGTTGTTCTTCCATGCCACGCAAACGGGCGCTGGCCGATGCCAGTGCGAGATGGCTGCGACCAGCCCCGGACGTAATACTGCCTGCTTCCACCACATGTAAAAATAACTGCAGATCGACCAGATCAAAGCGCATCGCGTAGTCTTCCTTAGTTTTTTATATCATCACCACTTCAGCCTAAGTATAATCCGAAGGCTAACTGAGTGTATTCCACATTTTCAGTTCTTGCTGGCAATGGCAAACTGTCAGAATGGAAAACTTGTTCAACCTGTTCGGCGGCTATCAGCAACTCCTGGTGATCTGCCTGGTTTTTATACTTGCTGGTATGGTCAAGGGCATTGTTGGCCTGGGCTTGCCTACGGTTGCCATAGGTTTGCTGAGTTTGTCCATGCCAACCATGGAGGCTGCGGCTTTATTGATCATGCCTTCGCTTTTAACGAATATATGGCAGCTTGCCGCCGGCCCTGATCTGCGCCAGCTATTGCATCGCCTGCGCCCCATGCTGCTGGGCATCTGCGCAGGCACCTTGGCGTCTGCCCTGCTGCTGACACGTATCAATCCTTACTGGTCAGGTATCGGTCTGGGTCTGGCCCTGATTACCTATGCCGGCATGGGCCTGGCATCATTTCACTGGAGCATGCCGGTCAGACTGGAAACCAGGATGGCTTCCGTTGCCGGTACGCTGACAGGCATAGTCACTGCTGCTACCGGCGTATTTGTGATGCCATCCGTTCCTTTTTTGCAAACCCTGAATCTGGAAAAAGACAGTCTGATACAGGCTATGGGCCTGACGTTTACCGTTTCCACGCTGGCGCTTGCTGCCAATCTGGCGTGGGCGGGGCAACTGCACTGGAACGCAGCTGGCAATTCTCTTTTTGCCTTGTTGCCTGCCGTTGCCGGCATGCAGTTGGGGCAAGTGCTACGCGACAAAATGCAACCCGTAGTTTTCAAGCGCTGCTTTTTTGCAGGCTTGCTCTTGCTGGGCTTGCATTATCTATGGGGAGCAAGAGGATGATCAACACCATACCCTGTGGCAATCTGGCAGAGTCCCTGAAGATCTGCAAGCAATGCAGTAGCACCGATCAGTGCAGCGTGCAGTTCAATGCATTCTGGGACAGGCAGCATGTAGGCGCACTCGATTGCAGCGTCAACGGCAAGCACATCCACATCAACGTCCTGTATGTGAAACCGGCATTCCGCGAACAGGGCATTGCCAAAGCCCTGCTCAATTTTCTGCGCGCCGACTTACCTGGAATGGAAGTGACCTGCCAGCAAACTGTCAAACCTGACAAACCAGCCAACCATCACTGACAAGATATCCAGAGGGGGTTTATAGCAATGTAAGCTACTATCCTCTCCCCACAATGACAATGCGTTTGAAATGAGTGTGAAATGAGTGTGAAATGAGTGTGAAATGAGTGTGAAATGAGTGTGAAATGAGTGTGAAATGAGTGTGAAATGAGTGTGAAATGAGTGTTTTTTAGCCCGCTTCAATTATTTACTGGCCAAATAATACTTTGATGTTCAAGCTCACTTCTGCACTAAATGCTGTTCGAAGAAACGCGCGATCTTTTGGTCAACTTCAGCCATCTGACTGCGATCAAATCCAGGCGGGTCATTCAGCATATCGCCTACCAAACCCGTCAATCCTGGCGGCAAAGGCGACAATAATGCGCCATGACCTGCGGCAGGCAAGTGCGCCAGCAGCACGCAGCTTTTACAGGCCTGCATCACCAGATCGCTGTGAAAGCGCGGTATCAGCCAACGGTCTTGCCCAGCCGTGATCAGGGCTACAGGCATGGCCGGATGCTCCAGCGATGTCATGTCAAAATCGGCCGCTGCCGGCACGCCCGCAACCACGGCAGCAATCCTTGGGTCATGGTGTTCCCGTGGCGTTGCATCACTGAAACGATGACGTATCACCAGCATGGCAGCCCATTTCTTGATGCCATCAAACATGCTGCCCGTCAAACGGGTAATCAGACCGACGCAGGATTGAAAATCTTCTTCCAGACTGGCTTCGCAATGCTGCTTGAAACCGGCTGGCGACCAGCGCCCGCCAGCCATGCTCAGGGCAGTGTGTCCGACTGCGGACATGCCGTAGATACCGACTTTGTCCAGCGTCAGCAAACTGGCAAAACGGGGATCACGCCCAACGGCATCAATGGCACGTGACACTTCTGCCGGCCTTAACGTCCAGCTATCCGGCCCAGGATTACTTTCATCCATAAAATTATCCGCATGATGCTGCGGCATGGCGACCACAAAGCCAGCCTCAACCATGGCACGTGCCAGATTTACATGTACCCAGGGCCCACCACCAGAACCATGTGAAATGACAATTAGACGACCATTGCCACGTATCGGCCCAGCCCGCTCTGCCAGGTTCAGCACAAAACGACCACGTCTTAGCGGCTGGTCCTCAGCCTGGGTGGGATAAAACAGGGTGACGATACCGTCAGTTACCGTTGCGGGTAATTCCTCCAAACCGACACCAGCCTGCGCCCTGTTCGTCCATAAGAACAAGACAAGTATCAATACAGGGAACAGGTAAGACCGCCAGATACGTTGAATGCTAAAAACAGGTAGGGTATGCATAGTCAGATTCCAGTTCATGTGAAAGCCACAGGCGGCTGCCTCCGGCGAAACTGACTATGGGTTTGAAACGAAACGATGTCTTGCCAGAGACTGCAAATTGCAGAATACGGCTAGCCGATTTCAGGAATCGGCCATATTTTCTTTGCGAAACTCGGTCGGTGTAAGACCGGTCGCAATCTTGAACGCACGGTTGAATGGTCCTATGGACTGAAAACCTGCCTCCAGCGCAATGCTCAACACCGGCAAATCCCGTAGCGCGGGGTCTTTCAGGGCAGTGCAGGCTTCGGTCAGACGAAACTCATTGATGTAGGCATTAAAGTTGCGATAACCCAGCCGCTGGTTAATCAGGCGACGCAAACGGTATTCAGGCAATTGCAGGCGCGCCGCCAGGCTGGCCAGACTTAGCTCTTCGCTGCGATACAGACGCTCTTGCTTCATCAAGTCCTGCAATCTGATAGCCAGGCGCTCTTCGGCGGGATCATCTTCAACGGCTCTGGGTGTCGGGGATATTGGCGGAGATCCTGGCGACAGTGGCTCATCTGCCTGCACCATATCAAGCTGTCCTGATACGGGCAGAGCATGCTGGCGTGGTGCGGGGAACAAATCCAGATTCCCCAATTTCAACATTTTGACTGTTACCGTAGCGATAATCAGTAACAGAATCAGCACATCGGCAGTAGCCGTCGGCCCCAATAAGCGCCCATGGGGTGAACCCAGCCGGGCTGCCAGCAGGATGACGGTATAGGCAATGCCGGTAATCACAATGAAGGCACGCAGACGCCGACGTTGCTCGACCAGGTCAGTACGCCATTGTCTGGCTGCTGCCAGGGCGGCGAGAGCAGCAAACAACAGCGGAACGCCGCGCTGCACACCCAGCAATAGCGGTGTCAGTATCGATGAACTGCCAGCAACCACAGCACAATTCAAGCCGCTGAGTACAGCCACCGCCAGCCAGAGCACAATATGCAAGGGACGCAGCACAAAGTCATCATCAAACAGGGCTTGTACAAATATCCAGAACAGCACGGCATTCGCGACAGAAACAGCCACCAGTGGTGCCTGCCATATGCGCGGCACCATCGCTTCAAACAAGGGGGTAGCCGCCAATACCTGCACTGCCAGCCCCAGGCAAAGGGCAATGCCGGTCCGCACCACGGTCAGGCGCGGACGGTCGCGCCAGAGGATGGCGGACAATAGCAGTAACAGGGCAATCAGTGTGCCACGCAGCCCAGCATCCAGCAGCATCAAAGGTTCGGTAAACGGCATGACAGATCATCACTATGAAAGATGATCACGATAGCAGCAAGCCGTTGATCTGCGCAAGCGCCTGAAGTATCAGTCAGCGATCCAGGAATTAACTGTCAAGGTGGGAAATCAGCAAATTGCTGAAACGCGATAATTCCTTGCGCCTGACTTCATCACCACCAGTACCAGTTACTGGTGCATCGATAGACAGCCCCACGGCCAGAATATCGATGAGCAGCAATTGCAGTATGCGGGAAATCATGGACAGGAAAGTAGCATTGTCTTCCGTATGATTGACGGCCAGACAGACCGTCGCCTTTTTTGCCAGCGGCGACTGGTTTGGCGTGATGGCGATGACATCAGCCCCGGCATGCAGGGCGGCATCCACTGCCTTCAACAATTCCGGCAACTTGCCAGAATTCGACACGACAATCACCACGTCACCCGGATTCAGCAATTCTGCCGCCATGGAAAACAAATGGGCATCACCATAGGAAGCAGTGGGAATGCGGAAGCGGAAAAATTTATGCTGACCATCCAGCGCCACCGCACGTGAATTACCCATGGCATAAAACTCGACCTTGTTGGCCTTGCGCAGTAACGCAATCGCCTGATCCAGCGAACGTACATCAAGCTGATCACGGAAATTCAAAATCGCCGACACGGTATTGTCGATCACCTTGGCACTCAGGTCATGCGTACTGTCGCTCATACGTACCTGACTGTGTCTTACCGGTATGGTACCGGTCAGGCTGCTGGCAAATTTGAGCTTGAAATCGGCCAGGCCCAGAAAGCCCAGGGAGCGGCAAAAACGAATCACGGTAGGCTGGCTGACATCGGCCAGACGGGCAATTTCTGCAATAGCTTCATTCAGCACGGTGCGCGGGTTTTCCAGCACCAGGCTGGCAACCCGTCTTTCGGCTGGCGTTAATTCAGCATGCAATTGCTGTATGCGGTCCATCAGTGAACTATCGCCACTGCGGCCACGCAAGTGTTCCGACAAAATCGCTGATACGCCGTAAAAGGCTGGATTCGGCGTGGTAATCACAAAGGTGGGGATTTGTGCGAGGTAGCTGGAAAAGCGCCCCTTGGCTTCAAAGCGGCTGCGGAAAGAGGAAGTCGCAAAACGCTCGCCCATCAGTGGCACAATGCCACCACCGATATAAATCCCGCCAAAAGCGCCAAGCGTCACTGCCAGATTGGCACTGAAACTGCCCAACATGCCGCAAAAGCATTCCAGCGTTTCCAGACACAATGCATCGCCATCCGTCAGCGCACCACGCATGATGTCTTGTGCCGGCAAAGCCTTGACAGTTTTTTTATTGCGATCGGCAAGGGCACGATAAATCAGTTCCAGACCTGGGCCGGAGATCAGACGTTCGGTAGAAACATGCGGCCATTCTTTCCAGGCAAATTGCAGGATGGCATATTCACGTTCATCTACCGGTGCAAAATTGACGTGCCCCCCTTCACTGCCCAGGGTAACAAAGCCGTCAGAAGTAGGGATCAGGCCAGACACGCCCAGACCGGTACCCGGCCCCAGCACACCAATCACGGATTTGGCAACAGGTGTACCACCACCTACCTGCATCAGATCCCTGGCCTGCAAGCCCGGCAAGGACATCGCCAGCGCAGTAAAATCATTCACGATGAGCAGTGTGTACAAACCAAATTCGCGGCGTACATCTTCAATCGAAAAAGCCCAGTCGCGGTTGGTCATTCTGACCTGATCACCATCGATAGGGTTAGCCAGCGCGAAAGCCGCATGATGTACCTTGCTGGCCGGTACCGACGACAGATAGGCACGTAACAGGGCAATGATGTCCGGGTATTCGTCACATTTCAGGACCTTAACGGATTCAAACACGCCTGGTGAAGATTCAAGCGTAAAACGTGCATGGGTAGCGCCAATATCGGCCAGCAAGCGTGGGCCACCGGAAAAACCTGCGGCATTGCCATGTTCTACAAGTGCGTGTTCTGTCGTCATGCTGTCTTCATGTGTCACGTTATACCATTCCGGGAACAAATTTCATCATCCGGCCATTCTCTGTCATGCCTGTCAGGCCTGTGATGTCTGTCAGGCATTCCTACATCAATCTCGCAATTTACCACAATCGTCAGCCAGATCAGGGCAAATCAGCCAACAAATGCCGCATTCCCTGCGGGCACCTGAGCAATATCACTCAATGACTGAGTTGCACATTCACATGATGGACAGTATTTTTTTGCCAGTGCACATCCACGCTCAGCAACTGCTTTTGTTCATCCCAGACAAAAGGCAGCGACCGTTTCTGACTCAGAACCTGTGCTGGCTTGCTGCGAATACCATGTACCAGCAATTTGATTGTGCGATCACTGGCAGGCATCAACCGTCCCTGTTGGGCACTAAAGCCGATATCCAGTTGCCTGCCCTTCACCTCGCTGTTAAAACGCAAGAGACTATATGCGCCTTTTTCATAGGCTTGCGCTGTCACGCCGTCATCATCGTAAAGCTTGCCACTGGCGCGCCTGACTGTAGCGTCATGGTAATAGTGTAGTTCCAGTGTACTGGCAGAATAGTCACGGGTATTTTGTATCGGTCCCGTCATCGGGACAAACGCACCGGCACGCACAAATACCGGAATATGACCTGCCTCGACAGCCACTACCTGGCTAGTGCCGCCACGGTATAACTGTCCGGTATAAAAATCAAACCAGTGATGTTGCGCAGGAAAATAAACGACGGCTTCTTTTTGCCCGGCATGCATTACCGGATGCACCAGAAAACTGTCGCCCCACAGATAGGTATCGGCCACATTCTGCAAGAAGGTCTTGTCCGGTTCCGCATAAAACAGCGGACGCATGAAAGGCAGTCCTTGCTGGTTGTTATCAAACGCCAGGGTGTAGTTGTAGGGTAAAAGACGATAACGCAATTCTATGGCGGCCTTGGCCAACGCCCTGGTCCTGGGCTCGCGCAGCACGGGTTCGGAAGCAACTTCTTCCTGAGCATGCGGGCGGAAAACCGGCTGAAAAACACCATACTGCAACCAGCGTGCATACAATTCATCATCCAGATTGGCACCGGCAAAACCACCGAGATCGGAGTGCATGTAGGCCATGCCCTGCATGCCCATTTGCAAGGCGATTTCAGGCTGTGAACGCAAACCGCCCCAACTACGGTTGACATCTCCCGACCAGGGAATCATGCCATATCGCTGGGAACCGGAATAACCGGAACGCATGAGTATAAAGGGCCGCTCGTCCGGATATTCTTTATGGTAGCCTTCGGCAATCAGCCTGGCCCAGTTATGTCCATAGATATTGTGCAGCTCGTCTGCACTGCCAGTTTTATGCTGCAAGGCTGAAGGATGCACTTCCGGTTCCCCCAGGTCCCCCCACCAGCCGGTGACACCCTGATTTTTCAAATCTTTGTAAATAGCCCAGAACCAGTCCTGGGCAGGTGGATTGAAGATATCGATGAGGCCAGTGTTTCCAAAATAAAAATCATAAGTAAATGGCTTGCCCTGTTTGTCGGTCGCCAACACATTTTTATCGACAGCTTCTTGCCATTTTTTTGACGTAGTCAGGACAAACGGTTCAGTGATCAGTATGGTTTTAATGCCCTGTTGCGCAAAATCAGCCATCATGCCACTGGGGTTGGGAAAACTGTCTCTGTCAAATTCCAGATTACCCATGGTGCCCTTGATATCTTTACCAAACCAGTACAGATCAAAGATGATGGCATCGACAGGGATTTTTTCTGCACGAAATTTATCCAGTATGCTGCGTGCTTCTGCTTCGGTATGGTAACCAAAGCGGCTGGCAAAATTGCCGAAGGTCCAGCGCGGCGGCAAAGGCTGGCGCCCGGTCAGGCTGGTATAGTTACTGACGATGTCAGCCCAGCTGTCACCGGCGATCACCTGGTAAGTTTTTCTGCCGCTGATTGTTTCATAAGCAAGTACATTGTTTTTCTTGCTGTCGAGATCAAGCTGGCCTATCGCTGCATTATCAAAATGCAGACCATACATTTTGGAAGAAAACACCAGTGGCATGGCAAAGTTCATCTGCTCTGAACGCTCTTCATAACCATAGTGAGCCTTGTTGTATAGCGGCAGGCGATTGCCACGACGATTCATCCCCAGGGCACGGGCACCACCGCCATACAGTGCCTCGGTCGCATCCAGATTAAAGTCCAGCACTTCTGCATCTGCAGTTTTGCTATAGCCATTTTTTTCAGACAACAGGGGCTTGCCCTTATACGCATAGGCAAGCTGCAACGGTGATCTGGTGATGGTCACACTGATATCGCCGGCGACATACTGAATGCTGCTGGCAGTTTCCCTGAAACTGGTCTTGACGGGTGAAGGCTGCAACACAACGGCGTGCGATGCAGGATTAAAACTCTCGGTAGCAGGGATAAAACTGGTTTCGATAATCTTGTCGCTATACGGCTTCAAGACATAGCGACCATCATTGGTTTTTATTTCCAGCTGATTCGCCTGCCGGAGCTGATTCGCCTGCAGCTTTACCGACACGATAGTGCGATTGGCATTTTGCGCATGCGCTGTATTCGCCAGTGACAAGGCCACAGCCACCATGATATTCAGTTTTAATATGGATTTTTTTCTCATGCTGTCTCAGATTATTTTTTCAATCCAGGCGTACTAAGGTGCGATCAATACCGTGCTCAGGTCACTATTGAACTGCACCTTGCCATTGACGACCGTGGCCGTCTTGCCCGAATAATAGTCTTTCAATATTTGTCCATCGGCAAACACACCATGCACACTGATCGCGGGATAGGTCTTTGCCGGTATATCGAGCGCGATCACCACTTTGTCACTGATGCCCTGCTGCTCATAGGTACGCTTGAAGGTATAGGGCTGGTCTGCCAGTTTTTCATGCAAGCCAGCACCTATGGCAGGATGGGCACGCCGGAACAGGCCAAGGCGGCTCCAGTGCCGGCGGACATCGGCAATGCGGTAGCCATCACGGCTGGCATTTTTTTTCAGCTCATCCCAGTTCATGAAAGAACGCAGGGTCGCATCACCCTGTGCACCAGCGACATTCAGCGATCTCGCGGTTTCATCCCCATAATAAATCTGCGCAGCACCAGGGCTTAGCAAAAGTTTATTGGCGGATTCAAACGGTTTTTGACGCAAGAGATCAAATGGCCCGCCATCATCATGTGAACTGATGTAATTGAGTACGGAATATCCGGCCAAAGCACCATGAAGACGCGCAGCATAGTCGCTGAACAGGGTTTCATAATTTTTATTGGCATCTGACTTGAAACCAAAATTGATGAGACTGTCAAAACCATTCTGGTAAAAATTGACGGTCTTGCCACCACCCATGTCAAAGTCCTGGCCATTGGCCAACACGTAGTTATACACTTCGCCGGTCATGAAAAAGGCCTGGTTGCCCAGTTTCTTTTTGGGGTTGGCATGCTTCCAGTCTTCATACGCCGCACTGGCAAGGCCATGCAATTCTTTCCAGATTTCTGGCTCGGTATGCTTGGCGGTATCAGCGCGAAAACCATCAACACCATATTTTTTCACCCAGTCTACATGCCATTTCATGAGGTAGTAGCGCGGTGCACGTGGCAAACCTGTGCGCTGAAAAAAGTCATCCAGCTCTTTGACTTCACTGTCGTAGCGCCCTTCTGCTTTCCACTTCTCTACCAGCACTGACGGCAAGCTGACAGGGACTTGACTGTCTGTACGTATATCCGGCAGGTTTTTCACCAGTGTGCAACTGACGGTGGTTACAGTATCCTTATAAGTACATGTGGGCGATGTCCTGACCCATTCTTCTGGCCAGACAGGGTCTTGCTCTGTCACTGGCCCCAGGTGGTTCATGACCACATCCAGCAAGACACGCATGCCGTGCGCATGCGCGGTATCGACAAACTCGCGCATGTCGGCTTCTGTACCCAGGTTGGCATCGACACGGGTGAAGTCTTTGGCCCAGTAACCGTGGAAACCATAGGATTTTCCCGTACCCTCATCGGTACCCGCATGGATTTGCTCAACCGGTGGCGTCAGCCAGATGACATCAATACCCAGGTCTTTGAAATAGCCGGACTTGATCCTGGCAGTGATACCAGCCAGATCACCACCGGCATAACCACGTAAAGCTGCCGCATCATTTTTGCGGCCATAGGCAAGGTCGTTTTTATGATTGGCGTTATGGAAGCGGTCTGTCAGTAAAAAATAGACAGTGGCGTTTTCCCATAAAAATGGCTGGAGTGAGCTTTTTTTGTGCGGAGATGGCTGAGCCATAGACGCAGGAATCGAACCCGCGGCCAGCAGCAATGCCAACCCCAGTTTTATTGCAGTCATTTGCATGATGAGTCCCGGACGGTGCTATGGATTAAACTACAGCAGCATTGGCTGCCGTCTTGTCAATGCCTGACGCAGCTTCGGCTGCTTCATCCCTGACCAGCAAGGTCAGCAAGCCCGCCAGTATCATGCAAAAGCCGCCCAGCATCAAAACCTTGACTGACTGATTATCAAACACATGTTTCAATATTGCGCCCAGCACGACACCAGCAATGATCTGCGGTATCACTACAAAGAAATTGAACAGGCCCATGTAATATCCCATGCGATTGGCAGGCAGGGCACCGGCCAATATCGCATACGGCATGGTCAATACACTGGCCCAGGCGATACCCACACCCACCATGGGCAAGAGTAGCATTTGCTTCGATGAAATCAGGAAGATGCTTACCAGGCTGACACCGCCAATCACCAGGCACAGCATGTGGACAAACTTGCGGCTGGTCATTTTCGCCAATACCGGCAACAGGAATGCTGCCAGTGCAGATACGCCACCGTACACGGCAAACATGATACCTACCCAGTTACCCCCTTCCTGGAAGGCCGCTGACTGTGCATCGCTGGTATGAAACACCGTTTGCGCAATCGAAGGCGTGGTATACACCCACATGGCAAACAGGGCGACCCAGGTAAAAAACTGTACCAGCGCCAGTTGCACCATGGTCCTGGGCATTTTGGTGAAGCCGCCGAGGATTTCCGATATCGCCTTGCCTATGCCCTGATTGTTTGTGCGTTCCTGTTTGAATTTTTCCAGATCAGCCGGAGGAATTTCCTTGCTGGTGAATACGGTCCACATGACAGACAAGGCAAAGATCGCACCGCCGAAATAGAAGGAATACCTGACGGTGTCGGGTATGGCTCCATTTACCGGCACATTGCTGACACCCAGATAATCTGTAAATATCGTCGGCAACAACGAAGCAATCACACCACCGCAACCAATAAAGAAAGTCTGCATGGCAAACCCGGCGGTTTGTTGCGACACGTCGAGTTTGTCACCGACAAAGGCACGGAAGGGCTCCATGGATATATTGATGGCGCTGTCCATCATCCACAACACGGCAATCGCCATCCACAAGGCCGTGGAATTGGGCATGAGGAACATCGCGACCGAAGCCAGTATCGCACCGATAAAAAAGAAAGGTCGCCGACGGCCCCAAAATGGATGCCAGGTATTGTCACTCAGATAGCCGATGACCGGTTGCACCAGCAAACCCGTGATGGGTGCGGCCAGCCAGAACAATGCCAGATCATCCGGATTTGCACCCAGGGTAGAAAATATGCGGCTGGTATTGGTATTTTGCAGCGCAAAACCGAATTGAATACCAAAGAAACCGAAACTCATATTCCACAACTGCCAGAACGACAGGCGTGGTTTGTATGCAGATACTTGCATGGTGTTGTGTCCCCAGATTTATTATCAATTAGAACTCATTTCATAAATAAGGATGAGTTCTACTTGTTGCGGCATCGCTTGGCGGCAGAAAACGACTTCCCAACAAAGTCACCATACCAAGCCCGCATTTTTGAAATACTACCACAGCAAAATGTAATCAAACTACATAAATTTTCAATGGCAACTACAAAGAATTTTAAAGCAACTTTTAAATAGAAAATTCAAAGCAGAGTGAGATTTGAAAATAGATGGTTGTAGCAATACTACCCATATTTTTACATGTGTTTCGTCGCTTGCTCCATCTTGCCAGAAAGGCCTGAAAGCATAAGGAAAAATGCCCGCTACCTTCATTAAAGCAGCGGGCATTTTCTATCGCAAAGCTAAACTGTCAGGCGTGTTACTTGCTCCTGAAAATAAGCTCCTTCATTTTCTGCAATTTCGGATACACGACAGGCACGGTCAACATGGTGCTGGCGATGGCCATCAACAGCAAGGCGGTAAAAGTCTCGCTGGTGATGATGTTTTTATCCAGCAAAATGTTGACGAAGATAATCATGATCAGGGCCTTGGTCTGCAATAACCAGCCTATGATGGAAGCCTCGCCCTTTTCCCATTTCAGTATCTTGCCTGCCACCTGTATGCCTATCAGCTTACCGGCAACCGAAGCGACCAATAACACACCTGCGGCAACAAACACGGCAACACCACCCATGGCCCAGTTGGTACGCAAGCCTGTGCTCAGGAAAAACACCGGCATGATGGCCAGCAGCACATGATGGCGCATCAAGTCCATTTTTTCCTGGTTAAACCAGTGTGCATCCATGACTGCCCCGGCCAGGAAAGCGCCCACCATATAGTGCAGACCAGCCCAGTCCGCGGCAAAACTGCAGGCAGCCAGCCAGATCAGCCCCACGTACCAGCGATCACGCTCTTGCAACCAGACCATGAGCTTGCGGAACAAATAGGTAGTGATGGCAAATAACAACAGAAAACCAACTTGCCGCCCTACCCGGGTCCAGTCCAGCAAGATAATCGCCAGCACGCCCCAGATGGCAATATCGTCCAGGCTGGCATAACGCAGGATGCGCTGACCTATGGGCTGGCGCAAAATCTCCAGCTTTTCCATCAACAATATCAGGATAGGCAAGGCAGTTACCGCACACGCCATGCCCACCCCGAGTACAAATTGCCAGCTCATGGCCTTGGGTCCCATCCAACCATCCATGGTCAGCAAACCCATGCCGGCAACACAACCAAACAGCAAAGGCATGCCCAGTGCCAGGCCTGCGGTAATGGTACTTTCACGCCGGTGTTCCCAGGCCTTCTTCAAGTCCAGTTCTATTCCGGCAACCATGACAAAAATCATCACCGCCCACCATGCAATACCATTCAACGACTGTATCACCTGGGGATTAAACACAAATTTATAGTAATCCGGAAAAATGGCGCCCAACACGCCAGGCCCCAGCAAGATACCAGTGATAATCTGCACTACGACCAGTGGGGCATAATAGTCGGTTTTTCCTACCCGCCAGATCAGGTAGGGCAAGGTAAAAATCACAAACATCGCGATCAAGAAAATCTCGGTGGTGCTCATCCCTGTATGCATAATTTTGATTGGATTTAGGTTTATATTTTTATGCACCGCCTTTTCTGGCGGCGTCTCCCCGCACCTGTATTGCTTAACTTCTGGCCGCGCAATACTGGGCAATATAGGCAGCATGATCCGGCATGATGGCCACACATTTCTGCACTACTTCACGCACACTCTCGAGATAGTCGATCGTATCCGCTTCGGTCTGTAAATCTACCAGAGGATTGGTATTTTCAGGGACTAAATTTTGTCCTTCAAACACCTGCAACCAGCCCACCTCGGCAAACAATTCATTGTCAATGCGCAGCAAGCGGCCGGTAGCACGGAACAAATCTATTTTGTGCTGCAGACTGTCTGGCACCTGCATGCTGGCACAGTCTTTCCAGAAGTCGGAATCCTCACGCTGATTGAGCTTGTAGTGCAAAATCACGAAGTCACGGATACGTTCATATTCAAGGCGCGACTGGCGATTGTATTCCGCAATATCAACCGCATTGAAACCCTGATTAGGAAAGAAATCGATGAGACGCGCAATCGCCGACTGTATCAGATGAATACTGGTCGATTCCAATGGCTCCAGAAACCCGCCGGCAAGTCCTATCGCTACCACATTCTTGTTCCAGGCCTTGTTACGCATGCCGGTCTTGAACCTGATCACGCGCGGATCGGCCAAGGGCTTGCCATCAAGATTGTCCAGCAAAACCGATGTTGCCTCATCATCACTGACGTACTTGCTGCAATACACATGGCCATTGCCTGTACGATGCTGCAAGGGTATGCGCCATTGCCAGCCTGCACGGTGCGCCGTCGCGCGGGTATAGGGTAAAAATTCTGCTGCCGATTCACAGGGAACTGCCTGCGCCCGGTCGCATGGCAGCCAATGTGACCAGTCTTCATAACCTGTCTGCAAGGTCTGTTCTATCAGCAAACCGCGAAAGCCAGAACAATCAATAAACAGATCACCGCTGATGCGCTGACCATTTTCCAGCGTGACGGCATCGACAAAACCATCAGCTTCACGCTGACTGACTGAAACAATCTTGCCCTCGGTACGAACGACACCGCGCGACTCGGCAACTTTACGCAAGTAACGCGCATACAGGCTGGCATCAAAATGGTAGGCGTGAGCGATCTGGTTAAGCGGTGAATTCGGTACATCATGCCGCGCCGGCATGAACTTGTTTGCTCTGGCAGCCATGCGCGTGATTGAATATGCGGCCAGCTCATCCGCCTTGCCCTGCTTGCGCATTTTTTGCCAGTACTGGTCAAAACGCACGGTTCCCAGGTCCTGGCCTATGGTGCCAAAACCATGCATGTAGCGATCACCCGGCTTGCCCCAGTTGACAAATTCTATGGCCAGCTTGAAACTGCCCTGGGTTTCTCGCAGGAACTCATTTTCATCAATGCCAACCACCTGGTTGAATCTTTGTATCATCGGTATGGTTGCCTCACCGACACCGACAATACCAATTTCATCCGACTCCACGACATGAATCCGGTATTGCCCCTGCAATACCGTTGCCAGTGCAGTCGCCGTCATCCAGCCTGCCGTACCACCACCAACCACTACAATATTTTTTATATTTGTATTCTGCATTTTTGTCCCCTGCAACACCTGAAAAACAAATCCCCTGCATAAAAGAAAGCGACCAAGCCTGGAGGCGACACGCATTTGAATACGAATTCAAATGAATGACATCTCAGGCTTGGTCGGCAGTTTTTAAAACATAAGCGCTGTCGGCATTATGCTGACAGCGGCTTGTTTGCAATCCGGTTCAGAACTTATAGTTCACACCGAATAAATAAGTCCTGCCGTACACAATCTTGTCAGTGATCACACTGGGGTCAGTGTTGTACTGCTGGAACGGTGCATTGTTCCAGTTATTTGCCTGCGCCAGCACCGACAAGCCTTTCAGCCAGCCAGTCTGGAATTCATACGACATTTGCAGATCGACTATCGTTTCCCCCTTGATAAAAGTCAGTTGCTGATTATCCTGGAAGTCGCTGATCTGTCCCAGGAAGTCGGAACGCTTGCGACCTGCGATAGCAATCTGGAAGCCATTTTTTTCATAATACAGGCGCAGATTGCTGACACGTTTGGACAAACCCGGCAAAGGAATATTGGCGGCACTGATATTCGTGGTGCCAAACCCAATTGCCGGCAGGGTGATCTGGCTGGAGGTGTCCGAATGATTCACCATCACGCCAAAACCGTCAAGCACAGGTGTGATCAGCGAGAAAGGAATATTCAATGCAATTTCAAACCCGGAAATACTGCCACCCGTGCCATTTTGCGGTGTAGTCAACAAGCCCATGGTGGAACCCTTGTACGGGCCACTCAAAGGTAAAGGTGTATTGGCGCTGACGAAAGGTTTAAAGTCAAATGAACGAGGTGCGCGGTAGATATAAGTATCAAGCTGCTTATAGAAACCGGCAACGCTGAAATAGCCTTTCTTGCCGAAATATTTTTCATATGACAGGTCAAAAGCTTTTGCACTGAAAGGCTTTAACTCTGCATTGCCGCCACTACCTGTCAGGATAGGATAAGGACCGCCGTTATTAACGCCAAATTCCTGGCTGGCGCGCAGGTCATCCATATTCGCACGCGACAAGACCTTGGCCATACCCAAACGCAGGAATTGTTCTTTACCCAGGTCAAACGACACATTCAGGCTGGGCAGGAAATCAGAATACGATTTGCCGCCACTGACGGTTGTAAAGGGGCAGGTGGCAGCGGTAATGCCGGTACACTTCGCCAGATCAACCTGGTTGCCGGTAGAGTTTTGATTGGTATGAATGAATTGTCCACCAAAATTGCCACGGTAATTAAAGCCCATCAATTGGCCGTCCAGGTCACCCATGGCATAGGCTGTCGTGACTTTTTCACTCACGGACCAGTCTTTTGCCAGCACCGAAGCATCCACCCAGCGCGCCAGTTCGTAAATCGAACCCAGAGAATTATCCGGATCGAAAGAGACGATAGGCAAACCCACTGTGCCAGCTGTTGCGACAGCACTGCCAGGCACTGCTGCGGATGCATAGCCGCCACCACCTTTGACGACCAGGCGACCTTCCTGACCCGTGCGTGCCTTGTCGCGATCAGTGTAATTGAAGCCAAACTGTGCCGCCACGACAGGACCGAAGTTCAGGTCACGTTTTGCGATCAAACGTATGCTGCTGACTTTGTCGTTAATATCCGGCAGGGCGACATAACCGGCTTGCGGCGTGTTCGGGCCACCGCCCCAACCATCAACGTCTGTCAGTTTGGCGACATTGCGGTCAGCATAGTTCAGGCTCGTGGTGTACTTGACGTCAGCAAAGTTACTGCCATTAAAACCGGTGTACGAAATCGAACCCAGAGAAGCTGCATCACCGGGCTGGCCGGCTGTGGTTTCATAGCGTTTGCTGTGCTTGACTGCCTTGGAATAGGACAGATCGGCAATCGCCGTCCATTCATCCAGTTTCAGTTCATTGTTCCAGCCTATCGATGTCAGCTTGTCGTCGGCGCTTTCCTTATGATTGCGTACTACGCCTTTATAGTTGCTGAAAGTACCAGCTGTGGCAACACCGTTCACGATGGTGGCATTGCTCAGCACGCCATCCGGGTCATAGCCACCGGCAGAACCGGCAATTGCACCTTCCAGACCGGTTTTCTTCAAACTGGTGGAACCGGCGGAATAAAATACATCGACCGCAGATTTAAAGTTTTTATTTGGCTTGTATTGCAAGGTCAGCGAAGCACCATCGCGGTTGTTTTTACTGACTTCGGTATCGGATTTAAAGCCACCAGGTGCGGCAACCTTGGCACCGTTATAGTCTACCAAAGGCGCATAACCACCCCAGGAATCAAATTTTTGCTGGCCGCCGCCATCTTCCTTGAACTTGGTCAGCCCCAGTGACAAACCGATGGTACGGTCGGCAAACTGATCCACATAAGAGAATGATGCGCGATCGCCTGTGCCCTCTTCGGAGCCTGATTGCACACCTGAGCGTTGCTTGCGATAGCTTGCCGCCAAAACACGTTTGCCAAAGTCCAGCGGCTTGAGTGTATTCAGATCAATGGTAGCGGCCAGACCCTGACCAACCAGAGCTGCATCCGGTGTTTTATAGATCAGCACAGAACCCATGAGTTCTGCCGGAAACAGATCAAATTCCGGGCTGCGCGCATTGCCGGTAGATGCCTGTTCACGACCGTTCAGCAAGGAACCGTTGAAACTGGGCGAGAGACCACGCACACTGACATCAGCCGCCTTGCCCGACGAACGGCTACGCTGCGCCGTGACGCCAGGCAAACGGGCAATCGATTCGGCCACACTGGCATCTGGCAATTTGCCGATGTCTTCTGCGGAAATGGCTTCAACGATGGAATTGGAATTTTTCTTGATGGAAATTGCCTCTTCAATACCCTTGCGGATACCCGTGACCACGACGGTGTTGTCTACCGCCTCTTGCGCTGACGCGATGTCAGTCAAACCAAAAATCAACACTGCACATCCGGCCGCAACCGGACTCAACTTAAAAGAAAAACGATGCAGAGCTCCGCCCTGCTGACGCTTTTGCGTAGCATGTTTCATGTAATGTCCCCTCACACTTTTATATATGACCTGCACTCTTCGAGCTGCCAGACAGAAACCCAACATTCCGGCCCAGCAATCAGAACCCAACGTTCCGAAATGGATTCTGTACTAAAACTAGATTCAATGTCAAACGAAGACTACAAAAAACTACAAGGAAAATACACAAACCAATATAGATTCATATGAGGAAAGGCTCTAATTGCGCCTGAACATGTTGCGAATGCCCCACAAAGCAGCAAAGTTTAATATGTAGTTAGACTACTTTATGTAATTGGACTACTTACTTTTTTAATGTATACGTCCTAAAGCCCGTATTTATTTGGTGTGAACTTGCCCATCGCACGTAAATGCGTGAAAAGCACCGGGGGCCGGTATTGAAGAAGAAATAAGGAAGAAGAAATAAGGAAGAAGAAATAAGGAAGAAGAAATAAGGAAGAAGAAATAAGGAAGAAGAAATAAGGAAGGAGATATAAGGAAGGAGAAACAAGGCGAAATTACCTGTGGAGTGCAATATGCGAAACCACGGCCAGATCAGCAACAGTGATAAGCCGACACACCCGATCAGGGTGCGGAAACATTCTTAAGCGCTTGAAAAGTACCTGGCAGTTTTATTCTGCACCAAGCTGCTGACGCCGCCAGATGGCGCCGTACACACGCAAAAGAGCGAATGGCAATAAAAACCAGAAGCAGACATTCGCAATCACGCTTACCTGTGTGAAACTGAAGTGGTAATAATTGTCGTTGGCATCTACATACACCGCCACGTAAGGCAGGCCGGCAAACCAGCCCGGGCCCATACTGTTCGGATAGGGAAACAGCATCCAGAACGTTGCCAGGCTGGAAATCAGTCCCAGCAGCAGGCCCGCACCCAGGGTAGAAAAAACCAGCTTCTTCCAGTTCTTTGGTGTCGCACCCGATCTGGCAAAGCGCCAGATGCCAACAAAACCCCAGACACTGACCAGCATCAACAGCGTGGCAGCAATAACAATAAAGATCAACATGACATGCCTGGAAATATGAACGGAAATACTGCCAACATACCTGAAGGCCGGGCTGACTGCAATGCCCCGGTTTATCAAGGTCCCGCTTAAAACCCGTCAAAGTTCTGCGCCGATCTTCTGCGCACTTTCCACCTGAACACCGTCGTGACAAACAGTCAATTTACCCTGAGATCAGTCACAGCGATCAAATTCCCCATGGGTGCTATGTTATATTCGACGGGGATACTCATCGAAAAACACAACAAGGGTAAGAATAATGAAAAAAAACCAGATGCAACACGTCTTCACCAGCCTGTTTTGCAGCAGCCTGCTGCTTGTTTCTGCTACTGCAGTTGCCGAGGAAAAAGTAGCTGCAAAACAACTGATCGCCATCAAGGCAGGCCGTTTGATTGATGTTGAAAATGCTAGAGTCTTGCGTGATCAACTGATCATGATTGATGGCGAACGCATTGCCGCCATTAGTCCTTTAGCGACGACCAGCATACCGGTCAATGCCACGGTGATAGATTTGTCGAAAGCGACTGTACTTCCCGGCCTGATTGATGCGCACACCCACCTGACCAGCAATCCACGCCAGCACGGCTATAGTTCGCTAGGCACATCCAATGTCAGGGCCGCACTATATGGTGTCAGGGCAGCACGCGACACCCTGAATGCCGGCTTTACCACCGTACGCGATGTCGGCTCTGAAGGTTTTGCCGATGTCGCCTTGCGCGATGCCATCAATGATAGTGACTTCCCCGGTCCACGGGTGCTTGCATCCGGTTATGCATTAGGCATCAAGGGTGGCCATTGCGACAATAATTTATTGCCGCCAGAATACAATGACGTTGGCAAGGGCGTTGCAGACGGCCCCTGGGCAGCGCGCAGCAAGGTCAGGGAAATGGCCAAGTATGGTGCCGACCAGATCAAGATTTGTGCTACCGGCGGAGTCTTGTCCAAGGGTGACGCCGCCGGCGCACAGCAATATACGCTGGAGGAAATGCAGGCTATCGTACAGGAAGCACACAAGCTGGGGCGCAAGGTGGCGGCCCATGCCCACGGCGCCAGCGGCATCAGCGATGCCATTCGCGCCGGGGTAGATTCGGTCGAACACAGCAGCCTGATCGATGCCGAAGGCATACAACTGGCGAAACAGCATGGCACCTGGCTGGTGATGGATATCTATAATGATGACTATATTCTGGGCGAAGGTGAGAAAGCTGGTTTCTTGCCAGAGTCACTGGAAAAAGAAAGGGAAATAGGCCAGAAGCAGCGTGACAACTTCCGCGCTGCCCTGCTCGGTGGTGCACGCATGGCCTTTGGTTCCGATGCAGGCGTCTACCCGCATGGTGACAATGCCAAACAATTTTATTATATGGTCAAATATGGCATGACACCCATGCAGGCGATACAGGCAGCCACCATCAATGCAGCCGATCTGCTGGGACTAAAAGAAAAAATCGGCAGTATCAAGGCAGGTAAATTTGCGGACCTGATCGCGGTAGAAGCCGATCCGCTGGCGGATGTCACCGTCCTCACCAAGGTGTCTTTTGTCATGAAAAACGGCAGCATCTACAAAACAGCAACAAAATAAGAATTCAAACAATTCAAACAATTCAAACAATTCAAACATATGAGGGCATCACGCCCTCAACCACTCCGGAAAGCAGCAATGAGTCACAAATTAAGCATAGATGAATACGACGCCCTTGAGCAATTAAGCAAGTTACCACGCCAGAGCAAACCAGGCGTCTGCATCAGTCGCAATGCCAAGCGCCTGTGCGGTATCAAGCTGATGGCATACCGCAAGGACGGCACACTGGAACTGACTGAAAACGGCCGTCAAACCCTGTTCATCAAGCAATGCATAGATGGTCTGCGCGCCATCGCCAATGACCCCGACACAGCCCTGCCCGGCCCGGTCGCCACCTTCCTCGGCAAAAAAGCACATGTGGAAGTGGATGCAGATACTGGCAAGCTGCTCATCACACAACGTGGACGTGAATGCCTGGCAGATATTGATGCACAAATGCAGTCCAGCAAATAAACACGTCGCCATCCATTCCGGACCAGTGCATCCTGTGCCTCCGGATGGCCAGATAGCTGGATAGCAGAATGATCAGACGACAAGTAAATCATACAAAATCTCTTTAACGACTCTGCCTGCTTGCCAACAAGCAGGCACTTTTTATAAATAAGGACTAACAATGACTATCGACTTCAAAGGCCGTGTTGCCATCGTGACTGGTGCAGGTGGTGGACTTGGGCGTGAACATGCGCTGGCGCTGGCGGCACGCGGTGCCAAAGTGGTCGTCAACGACCTCGGCGGTGCGCGTGACGGTTCAGGTGGCTCGTCTGCCGCTGCCCTGGCAGTGGTGGAAGAAATCCGTGCAGCAGGTGGCGAAGCCATCGCCAATGGCGCATCGGTCACCGACTTTGAGGCTGTACAGGCGATGGTAGCTGACACCATGGCACAATGGGGTCGTGTCGATATCCTGATCAATAATGCAGGTATCCTGCGCGACAAGAGCTTTGCCAAAATGGATATCGCCGATTTCAAACTGGTACTGGACGTGCATCTGATGGGAGCCGTGCATTGCTGCAAAGCAGTCTGGCCCATCATGACTGAACAAAAGTATGGTCGCATCGTGATGACGACTTCGTCGTCCGGCCTGTACGGCAACTTCGGCCAGTCGAATTACGGCGCTGCCAAACTGGCGCTGGTCGGCCTGATGCAGACTCTGGCGCTGGAGGGCGCCAAGTATGACATCCGCGTCAATAGCCTGGCACCAACCGCAGCCACCCGCATGACAGAAGCCTTGTTCCCGGAAGAAATCCTGAAAGCCCTGCAACCATCCGATATCGTTCCGGCGATGTTGGTGCTGGCGTCTGAACAGGCGCCGACTCGCGCTATTCTGTGCGCTGGCGCTGGCAGCTTTGAAGCAGCCCATATCACCATGACTCAGGGTGTATGGGTAGGCAGGGGCGGCGATGCCCCTGAACAACTGGCAGCCCGCCTGAGCGAAGTCAGGCAGCGCGACGCAGAAACCGTGCCGGAAAGTGGAGCGGCACAAGGTCATCTGGAGCTGAGCAAGGCCATGAGCCAGCTCAAGGCCTGAGCCAAAACCGGGCATCGGCCGTTATCGGGGTGCCCGGTTACAATTTAGGGACAAGCCAGAGTATCCGCGAATTCAGCAATCCCATGCCTGTCGGGTATGACTATCCAAAGATACTCCCCCATTTTCTTGTGAAAATAGAAAAAAATATAGATCCGGAGCCAAGCACTTGCTGACGCTGCCCGCAGTCTGTGCCAAACTATCGGCATGACACTTACAGAATTAAAATACATCGTTGCGGTTGCCCGGCAAAAGCACTTTGGCCATGCGGCTGAAGCCTGCTTTGTTGCGCAACCAACGCTGTCCGTCGCCATCAAAAAACTCGAAGATGAATTGGGCGTCACCATCTTTGAACGCGGTGGCACGGAAGTCTCGACTACGCCACTGGGCGCGCAGATTGTCGCCCAGGCCGAACGCGTGCTGGAACAAACTGCTGCCATCAAAGAAATTGCCAAGCAAAACAAGGATCCGCTGGCTGGTCCTTTCCGTCTTGGCGTCATCTACACCATCGGCCCTTACCTGCTACCCACGCTGGTCAAAACCATGATACAGCAGGTGCCGCAGATGCCACTGGTATTGCAGGAGAACTTTACCGTCAAACTGATGGAATTGCTGCGCCAGGGTGAACTGGATGCAGCCATCGTCGCCCTGCCCATACCCGACCACGGTATGGTGGTGCAGGCACTGTATGACGAACCATTCGTGGTCGCCATGCCCAAAGACCATGCATGGGCAGAACGCAGCGAAGTATCCGCCGAAGAACTCAAGTCAGAAACCATGCTCTTGCTGGGAAATGGTCACTGTTTCCGCGATCAGGTGCTTGAAGTCTGCCCTGAGATGTCACGTTTTTCTACCACCGGTGATGGCATCGCCAGAACCTTTGAAGGATCTTCACTGGAAACCATACGTCATATGGTGGCTTCCGGCATAGGCATTACAGTATTACCTATGGCTTCGGTGCCTGACATGGATGCACGTGACGGTATGTTGCGTTATCTTCCATTCACGGCACCAGCACCTGACCGCCGCGTGGTGATAGCCTGGCGCAAGAGCTTTACCCGCCAGGCTGCCATTGAGGCCATACGCCAGGCCGTACTGGCTTGTGATTTGCCCGGCGTCACCATGCTCGATGAAGCGCCCAGTGGCCAGTAACACGTAATAATTCTATTACCCCTTGTTGTTAAAGACGATGTTGATGATGGATGCTATCGCCACCGCGCGCCTGCAATTGCGGGTACTTTTGCCGGAACAGGCCACATTGCTGCAGCAGTATCTACTGAACAATCGCGAGCATCTGGCCCCCTGGGAGCCGGCTCGTGATACGGCTTTCTTTTCGCTGGAAAAATGCGAAGAACGCCTGCTGGCCAGTACACGCTTGATGGAAGCCGGGCTGGCAGTGCATTTTGCGGTATGCCAGGGTCAGGAAATGATAGGCATCTGCAATTTCAGCAATATCGTGCGCGGTGCCTTCCAGGCCTGCCACCTTGGCTATGCCATAGGTGAAAAACAGCAGGGACAAGGATACATGTTTGAAGCGGTACAGGCCGGCATCCGGTATATGTTCGATGCACATAATCTGCACCGCGTCATGGCCAATTACGTGCCGGAAAACCAGCGCAGCGCTGCCCTGCTCACTCGACTGGGTTTTGAAAAAGAAGGCTACGCCAAGTCCTACCTGAAAATCAATGGTGTCTGGCGTGACCATGTATTGACCGCCCTGGTCAATACCGCAGAACAAACCTGAGCTGCCTGGGCAGACACGCAGCCCGTAGCCCGCATCCCGCAACCCGCAACCCGCAACACATTGCCATTTTATTCATTATTGCCATGGCTTAGGTATAGTTCCGTATATACTGCGGTCTTTTGCGAAACCAGATGAGCATTGTGCGGTCTATTCCACTGCCACGTCATCATCGCCTTTCTAAAGAAAGCAGTATCCATGTCATCGCTACGCTCGTTTCTGCACTTGTTACCAAGAGACTATTGCAAGACTAACCCGGCGCTGCTGCGTCTGTCGCTGAACCACATGGTCGTGCTGGTTGCTCTGGTGGCCAGTATTTTTCCTCTTTCCAGTCAAGCCCAGAGCGCTACTGAAGCATCGCCAGCAGCCAATACCAGTTCTGTTGCCAACCCGCGCCCCAAGGTCGCGCTGGTCCTGTCTGGCGGTGGTGCCCGTGGCTTTGCCCATATCGGCGTCTTGCGTGCCCTGCGCAAACTGCGCGTGCCGGTAGATATGGTCGTAGGCACCAGCATAGGTGCCGTTGTTGGTGGTGCCTATGCAGCCGGCCGTTCTGCTGACGAACTTGAACAGATCGTCCGTGATACCAACTGGGACAACGTGCTGGCCGACCGCCCTGCCCGTTATGACCTCGATTACCGGCGCAAGGAAGAAGATTTTCTACTACCTTCCCGCATAGAATTTGCCGTGACCAAATCCGGCGTCTTCCTGCCCCCTGCGGCAGCCGGTAATGCGGCGCTGGAAAATGCATTGACCCGTCTGATGCCGGAAGGCATGCGCGACCAGCCGGTTGATCAACTAACGCTGCCTTTCCGCTCTGTCGCTTCTGACTTGCTGACCGGAGACATGGTAGAACTGAACGACACACCTTTGCTAATGACCATGCGTGCCTCACTGGCACTGCCTGGTGTATTTGCGCCAGTACGTATCAAACAGAAACTGGTGGTAGATGGGGGACTGGTCAGCAATCTGCCGGTAGAACTGGCGCGTTCCATGGGCGCCGATATTGTGATTGCAGTCAATGTTGGTACACCACTGGCAAAAGAAAATGAATTGAACAGTGCGATTGAAGTCACCAAACAAATGCTGCAAATTCTGACCGAACAGAATGTACAGCGTTCGATCAAGGATCTGCGTAGCAACGATATTCTGATTGCGCCAGAATTATCCGGCATCAGTTTTCTCGACTTTGGTGAATATGTGAAATCCATCAAGGCAGGCGAAGCCGCCACCCATAAAATGGCCGATAAACTGGCTGCCCTGCGCGTTACGGACGAACAATATGCCAGTTTTGAATACCAACGCTCCACTGGCACACTGACCGCCAAACCCAGCACCGGCAAACTGCCACTGGCGAAGGTGGAAGTGGAAGGCCCTCGCTATATCAACCCCAAGGCCCTTATCACCCAAACCGGCCTACAGGAAGGGCAGGTACTGACGCCAGAACAGATACGACAGGCATCTGCACGCTTGTATGGACGCGGCGACATCGATAATGTGGAAACCGTTATCACCGATGCGGAAGGCAAGCGCAATGTGTTGATACGGCCAACAGAATCCAATTCCAGTCGTAACCGCCTGCGCGTGGGCCTGGAGCTGACCAGCGATTTTGCAGACGAAAACCGCTTCGCCTTAAGTCTCATGCATGTCGCTTCATCACTCAACAGTTACGGGGCTGAGCTGCGCAGCGTCGCGCGCATAGGCAGCGAACGTCAGTTGGGTATGCAGTTCTGGCAGCCCATTGGGTCAGGGTCACCCTGGTTCCTGGCCCCTTCCATCCAATACAATGGCAAAAGCCTGGACTTGTTTAATGATGGCCGCAAGATTGCCCGTGTCGGTGTGCGTGCCACCCAGGCAACCATGAGCTTTGGTCGTCTGCTGGACAACTGGGGCAAGATAGAAGCAGGTATAACGCGAGGTTTTGGTAAAATCGATTTGCTGCTGCCAGCCAATACCAGCCAGGACAGTGTGCGTTATTTTGATACGACGCAATTTGTCAATTTCCAGCTCGATACACTGGATTCACTGGCTTACCCAAGCCGTGGGAATCGTATCGCGGCAACCTGGGAAAGAGCACCGTCCAAAGGACCGGGCGAACCATCTCAGGCACAATCAGAAATCGATGTATTGACGGCCTTTCAGTTCGGCGAATGGGCTGGTCACGTGTATGGCGAATGGGGTAAATCGCAGCGCGGCAGCGCACCAAATCCGCTGGGTGGATTCTTGCGTCTGTCCGGTACGGCAAATAATTCACTGACGGGCAATGCCACCGCATTCAGCCGTATACTGCTGGCACGCAAGATAGGTTCACTTCCGAGCACGGTGGGCGGTGCCATACGGCTGGGCTTTTCTGCCGAGATCGGCAATGCCTATGGCGATACCCAGCCGCTACGCTTCAATACACTGAAGCAGGCAGCCAGCGCCCACATATCGATTGATACCCGGTTTGGCCCACTGTTTTTTGCCGCCGGAGCAACCCGCGGCAACGGTTCCTCGCTTTATCTTTTCCTTGGACCTATCTGGTGAGTCAGGCTTTTGACAGCGGGCGCTGCTTCCGGGCGGCGCAGCGCAGTGAAGGCTGAAAACTCCCAGGAGCGGAAACCCACCAGCAAGGTGAACCCATCACGCTCTTCCGGCTTCAGGCGCCGGTCATCCTGATGCAGCCTGGCCAGCTCGGCTGCCAGTTGCTGGATCTTTTGCACCAGTTCCTGTGCGCTGTGTGAAGAAACCCTTGCCGGTACAAACAGCAGGGTTTCACCAGGCCCGTCAAAGCTGCCGGCGAAGTAATCGCTGACCACCACATCACGAAAATATTGCTGTATCGGGCCATCCGGACGCCAGTGAAATGCGGGCGACACATTCAGGCGATAACGGTTATGCGGGCGCAGTTCTATCAGGGCCAGCTTGTCGAGTGCAATCATTTGCAATATGCATTCCGATTCGGACATGTGATAGGTTTCGATGATCTGTTCCAGCGTCCAGTGTCCAAGACAGCAAATTGCCACCAGCAAGAGCTTGGGGTCAGCCATCAGCGATTGTTCCTGCTCAAGGCTGAGGGTGTCAGATTGCGGTGTGACATCCGCTGCCTGCCGCAATATATCTTCCATAGCGATGCCTGCTGCCTTGCAGATTTCTGCCAGACGCGAAAGGCTCATGTCCTTTTGCCCGAACATGCGCTTCATGCTGGATTCGCTCATGCCTATGCGTTCTGCCAGCATTTTGTATGTCACGCCTGCTGCCCGCAATTCTGAACGCAAGACTTTCAAGACCAATTCGGGTGAACTCATGAACGCTTCCTGAGGAAAAGTTAAATTTTGCAAATAGTACCGTATTTCAATACTAAAAATAGTAATAAACAATGCTTTTAGTAATTTTATGGTACGTAATTTTAATTATTGCGACACTTCGACTCGCAATAACAGTGTGAAGTTCAACCCGTCGTGAAACTGCTCAGGGATTCTCAAAAAGACCCTGCCTGTCACATCACTGTCGCGCAAATAGGGTGTTGTCGTGTATTTGCGCAGTCCAGTCCGATAGTGCCGTCCAGTTTTCAGCGCGATGTCAACTCTGATACAGAGGAGCAAATATGGGCAGGGAAGTGGTAAGTAGAACAAGTCCGACAATCAAGGCCATCAATATGGAAACAGCCAGCAGATACCTCATCAGCATCTGCCTGACAATCACAATATTCGGGCTAGGCTATTTTTGCGGCACACAGGCAGAAAAAGAAACCCGCTTTAACAGGCATTTACATATCGGCACCCCTGCCACCAGTGCGACCGCTGATACCAGCCCCGCCAGCGTGCCTGTAGAAACACTGCGTCAGCAACAAATACCGCGCAAGGCAGGATTGCTGGTGTGACAAAACAGTTCAGCTTGCCTGAAAAAACGGCAAAAACCTGTCCGACAGGTGTGCCGTTAAAACCGTTTGTTTGTCACCGGATCAAACCAGTGCATTACATCGGCCGCAAAACCAACCGAAGTATGCTCACCGGCTTCCACTGCCGTACCGGTAGGCGTTCTTATCACCACAGGCTGTTCACCACAGAGTCCATGTACAAGCAAATCCGCTCCCAGCGATTCCACCAGTTGTACTTCCAGTGGCAACCCAGGCATGCCTATGAACAAATGTTCTGGTCGCACGCCCAGTATCAGTTCACGGTGCGCGACGCGCTCTGCTTCGCTTTGCACCAGCGGCAATGACACCAGCGACTGCCCTATCTGCATCTGGCGGCCAGTTTCACTGAGCTTGCCGCGCAACAGATTCATCGGTGGCGAGCCAATAAAGCTGGCGACAAAGGTAGTGGCTGGTGTGCCATACACCTCTGCCGGGGTCCCGATCTGTTCTGCCACACCTGCATTCATGACGATCATGCGCTGCCCCAGCGTCATGGCTTCCACCTGGTCATGCGTGACATACAGACTGGTCGTGCCCAGGGTCTTGTGCAGGCGCTGAATTTCCAGGCGCATCTGCACCCGCAGTTTGGCATCCAGATTCGACAGGGGTTCATCAAACAGAAACACTGCCGGTTCCCGGACAATGGCGCGGCCCATCGCCACCCTTTGCCGCTGCCCACCTGATAACTGGCGCGGCGTTCTTTGCAACAGCTCGCCCAGTTCCAGTATCTGCGCTGCCTTCTGCACCCGGGTTTCGATATCGGCTTTGGAAAAGCCACGTATCTTCAGCCCATAAGCCATGTTCTGGTAAACACTCATATGCGGGTATAGCGCATAGTTCTGGAAAACCATGGCAATGTCGCGGTCCTTGGGTTCAAGTTCATTGACAATGCGGTCACCAATGATGATATCGCCAGACGTGATTTCTTCCAGTCCGGCCACCATGCGCAACAAAGTGGATTTACCACAACCTGACGGACCCACCATGACGATGAATTCACCATGCTGTATGTCTATGGAGATACCATGAATGATATCAACGGCCTTGTCTCCTTTGCCGTAGGTTTTTTTGACGTTTTTTAAATGAACCTGTGCCATATGTTTATTATGTAACTCCATACGAATTGAAGCTTGACCGAGCATTTGTCATTTTTTGCCAGGGCATTTATTTCTCGGCATCGACCAGTCCCTTGATAAACCATCTTTGCATGACGACCACGACCAGAGCTGGCGGCAGCATGGCCAGCAGCAGGCTCGCCATCACCATATTCCATTCAACCGCAGCATCACCACCGGCAATCATGCGCCGGATGCCAACGCCTATGGGGTACATATCCTGTTCTGTCGATACCAGTAAGGGCCACAGGTACTGGTTCCAGCCATAAATGAACATGATGACAAACAGGGCAATCACATTGGTGCGTGACAAGGGCCACAGAATATCGACAAGAAACCGCACGGGGCCAGCACCATCTATGCGCGCAGCTTCTGCCAGTTCATCCGGCACCGTCAAAAAAAACTGCCGGAACAGGAAAGTCGCCGTCGCTGACGCAATCAGCGGTACGGTCAGCCCGGCATAACTATTGAGCATGGACAGATCAGACACAACCTTGTAGGTAGGACTGATACGCACCTCCACCGGCAGCATCAGGGTGATGAAGATCATCCAGAAAAACAGGCTGCGCCCCGGGAAGCGGAAATACACCAGCGCAAATGCAGACAGCATGGAAATGGAAATCTTCCCTATTGCTATCATCAGTGCCGACACCAGGCTGACCCATAGCATGCGTCCTACCGGGCTGGTAGCGACATTGCCAGATGTACCGCTGCCAAGTACCGCACTCAGGTTATGCCATAGCTGATCACCCGGGATCAGCGACATCGGTGCCAGTGCCGACTGCTCCGCTGTTTGCGTGCTGGCGACAAAAGCAACATAGACAGGAAACGCCACCAGACTGACGCCCAGTATCAGGATAAGGTGGCTGAACATTCCCAGAAAAGGACGGCGTTCTATCATGTTCAATACTGCACTTTCTTTTCTACATACTTGAACTGCAATACGGTAAGGACAATGACGATGCTCATCAGTATCACCGACTGCGCCGCTGCACTGCCCAGGTCACCACCCTTGAAGCCGTCATTGAATACCTTGAAGACCAGGATTTCAGTATCCTTGCCAGGCCCACCCTGCGTGGTTGCTTCCACGATCGCAAAGGTATCAAAAAAAGCATAGACAACATTCACCACCAGCAGAAAAAAGGAGGTGGGTGTCAGTAAAGGAAAAACGATGGTAAAAAAGCGGCGCCAGGGCCCGGCACCATCAATCGCTGCCGCTTCTATCAGGGATTTCGGAATGGACTGCAAACCCGCGAGAAAAAACAGGAAGTTGTAACTGATCTGCTTCCACACCGCAGCCAGAACGATCAGTATCATGGCATGCTGGCCATTCAAAAGACTATTCCATTCGACACCCACATGCCGCAAGCCATGCGCCACAATACCCAGCGTGGGATTGAGCAAGAACATCCATAACACACCGACCACCACAGGCGATACGGCATAAGGCAGAATCAGCATGGTCTTGTAAAACGAACTACCCCTGACCACGCGGTCAGCAAACACGGCCAGCAGCAATGAAATACTCAAGCCCAGCACCGCCACCAAAAACGAGAACAAGGCCGTGGTCTTGAAGGCCGCCAGGTAAGTGGGATCGGCAAACAAGTCCTTGAAATTATCCAGCCAGACAAACTGAGAAGCTATGCCAAATGCATCCTGCAGCAGTACCGACTGATAAAGGGCCTGGGCCGCAGGCCAGAAAAAAAACAGTATGGTGACCAAGATCTGCGGCAGCAGCAACAGATACGGCAACCAGGCAGATCGAAAACGTGCGCGTTTTTCCAAAAAATCCTCGAATGCTTAAATACTAAAACGGTAAAACCAAAAAGCTCACCACAGAGGCACGGAAACACAGAGAAAACAAAGGAGAGAAAGTATGGATTAAATTATTTCTCCATGAAGCTTTCCGCACTTCCTCTGTGCCTCTCTGTGTCTCCGTGCCTCTGTGTTGAGAGGTCTTGCAGTTCACTTATTCGCTTTTTCGAAACGTTCCAGCAATTCATTACCACGGGCGACCGCGCTATCCAGTGCTGCCTTGGCCGGTTTTTTACCGCTCCAGACTGCTTCCAGTTCTTCATCCATGATGGTGCGTATCTGTACGAAACTGCCCAGACGTATGCCGCGTGACTTGTCGGTGGTCTTGACGATCATCTGCTGCACGGCGACGCCAGGGCCTGGTGTCTTTTCATAAAAGCCCGAACTTTTGGTCAGTTCGTATGCAGCGTTGGTGGTGGGCAGATAGCCGGTTTCCTGATGCCATTTGGCCTGTACCTCTGCCTGTGAAAGAAATTTATAGAACTTGGCAACACCTTTGTATTCTTCCGTCTTCTTGCCATTCATGGCCCATAGTGATGCGCCGCCTATGATGGTATTTTGTGGCGCACCTTTGACGTCAGAATAATAGGGCATGGGCGACACGGCAAATTTGAATTTGGCGTTTTTTGCCACATTGCCATAAGCAGAACTGGATGAGGTCAGCATGCCGCATTCACCGGAGTAAAACTTGGCCTCTGGCTCATTCTTGCGGCCGGCATAAGTGAAATAACCTTGTTTGGCCCAGTTTTCCAGATTTTCTATATGTTTGACGTGTAAAGGGCTGTTGAACTTCAGCCGCGCATCCAGACCGCCGAAACCATTGCCTTTGGATGCAAATTCGACGTTATGCCAGGCAGAAAAACTTTCCAGGTGCACCCAGGTTTGCCAGCCGGTGGTGTACGCACATTTTTCGCCGTTGGCTTTCAGGCGGGCTGCGGCGGCCACCACTTCCTGCCAGGTAGCGGGTGCCTTGTTGGGGTCCATACCGGCTTTGGCAAACATGTCCTTGTTATAGTAAAACACGGTAGTCGAACTGTTAAAGGGGAAAGACAGCATCTCCCCTTTCGGTGAGGTGTAATACCCGGCGACCGCGGCTACATAACCCGAGGTATCAAATTTCTCGCCCGCCACCTTCATAACTTCCGACACCGGCTTGATGGCACCTTTGGAATACATCATGGTAGCCGTACCCACTTCAAATACTTGCAGGATATGCGGGGCATTGCCAGCGCGGAATGCAGCTATGCCAGCAGCCAGCGCTTCATCATAGCTACCCTTGTAGACAGCCGTCACACGGTATTCTGTCTGGCTTTTATTGAATTGATCTGCCAGACCGGTAACGCGGTCACCCAGCGCACCGGTCATCGAATGCCACCAACTGATTTCGGTCACGGCATGGGCAGAACCGGCAAGGCCCATGCACGCGGCGGCACTTACCAGTTGCAATTTGGTCGTAAATTTCATAGATGTCCCCGAAGATTTTATTAGCGTACTGTTTCTTGCAATAACACTACGATAGCATTGCCAACTGTCCAATGTATAGATAACACTTATAATTCTGCCTATGTGCAACAACAAAGCTGAATCATGAACCGCCTGTATTCTCGTCTGCATCTGTATTTCAAGCTGGTCAGGCTGGACAAGCCCATAGGTATCCTGTTATTGCTGTGGCCAACCCTGGCGGCGCTATGGCTGTCCTCGCAAGGTCAGCCCAGCTGGCAACTGGTGCTGGTTTTCAGTGTGGGTACAGTGTTGATGCGCTCTGCCGGTTGCGCCATCAATGATTATGCAGACCGTGATTTTGACCGGCACGTCAAGCGCACGGCAGAAAGACCGCTGACCAGTGGCAAAATCAGCGGTAAGGAAGCCGTTGGCGTGGCCGTGGTACTGGCCCTGATATCTTTTTCCCTGATACTGCCCTTGAACACGCTGACCAAGCAATTGTCCGTCGCTGCCGTGCTGGTGGCGGGCAGCTACCCTTATTTCAAGCGGTTTTTTGCCATCCCGCAGGCGTATCTGGGCATTGCTTTCGGCTTTGGTATCCCTATGGCTTATGCTGCGGTGCAAGATACAGTGCCCATGAGTGCCTGGATATTATTGCTGGCAAATGTCTTCTGGGCCGTCGCCTATGACACTGAATACGCCATGGTGGACCGTGACGATGACCTCAAAATCGGTATCAAGACCTCAGCCATCACTTTTGGCCGCTATGACGTGCTGGCCATCATGCTGTGTTATGCCATCAGTTTTGCCCTGATACTGGCAGTAGGCTGGCAAGCCGGACTGCGTACCTGGTTTGTGGCGGGCATGGGTGTAGCCGTATTGTTCGCGATTTACCATTACAGCCTGATACGCGAGCGTGAACGCATGGCCTGTTTTGCCGCCTTTCTGAATAACAATTGGCTGGGTGCAGCAATCTTCGCTGGCATTGCGCTGGACTATGCAGTAAAGTAAAACCATAGATTGCTACTTATTCAATTTTCTTGCGAGTCCTTGCGTTTCGACAAACCCGCCCCCATCTTTTTGCATAGACTGAATTTAATTAACTTATTTAATTCACTTGTTAATTCACTTCCCAACCAGAAAGGAAACATCATGAGTACAGTAGATGAGCATAAAGAACAGTTGATGAATGACTTGCATCTCGTCATCCGTGATGCAGAAGATTTGCTGAAAAACACCGAGCAACAAAGCGGCGAAGGCTTCAGAGCAGCCAAAGCCAAGTTTGAAAAAACCCTGAAAAATGCCAAGGCAGAAGTCGAACGCATTGAAGACCTGGTCGTCACCCGCACCAAAGAAGCAGCCCGTGCCACCGACGTCTATGTCAAGGAAAACCCATGGCAGTCTGCCGGCATTGCTGCTGGTATAGGTTTGCTGGTAGGTTTGCTCATCGGCCGCAGTAAATAAGTTCATGGCCATTACCGATTCGCTGGCACAACTGGCATCGACACTGATCAACAGTGTCCATACACGCCTGGAATTAGCCTCGGTAGAGCTGGAAGAAGAGCTGAATCGCTTTTCTTCCAGCCTGTTATGGTCGCTGGCAGCCATGTTTTTTGCCGGTCTGGCGATACTGGTTGCCATACTGACGCTGATTGCCCTGTTCTGGGATAGCTATCGCTATACCGTCCTGTTATCGCTGCTGGGTCTGTTTTCGCTGCTGGCCATCGGTATTTCCCTGCACGTACGCAGTGTCATGCGCAACAAACCGGCATTTCTATCCTTCACATTGGCTGAGCTGAAAAAAGACAGCACCAGCTTAAGCAATGCTGACCGCACTGTGGTTAAGGAATAGGCGTTCAGTCATGGTGAAACGGCAAGAAAAACTCGCACAGAAACGTCAGGCCTTATTGCTGAAGATACAGGCCCAACGCAGCCTGGTCACCATCTATGGCACAGAAATCAGGCAATCATTAAGCCTGGTGGATATGGCCAGCGAACTGTTCGGCAAGATGGGCAACTCTGCCCGTCGCCGTCCCATTGCCAGTCTGCTCATTACCGCCGTGGTCATGATACTCAAACCCGCGCGCGCCTTCGCTGTCGCAAGATCCGCCCTGATGGGCTGGCAAATCTGGCAAAGCCTGTCCAGCCTGGTGAAACACCTGCGTCAAAGCAGGGATAAGCCTGCGGCTTGAAGGCAGGAATAAGGAGTTTTTTACCTAACTCTTCTCTACAGCATCAAAAAAAGCCGCCATGAATTGTTGTCTGGTTGATTCATCACTAAATTCATCCGGTAATGGGTAGGTGATGCATTCCTGACAGGCATTAATAAATTGTTCAATACGTTTTGTGGCGTTTTCAATATTCTCGTACTCAGCAACAAATAACTGAGGCAGCCTTGCACTGATCTCACCGACAATACTGTCCATCGATGCAATGGCAAGTATAGGGTGTCCGGAAACCAGATAATCGAATAACTTGGCAGGTATGGATGCCTGGGATGAAGAAAGCATGATCAGACCATCCGCATTTGTGAGCAGCTCAAGTACGGCCTGACGTGGTACCAGTGAGCGAATCTCAATTGTCCAGTTGATAGCTCTGAACCGTTCTTCCCATGAACGCAATCCTGCAATTTCAGCGGTAGATAGATCTCCAACAAAAATCAGATTGCCATGGGCTTTTGGTAAGCCTTCCAGCAAAGGGTGTAGCAAGTCTGCGATTTTTCGTTCGGCACGTGAACTAAAAATCCGTCCGGCGTACATCAATTGCAAATGCCGCCCCTGATCTTTTTTTATGACATGGGGCAATTGACTGCCAGGCGGATAAGCGTTCGTTATGGCAACTGTTTTTTCGCGACAAAATGGAAGTCGTTCAACCAGCATTTTTTTCCAGCGCTCAGATGTAACCGTTATCAAACTTGCCTGTTTGAGTATCCTTTTCTCAGTCAAGCCTTCGCGCCAGCGCTGCAATGCAGAACTGACCAGCAAAGGCTTCATCGGTTCGTCCAGCCAGCCATCACGCATATCTACCAGCAATGGCAATTGAAACCGAAATGCAAGGTGAGATGCCGCAACATGAACAGATTCTGGAAAACTGGAAGACAATATAGCGTCAGCCTTGCCTGCATATTCCTTTACCAGCGGATGTCGCATTGCCCTGCGAGCCCAAAGCACACCGGGATCAGGGCTCAATAAAGCATAGGCCAGCAAACGCAGGCGTCGACGCACTTTGACAACGAAAGCATGCTTCGGTTGAACGTTAGATGAAAAACGTTGGTCGCTTTTCTTTCCATAGATACCCAGAGGATCAGGGATGCAAATCAAATGCCCCCATTCCATTTTACTAAACGTCTCTTGTTCAGCAGAGGCAATGATGGTGACAACAACTCCGGACGCCGACAACCAGCGAACGAAGCGCTCTATTCGATATTGTCCCAAGTGCTGTGGATCACACCAGTACGGTGCAATGATCATTAAATGACTACACTTCACGAGTCGCTCGCAATTCGCGGTAGATGCTTGCAAGCCTGTCAGCTTGCAATGTGACATCATATTCAGCTTCTATCAGGTCGCGGGCAGCCCGGCTGAGATCAATCCATTTTTCCGGCGCGAGTATCAAGGACTGCATTTGCGCCAACAGGCCATCGACATCATGCTCGTGTGCCAGCAAGCCGGATACGCCGTGCTTGATCACTTCCGGAATATCGCAATGAAAGGTACTGACAACTGGCATGCCGCTAGCGGCCATTTCTATAATGGAAACAGGCAAGCCACCTTCCGAATCGCCATCTTGAGCATGCACGCTGGGCGAAAAGAAAATATGGCTCTTATATGCTTCTTCCAGCATCTTCGTGTGAGTACAATACCCCAGCATCCGCACCTTGTCTGCCATGCCGTATTTGTCGATAACTGCAAGGATGTTTTGCTTTTCTTCCTTACTGCGAGGATCAGCATCAGCGTCACCAATCAGGGTAATCTCCAGACAAACACTATCCTGCAACCGGCCCAATACTTCCAGTGCACAAGGAATGCCTTTTTTTTCTCTGAAAGCGCCTGCTATCAAAACTTTTAACGGCGTAGCCGGATCCCATGCCCGGGGCTGGAAAGGAATGAATTTCAGATCCACCCCAAGATGATGGACACGCACTTTCTCTGCCTTACACCCTCTGGCTACAATACGGGAAGCCATGTGGCTTCCTTCACATAAAACCAGATCAACGCTATCAAACAATTGCGCGTAACGTGTCAGCCAACGCGAATCCTGCTGGGGAAGATGATCGACATCCAATCCGTAAAAAGTCACCACATGCGGCAAATTTAATTGTGTTGCGGCGAGAAGATCGAACCACCCCATATTACCAAAGTGGGAATGTATCACTGTACTACGCGAACGTTTGGCATACTGCTTCAACCAAAACGGATACAGGGGAATATTCAGTTTTCTGAGCAAAGCCTCAAACTTATAACGCAAGCCAGATGTACCACAGAAGCTATGCAAATCGGCTACTGGAAACAATTCAGGCTTACTAAGACCGATACAGGCAACTGTGCATTCAATATCTGCGGGCAAAGACTTAATCTGGTTATACAACCAGGTTTGTGTCGGTGCCAGCCAGACAGGGCAGCTATGTAATATTTTCACAGGTCGATAACTCAAGTTGCGTACCTTTACGTTATTCCACAGCCACCTGGGCATCTGTTTTTTGCACTATCCACAAATCCTGCCGATGAAAACCCTCGGGTGAAAAATGGATGACTTTGTATCCTATTTGATGGACTACGGATTCAACCCATTGTTTCGGATGAAAAGAACCAAACAGTTTTTTCCCCTCAATATCGCCGTCTCTGGTCACCAGGTTCCCTTGCCGAAAAGATTCCATCTGCTCTGGGCTTAAACAAAAAGTAAATTTCTCTCCATGAGTGGTAAACGCGAAATATCCTTGATCCTTCAACAGACGGTGCATTTCAGCCAGCCATTCATGTATTGATTTTTCTGACAGATGGGTAAAAATCGAAATCGCGTAAATAAAGTTGAATTGCTGATCGTTCAAGGCAATAGGTGGAGACAATCGATTTTCAAGGAAATGAATACCAGGTAATTTGGCATTACACCACTGAATCGAGGCGGCATTATAGTCAGACCCGGTCAATTCAACTTTTTGAAATCGCGTCAATTTTGCGCCAAGATGCCGAATTATTCGCGCCGGACCACAACCCCATTCAAAGACAGCGGCATCTGGACCATCAACATAGCGTTCGATCAGATCTGCAATCTTTTGCGCGTCAGTCATTCCAGATGAACGATAAGTCTCCCAGTTGACATTATGATTCGCATCAAATATCAATTCAGGTGGTGGAAGCTGAAATTCAGGATACTTCTTAACGAAAGCCGCATTTTCTTCTTCAAACTTTTTATTCAGGTAGCGGAAGTGTAATTTGTCAGCGACACCGCGCAGCCCCAGTGACCAAATTAGTTTTATCAAGTCTGATTTAAGTTTTTTCACGATAATTAAAGTTATAAGTTTGAGGGTGGTATTTGTTAACCATAGCAATGTGCGACTGTTTTCCAGGTAGCGATTTTAATCAATGCGCCACAAAAAATTACTGAGGCGCGAATCGCAATTCTTCCTGATTGACACAACGATGCCACCAAAAAATGACAGACAGCACGCGCCATAAATAGTACGGTTGGCCTTGAGCTAATTGCCGGTAAGCACCTTGCAGGTTGACAAAATCAATGAATGGGCAATCCGCTGTTGCCGCAACAAGTAAAAATTCACGATCATGCAGCAACAACCAATTCGTCATCGGAAAAGGAAAACCCATTTTTGTTTTTCGCCACACCACTTGGGAAGGCAGAAAATCTTCAGATGATTTGCGTAAAATCCATTTCAGCCAGCCATTCCGGATCAAATAATGCAAGGGAAGTGAAAACGCAAATTCAAGCAGCCGATGATCAAGAAACGGTGCGCGCACCTCTAGCGGCACTCCCATCGAAGACTGGTTACCAGAACGCAGCCAGTAATTCATACGCCAATTGCCGACATTGTCAATGAGCCGCTGGTTTATTTCCAGAGAGGCACCAGCACCTGGAAAACTGGTGTGTGAACCCGTTTTCAGTATGTTAAAAGCCGGTTCCGTTTGCGTCTTCCCGTTAGAAATTTTCAGGCCTCTGAGCAAGGTATTGAGAGGGGAAGCACGCATCTCGCTGAACCTGGCAATCTCATTGAGCATGGCAGGCCAGCGCCTTTGTCCATTTAAATGCCGTAAATATGGCCTGAAATATTCAGCGTAACCTGCCAGCACCTCATCACCAGCTGCGCCATTGATACTGATCTTAATTCCATCTGCCTTCATGCGTCGCCAGATATTGTGATTGGTAAGCATGTTGGGGGCATGAAAAGGTTCGTCCATGAGCGCAACAAAGCTGTCCATCTGTGGCAAAAAATCTTCTGATGGTGGTCGTAATACTGTGTAATCTACTTGCTGCGGATAACGTTCTGCAACCATGCGGGCATAAGGTTCCTCATTCTCACTCTTTGCCTGAAAAGCTACGGTGTATGCTTTCAACGAAGAACCTGCGCTGGCGGCAAATCCGACCAGGGCCGATGAATCCATACCGCCACTCAGCTCAAACCCGATAGGTACGTCGGCTCGCAAGCGGATCCTTAATGCATCACTTAGTATATTTTTAAATTGACCAATCGCTTCCTGATCGGAAATATCACTAGCCTGCATGCGCGACGCGGGGACAGCCCAATATGACTGGGGAACAAAACGACCATCATCATCGATCCAAGCATACGATGCGGCAGGAAAACTGAAGACATTGTCGTAGAAAGTTTTATTGTCGACATCGCGCCAACCAGATTGCACAAAATCCAGGATCGCATCCTTACGAACATCAAATTTCGTACCAAGTGAACGGAGCCCTTTTATTTCGGACGACCAGGCCAGGCGATCATGCAATCGACTGATATAAAGTGGTGCCTTGCCCAATCGGTCACGTGCCAGCAAAATCGCATTTCGGTCTACATCATATAGACTCAATGCCCAAAAACCATTGAGTCTTGAAAAACATCGCTCTCCCCAGCACTGGTAAGCACGTACCAATACTTCAGTATCGGAAGATGTATAAAATACATAGCCTAGTGCCTGAAGCTCGGTTCGAATCTCAAGAAAATTATAGATTTCACCGTTGAAAGAGATGCACACTTTATGATCGTCAGACCAAAAGGGTTGATGACCAGCATTCGATATATCAATAATAGAAAAACGAAGGTGGCCAAATGCAGCCCAATGCGGGAAGCATTCACTGGAATGTAATTGTGGCAAAGCCACGCCTTTGGCAGAGCGCAAAGTTCCGAAATCTATTGGTGCACCACCGTTAGCAGGAATGAATGTAATTCCTTCGTCATCAGGTCCCCGGTGATGAATCGCTGAATTCATCGCCATTATTTTATGGGCAGTGTCTTCTAGCCGGTGACGATGCATCTGGTAGCCTGAAACTCCACACATCACTCATTTCCCTTTAATCAGATCGATCAATTCGTTCAAATATTTGCGGCAAAACACCATAATATTGCAAATGTACAGGGCAGCACCACATGCAATAAGGCAGGTCAATCGGAAGGCATTTTCAAGTTTAGCCAACAGATAGTGATCCAGCCCCCACATTACCAGTGACATTAAAAACCCAGAAATAAGGAATGGCCAGACAACGCGCAAAAAGTCACTGGCTCGCATACCAACCAGCTTTGAACGCAGATAAAAATCCACTGGCATAACAAAAATGGCCGTAGTCAGTAACAATGCCCAAGCTATGCCAGTGATATTGAAAAAACTACCTATATAAAGGGCTGAAATGTACATCGTTAGCCCATATACGTTCATCCAGAAACCTAAATCGGCGCGTCCCTTTGCAAGCAAAATGCTGCCTAGCAAATTTCCAAACGAATATAAGATACCAAGGAAAGCTAGTATCTTTAAAACTCCTGCGCTTCCCAGCCAACGGTCACCAAACAGAAATTGAATAAGCGGATCGGCAATGCTTGCCATACCAAAGTATATGGGTACGCACACTAAGGCAATTCCAGAAATTACGAAATGATAACCACGTTGTATTTTTTGATTATCAGTTTGTACCTGTGCGAACAAGGGAAAGCTTACGCGCGATATGGCGGAACTCATCGCGGAAAACGGTTTGATCATCAATTGCGACGCGACCGAGTAAACGCCCAAAGCATCCGCCCCTAATATTTTACCGATCAGCAATTTATCGATATTCATATAAAGCAGATTCAGAATACGCTCGCCCATCTGGTATCCACCAAAAACCAGATAAGGCCTGACGTCCTGCATACTGAAATGCCAATCTGGCGACCAGCGCTTTCGCCCAAGTACTACCAGCAGACATGAGCGCAAAAGTGTAGAAACCAGCAAACCCCAGGCAACCGACCTTGCCTTTTCGCCGAAATAGGCCGTACTGCAAGCAGCAATTGTGCCGAATGACAATGCGATTATTTCAATAATCGCAATTTGTTTAAAACGAAATTCTTTTTGCATGAGCGACTGGAATTGCTGCCCTGCCGGGGCAATCAGAATACTTAGCGCGGCAAGGCGGACAATCGCACTCAACTCAGGCTCCATATAAAGCTGCGCAATACCTGGTGCAATCAAGATGAGAAAGGCACAAGCCAAACTGCCAAATATCCAGCTCAACCAATACAAACTAGATAACTGTGATTGACTGGCACTCTGAAAATGCACCAGAGCGTTACTCATGCCTGCATCAACAAAGCCTTGAAATATCGTAATTACCACGAGAACCAAAACTATCAGTCCATACTCGTGGATATTCAAAAGGCGGGTAAGTAACACCAGTTGAAGTATCTGCAGCGCACCCGTCACAATGGTAGATAGTCCTGACCATCTAACACCAAGATAAGCGCGTTTCTTCAGCGAGGCCACTTCAGCAGTACCCCTGTCAGCGTTAAAATTTTTGCAAAGGAACACACTACATTCTGACCCGCACCGATGCTGCTTCTACCGTTGAGGTTATCAGGTGAAATCATCAGGCGCCCCAGGATTTTCTGGTTTCTGCGCAACCACAAGATACATCCATGTCCATTGCTCAGTCTTATCCAGTTTATCCAACAAAAATGCACATGCCTGAACAAGCAAACCAAGTGCGTCGACAATCCGAAACCAGCGTAACGGGCCTCTGTTGAAACGATATAAATTGTAGACAAACAATTGCCCAAAGGTTACCCAAAAACCAGAAAGCGCTTCGAGTTCAACGATAACAAAGCCAGCTTTCTTAAAGATGTGTTCCAGCCCATACTTGGTAAACCGGTAGAAGTCTCTGGGTTCTTCATGCAGGTGCCAAATGAAAGGAACAGAATATATGGCGTAACCACCAGGTCGCAGCACGCGAAAGCATTCTTTGAGTGCAAGCTCAGGCTCCTCAAGGTGCTCCAAAACTGCTGTACAAACCGCAGTGTCAAAACTACCGTCTTCAACTGGTATCTGGTATGCGGTGCCCAGCAAATCCATGTTTGATTTGTCATGCACAGACAGTTCGTGATCAACACCAACATGTTCGGTGACATGTCCTGCAAAAATCTTCTGGTAGGGTTTAATGCCGCAACCAATATCAATCAATCTACCACGTGCAAAGTTTTTCGCCTGCACAAGTAGACGACGATCATGAATGTAATTGACAAGTAGATTTTTTAAGACTTTTGCCATTCTTCGTACCATTCAAGAAGTTGGGGATCACGCAAATGACGTTTATCCAGCGTTCGTGTATCTCCAACTTTTTTTGCCGGCGAACCAGAAATGATGGCAAAAGCTTCAAAACTCCCGGCCACCAAAGCGCCCGCACTGACCAAAGCGCCGTCGCCAATTTGGGTACCGGGCAAAATGGTACAACCAGCACCAATAAATACATACTTACCTATACTGACTGGCGCAATGTCATAAGCTACTCTTTCATACTCAGGAATATCTTGATAGTGACGACCATATAAACGAATCGCACAATGTGAGCTGTGTGTGAATAAGCCACACCAAAATCCTACCTGGCACCCTTCACCGATTTCAAGCCCACCAGTTCCGTCCAAAATACTGTAGTGTCCGACAAACACGTTGTCACCTACGTTGATCTTCTCTGGATGGTTCAGTACAACGGTATCGCTAATTCTTGTTTTTTTTTGAAGTGATCCGTCAAAGTTGCGGTATCCCGCGATCATTCGGGGTGCTTTTAATCTGCGCCAGATCTGGATAATTTTTTCACGTAAAAAAATCCTTAACGACTCGGAGGTCAGCGCGATTAACACCGCCTTTAACATCGCAAGCTTCTCCGCACGGCAGCAATGACATCCTCTACATCTTCATCAGTTAACTTGGGAGACAGTGGAATACTCACCGTACTATTCCCTATGGCAGCAGCATGAGGATAATCTTCAGATTTCCAGCCAAAACGTTGCTGATAATAAGGATGCTCTGGCAAACTCAAGTAATGTACGCCAACGCCAATATTCTCAGCCGCCATGGTATCGAGAAATTGATCTCTTGCTATTCCAGATTGATCTTCATTAACTAAAATAGTGTACAGATGATAAGCATGCCTGGTGTCAGCCTCTACGGGCGATGGCAGAGTAATGGGTAAATCTGCAAAGGCCTGTTGATAAGTATTCCAAATCTGTTCGCGACGTAACCAGTTTTTTTCTACCCTGGCCAGTTGATGAATACCAATTGCGGCCTGCAAATCCATCATATTGTATTTAAAGCCACACTCAATCACCTGGTAATGTTTATAGCCATCATCGCCAAAACGTTTCCATGCATCCTTACTCATACCATGCAAACCAAGTACCTTAATGCGGGCAATATCTTCTTCGCGCCGGGCGACGACCATTCCCCCTTCGCCCGAACTGACATTCTTGGTTGCATAAAAACTGAAACAGGAGAAATCGCCAAAAGTACCAGCTTTTTGCCCCCGGTATTCGGTTTCTATTGCATGCGCACAATCTTCGATCAGCTTTAATTGATGATCGTTAGCGATGGTGACAATCTCATCCATATCGCAAGAACGACCGGCGAAATGAACAGGAAGCAAAGCGCGGGTTTTTGAATTTATCTTTTCACGAATTTTTTTTACATCAATATTCATGCTGTGGGGATCGACATCAACCAACACTGGTGTCGCACCGGCATGAATGATGGCATTGACACTGGCACAGAAAGTCATTGGTGTAGTAATCACTTCATCACCAGGACCGACACCTGCAGCCAGCAAACTTAAATGCAAGGCCGCTGTGCAAGAATTCAAAGCGGCCACATAAGGCACTTCTTTATAGTTGGAAAAGTCTTTTTCAAACTTCGCGACTTTAGGGCCAGTGCCTAACCAGCCCTTATGCATGGAATCAATGACGTCATCGATTTCATCTTGCTGTATCTCGGGCTGTCCAAAAACGAGAAATTCAGATTTAGGGCGGACACGCATGAAGAAGAATCTCCGGTTTTAACAATATTTTTTACCAACCAGGCAACCAGCAGCCCGGTATATTTTTTAATTACATAAACACAAACTGTACCTGGATGCCAGCCACATCAACGATATCACCATTCGTCAGCGGCGATGCCTGTGGATCAATTGGTTTGTCATTCAATTTTGATATAACACTTCCCTCGACCTGACGTATCACATAACGATTATCTTGACGTGTTATCGCCACCACCTGGTGTCCAGGTTTACCCAAGGTTGTAACTGGCTTGCTCAGCACCATTTCCTTGCCTGAATTTGCTCCGTTAAGCACCTTGATCTTTGCCACTGCAATAGCCGACGCTTTAACGGTAGGCTGCTCTTTTACCTCTGCCGGTGAAAGTGCTGGAGTCGTGCCTTTCGCTTCAACCTGGAAACGCAATTTGTATTTGCCGATGTCAATGATATCGTCATGTTGCAGCAAATGTTTTTTTACCGGCTGGCCATTGACCATGGTGCCATTGGTACTGCCCAGATCCAGCACAAATGAACCGTTCGACGACGTATCGACCGCAGCATGCTGGCCGCTGACGGTCAGGTGATCAATGACCACGTCATTACTTGGCCTGCGACCTATGGTCAGCCTTGATTTGGTGATTGTCAGTTCTTGTTGGACCAGACCATTAAAGGTGACGACAATTTTCGCCATAAATCTCTCATCAATTCGTAAGCCCCAGAACTACCGGGTAAAGGTTCTTTGCAACCAGGATTTGTTTTCTTCGCCAACCAGTCTGAACAGGATAACCGATATATTGTCGAGCCCGCCACGATCATTCGCATGATCGATGAGTGCACCGCAACATAATCGCATATCCGAACCGTAGCGACTAAGGATGGTGTGGATTTCATCATGACTGAGCATATCGGTCAATCCATCCGAACAAATCAGGTAAAGATCGTCATCCTGGGTATGGTGTATATGCAACTCCACCAATAATTCCTGCTGGGTACCGACGGCGCGGGTAATCAGGTTCTTGATAGATGAAAAGCGGGCATCGGCTTCTGAGATCAGGCCGGCATTGAGTTGTTCTTGCAATACAGAGTGGTCTTCGGTGAGTTTGGTCAGCTCACCGGCACGATAGCGGTATGCCCTTGAATCGCCTACATGGGCCAGCAAAAGCTTATCCTGCAAACAACAGGCTGTTACCACGGTTGTACCCATGCCTGCGCATTCGGGGTTGGTTTGTGCGACGTGCAAGACCTCACGATTGGCAGATTCAATCGCCTCTGTCATCCAGCGCGCCATGGCAACCGGCCTGGGGCCCATGGACGGAAACCACAAGCCATCCATTTTGGTACACAGATATTCGGCAACGATTTGCGACGTCATCGCACTGGCAACTTCACCGGCGTTATACCCACCCATGCCATCTGCCAGCACGGCGCAGCCATAATCGGCGCAAACAACGATAGCATCTTCGTTATGCGCTCTGACTCGCCCGGTGTCAGACAAGGCGGCAAATTCTAAAACACGCTGGTATGGCATCAATAAACGGCTGACTAAAATTTTTTGCAAATTAATTAATAATCATCAAACCATAAAACTGGATTGATTTTTTCTCTATAAGTTAAGCTTAACATTAAGGAAATCTATTTGCACTGGATATCCTCAGTAAATGCAAGCATAAACAAAAAGAGTCGCAAAATCTGCGACTCTTTTTTTAACCAACTTTTTTTACCAAAAAAACCTTACAGCATGGCTTTCAACAAACGTGCCATTTCAGATGGGTTTTTGGTTGCTTTGATGCCACATTCTTCCATGATATCCAGCTTCGCTTGTGCTGTATCAGCACCACCAGAAATAAGGGCGCCTGCGTGGCCCATGCGCTTGCCCGGAGGCGCAGTAACACCAGCGATGAAACCAACAACTGGCTTCTTCATGTTGTCGCGTACCCAGTAAGAAGCATTGGCTTCATCCGGGCCACCGATTTCACCGATCATGATAACGGCGTCAGTATCTGGATCATCATTGAACATCTTCATGATGTCGATGTGTTTCAGACCATTGATAGGATCGCCACCGATACCTACAGCAGAAGACTGACCCAGACCCAGTGCAGTCAATTGACCCACTGCTTCATACGTCAGCGTACCGGAACGGGAAACCACGCCGATACGACCTTTACGGTGGATATGGCCTGGCATGATGCCGATCTTGATTTCGTCTGGTGTGATCAGACCTGGGCAGTTAGGGCCGAGCAATTTTGTTTTGCTGCCGGACTTTGCCATGCGGTCTTTCAACATCATCATGTCACGGACTGGAATGCCTTCAGTGATGCAAATTGCCAGGTCCAAGTCAGCTTCAACGGCTTCCCAGATGGCAGCTGCTGCACCTGCTGGTGGAACGTAGATCACGGAAACTGTCGCGCCAGTAGCCGCTTTAGCTTCAGATACGTTAGCAAAAATCGGGATGCCTTCGAAATCTTCGCCAGCTTTTTTCGGGTTCACGCCAGCGACGAAACAGTTTTTACCGTTTGCGTAATCGCGGCACATGCGAGTATGGAACTGGCCAGTTTTGCCAGTAATACCTTGGGTGATGACTTTAGTGTCTTTATTGATCAGGATGGACATATCTGTTCCTTGCGATTATTAAGCTTGAGCTGCAGCAGCTGCAACAACCTTCTGTGCTGCTTCTTCCATCGTGTCAGCCGCGATGATAGGCAGGCCAGAGTCAGCCAGCATCTTCTTGCCGATGTCTTCGTTAGTACCCTTCATACGCACAACCAGTGGTACTTGCAGGGAAACAGCCTTGGATGCAGTGATCACGCCTTCGGCGATCACGTCACAACGCATGATGCCGCCGAAAATGTTGACCAGGATGGCTTTCAGGCCTGGGTTTTTCAACATGATCTTGAAGGCTTCTGTTACTTTTTCTGCTGTCGCGCCACCACCTACGTCAAGGAAGTTGGCTGGTTCGCCGCCGAACAGTTTGATGGTGTCCATGGTTGCCATCGCCAGACCAGCACCGTTGACCAGACAGCCGATATTGCCGTCGAGGGAAATGTAAGCCAGGTCAAATTTGGAGGCTTCGATTTCAGCTGGGTCTTCTTCATCCAGATCGCGGTAAGCCACGATTTCTGGTTGACGGAACAAGGCATTCGCGTCGAAGTTGAATTTTGCATCCAGTGCGATAACCTTGCCAGAGCCTGTCAGGATCAAAGGATTGATCTCTGCCAGGGAGCAGTCAGTTTCCATGAAGGCTTTGTACAAACCCTGCAACTGTACACGCGCATCAGCGATAGAACCTTCAGGCACACCGATTTTGCGGGAGATGTCGTCAGCTTCAGCATCTTGCAGACCATTGGTCGGGTCGATTGCCAGATTGTGGATCAGTTCTGGATGTTTTTCTGCTACTTCTTCGATATCCATACCGCCTTCGCTGGAGGCCATCAGGACCACGCGCTGGCTGATACGGTCAGTCACCATACTCACGTACAGTTCTTTTTTGATATCTGCGCCTTCTTCGATCAGCAGGCGACGAACCTTTTGACCTTCTGGACTAGTCTGATGCGTGACCAGTTGCATGCCCAGGATGGCATCTGCGTATTCACGCACTTGTTCCAGGGATTTGGCGACTTTCACGCCACCACCCTTACCACGGCCACCGGCGTGAATCTGGGCTTTAACGACCCAGACTGGTCCGCCCAGTGTTTCGGCTGCTTTGACAGCTTCGTCAACAGACAGGCATGGAATACCGCGTGGTACTGTCACTCCGAATTTGCGGAGGATTTCTTTACCCTGATACTCATGAATTTTCATACGACTTCCCTTCAGACACTGAGGTATAAATAATTAAACAAACAAACTAGCTGGGTGATTTCACACTGGACAAGGTCTTTGACCAGCGCGGGTAATACTTGACAACCGCAGGCCCATCAGTACGCAGGGCATGGCAGCGATCGAGTTGAAAAGGTTGTTCTGACTGCTGCGCGTCATCGGTCGCACCATCGCGGGTATCGATGACATCGCCGGCGAAAGCCTGGACTGCTGCAGTGGGTAAAATTTGTGCCATTTCGGTTAAATGGGTACAGCCATGAATGCCGGACAGGCGTTCTTTCACGCCCTGGCGGAACTGCCGTAGCAGATTCAGGCCGATCAACTTCTTGTAATCGGGAACAATCGCTTCACAATAACCAGGATAAGGAACCGCGTCGGAAGCCGCCTCAACATCCACAACATTGAGTTGCAAATCGATGGTCAGGCGTAAGCTCAGGTCGTGAAGGGCAGCACCATTCGGGCGCGTGCCGGAGGCAAGAGTGATATCGCGTGGCTTATAATCAGTAATACGGGCGTCAAGATCCCACAATCCATCATCGCGCGCGAACGCTTCGATCTGGATAGTACGCGTATGGTTCAAAGCGCGTCTGTTGGTGGACGGAGATAAGGGCATCATGCCTGCTGGCGGCTCATTCTGAATAAATAGCCACAATTGCGTGTCGTTACCGCAGCTTCTACGATAACAGCCGCTCCTGCGGCCCTGCAAAAAAACCAGCAGAGTTTAGCACAGACCTGCGCGGAACTCATCATATGACTACAATTTAAGCAGATTTCTGCCTAAGCTTATGCAAAAATATAAGTAGAAAATTAATATTTTTGTTAGTGGTCTAGCTACATATCAAAACGGCTTTGCTGTTATGGCAACTCTTCGTCGCGCGGTGCACGCAGGGCTGCCTGGGTGGCGCGACTGGAAAAACCTCTTTGCTGCAAAAATGCCGACTGTTTCATCTTTTCCTGGTGATCTTGCGGCGGCCGGGAAAATTTTCGGTGCAAGACCTGAATCGCCCTTTCCAGTTCGGATTCTTTCAAGTCTTCCTTTACATGTTCTATATCCTGCGCATCCAGGCCATGACTTTGCAACTCCGCCAGAATACGGTTATTGCCAAACCTGGCCTGGCGCCGGTTCACCAGCGATTCAGAAAAACGTTCGCCAGACAAATACTTGGCCGCCTCCAGAAAATCCAGCACGCCTTCTATATCATCGCCCTCTTCTGCATAGCGCGCCAGCTTGCGTTCCAACTCCATACGGCTATGTTCACGCATGGATAAATAACGCAGAGCACGGGCTTTCAGGCTAAGTGGAGGTCTTTTCATACTTTAAAAACAAAAATGCCAGTCAGCCAGCGCAAATATCTCGCGCCGCCAACTGGCATGACTTAAGGTTCATGGCCCATGGCTCAGAACCTGTCTGTCTTAGTCAGCAGTCACCGCTGACGGCATCAACAAAGGCACACCCAGATGTAAGCGCACTTTATTTTCAATTTCAAATGCTAGCTCAGGACGCTCTTTCAGATAAGTACGTGCATTATCCTTACCCTGACCAATACGCTCACCGTTATAGCTATACCAGGCACCGGCTTTCTCTATGATCTTGGCATCCGCCGCCAGATCCAGAATCTCGCCTTCGCGGGACGTGCCTTCGCCATACATGATGTCAAAATGCGCTTCTTTAAATGGCGGTGCCACCTTATTCTTGACAACCTTCACCTTGGTTTCATTGCCAACCACTTCATCACCTGACTTGATGGAACCAGTGCGACGGATATCCAGGCGCACAGAAGCATAAAACTTCAAGGCATTACCACCTGTTGTAGTTTCCGGGCTACCGAACATGACACCAATCTTCATACGAATCTGGTTAATAAAGATCACCAGCGTATTCGTACGCTTGATACTGCCTGTCAGCTTACGCAAAGCCTGAGACATCAGACGTGCCTGCAAACCAGGCAAGGAATCACCCATGTCGCCTTCGATCTCGGCACGTGGCGTCAGGGCTGCCACAGAATCGATAACCACCAGGTCAACACTGCCTGAACGCACCAGCGCATCCGTAATTTCCAGCGCCTGTTCACCCGTGTCTGGCTGGGAAATCAGCAAATCAGACAGATTTACGCCAAGCTTCTGGGCATAACCCACGTCCAGCGCATGTTCTGCATCGATAAACGCACAAGTACCACCCAGTTTTTGCATTTCAGCAATAGCTTGCAGTGTCAATGTGGTTTTACCAGAGGATTCAGGACCATAAATCTCGACAACACGGCCACGTGGCAAGCCACCGACGCCCAGTGCAATATCCAGACCCAGCGAACCCGTGGACACAACCTGCACTTCTTCCACCACCTCGCCATCGGCCATACGCATGACCGAACCTTTACCAAACTGCTTTTCTATCTGTGCCAGTGCGGCAGCAAGTGCCTTTGCTTTTTCTGAGGCATTCTCTGGTTTCTTATCGTCCATACATTCTTTCATTCAATAAGCGGCGGGTGGAAAAATGAAGCGCAGATTTAATTTCCTGCGTTTTGCAGTACTGTATAAAAAAACAGTGATTTATGCAAGCGACTTTTTGCATTGATTGTTGAACGGGGGATTTTACAGCGAAGTGTTGGCAATAATAAAATTATTATTCGTTTGACAAAATTTCCATTTCTGTCGAAATTGTCGATTTTCATTTAACTCTGAATTTTTCCACTTAACTCTGAACTCTTATGATGGCCTAAAGACCACTTTTACTATCTTCGAATGACTTTTGAAGCGCAGATAGACGGTGTTGCTTGATTGAAATTTCGAAAGTAAGAGAATTAGTGCAGGAAAAACGACCGTTTGTCGTAGGGTCAACAAAATTCCCAAAGGGGGCCGCAAAACCACAAGAAAACTTATTGATAAAAACTACACGATATCGTACCCTTGGACTTAGCTTTTCTTGTACGTCAGATGCGTTATGTTGTTCGGTGATGACGGCGATGGCAGCGACGACTGAGCCTAAAGCCAATGCCGTCGAAGTGGCACGCCGTTTGGACACTACGATCACGTCCCTTTATGCATGTGTGAATGGTGATGGCAGGTTGAAGCAAACAGGACAGAAAATTTTGATTAAAACGTGGCTGAATCGGCAGAGGCTGGCCAAAAGCGAACCGCTTGCGTAGCAATCAACGTAACCCTTCATGTTAGTCCCGCTGTTAAATCGTATGGAGTGCCCATGTCAACTGCCAACAAATTTTGGATGTCGTCCAGGTGCAAAAGTATTGCAGGCATCTTAATCGCATTCAAATTAATCATCGCGAGCGCTCCTGGCTGGGCCCAGGCCACATCCCGTCATTGTGAGGACGTGAACGTCAACGAAGAAAAAGCTGGCCCCGCATGTCTGCTTTCACATGAGAGCTTGGGCAACTTTAACGCAGATACCGTCTATTGGAGTCTGGATAAATATTCCAGCGTCGAAGCAGCGCAGCGGGATGTAGTCCGGGGCGCTTCGGTTGTCAAAGCGTTTGGCAGCTTCTGGTTGTTCACCGTCGGACCGGTGGCATCGCGCCCGCTTAACGGAGAACACGTCGCGCAAGTGGGGCCTATTCCAATAGATAGAAATACTTCGTATGATGCGGAGTTTCTCAAATCTACCTTTAGCCCAGGTATGACAGCACCAATCCATGTCCACTCTGGGCCCGAAGCTTTTTATGCCGTCAGCGGGGATTCCTGTCTGGAAACGCCAGAAGGCGTACAAGTAGGGCGCGGAGCAGGAAATAGCATGGTAATACGTGGGGGCCCGCCAATGCTGCTAATGGCATTAGGGCACGAACCGAGAAAAGGTTTCGCACTTATCCTCCATGCCCCCTCTCTTCCGCCAACTACATTGGTTCATAACTGGACGCCAAAGGGGCTATGCCAGGCGGAGATGCGTTGATTTTAGTTGCGCGGTGTTCCGTATGAAGCTGACAACGCAAATGATAGGCAATTTAGGGCTACTATCGGCCAAAAGCCGCCTCCGATGCGGCCGAATCATTAGACGTAGATTTACCTGCGTCAATGTAGCAGCATACGGGCGAGCAGTTCATGAAACGAAAATAACCGAAGAGAAGACATCTCAAGAACGCTTAAGACGCTTAAAAGGGGGTCTCGATGAAACTCGTTCATGTTCTTTGGCAGGCAATACTTGCCACTTTTTGTATGCTGACCGCCATTCACGGCTTGGCCGCGGACTATCCGGCGCCGAAGGAAAGTGACTGGATCGTGCGCGATTTCCGGTTTCACTCTGGAGAAGTTTTGCCCGAGCTTAGGCTCCACTACACGACCGTTGGTGCTCCGACCGGCGAGCCAGTACTGATCCTTCACGGCACGACTCAATCGAGTTCCAGCATGCTTGCACCTGCGTTCGCTGGCGAACTCTTCGGACCGGGGCAGCCACTAGATGCAAGCCGTTACTTTGTGATTATGCCCGACGCAATCGGCCACGGCAAATCGAGCAAGCCCTCTGACGGACTCCGCATGAAATTTCCGAAATATAACTATGAGGACATGGTCGACGCCCAGTACAAACTTGTGTCAGAGCACCTCGGCATATCCCGTCTGAGACTCGTTCTTGGATATTCCATGGGCGGGATGGAGACATGGATTTTCGCTCAAAAACATCCGGGGTTAATGGACGTCTCCGTTCCGATGGCATCGCTGCCGACCGAAATGTCAAGCCGAAACTGGATGCTCAGGCGGCTCATCATAGATTCAATTCGCAACGATCCAGAATGGATGAGCGGAAATTATTTGAAGCAACCGCGAAGCGCGAAATTCGCCTCTGTGTTTTTTGGTGTTGCCACTAACGGTGGCAATCAAGCAATGACAAGAGCAAATCCGACACGCCAGAAAGCCGACGAAAATCTTGATCAACGGCTCAACGCGCCCTTCAGTGCTGATGCCAATGATGTACTCTATCAATGGGAATCTTCGCGCGATTACAACGCGTCATCTGGACTTGAGCGAATCCAGTCCGCGCTGTTGGCGATCAATTCCGCTGATGACGAACGCAATCCACCAGAGCTTGGAATTCTGGATCGTGAAATCAAGCGCGTAAAGAACGGACACGTTTTTCTCATACCTATGAGTGACCAGACGGCCGGTCACGGAACAGCATTCCAAGCGAGGTTTTGGAAGGCTGAATTGGCCAACCTGCTGCAATCTGTGCCACCTTCTTTGAAATAGAACCACATACACTCGCCTACGCTGCTCTACATCAGCGCGACAAACAATCAGTGCCATCTACAAAAGTGCATTACAACTTTCAAGCTGGCTTAAAACTGAAGCAGATAAAAACCGTAAGCAGCGACGCAGCTTAAAACAAATCATCTGGATCTGAAAGAACTGGAATTTGAGGGGTCGTATGACTGGATGGCCGCCGTCTTCAGGAAGTGGACAGTGGATCAAACTGACAGAATCATTTCAGCTAGCAAACGCACAACTCATGTCGCTACCAGCAATAAATTACCGCATTTTTTAAGACGGTAATAGGCGACATATTGAGTAAAGGTGACAAAAAATTTGAATAAAATGAGCAAACCGAAAAGTTCAGAGTAAATGAATATCGACAATCATCCAGTTATTATTTTTTGATAATTTTTTTTCGATATTCATTTACTCTGAATTTGTCAATTAACTCTTAGCTCTTTACGACACTGATGTAGCGCCAGATAATTTCCCGAGAGGAAGATATAACGCCGTATCATATCGATTTTATTTTCATAAAAATTTCTAATGCCTCGTCGTCTTTTCCTCGTTTCCTTGCTCGCCACTGGCAGCAGTCACGCCCAACAGGAAACCGCAGCACCGGTTGATACCGCGCCAGTAGCCGTGCGAAAAGACGCGGTGCCTGCACCCGCGCTAAAAAATGAACCAGCCACAGCCGATGCAGCGCCGGCGGCGCCGTCCGTTGAAATCCGTGGTGCCGTCGATGCAATACGTCGCAACGAAACCGCCACTAAAATCGTCGTTCCGAATGAAGAACTGGTCAAATACGGCGACCCGAATGTGCTTGACGCGATGAAGCGTCTGCCCGGCGTGACGGTGCAAGGCACCAGTGTGCGTATGCGCGGCCTTGGCAATGGCTACACCCAGATCCTGGTCAATGGAGAGCGCCCATCGGCTGGCTTCTCGCTCGATACGTTGGCGCCGGACATGGTGGAGCGGGTCGAGATCGTGCGTGCTGCCACTGCCGAATTCAGTACCCAGGCGATCGCTGGTACCATCAACATCGTGCTCAAGAAGGCAGTTACCAAGGGTGCCAGCGAAGTGAAAGTGCTCGCCGGTGGTGCGCATGGCCAGCACAACGCCAGTACCAATCTGTCGACATCGGACCGCTCGGACAACCTGTCCTATACGCTGGGTGCCAACTTGAATTTCAACCGGAATACCAATCCGTCATACGGCACGGTTGTGCGCAACGCTGCCAATGTTGATCTGACCGAGAATCGTAACACGACCTCAGTCAACACCAGTCAAGCCGAGGGTATCAATCTCAATAGCCGTTTGAACTGGAGGCTAAAAGGAGAAGACAGCTTTACCTGGCAAACCTTTGCCAATCAAGGATACTTCAAGGGCAGCAACGACGACCGCACCGCGACCTTGACGGGACCGGCCTATCCTTCTTTGCTTGTAGCTGACTTCAACGGCATGTTCCGCAATCTGCGCAGCGATATGAACTGGGTGGCAAAGTTTGTCGACGGTGGCACGCTCGATGCCAAGCTGGGTATCTCCGGTTCGGACAATGAGTGCTTCGTTGGTCGCCAGGGTCGCAGCACGGCCAATGCCCTAGTGCTTGACCGCGACTACACCACGCGTGGTAACGACCGAGGTGTTAGCACGACCGGCAAATACACGGCACCCTGGCTGACCGGCCACTCAATCGCGTTTGGCTGGGACTTAGGCTACGCCAGATATCACGAAAACGAAGTGCAGGATGACACCGATGTGAAGCTAGACTTCAACAATAACTTCAGTGCGACCATCACCCGCCTCGCTGCGTTTGTGCAGGACGAGTGGGACATTACCAAGGACTTGTCAATGTACCTCGGCGCACGATGGGAAGGCGTGCGCACCCATGCAACGGCCATTGGCATTGATTCGGGCTCGCATCTGTCGGTGCTGAGCCCACTGATGCAGACCCTGTACAAAATCCCTGGTCGCAAAGGCGACCAGCTGCGTTTCGCGCTGACCAGGACCTACAAGGCACCAGGATTGTGGCAACTGGTGCCACGCCATTTCTACAGTTCGTTCAACACGGCTGTCTCACCTGACTCCAGCGGCAATCCGGGCCTCAAGCCAGAACTGGCACTGGGTATCGATGCTGCCTTCGAGCATTACTGGTCCGAAGGTGCACTGCTGTCGGTTGCGGTGTCGTCGCGCAAGATCGAAGGTTTGATACGCAATGAAGTACTTCCAGTCGGCGACCGCTATGTGTCGGCACCGTATAACCAGGGCAAGGCCCACGTCAAGGGCCTGGAACTGGAAGCGAAATTTCCGCTCAAGGCCGTAATAAAGGATGCGCCAAACGTTGACGTGCGCGCCAGCGTCAGCCGCAACTGGTCTACCGTCGATGGCGTGCCAGGCCCTGGGAGTCGCCTCGATAACCAGCCGCGCCTCTCGGCCAACTTTGGTGCAGACATCAAGCTTGGCCAATGGAATGGCGGCGCCAGCTTCTCGTATGTGGAAGGTTCGTGGTCCCGCACCTCGTTGACCGATTCGCGCTTCAATTCCTCGCGGCGCGACCTTGAAGCGTACCTGCTATACAAGTTCACGCCGAAGATCCTGTTGCGAATCACAGCGCGCGACCTGCTGCGCCCTGACAATGTGAGTAAATTGCGCTTCGATGATCCAAATGGCAGCTACGAGAGTATGTCGACTAGTCCAGTGCGTCCGGGCTGGCGCATCGCCTACGAGCACAAGCTGTAAGAGTATAAAGGCAATGCGATAAGCTTCCAAAAAGCAACATGCCTATAACAGGATAGCTTACCAAACGTGGTTCAAAATCGATACAAATTATCCGATAACGTGAGTCAAATTTCAGCGCGAATCTACAGCAAGCTCAATTTATCAAGCAGGCTTTATTCCAAAAACGCGGCAATGGCGCTGCGACTGGATGCAGCCTGTTTTGCCTTGTACATGGCGATGTCGGCTTCTTTCAGGAACTGCTCGGCATCCGCCGGGGAATCGTAAATGCTGATCCCAATACTAGTTGACATCATAATCGCAGAACCAGGTACCGGCACGTCCAGTGTTGTGACAATTTTCCGGGCCAGGATCTGGGCATGTTCCAATACCCGCACACCTTCGGCAAGCACAACAAATTCATCGCCCCCAAGGCGAGCCATCGTGTCACTTTCGCGCAAACAGCCAGAAACTCTTTTTGCAAATTCTTTCAGGACCTGATCGCCCGTGTCATGACCATTGGTATCATTTATTTTTTTGAAACCGTTCAAGTCCATGAACAATAAAGCCAGGCCATTGTTTTGCCGTAGTTGCCGGACAATCGATTGATGCAAGACTTCCATAAAGTGCCGCCGATTTGGGAGTCCGGTCAATCCGTCCGACAAGGCCATTTCATTCAATGCTTCTTCCCATTTCTTGCGTTCGGAAATGTCGTGCAAAAAAGCAGTGAATTCAAGCCGGTCTGCAACGTTATTGACGTTCAAACTTACCTCGACGGAGATTTCTTTACCGTCGCGGTCAACAGCAAGGAATTCCCGCCGCGCAGTCGTTGCTGTTTTTGCAAATTTATCCAGATGCTTCAAAATATTGACAAAGGAATTTCTGAAAGCAGGTGGCACGATGAGATCGGTGATATTACGTCCCATGGCTTCATGATTGTTCCAGCCAAACAGGGATTCGGAAGAGCGATTCCATTGCGTCACAATTCCTGTATTGTCTATCGATATCACTGCGTCGTTGGCATGTTCCAGGATGGTGCGTATGCGTTCTTCACTCGCCCGGAGTTGTGCCTGCACACGCAGCATCTCGTCAAAGGCGACCTGTTTTCCGAGAGCGGCTCCCAGTGCTGACCCCATTAGTTCCAGGGTCTGTAAATCTTCCTCATCAAAGCCGTTTGCCTGCTCCGACATAACTTTAAGGACGCCGACTGGCAGCCCTCTTTCAAAAAGAGGCGTACAAATCATGGAACGAACACCTACTCTTTTGCAGGCATTTGCATCGACGCGTGGATCGGTTTCTGCATCGTCGCACCGAAGAATTTCTGCGCTGCTGACGCATAAGCCTGACAAGCTATTCGCTCTCAACAGGCGCAAACCAACATGCTGGGATATCGCGCCGCTGGCGGAACGGTAAACCATGTAATCACCATCGACCAGTTCAACTACCGCACCTTTGGCATCTGTCAATTCTTGCAATGTATTTACGACAAGTTGCATGAAAGCCGCAAGATCCAGATCGGCCTGGGCAAGCAGTGATTGTGTCTCAATGATTCGCTCTAACCGGTCAAGTTGTCTTTTGTTTTTCTTCATTTTCCGATTCCAAGCAGTTTTAAACATCCTCGATATTTTATGGCATTTCCGATTGATTTCTATTTCAATATATAGCGGATCCAACATTTTTTTTGTAAATTATTGCGGCTTGAGCGTCAAAGGTTTTGCAAGGAAAACAAGTGGGCCGTCATCCAGCACAAACTCACTGAAAACCGATATTTTCACTTCCCTGTGTTGTTCGTTTTGCTCTGAATTTTCCAGTTTCCATAAAGTGCCTGGTTACCAATTGTAGGTTTTGGTAACAAAAAATCATTACGATTGTGAATAAATGCTAAATCTGCCAGCATTTGCTTTGTATTTTTCCAACATGACAAGGCCCTGCCTGTTCTACCGGGAAGCACTCTTTCAAAAGGTAAAGTGATGTACACAATTCGCAAGTCTGGATGGATGTCATGGATGCTGCAAGCGAGCATGGTCGCCCTGTTAAGTGCATGTGGAGGCGCAAACGATAAGGCAGCTTCGGGTAGCCCGCAGGCAGTCATATCCAACCCGCCACCAGCGTCCACTGCCAGTTCTTCATCGCCTGGTACATTGAGCGCATTGATGCAAACGACAAAAAGTACGTCTGCAACTTTGAGTCCTGCGCCGCAAGTCTTGTATACCGATACACTCAGCGGGCCGACCACGGGTGGAGAAAACAACCTGGGTGCCTATCTTTCCATTTTCGGTAGAAATTTTGGCTCGGCCAGCGATCTGGGTACGAATACAAAAGTCTATATAGGTGATAACGAAGTCGCCAACTATCGCTATCTGGGAAAAGCGAAATCAAGCGACAAGACGGGCTTGCAACAAATCACCGTACAGGTAGGCTCACTTGCAGGTGCCGCTGCCGGGACGGCACTGCCAGTAAAAATCGTGTTTAACGGCGCAGCTTCCAACACAGACAATAGCTTTACACCAAGTTCCGGACGTATCCTTTTCGTTGCATTGTCTGGCTCTGACACCAGCGCGGTGGCAAATAATATTGCCAAACCATGGCGCTCGTTGCAGAACATGAATACGTTAAAGGGTGCTTACTTTGCCATGCAGGCTGGCGACCAGATCGTACTGCGCGGCGGTGCCTGGCATGACACCAACGGCCAAGATAAAACATGGATGCGTTTTGGCAGCGGTATCTATGCCAGAAACGGTAGTGCTTCAGCATGGATACATATCACTGCCTATCCCGGCCCCATCAACGGCAACGCCATAGAAGATGTGCACTATACGACGCCAGCCGGTGCATCCGGCGGTATCGCTGGCCCCTGGTCCGCCATCGCAGGCACTTCAGGTGAGTTCATCGCGGTGTCCAATTTAAGGATGGATGTGGCGGGTGATGCCAGCCGTGATGCTGCCCCGATTAACCTGCAATACACCGCAGGCCCATGGCGCGTAGTCAACAATGAGCTTGGTCCCTGGGTGGCCGGCAATTCTGCCACGCTGAACGCTGCGGGTGTTTCTGGTCACGGCAACGGCAACAAAGTTCTGGGTAATCACATCCATGATATTGCTGGTACGTCTGAGTTGCAGAATCATGGCATCTATGCCGACACCACGGCCCAGAACTGGGAAGTGGCCTATAACTGGATACACAATATTACTGGTGGTTCAGCCGTGCAGTTCAATGACAATGAAGGTGGTGCGGGCTCGGTTACGCTGCCTCATGGTGGCGGCATCTGGCAGGGCTTCACCGGCATACGGATACATCACAACTGGCTGGAAAACGCCGCTAAATATGGTATCAATTTCAATGACCAGGGCAGCACGCATAAGGGAACTTATGAAGCCCAGAGCTGGAATAATGTCATTACCGGCACAAAGCTCTACCCAATACGCATCAATTCAACAGCCACCACACAAAACATGTGGTTTGCCTTTAACACGGTCTACAACGCCATGACCGGGTCGGCCGGAAATAAAGCCTACATCATGGATGAAGGCTTTGGCAGTGGTGCAGGTATTCACAACAAGTTCTATAACAATATTTTTGCATTCGGGCCAGATACCCAGGCCGGCACCACGTGGCTGATTGATTACAGTACACCATCCACAACCACCAGTTATGACTTCAAGCAGAACCTGTACTTCAGCAATGGACAAACTGTGCCATCACCGGCCACACTGGGCGACAACGCGGCTATTTCTGCCAATCCGCTGTTCAATAATGCCAGCGCAGGAAATTATTCTTTGCAGGCGACCAGCCCGGCGGTGGATGCGGCCAACCAGCCAGCTCTGTTTGCCGTCGATGACGACTTGGTCAATGCCGCACGACCACAAGGCACCAGCAAGGACATTGGTGCGTTTGAACTCATAGGTGGTGGCACTGTACCCGTTACAACACCTGTCAGTGGCCTGTGTGGCAGTGCGAACGCTCAGTCATTCAGTGTGGCACCCAGCAGCAATCTTTGTTCGGCAGGTATCGCATCATCCGTATCATTGATCAATAGCAGTGGTGGTGGTAGTAGCAGTGGCAGCGGATCATGGGCCTGGAGTTGTGCGGGCTCAAACGGGGGGGCGACAGCAAGTTGCAGTGCGACAGTGGCTTCAAATCCTGATCCGTCCACCCCACCCAGCGTGCGGCAGCAATACTCCGGTGTCATTACACCAGGATCAAGCACACATCATTTTGCGGGTGACGTGTCGGCGGGTAACTGGATACTGGTGACAGTGGGCGTGAACAATAATGCGGTCGGCGTATCAGGCACACTGTCAGACAATCAGGGCCATACCGATATCGGCTCTTTCACATCGCTGGGTAATATCTACGTTGATGGTATGGGAACCGATGTCTATGCGGTGAAGGTATCGACATCAGGTGCGTACACATTGACCGTGGCGATTCCAAACCAGGGCAGCATACACATGCTGGAAATCCAGAATGCAGACGCCTTTAATTTGCTGGATGTTCCTTTGGCGACCAGTGCTGGCCCACGATTTGCAACTACCGCACAATCTTCACCTACGCAGACCACCTCCAGGACCAATGATCTTATTCTTGCGCTGGTTGATTTGGGCATCGGCAATGCCATTCCGTTTAGCCCAACGGGATCGTGGCAACTGGTAAGCCCACAGACAGGCACAAGCATCACTTCGCGTCTCTATGAATGGCAACCGGGCACCACCGGGGTATTCAACATTTCCGGAACCGTCAGCGGTAGCGGTGCCGGGTATCCGGGTTGGGAAACAGTACTCATTGTGATCAAAGGACGGTAGAACCTATTTTTCTGCTGTTCGCTCCTGCTGCTGAAATACGTTCCGCCCCCTTGTCGGGAGTGTCATCCAGGTAATGACATTCCTGGCAGATGAGTCTGTCTATTCCATAGAAACCGTTCCATCTCCATATTCTTCTACCGCAGGGTCCAGGTTTTCCGGTGCATGGAGTATCGCAGGCCCTCTGGAGCAAGCCTGTCTGGTCAGGTATTCTGTCAAACCTTCGGCTTGCACGGCAGGTGGAATCGTCGCCTGCATTTCGCTCAATAATTCTTCCGTTGCTCTGACTATCCATTCCACGCTGCGATACCTGGGCGAGACGATCTGAATATTTTGCGAATCAGTCTGATCAAAGAAACCATGCTGCAGTTTGTGTCTGACGTAAGAAAGCGCAGTGATACCAGGGATGGTGCGCTGTTCCAGATAGGCCTGTTTGCCAGTCTCATCATAACGGACGACGATATCCGGAAACTCGTATCCTTCATCTTCCAGCAGCGCTTCGCTGACGATATGTGGCAGCAGCGGTCTGGCATCCTCATGACCCACTTCGAACAAAATAATTTTCTTGAGTTTCTTCATTTCTTTCTGCTCTTCCGTATCGGTCTTCTGAATGGCAATAGTCGGGAAGTATTCGCGGATGAAGGCATTGGATTTGCTGATCAGTTCATCTCTGCTGATCTCTGGCCGGTGCTGGAAGAAACGGTCATCCATGTCCATCATCTTCCAGGCATGATTGAGATCATGAATGAGAAATTCAAGCGGAGACTGCCAGAATTCATCGACGTACACAGGCTCAGTTGATACGCCGATAAAATAGACTGGTGTGCCCCGTATTTTCATGAGGTCAGTAGCAGAGATATTGTCGAACGTAGGAATGATGATGACTTCTGGAATCCGCCGCATCAACTCTTCGTAGCGATACCAGTACTTCTTTTGGAAATGGGTACTCAGGTTCTTTTCAGTACGACATGCGATATCAAAGAAGCCTACTGCCTCGAACAGAATACGCAAGGTCGGGGCATAGGGACACATCGCGCCGTTCTGTATCGTCACATGATGGAATTTATGCAGCAACTGATCGCGCATAAAGGAAAGAGCGGCATTGTCGCGGCACTTCTCATCCATCGCCGCCAGGGTCATCTGGCTACGGAAATAATCGACCACTGGCAAGAGTTCCATCACTGGCGTATCCAGGCTACCATTATGCAATTCAAACCGTGTACGTAATCCGCGATATAACTCCACGGGGTTCCTGACCCATTCCCGTATCCATTCGTGATGGGAAATACCCTGCGTTTTGCTGAAGTTTTTTGCCACCAGCGCAGCGGCAATCTGTTTGTGATGACCAAAGGCAAAAGAACCTTCTTCCGCATTTGGTGTGGTCATCACACTCTCGGGCAGCCACCTGCCCTGCACGCCTTCTGTGTCGGAAATTTCTACGAGAAATCCAACCGTGTCCACGATATGACGCGGATCTGATGGCAGGGCAATCTCTTTGAGATGGTCGCGATATCCGTGAGAAACGGTTCTGTCCATGTAGATACGGGCTTCGTTTTCCTCTTTATTCTCCGCATCCCTCGCCCCTGCATTTTTTGCTTCGCTCCGTACAAAATAATATTTACGCCCGTCTTTTTCTGAAATCCCGTATTCTGGTGTTACAGATCCGAACACTTTGCTGCCGGTTACCCGGAGTGCCGCAAAAATATTGCCTGGAATTCCAAATTCGTTTTGTTCATCTTCATCTTGCAGTAGCCCACCCGGCAGGGCCATGCCTTCAGGGAAAAACGTCCGGTCCAGGACAAGAAATTCCCGCCCTTGCTGGCCGTCGCGCATCACAAGCACATCAACAGTCTTGCGAACCATGACGCCCTGATCAATTCGCTGCTTCGCCTGGACTTTAAGCCTCTGATCGGACAATAAGGCACTCACTACTGCGGATTGACGATCCACATTTAAATAGTTTGCCACGCAATCTTCGATCCCATTCTTGCGGATGGGATCACGCAGACGATGGAACCAGTACACCATATACAGGAGCGATTCTGCATACAGACTTGCCGGATGGCTTTGCGTATCGACGCTTACCGCGTGTTGATTCAGTATTTCAAAAACGATATGCGCTGCACTGGTCTCTGCTGCCTGCATGTCCGATAGCGAAGGCGACAGATTGAGCATATTTTTTTGGGATTCCGTGTTATCCGGTAGCCCGGGAGTCGATGTAGACGCATTCAATGTCATATTATTTTCCGTAAGAATTTCTTGCATATTGCTCATTCACATAAAACTTGCCAATTACTGTCATTGCAATATTGCCAGTAAATCACATCTGAAGGCAGGAAAATCGATGCTTTTGACAGAAATCGTTACCGGGCTCAATTCTTCTGTCATCTGCACATTGATTATTCTCAATATTTATATTTCAATATAATAAATAATTACTTTGCACATAATCTTTTGCAACATAAGATCAGTTCGACTTAATCATCTTATGGAAAATAACTATGACAGTAATTCGTCAAGCACTCGTTATGCGCCTCGCCACAGGCAGTAGCTGCACAGGCAGCATTCAATCGAGGTTGCCAGAGACTACCAGATGGGGGCGACTATCATGTACCCGTCAGTTACAAATTCTGATGCTGGTAAGATGACGACTGATTTTGCATGGAATATCCCTACAACGACATGAAAATAGATGACATCAGCGCCTTCGTCGCAGTTGTGCGCAACCAGTCAATCAGTGCCGCAGCCGACGCACTGGGCTTGACCCAGTCTGCCATTACACGCCGGGTACAGAACCTCGAACACGCGCTGGGCGTGGAACTACTCGACCGCAGCGTCAAGCCGCCCAAACCCAGCGCAATGGGGCGACAGGTGTTCGATCAATGCGGCAAAGTGCTACAGGAGGTTGACCGCCTTCGCAACCTGGTGCAGGACGACCATGCACCAACCGGGGTGTTCCGCATCGGCGTGATACAGACCATCGGCGATGTGGTGCTGCTGGATACCTTGCAACGACTAAGCCGCAACTTCGAAGGCCTTCATACCGAAGTGTCTTCTGGCTGGGGCTCGCAACTGGTAGAACGTGTCGCCAAGGCTGAAATCGACGCTGCGGTAGCACTATTCCCGGCCACCAAGGTGCTGCCAGAGGGATTACGAGGTCGCGGGCTGGGCAGCATCGAGCTGGTCGTTGTCGCAAAAAAGAATGCAATGCCCAAGCGATCCTACAAGCTTCGCGATATTTTTAGTATAGGCTGGGTGCTCAATCCTGACGGTTGCGGTTTTCGCGCAGGTCTGGCACGTGCGTTGGCAGAACAGGGTCTGTCGTTCAAAATCAACCTGGAAACCTTCGGCACCGACCTGCAACTGGGCCTGGTCGCCAATGAAATGGGCTTGGGGTTGATGCCGCGCCCTATTTTCGAGCGCAGCCGTCATCGCTCGCAACTCGATATCGTCAACGTCAGCGATTTCAAACCGGTACTCGATATCTGGCTGGTGCAACCCTTGCAACCAGGCCCGGTGCAACATGCAATCGACTTTTTTGCCGAGGCAGTACAGCATGCCTTTGCAGAAGCGCCGCTCAAGGTAGTCGCACGCTGACATTAAGATTATTCCTGAAAATCATATATCAATAGTAGAAACAATTAGTTTTAGCATAATCATTTGCTCTCTATACTGATTTCAATGGCTGGAAAAGCCTTCGGATCAACAGTATAGGAAAGCAAAGACATGTCGGTTTCAACCCACTCTTACGGCGCTGCTCCCGCATCTGTGCACGATGCAGCGCCGGTTTCTCAAGTCTCGCAAAATCCACAAGATTCGGGCATGTCACAAGTATCGCAAGTGTCGCGAATCTCAATTCAGCGCGCAATTCTTGTGTCCCTGTTTCGTCGTGCCCTTAGCCCGCTGGTGTTGCTTGCGCTGTGGGAGCTTGCTTCCCGCACCGGCGTGCTGCCAGAACGCATACTGGCAGCGCCTTCGCAAATATTCGTCACGCTTGGTGACCTGATTGTTTCTGGCGAGATGGGTGTCAATGTACTGGTGTCCCTGCAGCGCGTGGTCACTGGCCTGGTGGTGTCGCTATCACTGGGTACGGCACTGGCGCTGGCCTCCGGTCTGTCGCGCCAGGGTGAAATCGCGATCGATTCAACCATGCAGATGGCGCGTACCTTGCCCTTCCTGGGGTTGGTACCGCTGTTCATCCTGTGGTTCGGCATTGGCGAGTTCACCAAGATCGCACTGATTGCCTTTGCTACCACCTTCCCGATGTACCTGACCTTATACAGCGGCATCCGTGGCATTGATGCAAAGCTGGTGGAAGCAGCCCGGCTGTTCGGCTTGAGCTATCCGCAACTGATCGTCCATGTGATCCTGCCTGGTGCCCTGCCATCTTTCCTGATCGGCTTGCGCTACTCGCTGGGTGTCGGCTGGTTGTCACTGGTGGCGGTAGAACAGATCAATGCCACCGCCGGCCTCGGCTACCTGATCAATAACGCCCGCGACTTCATGCGCACCGACGTCATCGTGGTCTGCCTGCTGGTGTACAGCTTGCTGGGTCTTGCCACTGATTTGCTGGTACGTACGATCGAACATTATCTGCTGGCATGGCGACCGACTTTTATCAAGGATTAAGCATGACCAGCATACAACTCAACCTGTTAGACGTGCAGCTTCGCAATGACAATACGGTCGGCCAGCGCACTGATACGCCAACGCTGCCGCAAACTCACACGCCAACGCACACGCCGGCACATACCCCGGCACAGACTCCGGTGCACGCGCGTCAGTTGACCAAGCGTTTTGGCGACAACGTCATCCTTGATCAACTGAACCTTGATATTCGTGCCGGTGAATTTGTTGCGCTGCTGGGCCGCAGCGGCTCTGGCAAGACCACGCTGTTACGCGCTTTGGCGGGACTGGATCGCATCACTTCCGGTACGCTGGAAGTTCCGAAAGCCTGCACTGCAGTTTTCCAGGAACCACGCCTGATGCCCTGGAAACGCGCCTGGCGCAACGTGACGCTGGGTCTGAAGCTGGATCAGCCACGACAGCACGCACGCCAGGCTCTGGCCGAAGTAGGGCTGGCGCATCGCGAGAACGCCTGGCCTGGCACCTTGTCCGGTGGTGAAGCACAGCGCGTAGCGCTGGCACGTGCACTGGTACGCGAGCCACAGTTGCTGCTGCTGGACGAACCCTTTGCCGCACTCGATGCACTGACCCGTATCCGTATGCATCAACTGATTCTGTCACTGTGGCGGCAGCACCGCCCGGCGGTACTGTTGGTCACACATGACGTCGACGAAGCGGTACTGCTGGCCGACCGCGTGCTGGTGCTGGAACAGGGCCGCATCGTCTCTGATATCGCCATCACCCAGCCACGTCCACGCAGCGCCGAACTACCGCAATTCCAGCAGGTGCGCGCGCAATTGCTGGAGCTGCTGGGTGTCGAAATTGACACTCCGGTCACAGCAGAGAATGCACCAGCGCCGGTAGTCATGCCTTTCAACTTCAGTAACTTCTCGATCTGATCATGTCTACTTCTGTCCTTCGCCTGCCTTCCGTCCACAATGCCCATCAGTTGGATAGCCCGGAATTTGCCGCGTTGCTGGAAACGCTGACGGCGGAATTTTCCGCCACCGCCGAACAGCATGACCGCGACGCCAGCTTCCCACACGGGAATTTCGAGCGGCTGCACGAATTGGGTCTGCTCGGACTGACAGTACCGCGTGCCCTGGGCGGCCTGGGTGCCAACCTGGCACAGACTACACGCGTGGTGGCTGCTGTCGCACGCGGCGAGCCATCCACCGCGCTGGTACTGACCATGCAATACCTGCACCACGCATCCGACCGCAAGACACGCTGGCCACAACATCTGCTGCAGCGAGTAATCGACGAGACCTTACGCGATGGTGCCCTGATCAATGCGCTACGCGTGGAACCTGAACTAGGCACGCCGGCACGTGGTGGCCTACCGGGTACCATTGCGCGACGCACGCCAGAGGGCTGGCGCATCAGTGGTCGTAAAATCTACTCGACCGGCATACCACGTCTGACCTGGCTGGGTGTGTGGGCCCGCAGTGACGATGCTGAACCATTGGTCGGCAGTTGGCTGGTGCGGCGCGATACGCCGGGCATCAGTGTGATTGAAACCTGGGATCACCTTGGCATGCGTGCCACCGGCAGCCACGAAGTGGTGTTCGACGATGTACTGGTACCACTTGACCACGCCGTCGAAGTGGCGCCAGCCGGATCCGCGCCTGATATTGATGCCTCGCTGCTGCTATGGATGTCGGTACTGCTATCGGCCATCTATGATGCCGTGGCCCGCTCGGCGCGTGACTGGCTGGCCGGATGGCTGGAAGGACGCATTCCGGCCAATCTGGGTGCGCCACTTGCCAGCCTGCCGCGCTTCCAGGAAGCACTGGGCGAGCTGGATGCATGGCTGTTTTCCAACCGGGTACTGATTGATGCAGCTACCAGCGGTGCGATAGCACCAGTTGACGGTTTCCGGGTGAAATATCTGGTGACCAACCAGGCGATCCGGGTAGTGGAAAAGGCCATCGAACTAAGTGGCAATCCAGGTCTGTCACGCAGCAACCCCTTGCAACGCCATTACCGCGACGTACTGTGCAGCCGCATCCACACGCCGCAGAACGACACGATTCTTGTCAATAGTGGCCGTGCGGCATTTGCAGCACGTGCCGCAGGTGCCGCGGGTGCCTCAGGTGCTGCAAATACCATACATAACACCCCTCTCGCCGGCACGGCCGGCATTTCATCCATCTCTGCAAAGGAAGCATCATGAGCATCGAATTCATCGGCTTTAGCGCCACCCAGGAAGTGTCTGAAACAGTACTGCCGCAAGGCGCGGTTGTGAATAAGAGTTTTCTCGCGGCGGTCGCCAATGCCCACGAGTACGCAGGTTTTGACCGCGTGCTGGTTGCCCACAGCAGCGGCTCTGTAGACGGTTTTCAGGTTGCCTCGTACATCGCTTCGCAAACAGAGAAAATCGGCATTTTGCTGGCACATCGTCCCGGCTTCGTGGCACCAACGCTGGCGGCGCGGCAACTGGCCACACTCGACCACTTTAGCGATGGCCGCGTGGCGGTACACATCATCAGTGGTGGTGATGACACTGAGCAGCAACGCGACGGCGATTATCTCGACCATGACCAACGCTACGCACGCACAGAAGAATATCTCGACGTGGTCAAAAAAACTTGGGCCTCGGAAGGCCCGTTCGACCACGAGGGCGCCAACTACCGTCTGAAAGGTCAAAATGCAGGCGTACGTCCATTGCACAACCAGCACCTGCCGATCTACTTTGGTGGTTCGTCCGATGTCGCTATCGAGGTCGCTGGCAAGCACGCCGATGTCTATGCCTTGTGGGGTGAATCGCTGGCCCAGGTTGCAGACACCATCGCCCGCGTGCGCGCTGCTGCTGCCAAACATGGCCGCGCCGACAAAATCCGTTTCAGCCTGTCGCTGCGCCCGGTGCTGGCCGCAACTGAAGAAGCAGCATGGGCCAAGGCCGACGCTATCCTGGCTGCCGCTACTGACCGTGTCAAACACAATGCCCATTTCAGCAAGCGTCCGCAGGAACCTCAGAATACAGGTGCCAAGCGATTGCTGGAAACCGCGGCACAAGGCAAAGTGGTCGACGAACGCCTGTGGACCGGCATTACTGCACTGACCAAGGCCGCCGGCAATTCTACTGGGCTGGTGGGCACACCAGAACAGGTACGCGACGCATTGCTGAAGTACTGGGACCTGGGCGTCACCACCTTCCTGATCCGCGGCTTCGATCCTGTCCAGGACGCGCTGCAGTACGGTCGTGACCTGATACCGCTGGTGCGTGCTGCCGTGGCGGAACGCGAGGCGCAAGTACAGCGCCTGGCCGCCTGATAAGGAGCCGGCGATGAGCGAGTCAAAGAGTGAGTCAAGGAACGCGTCGAAGAGCGAGCTGATTGTAGCCAGCCAGTTCGACCCCAGGGTGAACCAGTTGCTGGCACAGCGTACCGGCCTGGCAGTGCATGATGTACCACCTGGCCCCCTGACCCAATTGCCGCCGGGTGCTGATGTGCTGTTCGTGCTGCCGGCACCTAACGGGCAAACGCTGCTACAGACACCAGCACCCTGGGGCTGGGACAAAGTACGCTGGGTGCAACTGGCTTCCGTCGGCATCGACTACTACCCGGACTGGCTGTTCGATGGCCCGGTGGTGACTTCGGCGCGGGGTACGGCATCCATCTCCATCGCCGAATACGTACTGGCAGCAATCTTCAGCGCTGCCAAGCGCATCCCGGATATCTGGTTGAAACAGGCCGCCGACTGGCGCCGCCTGTCGCTCGGCCTGGTGCAGGGCAGCACTCTGGGCCTGTATGGTTTTGGTTCTATCGGTCAGGCGCTGGCGCAACGCGCACTGGCGCTGGGCATCAAGGTAATCGCACTACGCCGCTCCGACACACCGTTAGAAGTGGATGGCGTGGAACGCGTTGCAACGCTGGAAGAACTGCTGCAACGTTCCGACCATCTGGTACTGGCAGCGCCGTCAACCGCAGAAACCCGTCACGCCATCAACCGTGCTTCGCTGAAGCACGCCAGGGCCGGTCTGCACCTGATCAATATCGCACGCGGTAACCTGGTCGATCACCAGGCGCTGCTGGATGCACTGGACGAAGGCAAACTGGCCCTGGCGACACTGGATGTGACTGACCCCGAACCACTGCCAGCGGGCCATGCCTTCTACAGCCATCCGCAGGTACGCCTGTCACCACATATTTCGCCCAGTACCGACCAGATCGTGCCGGCACTGATAGACAAATTTGTACTCAACCTCGACCGCTTCCGCAGCGGAAAACCGCTGGCCGACGTGGTCGATACTGCACGCGGCTACTAAAAACGACCAACAAGGAACCATCATGAGCAGTTCTTCGCCTTTATATTCCGCGCCACTGTCGCGGCCCCATCTGCGCCAGGTTGGCAATGCTCATCAGCATCAGCATCCGCGTCCGGCCATCTACAGCGCACCGCGTGATGCCAACGGCGGCATCATCTTTGCAGAACCACCACCGCCACCCACGGTGGAAGAACAACGCCAGCATCGCAAGGAAAGGCTGGCCGTATCGTTCCGCCTGTTTGCCCGCTATGGCTACGACATGGGCGGCGCCGGCCACATCACGGCGCGTGATCCCGAATTTCCGGATCATTTCTGGGTCAATCCTGCCGGTGTGTATTTCGGCCATATCCGTGTATCGGACCTGATCCTGGTCAGCCACAACGGCAAGGTTGTGGAAGGCGATGGCCTGTTGAACCGCGCCGCTTTCGCGATCCACTCCGAGCTGCACAAGGCACGTCCAGACGTGATCGCCGCCGCCCATTCACATGGCCTGTATGGCAAGGCATTCGCCGCGCAGGGTCGCCTGCTTGATCCGCTGACCCAGGATTCCTGCGCGTTCTACGAAGACCATGCAGTCTTCTCCGATTTCAGCGGTGTGGTTCTGGATTCAAGTGAAGGTGAACGCATAGCCACCACGCTGGGCGCACGCAAGGCAGTCATCCTGCAAAACCACGGCCTGCTGACAGTAGGCGCATCGGTGGAATCCGCAGTATGGCGTTACATCGCCTTTGAAAACGCGGCACAGGCGCAACTGTTGTCGGAAGCGGCTGGTCCGACCAAACCGATACCGCATGAGGTGGCGCGCCACACAGCCAAACAGATCGGATCCGATGCCGGTGGCTGGTTCAGCTTCCAGCCCTTGTGGGACGTAATCACCCGCGAAGAGCCGGACCTGTTCGATTGAGTTCGCTTAGGCTCGATTAAGTTCGCTTAGGCTCGATTAAGTTCGCTTAGGCTCGATTGAGTTCGCTTAGGCTCGATTGAGTTCGCTTAAGTTCTATTTAGTAAGGAAAACAAACATGACAAGCGCCATTCTATTGCAGTACGACGCACATGCGGGTAACACCGGCGGCAGCCTGCGCAAGCCAGGTGCAGCGATATCGGTACTGATACACGGGGCGGCACTGCTTGCTATCTGGGGCTGGTCTGGTCGCACCGTACAGGTAGCGCCGCCGGTGGCAGTGGTAGAGCTGATACGCCTGCAGGCAGAACCCAGGCAGGAGTTGGTGCCACCAAAGACCGAGCCTAAAAAAGCGCCAGTAGAACTGGCACCGCCCACGCCGGTAGCACAGACGGTTCCAGTGCCAAAGACCGTGGAGACATCCGCGGCCAAGGCCGAAACCTATACGCCGCCCGCAGCGCCGGTTCATGCCGACCCCATAGTACCGGTGGCACCGGTTGCAGCAACCCCGGCCCCGGCACAACCACCTGCACCCACACCGGTAGCAGCCGCCCCCAGACAAATCAGCAATGAAGGCATACCGACCGATTATGTGAACCAGGTCTATGCGCGTATCAATAGCAATACCGACTATCCGCGTGAAGCCAAGATACGTCGCCAGCAGGGCAAGGTCGGCTACAAACTGACACTGAATCCGGCAGGTGCACTGATCTCGTTCGATATCCAGTCGTCCGGTTTGGATGTGCTGGACGAAGCAGCCCGTGAAGCCATACGCCGTGCCGCCCCCTTCCCGCGCCTGCCCGATCTGGGTGGCAGCAGCTATCTGCTGGCCGGAAACATCATTTTCAAAATCAACTAAACCAAGGAAGCATCATGAGTACCACACCTATTGCCGCACACTTATCACCACTGGAACTGTTCGAGCAGGCTGATTTTATCGTCAAGTCCATCCTTGTTTTGCTGGCCCTGGCATCCTTCGTAAGCTGGGGTGTCATTGTCGACAAGCTGCTACGCTTTGCCCGTCTGCGCCGCAATGCGGCGGTCTGGAGCACTGCATTGTCCGGACAGCGCTCACTGGCACGCCTATCGCAAGAACTGCGGCAGCAGCCACTGGATCCGTTCGCCCGCATCTTCGCCACCATCACTGAAGAATGGCATGTCAGCCACCGTCAGCGCCTGCACCTGGATGCAACAGGACGCGACAACTTGAAAGAACGCATCAACCGTGTCGGCCAGATTGCTGGCAATGTCGAAACCGAACAGTTGCAGAAAGGCTTGTCCGTACTGGCAACGATAGGATCGGTAGCGCCTTTCGTGGGTTTGTTCGGCACCGTGTGGGGCATCATGAATGCCTTTCAGGGTATCGCTGCCAACAACAACACCAGCCTGGCGGTGGTTGCGCCAGGTATTGCAGAGGCACTGTTTGCCACCGCGCTGGGCCTGGTCGCCGCGATTCCTGCCGTGGTGGCATATAACCGCGCCTCCGGCGATTTGAACAGTTATGCAGCGCGCCTGGCGACGCTGACCGGGCTGGTCGAGGTGCAGTTGTCGCGTCAACTCGATTCTGGCGAAGCGCTTGCCGAAGTATCCGAAACTGCGCCACCACCGGCAAAGGCCGAACGCAGTACCCACAACGTCACGCCGCTGGCGGCGCAAGGAGCCTGACATGGGAGTGCGTTTATCTTCCGGGCCTTCGCACCGGGTCGGTCCTGTCAGCGACATCAACGTCACACCACTGGTGGACGTAATGCTGGTCCTGCTGATCGTCTTCATGGTGGCCGCGCCGATGATGACGGCAGGTGTCAAAGTTGACTTGCCAACCTCCAGCGCCAAGCCGCTGCAGGAACCCAAGCCGCCTATCGTCGTCAGCATTGATGCGGCCGGCACGGTCTACGTCAACCAGGCAGCTACCACAGCGGAGACCCTGCTAACCCTGATGGCGCAAGAGGCCAGTGGTGACAAGGAACGCCGTATCCACCTGCGTGGCGACCAGACGCTGGCTTATGGCCGCATCGTGCAAACCATGGGGACGCTAAACGATGCTGGGTATGCCCGCATCGCCCTGGTGTCGGAAGCGCCGCAGCACTAAACACTTATTTGAACAGGAACAAAAAATGGATTCGATCATTTCGAAGGGCGACGCTCGCCGTCAATTTTTGCGACATAGCGCAAAACTCGGTGCCGGTGCTGGCCTGGCCGCGCTGTTCGGTAGCTGGAGCAATGCCACCCGTGCTGCAGCCACACAGTTAAGAGACACAACCTTGCGCGTCGGTACCTATAAAGGCGGGGACTCCAGTTATTTCAGCGAAGCCGGCGTCGCCAACATACCGTACAAAACCGTACTGGCCGAATTTGCAGCCGGCAATCTGATCGTCGAAGCACTGGCGGCGGATTCGCTGGACTTTGGCAGCATGAGCGAAATCCCGCCTATTTTTGCCGCTGCCAGCGGTGCACCGATGAAGGTTATCGCCGTCCTGCGCGGCGATGTCAATAATCAGGTAGTGCTGGTACCAAAGGATTCGCCGATTACCGACCCGGCCCAGTTCAAAGGCAAGCGCATCGGTTATGCGCGTTCAACCACATCGCACTACTTCCTGCTGCAAATGCTGAAGGAAAATGGTCTGAGCTTCAAGGATATCCAGCCAGTGGCATTACCGCCGCAGGATGCCCTGGCAGCATTCAAGAGCGGTCAGCTGGATGCATGGGTGATCTATGGCCTGGTGGTAGAACTGGCCAAGAATCAGGGCGCACGCGTGCTGCGCACCGCCGACGGCTACCTGTCCGGCAACTACGTCATCAGCGCATCGAACAAGGCGATAGCCGATCCGCTCAAGCATGCCGCCATCGGCGACTACCTGCAACGCCTGGCCAAGGTCTACGACTGGATCAACCGCAATCCAAAACCCTGGGCCACCAAGAGCGGCCAGATCGCCGGCGTGCCCTCACAACTGTTCCTGAATCAGGTAAGCCAGCGCAGCCAACCCTACAAGCTGGTGGCAGTGGACGATGCGGCAATTCGCTCGCAACAGCAGGTGGCGGATGTATTTGCAGATGCCGGCCTGCTGTCACGCCGCCTTGACGTGCGCCCACTGTGGGAGCGCAGTTTCGCTTCTTATCTTTAACTTATTTTTAACCATACTTGAAATCAGAAGGAATGACGACATGCAGCAATCAGAGAATAATAAGAGAAGCGCACCGCGACTGACCACCTTGCCCCGGACGCTGCTGGCGGCGGGTCTTCTGGGTGGTAGCGCGGCGATGGCACAGACCGGTATCGGCCAGGTGCAGGATGTGGTAGTGACCACCGGCGTGCGCGGCGAAGCCCGCACCGTAGCGGACAGCCCTGCCCCCATCGATGTGATCAGCGGTGAACAACTGATACACACCGGACGTGCAGAGTTGGGCGAGGCACTGGCGCGCCTGCTGCCATCGTTTAATTTCGGTACCAACCAGGCCGGTGTCAATTCAGTGGTACGCCCGGTCAGCAACCGTGGGCTGGGCCCGGCCTACACGCTGGTGCTGGTCAATGGCAAGCGCCGCCACAATGCAGCCTTATTGACCAACGGCGGTGGTGACACCAGCGGTGTCAATGCCATCGACCTGGACACCATTCCGCTCAGCGCCATCGACCACATCGAAGTGCTGAAGGACAGCGCTGCTGCACAATATGGTTCGGATGCGGTGGCCGGCGTGGTCAACGTCATTCTCAAGAACAGCAATCATGGTGGTTCGATCTCGGCCAGCTACGGCAAGCTGAAAGATGGCCAGGGCGACCTGACCAGCAAGAAGCTGGAAGCCGACATTGGCTTCGCATTGGGCGACGATGGCTTCATACACCTTGGTGCGGTACTGCGTAAACGCGGCCAGGCCTGGTACAACTTCCCATCCACTAACCTGGTAGCGTATTCACCGGCCTCGAATCCGAAAAATGCCACCTGGGACCGTGATGGCGCGCACAATGGTGATCCTGGTATCGAAGCCTACGACGTCGCCTTCAATGCCGAAAAACCGTATGACAAGGACATCACGCTGTATGCCTTCGGTACCGCAGGCACACGCAACACGGTGGCGGGCAATAACTTCCGTCGTCCGAACGGACTCGCAACCATAGGACAGTTGTTCCCGGACGGGTATTTCGCCCTGAATAATATGAGCGCCTACGACTTCCAGTTGAATGCCGGTGCACGTGGCCGCAGTGCTGGCTGGGCCTGGGATATCAGCTCGGGCTATGGCAGGAACCGTGCCCGTCAATACAGTAACCTGACGTCGAATCCTTCGCTGGGACCAAGCTCACCGACCAGTTTCGACAACCTCGCAACCTACCAGTTCGAGCAGTGGACCACCAATGAAGATTTCACCCGGACGGTGGATATCGGCCTGAAGAAACCGCTGCAATGGTCATGGGGGCTGGAGCAGCGTATCGAACGCTTCAGTACCTATGCCGGTGATCCGCTGGGCTATATCAATGGTGGCTACATCTTCAAGACTGGCGACCAGGAAGGTAATCCCAACGTCGGCAAACCGGCAGCAGTAGGCGCGCAAGCCGGTGTGGCACTGTCGCCAGCTGATGCCACCAGCATCCGTCGTACGGTGCTGGCGGTGTATAACGATCTCGGTTTCTATCCGCTTGAGAACCTGTTCGTCGATGGCGCAGTACGTGCCGAACACTATAATGACAGCGCAGGAAACACCGCCAGCGGCAAGATCAACAGCCGCTACGACTTCACACCAGTGCTGGCGATACGCGGCACTGTCGGCACCGGATTCCGTGCGCCATCACTGACGCAGAGCGGCTATTCGCAGACCGATAACCGCACCAATATCAATCCCGTCACTGGTGTCGTCGGCCCCAGTCTGTCCAAGCTTTTACGCAATGATTCTGCACTGGCACACACGTTTGGCGCGCGCGATCTGGTACCTGAGAAGTCGGTCAACTTCGGTATCGGCGTGGTGCTCAAGCCGGCTGACAATATCAATGTGACGCTGGACGGCTACCAGGTCAAAGTCAAGGACCGCATCGTCCGCACCGGCTACATGTTCGGTCCGGCCTTCGCACCGACGCTGATCGCGGCCGGGCTGACCGGAACCGAATGGATACAGTACTTCGCCAATGCGGTCGACACACGCACGGAAGGTGCCGACCTGGTGGCTGACATCACCAGCGATTACGGCAAATATGGTGTGGTACGCTGGGGTGCAGCGGCAAACTGGAACCGCACGACGGTCACCCGTATCAATGCCACACCATCCGAAATCACCGGTCTGGGTGCCAACCCTGGCGGCAGCTCGGTATGGTTCGGCTACGCCGCCGGTGGCGGCATCGGCGACCTGAGCGCGACGCCACGCACCAAGCTGATACTGTCAGCACGCTGGTCTGTCGGCGCACTGGAAACCAATCTGCAAACCACGCGCTACGATGCCTACCTGTGGCAGACAACCGCCAACCGTGCACAGGACTACCATTTCGGTGCCAAGTGGCTGACCGACCTGGATGTCAGCTATGGCATTACCAAGCGCGCCAAACTGGTGGTGGGAGCAGCCAACCTGTTCAACGTCAAGCCGGACAAGAATGGTCCTGGTGATGCCAATTCTGGCGGCAACAGTTTCGTCTACGGCCCGGCACCGTTCGCGCCAACTGGTGCCTACTACTACGCCAAGGTGACATATGACTTCTGATCCCAATCGAATCCGGCGCTTGCTAACGATGTTGCCGGCAGCCGCATTGCTTGGTGCCTGCGGCAAGGCGGCGATACCACCGGCAAGCGGCCCGGTTGCGGCACCAGACCTGTCCAAAGTCAAACTGGTGTTGGGTGACCAGGTCAAGCTGCTACGCACCAAGGCAGAAGCGGCAGGCGTGCTGGAAGGCATACCGTACCAGATCGAGTGGGCCAGCTTTCAGGGCGCTGCACCGCTATTCGAGGCGGTAGTGTCGGGCGACGTCGATACCGCAATGGCAGCCGATACCCCGGCACTGGCTGCAGCAGCAGGCGGCGCACGGGTGAAGGTAGTGGCTGCCAGTGTGTCTTCACCGACGGGTGTGGCGATACTGGTCCCGTCCGGTTCACCGATCAAAACGGTGGCCGATCTCAAAGGCCGCAATGTCATCGTCTCGTCAGCGCGTGGCAGCGTGGCGCATTACCTGCTGTTCGGTGCGCTGCGTGAAGCAGGCTTGAAAACGGAAGATGTCAATACTGGATTTCTACTGCCCAGCGATGCGGCTGTTGCTTTTTCCAGTGGAAAAATCGAAGCCTGGGCTACCTTCGGTACCTACCAGGCCAGCGCCGAAATCAACGGTGCGCGCGTGCTGCGCAACGGCGTTGGCATCAATTCCGGCATCGGCGTCATCGCCGCATCCGATGCCGCACTGGCCAATGCAGGCAAGCGTGCGGCGCTGGCGGACGTACTGCGCCGCCTGGCGCTGTCTAACACCTGGGCCAACGCCCATCCTGAAGAATACGGTGATGTTTTTCAGCGACTGACTGGTCTGCCAGCCGATGTGGCCAGGCTGGCGGTCAGTCGCGACCGCCCCCAGTTGCGCGCAGTTGACGGCGAAATCGTGCGTCAGTTGCAACTGGTGGCAGACACGTTTTTTGAAGCCAAACTATTCCCGCGCCGGGTCGATGCCAGCCTGCTGGTCGACGCCACGCTGTATCGCCCCGTCTGAACCCATACAAGGAACAACAAGGAACACCATCATGAGCAAACGACAATTAAAACTTGGCTTTATCCTGCACGGCGTAGGCCCCGGTTGGGGCGACTGGCGTCATGCCGACGCCGACCCAACAGCAAGCACCAACATCGATTTCTACCTGCGCCAGGCAAAACTGGCCGAACAAGGAAAATTCGATTTCCTGTTTGTGGCTGACAGCGTCCACATCACCGAAAAATCCAGCCCGCATTACCTTAACCGCTTCGAACCACTGACCATTCTGTCGGCGCTGGCTACCGCGACCACGCATATCGGCCTGGTCGGCACGCTGACGGTCAGCTACAGCGAGCCTTATACTGTAGCGCGCCAATTCGCATCGCTGGATCACATCAGCCGTGGCCGTGCGGGCTGGAACGTGGTTACTTCATGGCTATCAGGCAGTGCAGAAAACTATGGCAAACCTTCACATCCACCACATGAGGTGCGTTACCGCATTGCGGCCGAACACTTGCAGACAGTACAGGGTCTGTGGGATTCGTGGGAAGACGATGCGCTGGTGCGTAATAAGGTCAGCGGTGAATTTCTGGACCCTTCCAAGTTGCATACGCTGCACCACCAGGGCGAATTTTTCTCGGTGCGCGGACCATTGAACATCAGCCGCTCGCCACAGGGCCAGCCGGTGATTTTCCAGGCCGGTGCATCGGAAGACGGTCGCAATTTCTCGGCGCGCCATGCCGAAGCATTTTTCACCGAAGGTTCGACCTTCGAATCTTCGCAGACATATTACGCCGACATCAAGAAGCGGGCAGCCACCTTTGGTCGTCCTGCCCAACGTCTCGCTGTGTTGCCGGCGCTGCGCGCCATCGTTGGTCGTACCGCAGAGGATGCAGAACGCCTGTACTCGGAAGCCGTGGCGCTGATACGCATTGAAGATGCACTGGTAGCACTTGCGCGTTCCTTCAACGAACATGACCTGGGTCAGTACCCACTGGATGGTCCGTTTCCCGACATCGCCCATTTCGGCAGTGAAAGCAACCGTAGCGCATCGGAGCGCATTATCCGCACCGCACGCGAAGAAAACCTGACGCTGCGCCAGACCGCACTGCGCTACGCCAGTCCACGCCGGGAATTCGTCGGCACTGGCGTACAGGTAGCGGACGCAATCCAGCGCTGGTTCGATGGTGCTGCTGCTGATGGCTTCATCCTGTTCGAATCACTACCATTCCAGCTGGATGCCTTCATCGCCGAAGTGGTGCCCGTACTGCAGCAGCGCGGCTTGTTCCGGAAGGAATATGAACATAGTACGCTGCGTGGTAATCTGGGTCTGGAAGTGCCGGAAAACCGCTACACCGCTGCCCGTCGCCAGGTGGCCTGATTGTCTGATGATTTGATTGTCTGATTGCATGACCCCGGAGAGCAAGATGAGCGATATACAAAAAAGCGACCTGCCACCACGATTGCTGGGCTTCGTCGAAGGACTTGAAAACCTGATCGGCCAGGACGAGCCACATATTGTCGTGCAGGGATCCATATTGCTGGGCGATCTGGTGACACACGACGACTGGCTACCGCAATCTGCATCGCTGCCAGACCCGCAGTATTACCGGCAGTATTTGTTATACCGCGATCCAGCCGCACGCTTTTCAGTAGTCAGCTTTGTCTGGGGTCCCGGGCAATCGACACCCATCCACGACCACACTGTATGGGGCCTGATCGGCCTGCTGCGTGGTGCCGAGATATCGCAGGACTACCGCCGCAACGCCAGCGGTGTGCTGGAGAAAACCGGCACGCCGCAACGTCTGGAAACCGGTGTGGTGACAGCAGTTTCACCATCGCTGGGCGACATCCACCAGGTTTTCAACGCCTATGACGACCGCGTCTCGATCGGTATTCACGTCTACGGTGCCGACATCGGTGCGGTAGACCGCAGCGTATTTACCACCGATGGCAAGATCAAGCCTTTCCGTTCCGGCTATGCCAATGCCACATGACTCAATAAAGAATCCAATACCATGACTAAAAACCTGCTTCAATCCGGTCTTTTTGATTTTCCGTACCGCAGCTACCATCAGGTTCGCGAAGCGCTGCTGGCTGGCGACGAGATCGCCCTGCTGGACGTACGCGAAGAAGATCCACACGCTCAGGCTCACCCGCTGTTCGCCGCCAACCTGCCTTATGGCCGTATTGAACTGGACGCCTACAGCAAGCTGCCACGCCACGACGTATCCATTGTGGTACTGGACAGCGGTGAGGGTCTGGCGATTTCCGCCGCCAGCCGCCTGCGTCGGCTTGGCTATTCCAATGTCTCACTGCTGGAAGGTGGCGTCGAAGGCTGGCATACGGCCGGCGGCGAGTTGTTCCGCGACGTGAATGTGCCCAGCAAGGCATTCGGTGAACTGGTGGAATCAGTGCTGCATACGCCATCCCTGTCGGCCCCGGAAGTACAGGCACTGATCGATAACGGCGACAACATTGTCATTCTCGACGCACGCCGCTATGACGAATACCAGACCATGAGCATCCCTGGCAGCGTCAGTGTGCCTGGTGCCGAGCTGGCGTTGCGGGCACGTGAACTGGCACCCGATGCCAGCACACGCATCATCGTTAACTGCGCCGGTCGTACCCGCAGCATCATCGGCACACAGTCCCTGATCAACGCCGGTGTGCCGAACCCGATTGCAGCGTTACGCAACGGCACCATAGGCTGGACGCTGGCGCAGCAAAAACTGGAGCATGGTCAGTCACGCACTTATCCACCAGCATCAGAAACCAACCGCACACAGGCAGCGCAGGATGCAAGAGCACTGGCCGACCGCGCCGGCGTGCTACGACTGGAACATGCGGGGCTGGGTGCGCTGCATGCCGATGCAACACGCACTACTTATTTCTTCGACGTTCGTAGCCCGGCAGAATTTGACCATGGGCGGTTGCCGCATTTCCGCTCTGCCCCCGGCGGCCAACTGGTCCAGGAGACCGAGCAATTTGCACCGGTGCGTGGCGCCCGCATCGTGCTGGCAGACAGCGACGGCGTTCGAGCCAACCTGACGGCACACTGGCTGCGGCAGATGAACCACGAGGTATATGTGGTGGATGGCCTGCAAGCGGCAGACTTCAATGTTACTGAACCATGGAAGGCCGAACTGGCGCCGCAACCACAGGTGAGCGAGGTTGATGCCGCCACCTTGTCAACATGGCTGGCAGAAACACCGGAAGAAATCGCGGTGCTGGACTTTACCTCCGGCGTCAACTATCAGAAGCGTCACATTCCTGGCGCCTGGTTTGCGCTGCGCTCGGAACTTGCCGCCATACTGACGACGCTGCCTAAAAGCGTCCGACGCTATGTGCTTACCTGTGGCAGTAGCCTGCTGGCGCGCTATGCCGCAGCCGACCTGCGCACCCTGACCGAACTACCGGTACATGTTCTGGACGGTGGCACCGGCGCATGGGTAGCAGCAGGCTTGCCGGTGGAATCCGGCGCAACGCGACTGGCATCGCCATTGATAGACCGCTATCGCCGCCCTTACGAAGGTACCGACAATCGCGCCGAAGCGATGCAGGCCTATCTCGATTGGGAGTTCGGGCTGGTGGATCAACTGGGGCGCGATGGCACACACGGCTTCCGGGTGATCTGATCACTATTTGATATTGCTCGATATTGCTTAATATCGCTTAAGAAAGGAGTTCATTTTGAATATCTTATTACTGGGTGCTAGCCCGTCCCGCACGTCAAGCAGCAGGGCCTTGCTGGCAGACGTGGGCGAACGTCTGGCGGGTCTGGGGCACCACCTGTCCTGGCTGGAAGTATGCGACTTGCCTTCGCAGGCACTGCTGCACGCCGACTTTCATGACGCAGATATCGTTGCCGCACTTGCCCAAGTGGAAGAGGCAGAGGCGGTGGTGATCGCCACGCCCGTCTATCAGGCGTCTTACACCGGCATATTGAAGGTATTTCTGGATATCCTGCCTCAGGATGGACTGAAGAATAAGCTGGTGTTACCACTGGCAGTAGGTGGCAGCCAATCGCACATGCTGGCAATCGATTATGCCTTGCGACCTGTATTGCAGGCGCTGTCTGCGGAACTGGTTCTACCCGGCATCTACGCCACATCAGCACAATTGAAGGGTGCGGGTGGCCAGGCTTATGCAGTGGAAGCAGCGCTGGCGACGCGACTCGAACAAGGGATAACGCGCCTGCATGCGGAATCCCGGAGGTATCATGTTGACAACGGCGAGTTTCTGCACAGAACTCCATCTGTGGCAAAAGAGTTGGCGCTGAGATAAAAGCGTCACTTTCTTGCAATAGGCCATGCCGGAGTATCAGGTAACTCCGGAAAATATTGCTTAATTTGAAATTTTTCTTTTCATTCTGATTTTTTTAGCAAAGCTTCTGTTTGAAAACGCACAGAAGTTTTTCTCTTGCCAAGGTATCCTTGAAAAACTTCTGGCATGAAATGGACTAAACCCCAAAAACAGGCCTGGCTTTTCTTCACATCAGGATACTCATGGCAACTTCCAGGCCAGTAAAAATCATATTTTGGACTTTTGCCAGTTTATTGGTGGCAATTGTGGCTCTGTTTATTTTCATCGCGACCTTCGACTGGAACCTGGCCCGTCCCTATGTAAATCGAAAAGTTTCAGAAAGTACCGGGCGCGAATTTTCCATTCGCGGCAACCTGAAAGTAGGGTTCGCGCAAGGCTCTGACATGCAGCCCGGCTGGCTGCCAAGACTGGAAATCAAAGCCGAAGATGTGCAAATAAGCAATCCTGAATGGAGTGCCGTCGGCCCAAAGATGGTCGGCGCTCAACGTATCGTGATCGCCCTGCAACCACTTCCTTTGCTGTATAAAAACATCGTGGTGACGGATCTGTCCCTTGATTCTGCATTGGTGGCGTTGCAGCGAAGGGCAGATGGCAGCAATTCATGGACACTGAAAAACAGTGGTTCTTCTGACTGGAATATAAAAATCCAGCGCATGGCCTTAAGCGAAGGCAATTTTCGTTATCTGGACGAAGGCATCAAGCTGGACCTACAGGCAAAGCTAACATCCCTTGCGGACAAAGATGCTGCTGCCAAAGTCGGCGCTGGTGTCCTCACCAAGGAAGCGCAGGTCCAAAAGTTTGCCCTGAAAATTGACCTCGCTGGCAGCTACCGCAATGCGCCCATCACCGGTAGCGGCCAGGCTGGCGCGCTGCTGTCGCTGAAAGATGAGCATACGATCTATCCGGTCGAAGCGCATGCCAATATTGGCAAGAACAAAATGGCCATTGCTGGCACATTGACAGACCCAAAATCGCTCGCAGGCATCGATCTTCAACTGACGCTGGGAGGTGCCAGCATGGCAGACCTGTATCCGCTGACGGGTGTATTGTTGCCTGAAACGCCTGCCTACGCCATCAAGGGCCGTTTGATGGGCAAGAAAGTCAATGCTTTATGGAACTGGCGGTATCAGGACTTTAGCGGCACCGTGGGTGGCAGCGATGTGGCCGGTAGCTTGCAGTACCAGCAGCAGCAACCCCGCCCTTTGTTAAGCGGCATAATCACATCGCAGCAATTGCGACTGGAAGACCTGGGGCCGACGATAGGTGCAGAAAGCAAGGCATCCAAAGCGGCCCAAAACAAGGTGTCGCTACAGCCAGATCAAAAAGTGCTGCCAGTGGCACAATTCAATACGGCAAATTGGGATGCGCTTGATGCAGATGTCAAATTCAAAGGCAAGAAACTGGTGCGCACGCATGAAATACCCTTACAGGACGTGGTTGCGGACATCCACATGAAAGACAAGGTGCTGAGTCTGACGCCTTTGAATTTCGGCATGGCAGGCGGCGATGTAACGTCCAATATTTCACTCGATGGCCGCAAGGAAAAAATTACTGCCCAGATAAAATTGACCGCGCGCCATTTAAAGGTACGCGAACTATTCCCTGCACTGGAATCCATGAAGACAAGCTTTGGTGAAGTCAATAGTGATGCCGCCTTGACCGGCCACGGCAATTCCATTTCTTCGATGCTGGCTACCTCAAACGGTCAGATCGGCGCTGTCGTCACCGAAGGCACCGTCAGCCAGTTCATGCTGGAAATCGCTGGCCTGAATCTCGCGAACGCAGTATTCGTTAAAGTCTTTGGCGACAAACAGGTTCATCTGAATTGCCTCGCCAGTGATTTCAGTGTGAAAAACGGCCTGGCAGAAGTGAAGCATTTTGTGATTGATACCGATGATGCAGTGATCGACATTAGCGGCAACATCAACCTCGCACAGGAACAGTTGAACCTGGATGTCAATCCCAAAACCAAAGGTTTACGCATCATTTCCTTACGGACTCCGCTGTATGCCAAAGGTACATTCAAACATCCTGACATAGGCCTGTATAAAGGACCATTGGCGCTAAAAGCCGGTGCGGCAGTGGCACTTGCCGCCGCGTCACCTCTTGCAGCCTTGCTGCCCATGATCAATATGGGTAACAACCCGAATACGGATTGCGCGAGCGCGCTGGCGAAGACAGCGAAAATCATGCGAGCACCAAAGACTGAACAGGTAGCAGCACCAGCCAAGGCTGTCAGTGCGGAACAGATGAAGACGCTGAAGGATGAAAAAAAGAAATAAGGCAGAGCAAATACCGGACGACTCTTCAGTTCGTGAGGTATTCAGAAAATCATGCGACTTGTCCGGGATTCAAAAATTGCACATTGACTTAACGGATATCCCCAAAATAAACCTGCTCCGCTTTTTCCGCCCTATCCAGAAGCTGCACCGTAGTTGATGGGCCAAGGTTAGGGTCTTTCCACTGGTGCAGTGCCCACACCACTTTCTTATCTGGTGTCACTTCCAGCAATTGTGCGGGTGCTGTGGCGGCATCAATATTCGCACCGGCTGCGCTCCATTGGTTGACCCAGTGGTTCAACAGGGTATTGCCATTGGGCAGACGCTGGGCGATCTGGAAGCTGGTGTACTGGTAGGCGGCCAGGTCTTCTGGTGTCAGGCTCCAGACTACTTCGGCCTTGCTGTTGTATTCAAATACGCCGGTCTTGCCGGTGATGAGCGTATTGCCATTGTCCAGGCGTTTGGCTGACCAGATGCCGGGGAAAGGCAGGATCCAGACTTCTTTGCCATTGCTGTCAAATTCCACCGCACGTTTCATGTCCATCTGTGCCACCAGATAGGTACCGTTGCTAGTCAGACGTGCATGGCGCAACTGACCATGGGTGTTGTTGAGGTTACCGGCGGGGATGGCAATTTCGCGCTCTATCTTGTTGGTCTTGATATTGGCGACCATGATGCGTGGACGCGTGCCACTCTGGATGAAGATGACTCTGTCATTGCCGATGAACTGCGCCGTGTGTATCTCGTGTTTTTCTTCTGCCGTATATGCCCACAATGTCTTGCGGTTCTGGTCAACGACCTTCACGCCATGCTGATGTGTCATGACGATATTGCCGCTGGATGCCATCAGTGCATCACTGATTTCACCATCTACTGACGTATCATGAAAATCCCAGTCCACCTTGCCACCACGGATAATATACACATCACGGGTCCTGGCTTCGCCAGCATATAAAAAATCATGCTGGGCCAGGTCCTTGCCCGGCATGGCTGGTGGCGTATCTGCTGCATGACTGACAGCAGCCAGCATGAGGACTGTGAGCGATGGTAGTTTGAGCAGTTTGATTAGTTTGTTCAGAGTTGGTGTGCTTGTCATATACGATGTCTCTATTTTATTAAACAAGAAGCTGCAAGCTTAAAAACTGCGCAGTGGCACCAGAGCTGCCGCCGGTTTGACTGGAATGCTCACCACACTCTCTGGCACATCGGGCATGGCTGGCACACGAACACGTACCGTGATCTTGCCGTTGCTGGCATTGGCGCGCAGGATGGCAATTGCATTGCCGTCATACAGTTTGCGGCGGCTGGTCTGGTAAGGATCGTGGTCTTGCATATTGCCGTTGTCGACGGCGATGACTTTGCCTTCGCCCTCTGCCAAAAACTCGACTACGGTATCGTTGTCTGGAATGCGTACGCCCTTGTCGTCAACCAGGGTGACTGTCACATGGGCGACATCATCAAGATGCTGGCTCAGTGTAGTATCGGCGGATAATTGCAGGCGCGCCGCCTTGCCAGCAGTTTGTAATTCATCCGTGGCAATGACCTTGCCGTCACGTTTGGCGATGGCTTTCAGGCTACCAGCCGCAAATGGTAACTTGACGACGATGGGCGTCGCATCCGCATGGCGCTTTTCATTTGCGACAGTTTGTCCGTTCAGGCTAAGTTCAATTTCATCGGCATTGGTATAAATCTCCAGTGTCTCGGTATGTGGTTCACGATTGGCAGGTGACCAGTCTGCCACCAGTGGTTGTGAGAAACGTGGTCTAGCAGTTGCTGCCGCCTGGGCTGGCTGATCTGCCGGTGCAGCACCGGGGCCAAATACAGGCTCGACCACATTCTGCCCAACCGTGGCAACGCGCCGGGCAATTTTCACCATGGGCAGGCTTGACCACCACGACAGGCGTTCAAACGCACGTGGCCTTTGCAAGCCAGTGCTAAGCAAAAGGCCAGAACCCGTGCCTATGGTTGGCCAGCGACCGGCTTCACCCAGATAATCAACACCTGTCCACAAGAACTGCCCGGCGTATTCGGGATGATCGCGCACAGCCACCCATTGATTCACTTCATGGGTATTTTCTGTACCCAGGATTTTGCGTGTGGGCTTTTGTACATAGGCTGCCAGAATTTCTTTTTCACGATAATTCTGACCGACAACGTCCAGCAAATCGGCATAACCATTGTCATAATCTTTGGTCACGTTGGGACGGAACAGGGCCTGTGTGACAGGGCGTGTAGGGTCAACGTCATGATGTACTTTGATCAGACGTTTTGCCCATTCAAATGCCACTTGCGGCTGCGTGGTATCGCGAATTTCATTGCCGATGGAATAGATGACAATGCTGGCATGATTGCGATCGCGCTTCACCAGGTCAGCGGTATCGCGTTCTGCCCAATCCTTGAAATGCAGACTGTAGTCATACGGTACCTTGGCCAGGGTCCACTGATCAAAAAATTCATCCATGACCAGAAAGCCCATGCGGTCGCACAGATCAAGAAACTCTGGAGCAACCGCATTATGCGCGGTGCGGATGGCATTCACACCCAGCTTGCGCAATTCCGTCAGGCGACGCTTCCAAACAGCCAGCGGCACGGCCGCGCCCACGGCACCACCATCCGAATGCAGGCCGACGCCATATATCTTCAAGGCACGGCCATTCAGGAAAAAGCCTTTGGGTGCATTAAATTCAAAGCTGCGGATACCGAATGCAACGTCTTCATTGTCCACGGCTTTGCCATCGCGCAGCAAGCTGACGGCGGCTGTGTACAACACGGGGCTGTCAATATCCCAGCGCTGCGGTTTGTTCACGGCGATATCAGTTTCAAGCTGTAGCGTCTGTCCTGGTTTGGCCTGTACAGCTTTTGTGCTGGCTGTCTTCAACACCACACCGCTGGGATCAAGCAGGCGCACTTGCAATACCAGCTTGCCACCATCCGGGCTGATGATGCTGCTGCGTACATGCACGGTCGCCTTGTCATCTGTCAGTTTGGGTGTGCTGACAAAAGTACCCCAGGGTTCGATATGGGTATCGCCCGTGCTGACCAGACGCACCTGACGGTAAATGCCGGCACCCAGGTACCAGCGCAATGAAGGTTCATTCGGATTGTCACAGCGCACGGCGATGATGTTGTCGCCGGGTTTAAGATAGGCAGTCAGATCATGTACAAAACTGACATAACCATTCGGGCGGCGGCCCAGATGCTGGCCATTGATCCAGACATCGCTATTCGCCATTACTCCATCGAATACAATGAAACTGCGCCTGCCCGGTTGCAATGCATCGATATGCAGGGTCTGGCGGTACCAGCCCACTCCACCAGGAAAGAATCCACCAGCAGGGCCGGACGGATTATCCTGAGCTACCGGTCCTTCTATACTGTAATCATGCGGTACGCTAACGCGACGCCATTTGCTGTCATCAAAACCTGTTTGTTCGGCGCCGCTGACATCGCCCTTGCTGAAGCGCCATCCTTCAGACAGCAATTGCACGCTGCGTGGCGCATTTTCGGTAGCGGCCATCGACTGGCTGATAGCAAGAGTGCACAACAGTGACAGCAGGAAAATACGGATCAAGCCCATGAGACAGTCGCCTAAAAAACGGGATAAATAAGACTGGCAATAGTAAGTCAGCCTAAAAGAGCGGACGATACCGCAGCCCTAAAAATCATCTTCTTGAGCAGGTTTTGGTAGCAAACCCTGCATAATTCCTTAACTCAATCCCAGACGCCATTGTCAGGCAAACATTTCATGGATCGCAGAAGTTTTCTCCGACTTTCCTCTTTCAGCGCCGGTGCATGGCTGCTGTCAGAAGCGCTGCCCGCTGCGCTGGCACAGACAGAGTCAGGCTCAAATACAGGCTTAGGGGCCGTCTTAGATGCAGCCACAGGTACAGCCTTTCACCCTTCACCACTGATACGCATTGCAGCCAATGGCCAGATTACCCTGTTCGTGCAAAAACAGGAAATGGGTCAGGGTGTGCGGACTGCCATGCCGGTACTGCTGGCAGAAGAACTGGATGCCGATTTTAACAAGATAACAATCGAAGCCCTGCCCTATGACGCCGCCAGCGGGGGCCAGTACAACACCTGGGCCAGCGCCAGTGTCAAGGGTGGCTGGGGCAGCTTGCGCAAGGCGGGTGCCGCTGCCCGTGCCATGTTGGCCAGCGCCGCTGCCAGCACATGGAATATCCCCGTCGAACGGGTAAAAACCAGCAACAGTATGGTCATCAATCTTGATACCAATGCGGTATTGCCCTATGCCGCCCTGATCGAAGCTGCCAGCAAACTACCTGTACCAGCCAACCCTGTGCTAAAGCCGCGTAGCGAATACAAACTGATAGGCAAACCTGTCAAACGCTACCACGCCGAAGAGAAAGGCAATGGACAGGAACAGTTCGGCATGGATTTCAGCCTGCCCGGCATGCTGGTGGCCACCATCGTGCGATCCCCTACATTTTTTGGCAAGGTACGCAGCTTTGACGATAGCGCTGTAAAAGCGCTGGGGCCGGGCATCATTGCGGTTCTGGAAGTTAAACAAATGAATGGCTGTGATAACCGTAATGGTGTCGCGATTGTCGCCAGCAATACCTGGCTGGCCCTGCAAGGCCAGTCGCTATTAAAAGTGAAATGGGATCAGGGGCCAGCTCTTGCCAACCCGGACAGCGCCACCCTGTCGGTTTCCATGCGCAATGCCATCAAAAACGACACGCCAGCCCTCAGTTACGACAAGCTGGGTAAAAGCAAAAGCTACATTGCGGCCCCCGATACCAGTTTCAGTGCCGAGTATGAATTGCCCTTCCTGAACCAGGCACCAATGGAAGTACCGAATTGCGTTGCCAGTTATCAAGACGGTAAATATGACATCTGGGGTGGTTTTCAGGCTCCCGGTTTTTTTGCCAGCACGCTGGCCAAGGCATTCGAGGTAGACAAGTCCGCCATTTTTGCCCATCTGTTGCCTATGGGTGGTGCCTTTGGCCGCAAGGAAAAAGTCGATAATGCAGCAGAAGCCATGCAGTTGTCCAAGGCCCTTGGCAAACCCGTCAAACTGATTTTTTCGCGGCCAGACGATATGCGCAACAGCTTTTACCGCCCCGCCACCTTCCATCGCCTGTCAGCCAGGGCCGACAAATCGGGCATACAGGCATGGCATCATCAGCTTGCTGTCAGCACCTTCCCGGCCAAAACCATCGCCTCGGCCCAGCATATTTACGGCGGGCCATCGAACGATCTGATTTATCCTGCGGCAGATTACCAAAGTGGCTTTTACCCGGTAGAGTCACCCATCCCGGTTGGTTCATGGCGTTCCATTTCATACAGCCAGAATGTGTTTGCGGTGGAATCCTTCATCGACGAACTGGCTGTACACAACAAGACCGACCCATTGGAATACCGGCTGATGCTGCTGCGCCAGTATGGTAACGACACCGTGCAGGCGACCCACCGCAAGCGCATGGAAGCGGTGCTGCTACGATGTGCCGATGCCATAGGCTGGCGCAAACCCGCAGCACGTGGCCGTTATCGCGGCATTGCCTGTTGCGTCTACACCCACACCCATGCCTATACCGCACATGCATTTGAAATCAGCGTCTCGTCTAAAAATGTCGTGAAAATACACAAGACCGTGTGCGTCACCGATTGTGGCGTGGTAGTTGACCCATCCGGCTTCAGAGCGCAGATTGAAGGCAGCATGGTGTGGGGCTTGTCTGCCGTGATGAAAGGCGAAATCACAGTAAAAGACGGCGCAGTGGAGCAACAGAATTTTTCTGACTATCAGGTATTACGGCTGAATGAATTGCCGCCGATGGAAATCATCGTCATCGATAGCGAAGAATCCCCCGCAGGTGCCGGCGAACCCGCCGTACCTTCGATAGCACCCGCTCTATGCAATGCGATTGCGGCGGCCACGAAGGGCAAGCGCGTGCGTACATTGCCGTTGTCGAAAGCGGGATTCAGTTTTGTGTGACGCATTGGGTCAACCAGCAGCTCCAGCGCTCACATTGTCGTCAAACTGCTACTGCAAAATAACAAACCAAGCCACATCGTCAACACCAATATAATTTCAGGCACATACCTGCGTAGTGATAGCCGCCGGACGCTCGCAATGAGCGCTACGCATACAGGCAAGAGCAGACAGCATTCTACGGCCAGGTTACGCCAGAATACATAGCTGATCAGCCCGGTATGGGCAGCACCTGGCAGTACAGCTACAGGCAAACACAGTTCAACAACAGAAAATGGCCACAACAAAGGCAAAGACCGTCCAACCAGCAGATCAAGCAGTAAATGCGAACAACTCGCCAACAGCAAAAGCCAGAAACTCAGTATCAGATTGCGTGATCTACACCATCGCCTTGCCATCAGCCAGGCCAGGCAACTCATTGCCAGGCAAAAGAACAGCGAATGCGTGTAACGCTGCTCAAACCGAACACCCAAAAACCAGATCGCAAAATAATCAAAATCGGGCAATATGGCCAGCAATACTGGCAACATCACAACGACAGATGATCGCCGCTGCGAGCTATCTTCATTGCAAAGATACAGACTCGCCCCGGCAGCAACGTGGGCCAACAATGACGACATAATGAAAACAGCCAAACGGCAAGTAACAAAGACTGCGCTAGCTTATCGAGGGACTGTGAAGTGGGTATGCGCTGGGTGTGAAGATGATTTATTTTTTATGTAGCTGATTTGGACAATTTTATTGATCTTACTTTGAAGAAGAACATTTGAAATCATTCATCACTAACCATTGCATCCATTAGGCGTTTATAAATTCATGCCATTTTCAGATAAGGCCTTAGAGATCGCATCAGCGTGATGCGGATATTCGGCCGCAAAATTCCGACAGGTCATTTCAAATATTTTCTTGAACTCAGCCTCTTTGTACACACGCCAGTTGGGTTTGAAGAATGAAGTTTCATCAACCCACACTAAAAAGTCATTATCATCAAAATTACCTGCCAAATTCCCTGCTTCCGTGGTGTGTCGGTATTTCCATTTCGCAATATCCCATTGATCAACACTCTCTCCGCCTTGACCTAATCCGTTAAATACGCGATCAAATAACGCCTCTGCACAAAACAGATCATCCGGACTTGCCGCAGATTCTTTAATAAGATATAAAACACCAGAAATACATTCACCAAGCGCACCATGCTCGTCTTTTACATACTCAGATGGCAGAAAATAAAAATCATTCATGAATTGTGGTGATCCAAGATTTTTCCAAGCATTTATTGCGACTTCGGAATTGCTGATGTTAAAAAATATGTCTCCAAACAGTACTAGTACACCACACGTCAAATTTCTCTACGCTTTATGATTGTCTGATAAATATCGTAATTATCCTGTTCGTAGCAAACGATATTAATCGTCTCTACACTTTGATTGTCTTCAAAAAAAGCAAATATCGTATCGCTTGCTATCTGTGCAGCCAACTCCTTTGGGAATTTGTAAGTGCCGGTTGAAATATTGGGGAAAGACATGCTACGCGCATTGTGCTCTACAGCTAAATGCAAACATCTCTGGTAAGTCTGTTGAAGTAATTCAGCCTCGCCTTTCGTGCCGTCATTCCACCTGGGGCCGACGGCGTGGATGACATATTTGGCAGGTAATAATCCAGCTGTCGTTATGACTGCATTGCCGGCAAAACAACCGCCTTGTCGCGCTCTGATCTTTCGGCATTCATCCAGTATTGCTGCTCCACCTTTACGATGTATGGCTCCGTCAACACCGCCACCGCCCAATAATGAAGAGTTCGCTGCATTGACGATGATATCTGCGGGATATACGGTGATATCGCCTTTCAAAACAATAATGTTACACATCTGCCAGAATTTCTAATAAGCTATCAAAAGCATGCTTGATTCCATCTTCATCCTCCGGGCTGCACAATATAACCAGTACCTGGTCATCTATACGAAGGTCAACAACATCTACACCCAGCCAGCCTTTTGACCAGAATTCAATTGAGCCAAGCAATGAAGAGGATGCAAATTCGGCTCTTTTCAGATCACCGAAGTCACCATTTGGAAAATCTGACCAGGTAAGCAAATAATCGCCCGGAATCTTCGGTTTTACAAACTCTTCAAAATATTCAAAGTGATTCATGCCATTCATTTTCAATTTGAATTCACATTATTAATCCAACGATTTTTATCATCAGATACAGGCAGAGCGGATTTTGTGACAGCGTAAAGACGGCGCGCGAACCGTATTATGGCACTGGCCCACAGCCTTATTCACGAATTTCACATAAAAATCGCCTGCCAGCCACTCGCTGGCATGATCAGGTTTTCTTTTTCCCTGGCCACGTCCTTGGCAGAAAATCTGGTGCAATGGACCTTGTTTTTCAAAGGGTCGATAGCGTCGTTATTTGCTGGCAGATGGACTTCTTCGCTACCTTTGACCAGCACGATCTGGTTTTGGTCTGCATAACAAATTCCCACGCCATTAACCGATGGCATGAACAGGCGCAAGTACCAGGGTACCAATTCCTTGATGGCGGATTGTGCCGCTTCTATGCTTTCGCTGATGTCGGCATATTTGAAGATATCTTGCGGCAGTTTGGGCAAGAGCAGGATATTGACTTCCATCGACCCTTTTTTCTGGTTGGTCACAAACTCTGCACCGTCCGCATAGGCCGTAGCATCCAGCGGTACGGTGACATAACCGGTGGGCGATATGTCGAGTTGTTGATGTGTGTTCTTACCGTCGAGATAAATATTCAGATTGGGTAGCGGTGCATGAGTTTTGGCAGAAGTAATGCGTATCAGTATGTGTACCTTGTCCTTGCTTGCGCCACGTACTTTGGATATCAGCTCATATGCAACTTTATAAGGCAGAATGGCCGGGTCCCGGACGGCTTTGACTTCTACACTGGGCAACTCTTCCGCCGCACTGGCTGACGAGCTTGCGGAGGTGCTTGCAGTCGGGCCTACAGTCGAGCTTGTTGCTGAACTTGCAGGCGCATTGACCTGAGCTTGCGCCTGGTTTATTGACAGGGTCAGCGATGCGCTCAGCAATGCCAGCATGAATGCAAGCTTGGCGAAAGGTCTTGAGAAAGCAGGGGCAGGACTAAAAACAGAATGCATGGTAAAGATTCCTTGAATTATTATTTGGATGGCTAGGGAACAATGTATCCATGCCATCAGTTCATGCTGGCCTCGAACTTGCCTCGAACTTGCCTCGAACAACGCCGTCCAATCCTTCAATTGGCACAGCAAGCAAAACCATAATTCAAAGTGTCGCCACTTTTGGTGATTGGTACTATATTTTTGAACAAAGTACTAATATTTCATCCATATAGCACTACATAACAGCACCATTTTACAAATTTCTTCTGTATCTGCACATCATTTCACCTCTATCGCCTCCACCCTGATCACCTCGCAGGCACCAGCGCCGGTATCGTCACGTGTCAGCGATGAACGCCAGTGCCAGCCATCGGCAGCAGTCGCTTCAACCAGTTGACCGCGTATGGTGACGACCTGGCCGACCCGTACTGCCTTCATCTTTTTTTCCAGTTCGGGGGTCGTCGGTATCAGGTGCATATTGGCGCTGTGGCTGGCTATTTCGGCTGGGGGACGTGGTGGTTCATTGTCCCAGTGATAGTGATAGAAACGATTGCCCTGACCTATCGACAGTTTATCGAGCACGGCAGAATCTGACATTGCGCCCCAGCCCAGGGCCAGATCTACGGGTGACAATTCAGCCTCACGATCGGAAGAATAGGTTTCTTTGGACAGCACGCGTGCTTCTACCGTAAATTCTGCCAGTGCTTTGAGCTTGTAATTATTTTGCTGATACTCAGGTCCGCGATCAAGCATGTTCTGCACAGGATCATTGGGCGCAATGCTGCCTGGGGGCACGGTTACAGACCGCCCACGCCATTGGTGTATGGCACCAAATACAATTAAAGCCACCAGGATCCATCGCCATGAAAACATGCCTGCCTCTGTAGATAAAAGATATGAAAACCGTTGCAACTTCAGACAAACTCCCCCTCTGTCGTCAGCAGCAAGGCCGCTCTCCCTTATAAAGGGTCAATTCCACAACAATTCATGCAAATTGTCTTGCAGCCATGATATTTGAAATTTGATGTAAGGTATATTGCGCATGGGCTCAATATCGCGAGCGTCTGTGAAGGAAGCGACATTGCGGTAAGCTGAGCAGCACAATACCTATCAATTCACTGTCAAGCTGTACATTATGCAAGCAATCTATTTCTGCGGCGACACACATGGCAACTTTCAGCATGTAATAGATGTCGTCCTGGCGAATCGCCCTGCTGCCATCATTTTTTTGGGTGATCTGCAAGCCAGGCAGCCGCTGGAGCAGGAGCTGGCCGCCATTATGGGCAGTACCGACATCTGGTACATCCATGGCAATCATGATACCGATACAGACGAAGATTATGATCATCTGTTCGGTTCGGCCCTGGCTGGCCGCAATCTGCATGGGCGGGTTGTGGATATAGCGGGTTACAGAATTGCTGGTCTGGGCGGGGTGTTTCGCGGGCATATCTGGATGCCGCCGGGCGCCAAACATTTTCAGACGCAAAGAGAATACAACACCAAAGCAGGCAAGGAAAACCGCTGGCGTGAAGGCTTACCACGCAAACATTACAGTTCCATCTTCCCTACCGATTACAACTATCTGGCCAGCCAGCGCGCTGACATTCTTGTCAGTCATGAAGCACCCAGCTCGCACCCGCATGGTTTTGCAGTCATTGATGAACTGGCGCGACGTATGCGCGTTACACGCTCATTCCATGGACACCACCACGACCGCATCGATTACAGCAAACAGCACGAACAGATGGGTTTCAAGGCGTTTGGCGTCGGCTTTCGTGGCGTGACGGATATCAACGGCGATGTCGTTGTCGCCGGTCAGTATGACCATGAAGTGCCGTGGGCGACGCTGAACAGGCGTTATTGAGCCGCCATGTTCGCTACACGCAAATCAATAACTTGATGCGTGCAGCGGCGACTAGCAACCACAACCTGGAAATTACAATCCTCGCGCCAAAGCGCCCAGCCGGGTGATATCGCTGATCAGGAATGAGGGCACACAGGCGATATGCTCGGAAGGTTTGGCCGGGCAATCCATACGATCTATCAACGACGCCGCACCACGTTTTGTCATAGTTTGAAACGCTGAATCGGTATTGCCATACGGGACAGTGGTGTCATCACGTCCATGGAAAAAGGAGATAGGTGATTGTGGCGTCCAGTCATAGACATTGCTTTGTACGGCAATGCTGGCGTCGTCATCGTTGAGGAAATTATCCAGGAATGTCGGGTCAAAGCTGATATCGCTCTGACTGCCCAGGGCAGATGACAACAACAGATTGCGTACGTTCGCCCTGTCATTGGCGCCGAGTTTTTTCAAGAATCCCGGACTGATAAGCGCGCCAAGAACAGGATTATCCTTGCGGATGGTACTGAGCATGGTATTCAATGTCAGCACGACATCATACGGGCCTGCACCAAGAAAGGTGCTGACTGGCAGCACGGTACTTGCAGTCTTGTTTTGAGTCAACAGACGCAAGGTTGCCATCGATGCATAAGCTCCTTCAGAATAGCCGGTTAAAAACACCTGGCCATTGTCCGCAATCGCCTTCATCTGGCGCCAGCGTGCAGTAGCCGTCATGAAATCAATCACAGAAACAGCAGTCGGTGTCGCCAGCAAATACGGATGCGGCAAGCCTTTGGTCGTGCCATAGCCAACATAATCGGCGGCACTGACCAAATACCCTATGGAAGCAAACAACACCGCAGGTTCGTCCGGCGTAGCATGGTTACTGGGTGCTTCGGCATCGGTTTTGATGGTGGCATGCTGATAGCTTAATACCGGGCTGGCCAGACTACTTGTCTTGCGTGGAATAGCAGCAAGACCGGATGCAGTGACGGTACGTCCACCAGCATCGGTCGTGGTGTAAGTGATTTTATAGGTATCGACGGAATACAGGGGTTTGACAACGGCTGCCACATCTTTGGGCAGTGTTGCCGTCACATCAGTGACATTGACCGTTTTAATAAAAGTGGCCACCTCAAAATGCCCGGCACCAGGCGGGTTGGCCACTTCTGGTGTCACGACCGGCGTGGTGCCCGTGTTTGAAGAACCGCCACCACCGCAAGCTGAAACCAACAATGTAGCCAGAACACTAATCAGTGGTGCAATGAAAGGTTTAATAAAAGGCTTATTGAGCAATGCTTTGCCGGACGAAGATACATGCAAGAAATCAGGTTTCATAGCTATTCCAATGGTGGCGGGCTGTGGCAGCAAGCTTTTGCCGCAACCACAGGGCCAGATATTGTGTCGAAACAGAATACTGACTCATTTCATCAACAATACTCTATACGTCGTCAGCAACACGACTGCAGGAATAATTGTTACAACAGTTACGACATTGACAATGCAGTGCGGTGACACAGACGGGCGCTGCGACTTAAATCATTGATTGCACAGCAAACCAGATTCACACACTAAATACCTGAAGCGGCTTTTGTCTAGAAACGCGCCAACCCCAGTTGAGGTTGACACCCAGGCTGGCCCACGAGATCATACAGGCGCCAAGTGCAAAGCGTGGAATGCAGAGTACGTCAAGCCATGGCCGCAACAACCGGCATGCTGTCAACAAACTGCTCAAAGCGAATGATCTTCCCATCCTTTAATTGCCACAGGTGGGCAACCCTGGCGCTGAAAGCTTTCTGGCTGATCTGATGCGTGCCAGTATAGGTACCATAGGCCACGACCTTGTCGTTACTGGCAACATAATCTTCTACTGTAAATTTATAGTCTGACCATTCTGTGGAGAGTCGCTGGAAGACGTTTTTTGCTATCTCGGCAAAGCCTGTATAGGTACCGGCATAAGGAAAGCCTTGTGCCTCTGTCCAAGTAGCATCTGCGGCCAAATGTTGTTGGAGATTCTTGCCGTTTTCTTCCGAAGTTTTGCCTTCATAAGTACTTTTGATGATGTCCAGGTTAGTCAATTGCCCACCTCTTTCATGTGTAAATAGCATGGCGACCTGTTGTCCGCCATGCTCAAGGTTTTGCTCAATGCATCAATTAAAACCGTCTTACCACTTCATCTCACCCTTGTTGACCTTGGCACCGATGTCCAGTGACGTACCTGGAGGCGCATCAGGGTAGGCTTTTTTCATGGCGTCGATGAGTTCTGCGCTGGTCTTGGTAGCAGCTGCATTCTTTTCAAACGACAGCAGATAGCCCTTGGTATAAGTAATTGCACTGATATCGACAGCGCTACCGGATTTCATATGGCCAGGTACGACGATTTTCGGTTGCAGGGCTGCCATTTCATCCAGTTGCGCGACCCAGGCACTGCGTTCGGCCACGGTTTGGGTATCGGCTGTCCATACATGCATATTGCCGAACACGCCAATGTTGCCGACGATGGCCTTGATTGATGGTATCCAGAAGTAAGGGCGATGTGCCAGCACACCCTGGTTACCACGCAATTCAACCACTTCACCATCAACAGTCAGGCTATTGCCACTCAAAGCCTTCGGCAAAACTGGTGTGCGGGGCGCATTTGCACCCATTTTAGGGCCCCAGAAAGCGACCTTGCCTGCCAGCTTGGCACTCAGCTTTTCCAGCACGGCTGGGGTAGCGACGACATCGGCCTGCGGGAAAATTTCTTTCAGTGCTTCAACGCCAAAGTAATAATCAGGGTCGGCCTGGCTGACCAGTATGGTTTTCAACTGCTTGCCACTGTCGAGAACATTGGCAGCAATCCGCAAAGCATCGGCACGGGTAAAACCGGCATCTATCACCAGGGCTTCTTTTTCGCCATACACCAGGGTGGAATTGACGTTAAAGCTATTGCCATCGGCGTTATAGACTTTGACTTGCAAGGGCGTGGCTGCGTCGGCAGAGGCAAAAGTGACAGCGAGTGTGGCGGCTAATACAGTGGTGCGTAACATGGTGAACTCCTGATTTGAATTAAGTTTGAACTGTGGTTTGAATCAGAAAGTGATTCAGTGCCTGCAGTTTAATTTCAATTTTCGAACAGATAAATACGATAAAATGCACATAACTATTTCAAATATAGAGCAAATAGAAAATAAATTATGGACAGACTGACGGCTATGCGAGTGTTTTGTGAGGTTGCTGCCAGCGGCAGTTTCAGTGCCACTGCCGACAAGCTGGACATGTCGCGTGCCATGGTGACGCGTTATGTGAGTGAAATGGAAAGCTGGCTGAATGCACGCCTGCTGCAAAGGACCACACGCAGCGTGACGCTGACCGATGCCGGTGAACAATGCCTGCGCCGCAGCCAGCAAATGCTGGCACTGATGGAAAGTATAGAAGAAGAAATCAGCAGCGACAACGCTGAATTGCGCGGCCAGTTACGCCTGACTTGCAGTACCTCATTTGCCTTTGGCCATCTGGCACGTGCCATCAGCAAGTTCCTGGCCCAGCACACTATGTTGAAGATCGATTTGCATGTGGGCGACAGCACCGTCAATCTGGTTGAAGCGCGTGTAGACCTGGCGATACGCATCAGCAGTGAACCAGACCCGCTGTTGATTGCACGACCACTGGCAGTATGTGATTCTGTCCTGGTGGCATCGCCTGCTTATGTCAGAACATCTGGCTTACCTGCACATCCGCAAGAGCTACCCTCTCATCGCTGTATGAGCCATGCCAATTACGGCCGCAACACCTGGCGCTTCCAGCGTGCTGGTGAAGCCGTACTGGTTGATATCGCCAGTCACTTCAGCGCCAATGATGCGACCGTATTATTGCAGGCGGCGCTGGCTGACGGCGGCATCACTCTGCTGCCCACCTATCTGATGGCTGACCACCTTAGCAAGGGTCAACTGCAAGTCATATTGCCAGAATGGACGGCCCCAGTGATGACCATTTATGCCTTATTTCCATCACGCCGGCATTTATCTCCCGCAGTGCGGGCCTTGCTGGATTTTCTGGTGGAGGAATTTGCCAGCCAGCCTTGGTGAGCTGTTGTTTGCATCAATACACCGGTCCCAAGAATACTCGCGGACCGGTGCACTGACATCAGCAATACTTATTTTGATTTGGGTGGCAAACCCATCTTTTCCAGGGTCAGGGTTTCGTCCGCGCGCCCCCAACCGCCGTCAGCGACTTCTTCTACCAACACCATTGAATAAGGTCGGACTCCTTCACCGAAATATTCGACGAACATGGCGGTAGTACGGTGGATGATTTCTTCCTTGCGGCTTGCATCGAGTATGCCTTCAGGGAATTTGAAATTGGCAAATGGCATGGTTTTCTCCTTGGTTTAAAAATATAAATGTGAAAATGAAGCAGCTTAGAACCTGTTTACGATCTGTAGCGAGCGTGCGTCAGCGGGGCGAAGAGCAGCGCAAAAAGCGGAATGTACTCTAAGTACATGAGCATTTTGAGCAGCGCATGAACTCCGATCACGCTCGCGCAGTAAGATCGTAAGCAGGTTCTTAAACGTAGCCGCCATTGACGCGTAGCACTTGCGAATTGACCCAAACACCATCCGGGCCAGCCAGAAAGGCGACGGCAGCAGCGATCTCTGCCGGTGTGCCTATGCGTTCCATCGGTGCCATTTTGGCGATGTTGGTGATTTGTTCTTCGGTCTTGCCATTGAAAAACAACTCGGTGCCCACCGGGCCGGGGGCGATGGCATTAACTGTGATGTCACGCCCGCGCAATTCATTGGCCAGTACATGAACCAGGCCTTCTACCCCCGCCTTGCTGGCGATATACGGCCCATAGGCGGGAAAGGATTTGGCGATCACGCTGGTGGACAAGGCAATGATGCGACCGCCTTTTTCCACATGCTGGGCCGCCTGGGCCAGTACCAGAAAAGCGCCACGCAGATTGGTGGCAATGACCTTGTCAAAAGCATCCAGATTGCTGCCATTGATGGTTGCCATCGGCATGACGCCTGCACTATTGACGACCACATCAATGCGGCCAAATACTTCTTTGCCTGTTGCAAATAATTGCGCCACATCCTCCGGCCTGGCAACATCGCCCTGCACGGCGATGGCCTTGCCGCCAGCCGCCTGTATGGCAGTGACTGTTTCTTGCGCTTTACTGGCATTGCCGGCGTAATTGACCACAACGGCAAAACCATCTGCCGCCAGACGCAGCGCGATTGCCTGGCCTATGCCACGGGATGCGCCAGTGATGATGGCTGTTTTAGTTGCATCTTTATTCATGATTAACTCCAGTAATTTAAGACTACAGGACCATATCGCCTGTCTGGAATACACTTTAACCATTCAATAAAACAAGATAAATACTGATAAACTCAGAACATAATTCAACATAGCTCAACAATTATGGACAGACTGGATACCCTGCAACTATTCACCCGTATTGTCGAAACCGGCAGTTTTAGCCGGGCGGCGGATATGCTGGATGTGCCACGTGCCAGCGCTACCTATGCCATCAAGCAGTTGGAAGCACGATTGGGCACCCGCCTGCTCGAACGCACCACGCGCCAGGTCCGCACTACTCTCGATGGGCAGGCTTTCTATGAGCGTTGTGTACATGTACTCAGTGAACTGGATGATGCCGAAGCATCGATGCGGCATGTGGCCGCCAACCCACGCGGGGTATTGCGGGTGGACATGCACGGCACCCATGCGACACAAGTGGTATTGCCGAAGATACATGAATTCCGTGACCGTTATCCCGGCATAGATCTGGTCGTCAGCAGCGGTGACCGTCTGGTCGATCTGGTAAGGGAAGGCGTGGACTGCGTGATACGCGGCGGTAACCCGCGTGATTCAACACTGGTGGCACGCCGCCTGGCGATGATGCCGCAAGCAATTTGCGCCAGCCCGGCGTATCTGGCCAAATTTGGTACACCGCATCATCCAGACGATTTAATGCAGCACCAGGCTGTCAGGTTCTTTTCCAGTACCGGTACGATAGACTATCCTTTTGTACTGAGCATTGATGGACAGGTACAAGAGTTTAATCTCGGCGGCTGGATGTCAGTCAACGATGCCGAGAACTATGTCACCTGTGCAGAAAGCGGCTGTGGTCTGATCCAGCTGCCACGTTTTCATATCGCAGATGCCTTGCACGAGGGCCGCCTGGTAGAGGTGCTGGCTGACTGGCATAGCCCGCCATTGCAGGTTACCGCGCTCTACCCTTACCGCCGCCAGTTATCACCCCGCGTGCGCGTGTTTGTGGATTGGCTGGTGAGTTTGTATGAGCAGAAATTTGGGGTCTTACCTGGCGCAGAAAAATTGACCTGAAGCTCCGTTAAAATTATTCAACATTTACAACCAGGTGAATTCGACATCATTTGACGACACATCACAGTCTCGTAGGTTGGGCTACGTTTCACCAGCCCAACGCTTGGCTTCAACAAACGTATACCTTATTTACTCAAACCCGGATGTTTGACCAGGCCTCGCTGAATTAATGAAACTTAGCCCGACCTAACCTAAACCCTCGATACCGGACAAATTTTGCATCCGGCATCAGCTCAAAAAATCATAAATCCACCATCACCTCAAAGCCGCCAAAAATCATGCGCTTGCCATCGCAAGGCATGGGGTTACTTTCAGAATTCAGACGTGGGTCTGCCATGACTTTGTTCCATGCGGCATTGCGCACTTCTTTCGATGGCCAGGTCATCCAGGAAAACACTACGGTTTCATCTTCCTTGCATTGCACTGCCAGGGGGAAGGAAGTCAACTTGCCAGGCGGCACATCGTCCCCCCAGCATTCAACAATGCTGAGCACGCCGTACTCCTTGAAAACCAGCGAAGATTTTTCGGAATATTGTCTGTAAGCTTCACGATTGGCATTGGGGACAGCGAGTACAAATCCATCGACGTATTTCATCTTTATTCTCCTGGGGTGAATTGTGCTTGAGATTGGCTTGAGGTGAACTTAAGGTGTGCCAGACGTGGCCTATACAAGGCAAATTTCATTCTAGTCCATTCCACTCTCCAGGGTAGTGTTATCTTCCTGCCATGAAGCCGGCATGTGTTGCCATATCACTTTATAATTTGAAAACCACCATCCAAACCCTGAAAGTATCAACATGCGTTTAGCCTATTCCACCTGGCCAGAAATTACTGCATTCCTGGCGGATTCAAAAACCGTCATCATTCCTATTGGTTCGAATGAACAACATGGCCCCATGGGCTTGCTGGGTACAGACTGGATGTGCCCCGAGATCATTGCCACTGCTGCTGAAAAAGTTGCACAGGAAACGCAGGCAGCGATGATGCTGGCCCCTACGTTCAATATCGGCATGGCACAACATCACCTGGGGTTTGCCGGCACCATTTCACTACGGCCATCAACCTTCATGGCAGCAATTGAAGACTGGGTATTGTCACTGGCGCGTCATGGCTTTGATCACATTTATTTCTTGAACGGCCACGGTGGCAATATCGCCACGATAGAAGCGGCCTTCTCGCAAATTTATTCACACTATTCGTACAACAACAAAACCTGCCCGCTGACACTGAAGCTGAAAAACTGGTGGGACTTGCCTGGCGTTGCCACACTGTGCCACACGATGTTCCCCGTCGGCCACGGCTCGCATGCGACTCCATCAGAAATTGCCGTGACCTATGCGGCCTACCCCGATCAGGTACGCCATGTCGAGCTGACACCCAAAATCCCGCCTACCGGCCCTATCCTCGACGCACTCGACTACCGCGCCCGCTTCCCGGATGGGCGTATTGGCGCCGATTCCAGCCTGGCAACGATAGCACTGGGACAGCAAATCATTGATACAGCAGTTCTTGGCTTACTTGCAGATATCAAGGAATTCAGCGCGACGGTAAAACCAGCTTAAATACTGGAAGAACTTTGCAAATGGAGATGACAGTATGATTTTGTCACTCTATTTGCCATTATTTGCCATTAGTATAAGTCGCTATAAGGTGTGATATCTGGTCTTTAAGCCGTCACATGGCACAACATTTCCATACGGAAATCTGTTATTGTTTTCTGCGTGACCTTGCATGAAAAAGATCTGGACTTTGTAATTGCATGTCCTACATTTGAAGCTCGACCTGTTTTATGCCTGATGACAATAAGATGCATTGGTCACGCATGCCAACAATTAAACCGGAGACATCATGAGACACCTTTTCAAAAGCATTTTCCTGGCTTTATCCTTGTCCCTGCTTACTCAGGGCCTGGCTTTTGCTGAAGAACACGCATCGGCGCAAGACGCGATAAACATGATTAAAAAAGTCATCGCCTTTTATAAAGCCAATGGCCCCGAAAAAACCTATGCCGCAGTGAACGATCCCAAAGGCCAGTTCATTTACAAGGATTTGTATGTGTTTGCCGGTACGGTCAAACCTGGTGGCATCACCCTGGCCCACGGCGGCAACCCCAAATTACTGGGCAAACCCCTGGGTGAATTACGCGATGGTGATGGCGTTTTCTTCGTCAAGAAAATCAATGAAGTCGCAGCCAGCAAAGAAGGCAAAGGGTGGGTTGACTACAAATGGCCCAACCCTGTGACCAAAGCGATGGAACAGAAAAGTACCTATGTAGAGCGGGTTGACGAAATTTATTTTGCTTGCGGTATCTATAAATAAAACTGGCTCTGCCCTGCTCCATTTTTGTTCTGTTTTTGTTCTGCTTTTTATTCCTAATTGTTAGTCAGCATACCGCCAGCCTGGTCGTGCTTTTTTACACGACCAGTCATGGCAATCAAATCTCCTCCGATGATCTAATGGTAAAATGACACTTGGTTGAAAAACAGCCTGTTCTTTACCTCTCGCTTCCATCCTGATCAGTACTTGCTTTTACTGCCGAAATCCAGGTGCACGGAACGCATTTCGGAACGCATTTGCCCTCTATTTTTAACTTTATTTTTTATGCCATATATCGGAGTAGGTTTTCACATCCTGGTCGCCCTGTTTTTTGCGGTGCACGCTGTCCGTAACGGACGCGAAATGTACTGGCTGATGATTTTATTCATGTTCCCGCTACTGGGCAGCGTCGTGTATTTTTTTGCTGTGTACCTGCCAGATACAAAGCTGGAACGCGGTATGCGCAAAACCGTTACTGCTGCCGCGAGGACACTGGATCGCGGACGTGATGTACGCGAAGCGCAAAAAGCGTATGACCTGGTACCCACGGCACAAAATCAAACCCGCCTTGCAGAGGCTTATCTAAATGCTGGTGACACTGCACAGGCGGTACAGCATTATGATCTTTGCCTGCAAGGCCCCTTTGCCAGGGATGCAGAAATCCGCATGAATGCAGCCTACGCAAAAATACTGCATGGGCAAATCACCGATGCCATTGCATTGCTGGAAGCGGTACGCAAAGAACAGCCCAACCACAGGCCAGAACAGCAGGCATTATTGCTGGGACAGGCCTATGTTAGTGCTGGCCGCCAGCAAGAAGCCGGTGTGATCTTCGCTGATGCTGCGGCCAGATTTGGCAGCATGGAAACCCGCGTTGAATACGCCATCTGGGCCTTGCAGGCTGGCGAACAAAGCACCGCCGATAGCCTGTATGCAGAAATCCAGCAAACCATGAAGCACTGGAGCAGAGATACCAAATCCCTGAACAGTGATCTGGTAAAGCGTCTCAACAAAGCATTTTCGGGTCGCACCTGACCGTGCGACAGTGTTGACCATGCGTGAACCCCTGGCTTTGAAGCCCATGTTGTCGCTTTATGCACTGACACTGTGTTGACTGGTGTAAGCCGGGCCATGCCCGGCTCAAGCTATGAATTGATCAATACTACACTCAATACCAGTACGACCATCACCCATACCATCATGCTGCGGCGGGTAATGATGCTGATGGCCAGCAAAGACAATCCCAGTGTGACTGGAAATATACTGCGCAAGCTGATAGTGACCATGATACAGGCCACGAACTGCAACAAAATCGACCACCACGGTATAGGCCGCAATTTAAAAACAGCAGGCTGTTCATCAGAAACAGGGGCGGCCTCGTCGCGATTAAGCTTACTTGCGTTTGCCTGAACTGGTTGCGGTGTTGGTGTATGGCGTTGTGCATAACTTTGTGTCTGTTTATCTTTGCCTTGCTTTGCTTCTTTCAGTGCCTGTTTTTCGGCCTGTTTTTCTGCCTGCTTTTGCTCAGCCAATTGCTGCGCTGTCAGTTCCAGCACCGGCGCCGTCGCTTCTTTCACCTGCCACCAGTCCTTACCGTTAGCGCGTAACGGGGTATTACCGGCCGCAACTTGCTGACGCAGGCTCAAACGTGGGGGACGTAAAGGTGCTGATGTCTGCGCAGCATGTATGGCCCGCAATTGCTTGACGCGTTGCAGCCAGGGCTGGCCCTTGGCAGGATTAACCATGCAGATATAGCGTGCATATCCTTCCAGCGCGGACAGCACGTCAGTATTGCCATTCCAGTGGTAGCCGGCTGGGCCATTTTTTTCTACCTTATGCAAGGTCGCACGGAAACGATGCAGGGTCTTGGCGTCTATCGTCGGGCTGTGATTGACGACGATGCCGGTGACTTCCTGCTTCTGGCTATGCCGCATGATGCGTTGCTTGTCGGGATGCAGCGTGAAACCTTCGTCAGCGATGATTTGTTTAACACGCCACAAGAGTTTTCCTACGGGCGGACGTTCTTTCTGCTTGCTGGAAAAAGTCAGGTCATCGGCATAACGGGTATAGACAAAACCCAGTTTGCTTGCGGCAGCATGCAGGCGTTTGTCCAGCCCATGGCAAAGAATATTCGTGATCATGGGGCTGGAAGGTGCGCCCTGTGGCAGGCTACGCTTTTTACCGGCGACAAAATATCTTTGCGTATCGACACGCACCTCTTCACTTGCCTGTTCCGTACACAGCAAACCCAGCAAAGTGGCAATCTGGTCGCCATAACCCAGCGATTTAAAAACGCCCTTGACGCGCGCATATTCTATGCTGGGAAAAAAATCTTTCAAATCCAGATTGATAACGACTGCCTGGCCAACATGTGGCAAGGCATTGCTGAGTATGGAATGTTGCGGCAAGAACCCGTGAGCAGCTGGGTGGCAAGGCACCTTGCTGAGTATATGATCAAGCACCCAGTACTGGCAGCGCTTGAGGCGCGGCATCGGGGCAGAAATATAGCGCAGACCACCAGTTTTTTTTGGTACGGAAAAACGCTGGTAATGACTGACCTGGCTGACCTTGCGCTGGAAACTCATGAAACGCAGTTCTGCCAGGGGAATGCCTATCGCTGTTGCCAGCTCGGGTGCTTTTTGTAGCACTGGCAATTGATAGCGTGCCAGTTTTTCTATATCGGTCGTGGTGTAATTCAGTCCGCTGGAAACAGCTTCGCCCAGATAGCCGATATCGTTCTGGCGTTTTTCCTGCCAGGCCAGGGCTTTGGCGTGGCGCAGTTGCGCATGTTTTTGCCGGGTCTGTTCGCGTTTTTCTTTTGCTGCGGCCATGCGCTGCTTGCGCATATCGCGCAGGGCGGCTTTGGGATCCTGTACGCGCTGCAATTGGCTGGTCAGGTCATTGAGCATGCTGCTCAATTGTGCTTCGCGCTGTATCAGATCATCAGTGACACTGGGCTTGCCTGTATCGGCAGGCCAGAAACCCAGACGGCGCATTTCCTGTAATACCACGGCATCTTTAGTGGTGCTGCGGACGTGGGCATACAATTCGTCGCGTGTCATCTGTGACAGTGGCGGCGACGTGACGGAAGCAGATTGCTTGTTTTGTGTCATGACTCTGGTCTCTGAATTTCCCCCGCAGGTAAAACCATGCAGTAAGAATTCACGTTTTCCAAATAAAGCAAAAAACGGTGAGACAGACAAAGAAAAGAAAAAGGCAGGAAGCTCATCGAAGAGCCTTCAGACTGAGAGGCTCCACTCGACGCCGGATACGACTGCTGGCGCGAATGGGGTTCACGGAATCCACATCGTCATTGCGCCAGCAGTCGTATCCGGCACAGTGAAGAGAAACTCAGTGATGCATAGCTAAGCAAAGTACATGGATGGCGATACACCATCCGGATTGCAAGAGCCTTCCTGCCTTGTTCGATTTTACTGTCTATCTCACCCCCTGTAAATTGTTTTAGTTAAGACTTACGCAAAACCACCCCAGTTGCGTTGCAGCTCCTCTCCTAGGAGCCGCGTACTAAAGTACTGTCTTCGTCGCTGTGCCTTGCTGGGGCGATTTTGCGTAAGTCCAATTAGTTAGTATTTGCTACTTGCCTGATAGCCAGCATATGCTCACAAGGTCCACGGAACATGCGGTTGCGAACATAGAAATCGCAACTGCAATTACCTTCAATGAGTCTGTCATCACTGTCCAGCCTGATCATGGTCTTGCTCAGTTTCTTGGTATTCGTGATGCTGGCGCTGACACTGGCCTGCCATTCGATACCACCATCGGCAATGCGTGCCGACTGCAGATCAAGCAACAGGTTTTTATGTACCAGTTGCGCAGCCAGGGCTTCACGTTCACTGGCAAAGCGCAGGCTGGCGACATTGATGGGTTCACGCACCAGATCACGCCAGCGCGCCACCTGGTCTACTGCATCGTAGACAACCCGCCCTGCCTGCATGAGACCAGTCAGAGCTGACGCCACCAGCTTGCCATCGATCCGCAATTGCTGCGCCAGGCTGGCAGTGCTGGCTGACCAGCGTGCCGACAAGGCTTGTGCTACCGCTTGTGAAGTGGATTCATTCACATCCAGGCGTGGTGCCAGCAAATCGAACTGGCCAGCGCGCGACCAGTCGTTCGCAGTCCAGCCAGACAAACCCAGGGTGTAATCCATATCAGGCAGATGTGCGATCCAGAAGCTGGGCAAACCCGTACCCATGAGCATGACACTGAACCTGTCAGTGACGGCGATCAGTCGTTCCAGCGTCAGCAAACGGCGGCGGCCCCAGATACGGACTTCGGCTGCCTGGTTGCCGGTAAAGATGGAACGCTGGCACACCAGTTTGATGCCCCAGGGTTCAAACAGCATGCTGATGGGCTTGCCCGGTTCCAGCAAAAAGCGGATCGAACGCGGCCCTACTCTTTCGGTCTTGCGACGCAGGATATGGCAGATACTGTGTACATCCATGGGATGCAGTTCCAGCTTGTGAGCCGGCATAGACATGGCGGTACTGACTTGCAGGAAACCGCGCATCCAGCTATCGGGCAAATCGATCTTGGCTTCATGGTATTGCTCATCATGACCAGTCTGGACCTGGAAACCATCCGCCTGGATTTCAAAGCGGGTTTCCTTGTAGGCGCGTATCTTCTGGAATTCTTCGTACAGAGATGCGGAGTAATCGATATTCGTGGTGCCGCAAGCAAATTCACCCAGATGCCTGAAGACATCGTGGCGGCAGCTCAGACTGGCATAGGTCGATTCGTCACGGCTGAAACATTCAAAAAATACCTTGTCAGGATGCACGGTAATGACCGGGTCCAGCACGATCCACATGTCGCGGTTTTCGCGGTACAGGTGATCAAAATATGCACGCTGGGCTTTATAAAAAGGCTGTAACAGTTCACGCTTCTGATTTTGCACTTTGGTCAGTTCTGCACGTAGCGGCTGGATTTTTTCACGCAAGTCTTTTTCCTGCGCCATGAAATCAGCCAGCAGGCTGGCTTCGTTTTCAGCCAGCCAGGCAAAATAACCAGTGCGGTCCTTGGGTTGCGTGCGCAGGTCAGATACCACCACATCATGCATGGCGCTGATGGCTTCACGGTATGCCAGGGCCAGTGATGGTTGCAGGGTGGCGGCAAAATAAGTCGGCGTACGCAGGGTATCTGGCGCAAACTGCATATTGGTTGCAGTTGCACTGTCATTCACCTGGCTATTGCCAAAATAGCGGTATTCAAACTTCATACAGACTCCGCAGAAATAACAGCTTGCACGGGTGCCACTGCCAGAATGCGTGGTGCCACCACCTGCACTGGCCAGCCCGGCTCCTGCGCCAGTGCCGGGTACAGGGCCTGCAATTGGGTCAGGCCAACAATGTACTGTGCCTTGTCCTGTATCGCTACCGTCAGAACCTGGCGGGTAAATATCTGCGCCACAAACTGTGCATGGCTAGCTGACAGCAGGCCTTGCTGTTGCAAAAAGCTGATGACGCGATTTTTGACGGTGCGTGCCTTGTTCACATGAGACAGGACACTCAGGAAATATGGGCGCAGTTGTTGCAGGTTGTGTAGTGCCTGTTGTTCCTGTCCTGCATCGGATGCAGCATGGATGCTTTGTTCCAGCCACTGGCTGACGAATAACTGCATGCTGGCAGCCGGGTGCTGACTCAGGCTCAGTACATATTCAGTCGCGTCTTCCACCCGGTAATGACGGGTAATCAATTGCCGGCCCAATCTTTGCACGGCGGCATGCGGATGGTCACACAGGGCCAGTAACTGCGCCAGGCACCATTCATCGGCATTGATGTAACGGGCAAAGAAATCGGTGGCAAAGGCGCGTGTCTCTGGCCAGCGGGTATCCAGTATGCGCAAGGCATTATCCAGGTCAGCCCGTATCAGTGACAGGTTATTTGAAAAATACGCCTGCGCCAGTAACCTGACCTGCAACACGGTATGCCGGCCCAGCAAGGCCCATTGCAACACACCAAGACTGGCTGCCAGCGGTGAATCTGGATGTGACAGCAATATGGCCCCCATCTCTTGCGCACCCTTACTGCGTGCCTGCAATAAACGCCATTGCTGATCGGTATCCTGTGCCAGCGATGCCGCCAGCAAGGGGCCACTGCACCAGCGAAGAATGTCTGCATGCAGGCTGTCTTCACCATCTGTGGTATCACTGCGGAATAGCGCATCAAAAAAATGTACCAGCAATTTTTTTGCAAATGCCGGGTGTGCTGCCAGATCATTGATCACGGCTGTCATGGCTGCACGAACACGCGCATCATCAGCCGTCGCCAGGCTGCCAACCAGATCCGGCTGCTCCAGCAAGACAGCAGACGGCAAGGCCGCAAACAAGCGGCTGCCCAGGCTTTGCCTGCCCGCATCACTGTCTTGCAGTAAATCACGCAACACCTGTGGCGACACATGGGCAATACCGGCAGGATGTGTGACCAGGATATCGGTCGCCAGTGACTGTTGCCAGAAATACCTGGCATTCAATAACTCACACCAGCTTGCCAGCTCTGCATCCGACAATTGTGCTACATGGTCGGCCAGCAGATTCTGTATCAGCCACTGTAGATCATCCTGCAATACGGCGATGTCCTGGACACTTTTTTCAGTAAGCTGCACCCAGGTCGCGAATTGCCGCAACAGGTTTTGTCGTGTAGCAGCATGCGCAGCTTGCGCCAGTAAACGACAACCGGCACGGACACCCGGCAAGGGGTTGGTGATCATGGCCAGCAGCAGGCCTGGTTGCTGTGCGTAATTTTCTGGCGTCTTGCTGATGAATTCCAGTGCGAATTCTGCTGCTGGTGGAAACCCGGCATTCAGCAAGATCAACAGCCAGTTCAGGTCAGGGGTTTGCCCGGCAAAGCGTTGCCGCATCACGGCAAATGCCATTTCCTTGGTAGGCAAATAAGCACTTTGCAGCAGTTGTTGCAATTGCTGCAAATCCAGTTGTTGGCAAAATGCGGTGTTGTCGATCAATGCGCGTGCAGCAAAGGCATGCACACCCAGGCAGCGGCTTTGTTGCAACAGGCTCAGTAATTGTTCTGGCGCGGCGTCCCACAAATGCGGAAAAGCTTCCTGCCTTAGCTGACGCTGCGGATACACCAAGGATTCTGACTGCGCTGGCTGCCACCAAAGCTTCGCCGTACGGCTGGTTTTAACTTCAGACTGATGCCGGTGCAGCAACTGGTTGAACAGCATCCATTGCCCATAGGGGCTGATGTAGCGCAGTTCGGTGTCATAGGCGCGCGTACTGCGGTTCCATTCGACCAGTCTTTGTATGCGTGCCACATTGGCCTGGGCATCATCACAGGCCAGCAAGACGCCAGTCGCCAGGGTGACAAAATCGGGGCTTTGCAATTCACCCAGACGGCGCAGGCTGCGCCAGCTGCGGCGGCGCAGATAGTTACGTGTCAGGCTGGAATAGGCAACCCGGGTATCGGCTTTTTTAACCTCATCGGCATAGCGTACGTAGCGCCGCTCAAGATGTATGCGGTCACTATGTGCAGCAAGCACGAATAGCGGCCAGGCTTTTTCAAAGCGTTGATGCAAGATACCAAACAGCTCTGCATCAACACGAAACTCTGCCGCCTTGTACAAATGACGAAAAGCGCGAAACACCAGCGTGCTGACCGGCAGGTTTTTCAATTGCTGCAACAACAGGGGCCGCGCCAGGGTAGATATACCAGACAAGGCGATGCTATCAAGTTGTTCCAGCCAGTCATCGTGACGCCAGTTCTTCCAGTTTGACGCAGAAGGCAGGGCAAACATGATTTCTTCGACATTTTGCGACTGCTCTGCCTTTTGCCAGGCCGTCTGCAATTCATCCGGCCAGGTCGCGATCAGGTCTCGTGCATGCTGTTGACGGCCCGGCACATCAACCAGTGTCAACCACGCCTGCCTGGCAATTTGCACGACATGTGCATACTGTGAGCGCTGGCTTAATGCCTGCATGGCCTGGGCGGCCCCGGCATCACCACAACGACCAATGGCATACGCCAGGCAATAATCGAGCATGGCATTGCCGGTTTCCAGCAGTTCCACCATGCGTGGCACTGCTGCCCGCATACGTCGTTCACCTATGCGCCAGACGGTACGGCTGCGTTCAGTCTGCGACAGACCTGACCAGGCACGTGGCTGCAATCGGTTCAGCAGAATTTTTTCCTGCCCTGCTACCGAAGAAGGTCGGGCAATCTTGCCCGATAAGACCTGGCCCGAATGACCCCATTGCATGGCGTCCTTAACGGCAGACGCTGCCTGAACAGGAGGAATGCCGTCATTTGCCACCGCCGTGTCGACAAAGCCCTGCTCCAGCTTGCTGGCAAGACTTTGCGCAAAAAGTGCCTCTGCCTTGTCGAGGCTGACGGCAAAAGGGGTTCTGGTGCTTTCCTGCCATTCGGCGTCAGGATGTCCTTCACGCAGATTGACCAGATATAGGGTAGTGTCACCAACTGTCTGCGGTGTCTGTGGTGCCTGAATTAACTCGATCTCGCAATGCCTTTCACTGGGCTTGCTACGCCTGAGTTTGACCAATTTGATGATGCCTTGCATAAGCAATGCTCCGGACAAAATGAATAAGTTGCGATCATCGCTGCGCTGATACAGCTGATATGGCTAATGCAGCATGATGATGCCACATTGCAACATCTGGCAACACCTGACAACGCATAACTGCACATGGCACTGCTTGGCACTACCTGCCACAGCCACAAAAGCGAAGCATTATGACATCTTTTTTTAAAGATGCAGCTTCTCTTACGTTTGCATACAAACCTGATCAAGACTGCCGCATATTGTCTGCTGCAAGCCGTGTAATATCGCTGCGATCGCCAGTCGAAGATACATTTTCATACTTAGCCGCAGGCCATAAAAGAAAATTACGCATGATAGAATGTGCAACGCAACAAAAATAATCAGCATTCATGATTTAAATCAACATCGTCTGCGTCCGGTCAATCATTTTTAGGAAAATTCATGTACTACCGTCTGGCTTGCCTCAATGAAAAAAGCGAAATTACCAAAACAGTCGACGCCGGGGATGACTTCCTCGCGGCGGTGAACAAGGGCGCACAATTGCGCCATGAACTGAATGCCCCTTATCAGGTTGACGTTGTCTCCGTCACCCACGATGGTGGCGAACACAAACTTGCCCAACTGGGTGGTTTCTCCTGAAGTTTCTGACGTACTTGCCCGGGTGCCTGCAAGCACCCTACATACAATATGGCTGATCAAAATACAGTTCTGATACTTCAGGGTGGTGGTGCCCTCGGTGCTTACCAGGCAGGTGTTTACCAGCAATTGCAAGAAACCGGCATGCCTGTAGAGTGGATCATAGGCACCTCTATCGGTGCCATCAACTGTGCCCTGATCGCCGGCAATCAGCCAGAAAAGCGGGTTACGCAATTACGCGCGTTCTGGGACAGCCTGGCACCGGATGCCCTGCACCGTGACAGCTTCTGGCCATCCCTGACACCATGGATGAATATCACCAACAACGTCAATACCCTGTCGGCCCTGATGCAGGGTGTCGCTGGTTTTTTCAAACCACGCTTCGGTGCGGCCTGGGATATCAATGCCAAGGTACCGCTGGATCAGGCTGGTTTTTACGATACCTCACCACTCAAGACCACACTGGAAAAATATGTGGACTTTGACTATCTGAACGAAGGCCCCATGCGCATCAGCGTATGTGCAGTCGATATTGATAATGGCCAGGGCGTGGTATTCGACAGCAAGAAAGAACGGATACACCCGGAACACATCATGGCCAGCGGTGCTTTGCCACCCGGCTTCCCGCCGATACAAATCGGCAAGCATGCTTACTGGGATGGTGGCGTATATTCAAATACGCCACTGGAAGTGTTCCTGGATGAAAAAAGAAATGCCGATGCCCTGTGTTTTATGGTCGATTTGTGGGACCCGACGGAAAACCGGCCGGAATCCATCGCTGCCGCTATGACGCGCTACAAAAGCATACAGTACGCCAGTCGCTCCACAGAACAGTTGCTAATGCACCAGCAAATACAAGACATGCAACGTGCCATACGCACACTGACTGAGCATCTGCCCGCTGCTGCACGCAAAAAGGCCGAGTTGCAGCCGCTGATGGCCATGGGCTGCGATCACACAGTCAATGTCGTTCATCTGATCATGAAAGCCCTGCCGGACGACCATTATTTCAAGGACGTGGATTTCAGCACCTCGACCGTGCAGGCCCGCTGGGCTGCTGGCATCCATGATTGCAAACGTGCACTGCGTCACAAATCATGGCTGAAACCTCTACCACCACACGCGGGACTGGTCATCCACGAATTGCCGCAAGAGTAAAGCACTGCCCCCTGCTGCATGCGGGTGCAGGGGAATAACAGGCTTATTTCCGGGCGGGCATAGCAGCCTGCTCAGTCACACCACAATACGCACCCGCACCACCACCATCACCACCCACACGCGTAACGGACAGATTGGCGAAATCAACCAGATCTTCAGCGTCCTGCCTTAAATCTGGATGGTGCTTGCGGTAAATCCCCCATTTGGGCCGCATATGGTCAGCACCGGTACGCCAGAATGACAGCCCTGAACGATCAATATTCAATAGCTGCCTGCCCTGCTGGTCACGAATCAGCAACTGATAGAGTGCATCGGTGTTGGAATAATGAATTTCTTCCCTCACATCCAGCCATTGCCCAGCCACAGCAGCCAAGTCGAATGAACCGAGGATGTCGAAATGTCCGCCATCCGTCAGTTTGTCGGCAATACGACGCACATATAATTTGCCGTCATTTAATGCAGTAAAGGTAATCAGCGGCGGTTCGGCATAGGACCCGCCATAAGCCTTGATCTGATGGATATGTGTAAATGAAGGCGAAAATTTCATTTGCGCGGCAACCCTGAATTGCCAGCGGTAAATGAATGCATCATTGTCCCTGGCCTTGAATGCTTCATGCATGCCACCTTTGGCCGGCGCAATCTTGATTTCAGTACGAGAACGGTCACTGCCTTGCTGGCGGGATTTTTTATCCAGGTTAACGTCGGCCGCTTCATTCGCCATGATAGAAAAATAATCACCAACGAGAGCATCATTGCGACCCAGGCTGACATGCGGTCGCGGCGGCACATACATGTCGTCGCTGGGTGCTTCTACCGCGCCTTTGCCAAATACTTTTTCTATATGTGCATACGTGTCACCGTCTTTTACATCTGCTGCTGTCAGGCACAGGCTGTCGCCGGTCACGCCACTGTGAAGAACTGGTGTTTTATAGATCATGCTATCAGCCCTTCTGGCGTGAGCCGCATCCAGCAATGCCAGGTTAATTAAAAGAACTGCGCAAGTCCGGAAATTGTTCATGTTAATTGCAGTCAGAAAATTTGAAATGTGTCGTCGATAAGAAGACCTGACCCGGCAACAATACAACCGATGGAAAATCAGGATGATTCGGGCTATCCGGCAAATGCTGCGTCTCAAAAGCAAAACCATCATAGGCTTCATACGCCCGCCCTTCGCTGCCAGTTTCCGTGCCATCAAAGCTATTACCAGTATTAAACTGCACCGATGGCTCGGTCGTCCATACCTGCATGCAGCGACCGCTGCCAGCTTCAGTGATTTGTGCAACCTGGGCCAGAGTATTCTTGCCCCAGTCCGTAAACAACAGACTGTGGTCTATGCCGGGTGGCACGCCGCCTGGCAAGGCTGGCATGGCCGACAGGCGACCGGTAAGCGATGACGCCTCCCTGAAATCCAATACAGTTCCTTCTACACTGGCAATAACGCCGGTAGGAACACGCTTGTCATCTGTCAGCAGATAACGGTCTGCATTGATCCTGAATACATGTTGCGACATGCCCTTGCTGCCAGCACCGGCCAGATTGAAATACGCATGATTCGTCAAATTGATGACCGTGGCGGCTGTCGTGCTTGCCCTGTATTGGATACTAAATTCATTGCGCCTGCGATACAGACTGTAGCGAACCTCTACCCTGACCGCACCAGGAAAACCCTGATCACCATCCGGGCTAAGCAGGCTGTAGACCGAGCCGACAGTATCATCATCGGCAAAATCTCGCCGTGTCCATACACGTTTATCATAACCATCGGGATCACCATGCAGGGCGATGCCTTTAGCGTTCTTTGGCAGCATAACCTGCCGCCCTTCATGTGGGAAACTGGCATTGCCTATGCGTCCCGCATAGCGCCCTATGACAGCAGCAAACTTGCGTTTGCTGGCCTCATAGGCCTGCAAACTGGGCAAGCTCAACACCACATTGGCGAACTGACCGTGACGACCGGGAACGGATATCGCTGTCAACGTAGCACCGTAATCGATATAACTGACTGTCATACCCAGGTCATTGCGCAGGCTAACGCGCCCGACCTTTTCCCCCTGCCGGGTTTGTCCCCATGTTTCGATTATTGTATTTGCCGCCCCAACATCATCTTTTGCATAGACTGCGCTGACCATGCTCACCAAACTGGCTAGCAGCAATAGCAGACACGACAGCAGGCGGCATAACATGCTTTTCGCCATGCGCAATTTAGTACTGAGGGCCAGCGATCACAAAAGGGCCGCCCTGAAAACGGGCAGTCGCATCATCGGCCGCGGGATAGGCAATGTTGTCGGCAAACTGATGTGCAAATTGTTTGGAACTGTCTGCCGGACGGTAGCCCAGATGGGATGCTTTACGGTTATCCCACCAGCGGCTTGCATTGTCCGAACTGCCAAAGCTGATGGTATGCCCAACCCTGGGAGTAAAGACTGCGCAGCGTATCAGTTCCAGTAAATCTGCATAGCTGAGATAAGTCACCATCATGCGCGGATTCAATGGCGCAGGAAAACTGGAACCTATGCGCAGGCACACGGTTTCTATGCCAAAACGGTCATAGTAATAACGCGACAGGGCTTCGCCAAAACATTTGCTGAGGCCATAAAATCCGTCGGGACGTAAAGGCATGTCGGCATCCACCAGTTCCGTAGTCGGATAAAACCCCACCACGTGACTCGAACTGGCATAAATGACGCGCTTGACACCGCAGGCATGCACCGCGTGGTAAAGGTTGTACATGCCCAGAATATTGGCCTGCATGATGGGTTCAAATTTATCTTCCACCGAAATGCCGCCAAAATGCAGTACGACATCAACTCCCTCCACCAGTTTCATCACAGCTGCGCCATCGGCAAGATCACACTGCACGATCTCTTCGCCATCACGCGCTTCACCCAGATTGGCAATATCACTGAGCCTCAGATGACTGGTCCAGGCTGATACATGCTGACGCAATACCTTTCCCAATCCTCCACCTGCACCGGTCAGCAAGATTCTATTAATTGATTTGTTATCCGGCTTGTTATCTGTTGTCGTGGTCATGTGTATTTTCTCAACATTTGAATTGGCAATCATCATCGTGCGGACCGGCTGCCAATGCGACGGCAACGCGCAACACCCTGTTGCATGGGGTGTTACATCAATCGGCACGGCTATAGAAACTTTAAGTTAAACGATTAACTAAGTATACTAAAAAATACTGCGCACGCAAGAGTCTTTTGGATTTTCACATAAACATCCAGGGTTTTTAATTTGTACAGCATGGCATAAACCACACTTGAATTAGCGTATCTTCATTCACATACCGGGATTTTTCTTATTCAGGTTACAATGCAAGTGATCAGACCAAGAATAAAGTTAAACCTTTAACTCAATCATGAAAAAAAAGCTTCCGACGATACGCGATGTTGCAGCTGCGGCACAGGTTTCCACAGCCACCGTGTCCAAATACATCAATGGCACGCAAAAATTCTCCGCTGCCGTCGAAGCCAATCTCAAGAGGGTCATTGAAGAGCTGGGTTATCAGTCCAACCCGCAGGCCCAATCCATGATTACCGGCAAGACCAAGACGATAGGTCTGTCAATACTGGATATCAGCAACCCGCATTTCACCAGCATCGTCAAAGGTGCCAACCGGGTTGCCATGGAAAAGGGCTATACCCTGCTGCTGGTGGACACGGATGAAACCCTGAGCCGCGAACGTCCCCTACTGGAAGCATTAAGCCGCAAGGTAGACGGCATGATCGTATTTTCGCGCCTGCCGGAACAGGATCTGGAATGGCTGTTCCAGATGGACAAGCCACTGGTTTTCTTTGGTCGCATACACGAACGCCAACTGCCATCAGTAGGCAGCGATGACAGGCGCGGCACCTATATGCTGGCACAGCATCTGGTGGCACTGGGACACAAGCGCATTGCCTATGTAGGCTTTGCAAAATCACGACGCGACGAAGAACGCATGAGTGGCGTCCAGGATTGTCTGGATAAACACCAGTTACCGCTGACCAAATACAACACCAATGCCGCCACCGCCGCCGAGGGCGAACGCCTGTGCTCATCCATCATGCTGGGTGACAATCCCCCGGATGCACTGATTTGTTACAACGACCTGATTGCCCTCGGCTTTATGAAGGAAGCGCAGATCCTGGGCTTCCAGCTACCGAACGACATCTCGGTCACCGGTATAGACAATATCCTGTATGGCCGCTTTGTCACCCCGGCACTGACCTCGGTGGACCTGCAAAGTGAACGCATGGGCGTCGCGGCCATGGAAAAACTCATGCAAATCATCGCCGGCGCCCAGGACAATGAACTCACCGTGATAGAACCACAACTGGTCTTGCGCGCATCCACCATGCGCCGCAATTAGGCTCAGACACTGCCACTACCGCATCTACTCCGGCACATACTGCGGCACGCACTCCGCACATATAGCGTACCTACAGCGCACTGATCGCACACATATAGCGCACCGGACAAGCTATCCTGACCTCGCAAATCTATTGTTAAACGTTTTCCATTTTCTTTATTTTCCTGCCAACTGGTAAGAGACCAATATTCCCCACCTTCGCCGTTGTCGCATCACAACGAATACAAAAAAATGATTTCTGCTACTTTACTCCCGATCTTTTCTTCACTATTATCTAGTTAAACGTTTTCCTAAATAATTTCAAGCTTGCTTCAGGTACTCTTCACACCTTGCAAGCAAGAACAAACCTGCCAGGTTATAGCTGATGAATTTCTTGCCCCGAATTTGCATTCTGCTCACCGCACTCACCACGCTCGCCACGCTCACATCTGCCCCGGTGACCGCAGCCAGTGACACCGCCAAAATCGTCTATGAACCGCCACTGACGAATGTTGCCATGGACAAGATTGTGCAGTCCGAGCTATATCCGCAACTGGCCTATCTGGCGCAAAAGCTGCTGGCTGAAAAAGAAAACACCACACTCAATGGCTACCCTGCCTTCAACGGCAAGGATAAGTTTTTACCAGGGAAAATCGCTTCCGGCCTGGGCCACCTGCTGCTGAACGCAAAGCATGAAGGAAAAGATCTTGCCCCCTATCTGCGTGATTTTCGCGAATCGGCAGAATTGATTGTCGGCATGGACAATCACACCTGGGGCATCTACTACTATCTGCTGACGCTTTACGAGTTAAAGAAAAATGGTTTGCTGGAACAGGCACTCACGGCAAAAACACTGGATGCACTGAAGAAAAAACTGGACTGGCGCAGCTTCGTCACACAAACAGATTTCAAACTTATACAGTTACCGACCAATTATTACGGTGTGGCATTTGGTGTGGCACGCCTGCGCATGCTACTGGGCTGGGAAGACGAAACAGCAAGCCAAAGACTGTTGAAAAAACTGCTGGATCATTATGAACAACATTCCGGCACCTATGGTTTTTCTGACGAAACCGAAGGTGAAGGCCGTTTTGACCGCTACAGCATTTTGCTGATTTCAGAAATATGTGGACGTTTCATAGAAACCGGCATGGAAGTCACGCCAGAACTGAAAATCAAGTTAAGAAAAGCAACTGACATTGCCTTCCGCCTGGGCAATGTATCCGGCGATGGTTTCAGTTTTGGACGCAGTATCGGTGCCTATGGCGAAACTGCCGTGCTTGACATACTGACGGTATCTGCCTACCTAAGCATATTGAGCCCGCAAGAAAAAGAATATGCTTACGCCTATTCCACCCGCATTGTCGCCAAATACGTTGATTTCTGGTACGACAAAAAAACCAGGTCTGTCGACCTGTGGGGTCAGGGCCGGAAAACGGACGACTATCGCGGCATACACCGCATCCTGGGCGAAAATTTCTCACTGCTGCACCAACTGATCTCGGCCAATGATCTATGGCGTCAGATGGGGTACCAGGACACATTGCCCAAGCAGGATCTGGCAGCATGGCTGAACCAGACACAACCCGTATTCGAGTTCACCTGGTTTGCCCGTGGCGAATACGACAGAGCGCTCGCCATCTATCGAGATGCAGGGCATGTGTTCAGTTTGCTGATGGTGAATGGTGGCGCCAGCCAGCACGGCAACAGCCCTTATTATCCCTTGCCATTTTCCAATCTGCTGGTTGCCGGCATTGCTGACAGCGGCTATCAGCATCCGCAATTGCTGCCCAAATTTACCTTGAATGACGGCAGTGAACTGATCGCCACAGCCTTTATCAAGAACATCCGCAATACAAAAAACCAGCAGACTTATGAGGTCAGTTATCACCAGGACAGCCTGACCAGAATCGGCCCAGTCAATCAGAAACCAGTACCGGATGCGCGCATACAACTGAATACCAGCTACCGTCTGGGCGCAGGCACAATTACACGAACAGACCAGTATCTGCCGACAGAAAAACTAGGCGTGCGCCAGGTGTCACTGGAATTTGCCAGCTTTTCAGAAATGCCTGAGATCAATGGCAATACCATCCGTTTCAACAAAGGTGACCTGAGTGAATTTACAGTCACAGGCATGGATCACTGTAGCGCCAGGGCCAGCCTCGATACAGAAAATTTCAAATCGCCAAACGGCCCCATGAAGACTCTGGTTAGCTGTGAACGCAAAGCCTTCAGTTTTGATACGCCCATCACGATTAGCTGGTCCATCAAATATCATTGATAAATAACATTGATAAATAACATTGATAAATAACATTGATAAATAACATTGATAAATACCACTGATTTATTTACTGGATGAACCACACCGGAATTCTCTGCGCAAATTCAACATCAGCAAGCTTGATGATGCAGCAGTGATTTTCAATTGCAACGCCAGAAATACCCAGCAACACCAATAAAAAACAATTATCAGGAGACAGAAAAATGCGCAACAAACCATCACGACCAAGGCAAACATGCCGACTCTTGCCCATCACTTCAGCGGTAGCTCTGGCGCTCTTGAGCATGATGCAGACCGCTACAGCACAACAGGCACCTGCTACAACGGCCGAACAGCCAAAGCTGGAAGAAGTCATCGTATCGGCCAATAAACGTATAGAGAAACTGGAACAGGTTCCGCTGGCCATCACGGTGTTGGGCGACGCTGTACTGCAAAGAAATAATGTCCGCGAATTTGCCGACGTCATCAACCTGTCACCGGCACTGACTATCACCTACGGCACCACACCCGCGAATAACGGCATCAATATGCGCGGCATAGGCACCACCTCGATAGGCATAGGCGTGGAAGCTGACGTGGCAGTTATCATCGATGACATTCCCATGGGGATGCAGGTCAAGGCATTCCAGGATTTGACGGATATCGCCAGGATAGAAATCCTGAAAGGGCCACAAAGCACCCTGTTTGGCAAAAGCGCCATCGCCGGTGCAGTGAATGTCACGACCAAGCCTATTTCCGGCCCTCTGGCAGGCAATTTCAGCACGCTGTACACCAGCGATGGCGAATGGCGCGTCGGCGGCAGCTACGGTGGTGAACTGTCAGAAAAATTCGGCTTTCGCATCGCTGCCAGCGACACCCGCTTCGCCGGCAATGTCAATAACCTGACTACCGGCACCAAAACCAATGGCTCCGGCGGCAAGACCTTCATGGCGAAACTGAGCTGGCATCCAACCGACACGCTGGATATTGATTTCACACCCCGTTACAGCTATTCCAACACCACCTGCTGTGCCCTGGTCGCAACCAGCATGACGCCATTGCAGGGGGCATTGCTTTCCAATGTCGCACAGCTGCCTGCCACTACGCTGTTGCAGGGTATCAATATCGGGCCTTACAATACAGACATTCGCAATGACACCAAGACCGGGCAGGAATCCACCAGCCGTGGCTTTGGCTTGCGCATCAACTATGCCATGCCGAACGGTGCCACGCTGAGTTCCATCACCTCGCTGGACAAGTATTATGCGAATGATTCGCGTGACCAGGATTTTGTCGATATCCCTACCCTGCTGTATTACCCACTGGCAAACGGCAAACCGGCTGGCGTCAACGAAGGTTATGTGCAGTACGGTACTTTCGATGTCATTTCCAGAACCCAGGAACTGCGTCTGACTTCACCTGATAACCAGCCCGTCAAATATGTAGCCGGCCTGTGGTATGGATGGAATGCCATCGACCGCCACTTCATCCGCGGTTATAACGGCATCGCCCTGAGTACGCCGACCCAGTATTTCACCGATACCTACAATGAAAACAAGGCTATATTTGGCCAGGTAAGCTGGGATTTTGCCAAGGATTACAGTGTGCTTGCCGGCCTGCGTTATAACCGCGAAACCTCGGGCTATCATTTTACGACCGGCGCACCGCCACCTGGCGCGTTCGTTCCGACTGCCTCGTATTCCAGTGTGGATAACACAGAAAATGCCACTACCGGCAAACTGAGTCTGCAACATCAGTTCAGTAAAAACCTGATGGCGTATGCACTGGGTGCCACCGGATACAAGGGCCTGGCTTACGACCTGACCAGCAGCCTGAATGCTGCCACGGCCGCCCAACAGCCTGTACATTCAGAAACGTCCAATACGTTTGAACTGGGTCTGAAAGGCAATTTCCTGAACAACCGTCTGACCTTGAACCTGGCCGCTTTCAACAGTAAATTCAAGAATTACCAGCAAAATTCTGGCGGTTATTTGCCTGGCACAACCACCTATGTCACCCGCCTCAACAGCGTCGGCGGGGTACAGACCCGTGGCGTGGAAATGGATATCTCGGCACTGATAACCACTGATTTCATCATCAATGGCAGCGTCGCCTATACTGATGCAAGCATTAGCGAATTTCCAAATGCCCCCTGCTACAACGTCACAGATACATCGAATGGTGGATTTAATGCAGCCTGTCAGTTGAAATCAGCACAGTATGGCGGACAGAATGTGCAAGACCTGGCCGGTGGACGGATGCCAAATGCACCGAAGATCAAGGCCAATCTGGGCGGGCAATACGATATCCGCCTGAAAGATAATTCTTTTGATGCTTTTATAACGGCAGCAGTCCGTTACCAAAGCGAAGTATTGACCAACCTGAATCAGGATCCGACGCTGTCGGTCGCCGGCTACAGCGTGACCAATCTGGGATTTGGCATCAAAGACAAACAAAGCAGATACAAGCTGAGTTTCTTTATCAATAACCTGTTCAACAAACACTATGCCAACACCGGCTTTACCGGCCTGGGAAGCTGGAGTTCCAAAGCCCCGAATCCGGTGATCGCCGTAACCAACACCACCTGGAGCCCGGCCCGTGACGCCTTCCGTTACGTGGGTGTACGCTTCGATGCCAAGTTCTGATCAGACATTGCAACATCTGTAAAAAACAAAAGTCCGGCAAAACTGCCGGGCTTTCACTTCATCGTGACAATACCCTCATCATCACTCTCATCATCACCTAATGCGCACCACCCGCATCCACCGGCACCGCCGATTTCTTCGGTTTGGTCAGCCACACCAGGCCAATCAGGCCGATAAACATATAGGCTGACATCCAGAAGATATCTGTCGCCGCCATGGTGCTGGCCTGTACGCTGATGGTGCGGTCTATGATGGCGTAGGCCCCCTGTTCCGGTATGCCCTGCTGTATCAGGTTTTGCATGCTTTGCACAAAGGTCGGATAGCTGCTACCGGTCAGTTCGGTCATCTGGGCGTGGTGCAGGGTGCTGCGACTATCCCAGATGGTCGTCATGATGGAAGCCCCCATACCGCCGCACATGATACGTACGAAATTCGACAGGCCGGATGCCGCCGGGATTTTATCCGGTGGCTGGCCAGACAAAATAATTGACGTCAGCGGAATAAAGAACATGGACATGGCGGCGCCCTGTATCAACGTGGGTATCAGCAGGGTATAGGTATCCACTTCCGTGTTGAAGCCTGAGCGCAAAAAGAACACCAGTGCAAACCCGAGGAAGGCGGCAGAGGCAATTTTTCTGGCGTCTACCTTGGGTAATATCTTGCCTATGATGGGTGACAGCAAAATCGCAAATATGCCCACTGGTGCCATGACCTTGCCGGCCTCAGTCGCGGTATACGACAACTGCGTCTGCAACCACAAAGGCATGATGACCAGGCTACCGAAGAACAGGCCGTAACCAATGGAAATGGCGATCACACCGGCGCTGAAATTACGGCCCTTGAACAGCGACAGATCCACCACGGGATGATCTTGCCCCAGCTCCCAGATGACGAAATAAATCAGGCCTACAACAGCAACCACGGTCAGCAGGATAATCTCGCCGGAATTGAACCAATCCAGTTCCTTGCCCTTGTCCAGCATTAACTGGAGGGCACCGACCCAGATAACGAGCAGGAACAGGCCCACCTTGTCGATAGGCAGATTCTTGATCTGTGATTCACGCTTGCGATAAATAGACCAGGTGGCCCAGGCAGTAAACAAGCCCACCGGGATATTGATATAAAAGATCCATGGCCACGTATAATTGTCCGATATCCAGCCCCCTAACAGCGGCCCCATGATGGGTGCGACCAGGGTTGTCATGCCCCATAAGGCCAGGGCCATGGAGCTTTTGGAAGGCGGGTAACTACCCAGCAGCAAAGCCTGCGACAGAGGAATCATCGGCCCTGCAACTGCCCCCTGCAAAATACGGGCGGCAATCAGGATTTCGATATTCGGTGCCATGCCGCATAACCATGATGAAATCACGAATAGCAATATCGATGACAGAAACAGCCTGACCTGACCAAAATGGGTCGTCAGCCAGCCTGTCAGCGGCACGGAAATCGCATTCGCCACCGCAAACGAGGTAATGACCCAGGTGCCCTGTTGCGGCGATACACCCAGGTTACCGGAGATGGCCGGTATCGACACATTGGCAATCGACGAATCCAGCACATTCATAAAGACCGCCAGCGACAGGGCCAACGTGCCCATCGCCAGTTGCGGTCCTTTCAGTGGCGGATGCGGTGCCTGTGGACGTGGTGCCGCGCTCATTACCTGGCCTTGTTGTTGGTGGTAGCGTTAGTGACAGTCTTATTGACAGCCGTAGTGACAGCCTTGGCAACCGGCAGATTGGCGGTAATGATTTCTGCGATACGCTGATCGGCATCTTTGCCATTCTGTTCAAACACGGCAGTCTGATACGCCGGGGTGGTACGTGTCGCAGCCGTTACCGGTGCACCCTGCTGTTGCGAGATATTAACCTTGACCTGCATGGACACACCGATGCGCAGGGGATGCGCTTCCAGCTCTTTCGGGTCCAGGGTAATACGTACCGGTACGCGCTGCACGACCTTGATCCAGTTGCCGCTGGCATTTTGCGCCGGCAACAGGGCAAAGGCAGAACCGGTACCGGCAGACATGCCCAATACCTTGCCATGGTAGGTGACATCATCGCCATACACATCAGAACGCAATTCTACGTCCTGGCCTATACGCATATGTGCCAGTTGCACTTCCTTGAAATTGGCATCGACCCACAACGAATTCAAAGACACGACGGACAACAATGGTGAACCGGCAGCAATACGCTGGCCGACCTGCACTGCACGCTTGGCAACATAACCAGTGGTTGGTGCAGGCAGGCTGGTGCGGCTTAAAGCCAGCAGGGTTTCACGCAAACGTGCGGCTGCGCGCAACACATTCGGGTGCTGGGTGACGGTGGTGTTTTCTGTCAGCGTGCGGTTGGATGTCAGTTGTTCACTGGCAGCCTGCAAGGCCGCTTCTGCCGTCTTGACGGCATTGCGTGCATGTTCCAGTTCTTCCGCGGAGACTGCGCCTGTGCTCAGCAATTGCTGACGGCGGACCAGATCTGCTTTGGCTTTTTCGACTTCGCTACTGCGCAGGCTGACATTGGCCTGCAAACTGCCGTTATTGGCAAACAGCACACGCACTTCACGTACGGTCTGGGCCAGTTGTGCTTCGGCCTGATCAACAGCCACTTTGGCATCGGTCTTGTCGAGTTCCACTAGCGGCTTACCCGCTTGTACCAGTTCAGTGTCGTCGGCATGAATCGCTATCACAGTACCAGTGACCTGCGATGTCACCTGCACCACATTGCCGGCGGCATAGGCATCTTCAGTATGCTCAAAATTGCGGGCAACCAGCCACCACCATGCACCGTAAGCAATAGCAGCAATAAGAATAATGAAGGTGACGATCAGCAGAAGACCGCGGCGCTTGCCATTTTCCGGAGCTGCTTCGACAGGTGGCTGGGCTGTAACAGGTTTATCTTGGTTGTTTGCTGCTGGGGCGTTCATAGCGCGGCCTCCGATGTGCTTGCTGCGGTTGTGTTGTTGATGTTTGTATTGCTGTTTGCCTGGCTGGCGGCAGGTGCAAAACTGGTCTTGCTGTCATAGCCGCCACCCAGCGCCTTGATCAGATTGATCTGGCTTTCGGTATGACGGATGGCGATGTCCAGCAACAGTTTTTGCTGGGACAATACGGCGCTTTCCGCTGCCAATACCGGCAACATATTGGCAGTACCGGCTTTCTGTCTTTGCTGTGCCAGTTGCAGGCTGACACGGGCCGCCTGTTCGGCAGCTTTCTGTTCGGTGGCCTGCGCCTGGCTGGCTTGCAGTATCTGAACCTGATCTGCCACTTCATGCAGGGCATCGGTCAGGCTTTGGTTATAGGTAGCAACGGCCACATCATAAGAAGCCACTTTACCCTTCAACTGCGCACGCAAACGTCCACCTTCAAAAATCGGCAGACGTATTGCCGGGCCGACGCCGATAATGCTGCTGCCGCTTTGCAAGAGATTGCTCAAACCCAGGCTGGATAAACCGGCAAAGCCGACCAGATTGATATTCGGGTAAAACTGGGTCTTGGCAACATCCACTTCACCCTGGCTGGCTTCCACGCGCCAGCGTGCCGCCACGATATCCGGACGACGCCCCAGCAATTCCAGCGGCAAGCTGCCAGGCAAGGCCGTGTCAGCGGCCTGCCTGAATTGTGGCAGTGGAATAGCACGCCCCTGTTCAGGCCCCAGACCTTGCAGGGCAGCGATCTGGTTACGTGTCAGGGCAATGGCCTCCTGCCATTGGGCGATGTCGTTTTTCAGGCCGGACAACTGGATCAGACTTTGCTGCGTTTCCGTCTTGGTTTCCAGACCAGCCTTGACGCGTTGCTGTGTCAGTTGATCGAATTTTTCACGAATCGCCAATTGTTGCTTGCTCAGTTCAAGCTGCGCCGATTGTCGGGCCAATTGCAACCAGCTACGGGCAATGGCATTGCCCAGCATCAGGCGTACACTCTGGCCTTCGGCTTCGGCTACTTTTTCCTGCGACAGGGCGGCACGCATTTCTGCGCTGTGCTTGCCCCAGAAATCAAACTCATACGATGCATTCAGTGCCAACTGGTTGTTGGTGTTGTAAGTGCCTGCCAACGGCGGTGGTATCAGGCCCTTTTCAGTAAAGCGCTGATACGTGCTGTCAAAGCTGGCATTCACTGAAGGCAATTCATTGGCACCTACAGATGCAGTTATTGCTTTCGCGGCCTGCAGGCGGGCAGCGGCAACTTGCAGGCTGGGGTTATTTTGCAATGCCTGATCGATCAGCTTTTGTAAATCGGCACCGCCGATGCTGCTGGCCCATTGGCTATCCGGCCAGTTGCCACTACCGCCCTGCCCGGGGAAAGCCCCGCTATCTGCATTCAGGGTTTTAAGTTGTACCTGGCTTTGTATGCCCTGGTAACTGACACAGGCAGAAAGCAGACTGAACGCGCTGGCAGCAGCCAGTGCACGCATCAGCTTGCTGGCTGTCCGGATGTTAAAGGTAGGTTTGTTCATGATGAAAATATGAATTCCACATTGATGATTATTTAGTTGCCTTGGCAACTATTCATTTTAGCTTCCAGTATGGGGCGATTCGCCAGAAGCTTGCGTAGCAGGTACTTCAAGAAAGTGATTTCCTCAGCAGCAAACCCGGTAAACCCCACATCCAGCACTTCTGCGTAAATTGCTGGTAACTGTGCCGCCATTGCCTTGCCAGATGGTGTCAACTCCAGCTTGAACAGTCGCTTGTCGCTCTCATCCAACACCCGCTGGATGTAGCCCTTTACTTCGAGCTTGTCCAGAGTACGTTTCATTGCTGCGGAGTCGATAAACAGATCGCGCGCCAAATCCGCCGCCGTACTGATCTTGCCAGTGGCCAGCATCATGAAGACACTGCCTTGCGCATGGGTAATATCAACACGACGCAAAGCGTCTTCTATAGATCGCGACAGCATGGTTCGCGACCTGGCCAGCAAATAGCCGACACTGTCTTCGACTTGCGAGCTATCGAACTCGGGAATTTGATTTTCGGTATCCATGATGAGAATATTCATTGACTAGGCAACAGTTTATACCAGTTTTTAAAGTTCTGCACGGCACCAGAAAATGGCAAATACACAGGAGAGTTCCTGTTAAGGGTCAATACACTTGGGTGATGAAACAGGAAACATCGGCATCAATAACAATGGAATTCATGTAAAATTTTGTGAAAAATTGTTTGCAAACGATAATCATTCTCATTTATAATGATTCCACTTTTGCAATTTCACCAGTCCCATCAAGCGCCAGCCCCAGTACCACACGTTCGCCAGCATCACGACGTGGGCAGATACAGTGAAAAGCCAATGAAGTTTGTATTGGGGAAAATCATGTCCATCGCTCTATCGCTTAGCCCTAGGCTTAGCATCACGCTCAGCCTCACACTTCGTGCCACGCAGACCATCTGCGCCCCGCCTCAAATGCCGGGCAAAAAAACCATGTTCTTTCGCACGTTTTCATGCTGGCATGCGCACAAGTTCCGTCAACATCTGATACGTCCCCCAGCAACTCTTTAGCTTCCGCCCTGCCACTTGATCAAGCATGGTGCGATTGCTCGCCGCAATCGTACAGGACGCACTCACCCCGAATAAAGTTACGGAAGAAGATTTGATGAATTTCAGCAAACAACACAGCCATATCCAGTTTTACGCATCCGCAGTGGAACGGACTTTGCGTCAGTTCATGGAAGCGTTCTGGTTCGAAGGTGCCCTCAATGGCCATCTGGAACATGGCACTGATGGTGTCGCCAAACTTTATTTGATAGGTCTGGATGAACAACAAATCAGAGTGGAATATCAAATCAATGCCCAGTTGCCCGATGCATTCGGACGTACACGCTTATCTGGTCCGCTATCGGATAGCCGCAATGAAAAAGTCGTCCACGATATCACTGTCGTTACCAATAATTTACTCAGACATTTGCAACTGGGCGAGGATAAAATCCGGCGCTTCATCGACGAGTTGACACATACCGCCGTCAAACAGGCTTATTCGCTGACAGCAAGCTATGCGTCGCCACTAGAATTGCCATATGCTTGGCAAGAAGCCCAGCTTGGTGACGGTCATTTGTATCACCCCTGTTACCGTTCACGCATGGGTTTTAGTCTGGAAGATCATCAGCGCTATGGTCCTGAATTTGCACAGCCATTCGGTCTGGTCTGGCTTGCAATTGCCAAAGACTTGTGTGACATCCATACATTGAATGACTTCAATTACCTTGGCTTCATACAGGCTGAATCAGATACGCAGGAATTGCTTCGTCTACAGCAGGCAATAACAGATCAAGGACACGACAACAGCAATTATTACCTTTTGCCGGCACACCCCTGGCATTGGCAGCACAGTCTGCAAATTCAATATGCTGACTGGCTGGCAGATGGCCGCTTACTATATTTGGGCATCGGCTCAGATATGTGGCTGGCGCAGCAATCGATACGCTCATTAAGTGCAATAGGCTCATTAGGTTCCAGAGCGCCAAAGCCGCGTTTCAATATCAAGTTGCCACTGGCGATAGCCAATAGTTCTGCTGACCGCATCCTGTCCGATCACCATGTACACAATGCACCGTTGATATCGCAATGGCTGTTTCAATTATGTGTACAGGATAGTTATTTTCAGCAAAAAGCGAGATTGGCTATTTTGGCCGAACCGATGGGTATCACGCTGAAACCGGCATTTTCGCGCAAGGACAGATATGGATTGCTAGGCGCGATCTGGCGCCAATCGCCAGAATCCATACTGCGTGACGGCGAACAGATCTTTCCTTGTACTGCATTGACCAAACTTGATAGTCAGCAGCAATTGGAAATTGGTCCGTGGCTGGCTGCACATGGAACAGAAGTCTGGGTCAATGCTCTGCTTCAATCCATGCTGCCACCTTTCCTGCATTTGATGCTGGCGCACGGTGTCTTGCTCGAGGCGCATGCACAAAATACTCTGTTGATATTAAACAAGGGCCTGCCAACTGGAGTAGCAATACGCGACCTGCCCGGGGGATTGCATTATGTCGCTGGCCAAACTACCAACGAAGCACAGATCAGCACATTGCGTAATGCGCCAAACCACCGCAATCTGGCCAATGCCAGCACCGGTTTTGCAGTGCATGCCGTCAGTGAAGCCAGAGACTATCTGCTTGAGGTCTTGTTGTTCATTCATTTATCCGAGCTGGCAAACAGACTGGAACGCTACCACGACTTTCCGGAAAAACGCTTCTGGCAACTGGCGGCCCAGACTGTGCTCAACTATCAAATGCAAGTCCCTGAACTGGCAGAACGTTTTGCACTGTATGACCTGTTTGTGCCAACCATACAAATAGAACGCCTGGCAACACGGCGTCTGTCAGCGTCAAGCCAGCAAGAATTTCACACCGCACCAAATCCTCTGCATGATTTTTTGAGACATCCGGGTACGTGATGATGCGGCAAACCATCTTCATCACGGTACTAGGACATTTTGGCGCGGCGTTTGCTGCGTTATGCATGCCTCCTTTTTATGCGCATATACTAAGCCAGAATTTTTCCAGTCAGGCGCTGACCATGGCGGGGTGGTACTTTACTCTTCCTACACTGGCGGCCGCCATCGCCAATCCTTTATGGGGAAAACTCGCTGACCGCATAGGTATACGCGCTTCTCTGATAAGGGCACATTGGGGACTATGCCTGAGTTTCATCGTCACCGGCCTGGCACGCACACCATGGGAATTTGCCTTTGGCCTGACTTTACAAGGTTTGTTGGGTGGCACCTTTGCGGCATCCAATGCCTTCCTGGCTTCCATCCTGCCGGGCAAACGTCTGGCCGGCTTATTAAGTGTCATGCAGGGCTCGGCACGCGCCGCCTTGTTTGCCGGGCCAGCCATCATTGGCTTGTTCAGCAACGGCCAAAACTTGCTGCATATCTTTTTTTACCTGGCCATTTTTCCAGGTATGGCGGGTCTGATGCTGTATTTTCTGCCGGTACAGCACGGCAACATCAACCCTCCAGAATCTTGCCACGCCATTGCAGCACCGGGCACGACTGGCACATTAGATGCCGGCAAGCTCTATCGTTTCCAGGCACTGTTCACCATAGGCACGGTATTAACCTATCCCTATTTCGTCATTGATCTGGCGCAGCGTCTAGACATATCTGCGACCTGGGCAGGTGCCTTGTTCGGTCTGCCACATGCACTGTTTTTACTTCTTGCCTGGCCCTTGGGTCGCTACGTGAATTTTACCAATGCACAAACTGCGCTGGCACGTTTCTCTGCCCTGACTTGCGCGGGACTGCTAATACAGGTGCTGGGCAGCCATTTACCGACGCTGATCGCAGGCCGTCTGCTCATGGGTGTCGGCATGACTGGAGCCTATCTGTCCATCAATACCCTGGCAGCAGCAACCACCAAGCACGCCACGGCAGGTCAACATTTTGGCAAGCTGGAAGGCGCAAATAAATGGGGCGCTGTTCTGGCAGGAATTTTCGCAAGTGGTCTGGCTACTTTATTGGGCTATACCGCTCCCATCTGGTTGGGCTGTGTCCTATTGGCCAGCCTGTCTGTTTTGATAGAAAGCAAACGTCCATGAACGCTAACTTATCCCAGCTCATACCGAATCAATCACCCGACAGATTGTCGATTCTGCATCTGCCGCATCTGTCACATCTGTCGCACTTTCCACCTGTCCGGCGTGCCGCAAACAGTGCCGTATCGGCAGGTACAGAAGATTATGCCCGGCGACAGCATGCACACGTCTTGCTGAACTGCTATGCACGTGAAGTCGCCATGCAGGAACATCATCTGGCAGTACGTGCCATTGCGCATACCATACTGCCGCCTGCGGCCTTACATCAGTACCGGGGGCAAGTGCTGGACATACAGCTGCCACGCATGCAAAGCCGTCTTTGTGTCGGTGTGCGGCATGTTTCAGTCACCGGCAATTATGACTACACCACAGATATTTATCTGCAAAATAACCAGCAAGCCTGGGTAGTGGCGGGTTGGCACGAGATTGCACATCTCATCATTTCCGATCTTTCGCTACGGGAAGGCACCCCCTACAATGCAGATCTGTTGCAGCAGATAGAAGAAAGTATAGCTACCATGCAGCATCTGCTGGATGCGCAACAACACCTTGATGGCATGCCTCACGTGGGCACAGCCTTGCAGCACTATATACGTAGCGAACAGCACTTGCTTACTGGTCACCCGTTTCATCCCACACCCAAAAGCCGATCTGGCTGGACCGCCGCAGAAGAAAAGAAATATTCCCCCGAACACGGAACACAACTGCAATTACGTTATGTCCAGCTACCACTCAAGTGGATCATCAGTGACGCGCTGGATGCCGGTGACTTGCCAAAACGTTTGCAGGACCTGACAGCGCACGGCTTGCAGGCTGATGCAGAACACATCATTCTACCCCTGCATCCCTGGCAAGCCGACTGGCTCATGCAACAACCAAGAATCAGGGCAGCCGTCGCAGCAGGCGACATGCGCGACCTGGGTCTTGCGGGCAAACAGTTTTATCCGACAGCATCCATACGCACCATGCTGGCTGAGGACGGTAAGGCTTTCTTGAAACTGTCACTGAACCTGCGTATCACCAATTGCATACGCAATAACGCCCGGCATGAACTGGCGGCTGCACTGGCAGCCAGCCGGCTGTATCGCCCCATGAAAGCAGATATGCAGGCCTTGTTTCCGGACTTTCATGCATTGGAAGAGCAGGCATATATCAGTGTCGCCTTCCCTGAGGATCAGCACCAGAACCACAGGCCACATAAGGAAATCGAAGATGGTTTTGGCCTGGTCCTGCGGGAGGGATTGAGCACACACATGGCGCAAGGCATCACTCCCATGATATGTGCATCTCTGTTCGGCAATGGCCAGGCTGGCCGCCTGCAAGTGGCCGCACTGATAGAGCGCTTTGCCCATAGACATGGCCTGCCGTTGAAGCAAGGCATACACTTATGGTTCAGCACCTATGCCAGGCTGGCAATTTATCCTGTGTTTTATCTGCTGTTTGAAAAAGGCTTCGTCGTTGAACCACATATGCAAAACAGCATCATCGGCCTGGCTGACGACGATGCGCCTGCACGCTTCATCGTCAGGGATCTGGAATTGACCAGACTGACCCCCAAAGCCCATGCGCTGATCAACACACTACAACTAGATGCCCATACACGCGAGGAAATATGTTGCAGCGATGAAGCCGGATGGACACGCATAGCCTATTGCCTGCTGGTCAATAATATTTGCGAAGTCATCGCCACGCTGGCAAATGGCAATCATGAACTCTATCTCGACTTGTGGGCTTGCCTGCGCAACACCCTGCAAAGTTATCTGGCAAGTTTCCCAAATCCTGAAGCGGCGCGCCGCATACAAGGCTTGCTGTCTGGTGAAGCCCTGCCAGTCAAAGGTAATTTGCTGATCCGTTTTTTAAAGCAGGCTGACCGCAAGGCAGCGTATCTACCGCTGTATCACCCTTTAGGTGTTGTGAATGGTGCCAACCCTTTACTGTAATTCCAATTTCTTTCACTAAAATGAAGTCTCTACCTATGCAAGCCAAACCTCTGTCTCTCATCATCACTAGCCTGTTCTGTCAAGTCTACAGCAGCCAGGCAATGGCACAAAACCAACCACAACCGCAAAGCGAGTTGCCAGCCATCGAAGTCAAGGCGCAATCCCAGGGTGGTAACACACTCGTCAGCGGTGCCAGCAAAACCCACAGCATATTGCTGGAAACACCGCAGTCCATTTCTATCGTCAACAATGAAGACTTGCGCGCCCGTGCTGTCAACAGCAGCAAAGATGCACTAGCCTATACGCCCGGTATCATCGCCGGACAAGGAGAAGGTCGTCGTGACGAATTCTATATACGTGGTTTTTACTCTCCGCGCGAGACACTGCTTGACGGCATGCGCGATGACAGCCTGTACTATAGAGACATTGCCACCACTGACAAACTGGAAGTGATAAAAGGTGCAACAGCTGCCCTGTTTGGCCGTGGCGCAGCCGGCGGCCTGATCAACCGCATCACCAAAAAGCCGCAGGCCAGGCAGGATAATGAAGTGTCACTGATGCTTGGCTCGGACCGTCAACGCAGACTCAGCATCGATACCGGTGGTGCCATGACTTCCGATGTCAACGCCCGCCTGATAGCCGCCTACGATGCCGGCGACAGTTACCGTGATGTGATAACCCACAAACGCTTGTTATTGGCGCCTTCATTGTCATGGTCCATCAGCCCACAAACCAGTCTTTTGTTGCAGGCTGAAATGCAGCGTGAAGACCACACACCGGACCGCGGTATCCCATCTTTGAACGGGCGCGCTGTGGCAGTGGACGCAAGCACTTTTTACGGTGAAAAATTTGATTACACCAAAACTGACAGCGATCTTTTCAAAGCAAGACTGGAACACAAATTCAATCAACAACTCAGTGTTGTCAATAACCTGCAATATAGCCAGACTGATCTGGATGGTGTCAATACACGCAACCGTCGTGTCAACACCGGGCTGAGCACGGCTGATACCGTATCACGTCAAATTACCTACTTTCCCATCAAGCAAAACAATTTGCTCAACCAGACTGAACTGACTTATGTCGCAGGTCAGCACCTGTTACTGGTGGGCCTGGAAATATCGCAGCAAAAACGTGATTCCATAGTCAGACAAACCGGCACTGCTTATCCTGTTGATCTATACCGTCCGCAGCATTTATTAAGTGCGCCAGACTTTAAAAATTTACCGGCAGCCATAGACAGCCGCTTCAATGCAGATACCACAGCCCTGTACCTGCAAGACCAGATCACCCTGGCAACAGACTGGGAAATGCTGCTGGGTGGACGTTTTGATCAGTTTAAACAAAAACAGATCAATCACCTTGCCAACAATGCCGTCAGCGAACGTACCGACAATCTGTTCTCTCCGCGTCTGGGGCTGGTGTATAAAATCACGCCACAGCAATCCGTTTATTTCACACTCAGCCGCTCACATCAACCTGCCGGCGGTGATTTACTGTACACCGGCAGCACCCCGCTGAGTCAGGTCAAACCATTGCAGACTGATTTGAAGGAAATCGGCTGGAAACAAGACTGGCTGGATAAACGTCTGTACACCAGCGCAGCCCTGTTCAGGATAGAACAGAGTAATCAATTGACTGCCGATCCAACTGACGCGACCGGTTTACGCCAGTTGCAAATAGGACGTCAGCGCAATCAGGGGTTTGAAATAGAGTTGCAGGGCCAACTGACCGGCGACACGCAATTGCACGCCAGCTATACCTATAACGACGCAAAGATCATCGCATCCAACGACATACGTATAGGAAACCGGGCAGAAATGACTCCTGCTCATAACGCCAGTCTTTGGTTAAAACAAACATTTACCAGGAACTGGAGCGCGGGTGCAGGCATCATCGCGCATAGTGAGCAATACGCCCTGACCGATAATACAGTACGCCTGCCAGGCTACGCCCGCCTTGACCTGGCCCTGACTTATTTGCAAGCGCGCTATGACATCACGCTGAAACTGAATAACCTTGGTAACACCCGCTATATGGAATCAGCGAATAATAATGTGCAGATACAACCCGGTGCACCATTCAATGTCAATCTGGTGCTCAATACACGGTTCTGAAGTATTGACAGGAGTGCGGACACTTCGGGTCTGATGCTGTGAAAGACAAGTCCGGGCGATAAAATGCCCGGCTTGTTCAGGTCACTCTCTTGCGCCACATCCTCCAGCCAGTCACCATCAGAATCAATGGCATCAAGCCAAAGCAAGAAATAAAGATCCGTCCCATCGTGCCAAAGGCTATTCCACTATGCAAAGGAAATAGCCACGTCAGAAAACGGTCACCACTCTGGCCACGGAGTGGATCAATAACCCGCAGTATGCGACCATTCTCTGCATCAACACTGATTCTGCTTGCACCGTCACCACGATGCATTTCAGTAGCTTGGCGCAATCTGATTTCATATGCTGTCGCGGTGCCCGACGGCAAGCCAAGGCGAGTGATCCTTGCCTGGGGAAATACATCCTGTGCATATTGCATGGCTTGCGCAACGCCAATCGCGTGTCCCGTAGATTTATTCACATTGCCTGTCTCAGCTTTTTCCGTCACCGGAAAAATCGTGGAAACCACAGGTATTATCCATCGTGGCTGATTGAAATAAGTTCCGGAAAAACCCAGCAGCAGAAAAACTGGTAGGGCAAAAAAGCCCAACATGCGGTGCAGGCGAAAATTGATTGCGATGGCCGAAGCAGAAAAATTCACAGTAAGCGCCTGACGTAACGCTTTCCACGCAGGTTTCGGCAACCATAAAAACAAGCCGCTAACAGACATCAGTATCAGCATGAGGCCACAGACAGCAATCACCGTCTTGCCGGTTTCTCCAAGCAACATATAGCGATGCAAATGATAAATTGTTGGGATCAACAAGGTTGGTGACAAACCATATTCACCCCAATTGCGTTCGCCTTTTATCGCCATCGTCACCGGATCAAGCATCACTTGGCGTGACCAGTTCTGGCCAAAACTGGAACGATCTTGTGGCACGGGCGGATACCAGGCAACGAAAACCTCTGTCGTACTGGCTGGTATCATCATCTGTCTGGGACGCCCATAGCGACCATCAGCCGTCAACATATCGACTGCGACTTGCACCATGACGGGCGTGACGCGTTCTGCATTGGCGGTTGTGTTCGTGCTGTTGAACAACGAGGGATTGAGCAAATGATCCAGTTCAGGCATCCAGCTGATGATACTGCCTGTCAGCCCCAATACGACAAACACACTGCCGAATATCAGCGCCAGCCACAAATGCAGGCGCAATAGTACCGCGCGTACCGATTTAGATAGCATGGCTGAGCCCATGCAAATTACATTGCAAAAGAGTCTGACAAGTCAATATACAAGAAAAATACATGGCGAATATCCAGAAAAATATCAATGCTGGCTATTCGTGGATGGGCAACAAAAGGGCTGGCGGAAGTGATGAGCTGCCTTGTATCACGCAGCTTTGTCATCTCTATCATAACGGAAAACAGATCAATGCAGAACTGATTCCACGATCAGTATTTCATGGTGTGCTGACCCGGGCTGGCGGGTAATTAAATAAGATCAGATATGGGCTTCTTACAATCGACTACTGCTTGCCTGCTTTCGGTAAATCCAGGGCCAGGATTCCCTGTTTCTTGCCTTTGGCAATAGCTGCATCTATCTTCTGTATCAAGCCATCATCCTTATCCGCCCGGATAGCAAAGTGAATATCATCAACCAGCAAGGGTTTGGCTAACACACTGAATTCCACCAACGGCTGACCTTCTGCAATCTGCTGTTTGCTGAAATAACGATTAATGCGCTCTTCAAGATCGCGCGCATCACTGCCGGGGTCCTGTATAACCATCACGTCCATACGCCGGTTGGCCAGCTTATTAAAACGTGCAGCCACTGAGTTAGTATCGCTTTCTACCTTGAACAATTTGCCTTTTTGTTCGTCAAAATAATCACCATAATGCGTTCCGGCGACTATGCCAACAGAGCGCCCCTTCAGGTCAGCAATACTCTTGTAATCAAAACGTGCATCCCTACGCGTTACCAGCCAGACATAATTGGCATAAAGAGGGCGGGAAAAATGAAACATCCTCTCCCTGTCGCCGGTTTTGGAAATACCAAATACCAGACCTTCCCCATGCTCGGCCAATAACAAAATGCGTTTCCAGGGACAACGCTGCAATTCAAAATGCACGTCCGCTTCCCGCCCAATATAGTCCAGCATGCGCTTTCTGTCTTGCGGTATGGGTGCGGGTTCACCTTTGCTATCAAGAGGATCAGGGATCAATAAGCTGACATCACGTGTAACCGCCAATACGGGCACTGGTGTGAAATTCATCAGAAAAACCAGGCCAGGCAATAAAACCCGCTTCAGCAATATTGCCCATGAAGAGATAGCCGCCTTAAGACCGCCCTCTTTTGTTATGAATTGCATGTTTTTGATAACCAAATTACATAAAGATCGCCATAGTAACAGCGAATAATTTATGTATACCAAAGGCAAAACATAGAAATTTGTACAGCCACCAGCACATTATTTCCACATGGAAATTTATCGTGTATGTCTCTTTTTTCTTATGCCTGTTTTATATGGAATAGCAATACAGTCAGCAAATTTTCTTTATCAATACACAGGTTTTGCTAAAGAAACGCATTCGTCAAATTTTTACCGGTTTGCGAACCGACGTTTATCCACAACCCAGCAAAGTTAAATACACTGTCAGTTTTCAGCTACACCCCGCCGGAATACTGACGCACACACGAAAGGAAAGCATGCATATTTCTACCTTATCTGCCGCAATCTGCGTGGCGTCCGGAACATTGATAGCCATATCAGACGCCAGTACCGCAGAGACCGGACAAAAACCCAATGCCAAGATTGAATGGTTTTATGGGGCTATAGACAAAACCTCGGTACAAGCTTTTCTGACGAAAATGGCGGGGAAAAAGATAGAACGGCTAGGCATCAATTCTCAAGGTGGCGATGTTGACGCCGCACTGGACCTGGCTAACTGGGTCAAGGAACACAATCTGGATGTACAGGTGAGTGCTTTTTGCATGTCGTCCTGCGCCAATTATATTTTTACCGCTGGCAAGAACAAATACATCAACTCCGATGCCCTGATTATCTGGCATGGCAGCATAGAGCAGAAAAATTTCCGGGAATCGCAAACCAGTTATGAGGCGCTGGTTGAAAAATCCAGACAGGACGAGACATCACTGACAGTCGACGAAAGAAACTACCTGGAAGAACGGAGGGGGAAATATCTTGCGCTGGCAGCCCTGCGCGTAAAACAGACCACATTTTTCAAGAGCATACAGGTAGATGAAAGTATCACTCGTTTAGGGCAAGAACCTGTCAAATATCCATCAGGGAACTGGACTGCATCACTGGCCGTTATGTCGAAATATGGCATCACGAATGTCCATGCAGATGCCAACTACGGCCAGCCAGATTACATACAGGCATCCAAATTCAAGATCATTGCTTTTCGTCGTGGTGCATTGACATTTGATTTGAATGAACAGGGGGAACTTATTGCTTTGTCGGACTAAGCACACGCCAGGGTTTACTCGTTTCAGGATTAACCGGTTTGCGGTTCTCATTACTGGCGTAATCGTCTTCAAACACGGCCCATCCATTCGGGCGTTTCACCAGATACCAGAAGGGTAGTTTGCGGCCTCGCACGTGCAAGGGTGTGCCGTACAGATCCAGTTCGGATAAGTCCAGTTCCAGTCTTGCATTCACTTGATTGCCATTGATACTCAGCCTGCCCTGCTGGAAGCACCACTGTTCTTTTTCTGCACTGATAAAGCAGCCCTGTATCAAACGCGCCAGGTAAAGATTCGCTTCACGCTGGTCCAGTTTACCAAGTCGTTGATAAGGGCCCTGTTCCGGCCTTTTTTCCGTCTCATCAAGCAACCAGACCTTGTCGCCTTGCAGGCGCAAACAATACCTGCTTTCATCACCTTCATGCCAGGCCAGGTTTTGTTTGATCTGGCCATTTTTGATGGACAAGGCAATTTGCTGGCTGTCTGCTGCCTGCATGGCAGCAGTCCAATCGCCATGCTTATCCAGCAAAGCCAGAAAATGCGTGCTACTCCAATAACCTTCCAGCTTGCGTAAGCCGGCATCACCAGAACAAAGCTTGCCAGGTTGCGCCATCGCTGACGAACAGCACAGGGCGCAGAGTAGCGCAAGAAAAACAGGCCGATTCATAGGCCGATTCATAGACCGATTCATAGACCAATTCATAGACCAGGATTTCATTATTTAATCATCTTTGTTGAGGTCATTTTTGGGCAGTGAATTTTAACAGAAGAGTAATTCATCTCCAGACAATGAACAACGCTGGCCAGGATCTGCGCTATTACCTTACAGTCCACTAAAACTTGTCGCCTTTCTTCAGCAAGCTGGCAGTCAGTGAAACATCAAAATCATTCTGATGTTCTGGCGTCTGTTGCCGGACTTTGGCTGCCTGATCAAGTGCGACCAACAGGTTTGGCCTGGCTATCACAACGCCATCTTTTTTAACTTCCATCGTCACCATAACAGACTCCTTGTCATTCCCGGTTGCCGGTGTTTTCAGGCTAAAACTGAAATCCCAATTGCTTTGCTGCTCATCCATCTTGATGGCGAAGCTGGCTTCCCTGCCTTGCTTGACCACGATGCGGGGGCTGGACGTTTTCCCGCCCACTGTAATGGAAGTTGCAACCATATAGCTGTCAGCCTGTACCGTCTGTTTCACTTGCCCGGACGCAGCGTCGGTGCCAACCTGGCTTACCGGTGTCGCAGCCCAGGCGCTGTAGGCACTCAAACCACCAACCGTCAACAGCAGTAAATAAGCGGATGCACGTTGTAGCAAAGAAGGGCGGGTCTGACGTAAATGCATGATTCTTTCCTTTAAAGGATGTTGAGATTGCCAGTGACAGGCAATGGCGCTGGGGGTGAAATACAACTGGGTTTTCAGCATGGCTTCGGCATAGGTACGCCGGGCTTGCGGATGTTGAACAATCACGCGGGCATCGCAAGCCAGTTCCTGATCAAATCGAAAATACCTGACAGCAAAATGGACAATGGGGTTAAACCAGAACAGGCACTGCAACAGGGCAAACAGCGTATTCGCCAACAAATCGCCACGATGTCTGTGGATTTTTTCGTGGGCAATGATCAAGACTTGTTCTTCAACGGTATAACGTTGAAAAAAATCCCCTGGAACAACGATCCTGGTGCGTAGCAAACCCGTCAACGCAGGCCCGGCATTCGTGCTGCGGGCCAGGTAAAAATCCTCGTGCCTGGTCAGTTCACCTAAATCGTGCAAAAAACGCCTATGCTGAACGACAAACCGGGCCAGCATGAAGAAGCTGCCACTTGCCCACAATAACAGTATCAAACCCGACCAGTTGCGCCCGGCAGGCAATTCGATGGCCTGTACAACACCGGTCAATTGCGCAACAGGTATGACTAAGGGCTTGAAACTGTCCTGATAAGCACGATGCGGCAGCAACACGGCCAACATTGCCAATGGCAAAATCAACCATGCCCGGTAAGCGATCTCGGCCCCGGCGTAGCGACGCAAGGGCAGTCTCAGTAACAACACCAGCAATGCCAGTACCGCGCTGGCCAATCCCAGTTCTGTCAATATTTTCAAGTAGTTACTTGCCATCACCAAGTTCCTCTATCAGGCGTTTCAACTCGGCGATATCTTGCCTGGACAATTTCTTTTGTTGACTGAAATGCGCCACCAGCGGAGCTATATTGCCGTCAAACATGCGGTCTAGAAAACCCTTGCTTTCTGACTGTATCCACTGTTCGCGCTTGAGCATAGGTGAATATAAAAACCGGCGTCCGTCTTTTTCTGCCTGTATTGCCCCCTTCTTCAACAGCCGGTTCAGCAAGGTCTTGACGGTGGCCTCTTGCCATTCCTGCTGATCCAGCACTGCGGCAAACACTTCTTCAGCCGACAATGGGTGTTTTTTCCATAGCGCTTCCATGACGACGGATTCTGCCTCACTGATGGAGATGGTTTTCATTTGGGTTCTCTTTTCACTATTTGTGCAATTTCATCTGCATAAACATTTACAGATGTAATCGATAAACAATGATTACATCTGTAATCATTCATGTCAAGCAAGAATTTGCTTTGCCGGACTATCTTGTTGGCGACGGTAGCAAGCCTGCCATTTGCACCGCGTTTGTTGTGGATTTCCTTGCCATCCTGTTCCTTTGACGCCCTTCGGCGACATATATTTGCCTTTGCACAAATATATGCGCGGGTAATTCTGGAAAAAGCACGATATTGGGTTAAAGTTGTGCCTGCAAGAGGCGCAAAACAAGGCGCCATGCCAGAATAGAAAGAGATGCTGCCGGGCGAACTTGATTCGCCACACAAGCTGGCATCCACAAAGAGACGAACCACCTGGATCAAATTCATCATGCGTATTTTGCTAGCAGAAGACGATAGTGTATTGGCCGACGGATTGACCCGTTCACTACGGCAATCCGGCTATGCCACCGATTGTGTCAATAATGGCCAGGAAGCGGATTCCGCCCTGTCTACTCAGGATTTCGATTTACTCATACTGGATCTCGGCCTGCCCAAAATGAGTGGCCTGGAAGTCTTGCGCCGCCTGCGCGCGCGCAACTCACGACTGCCGGTCCTGATACTTACAGCGGCAGATTCGGTAGAACAAAGGGTCAAGGGTCTGGATCTGGGTGCGGATGATTACATGGCCAAGCCATTCGCGCTGTCAGAACTGGAAGCCCGTGTCAGGGCTCTGACCAGACGTGGTGCCGGCGGTGGACCAACGGTCATCAAGCATGGCCCCCTGTCATACGACCAGGTGGGACGGATTGCCTATATCCATGAACAGATGCTGGATTTGTCAGCCCGTGAACTGGGCTTGCTGGAAGTACTGCTGCAACGTACAGGTCGCCTGGTTTCGAAAGAACAGCTGGTTGATCACCTGTGTGAATGGGGTGAAGAAGTCAGCAATAATGCGATAGAAGTGTATGTTCATCGCCTGCGCAAAAAAATTGAAGTTGATGGTGTACGCATCGCCACCGTGCGTGGCCTTGGCTATTGTCTGGAAAAATTCTTTGTTGCTGCACCACCTGCGCCACCGACACCATCAGTGCAACCGCTCCCACCGGCCACGTCTGAGCAAAAATGAAGGCAAGATCAGGCAGCAGGTTCAGAAACAAGCCGGCTGTAGCGCCGGATGACAGCCTGACCCGGCCGGTGGAAGAAAAAATCCAGCGTTCCCTGTTTGGAGAAATCCTGGACTGGATGCTGGCACCCCTGCTGTTGTTATGGCCGATGAGCATCGCCATTACTTATCTGGTCGCCAAATCCATCGCCAACCAACCCTTTGACCGTGCACTGGAAGACAATGTGCTGGTGCTGTCGCAACAGGTCAAGGAAGTGGATGGCAAGGTATCGACACAACTCAGCAGCCCTGCACGCGACATCCTGCGTGCAGATGACCTGGACAATATCTATTTCCAGATCAAAAACAGCAAGGGCGAAGTCATCGATGGTGACCGTGAACTGCCGGCACCTGCCGAAGAAGACAAGCCACAAACCGGTACGGTACAGTTGAGAAACGAAAACCTGCGCGGCATCGATATCCGGGTCGCCTACAGCTACATAGACTTGAACAAGGTCAATCGCAGACAGGCCGATGGCCCACCCCATCTGGCACTGGTGCAAGTGGCAGAGACACTGGAAAAAAGAGCCTTACTGGCCAATGAAATCATCAAGGGCGTGATACTGCCCCAGTTCATTATCCTGCCTATCGCATTGGCACTGGTCTGGTTTGCCCTGAGCCGTGGCCTGTCGCCGCTGGCAGAGCTACAGTACAGGATACGGGCGCGCCGCCCTGATGATTTAAGTCCTATAGACTCGCGCCACGTACCGGAAGAAATCACTCCTCTGGTCACTTCCCTCAATGAAATGCTGGAACGTCTGGCGCAAACCATAGACATACAAAAACGTTTCATTGCCGACGCTGCCCACCAGATGAAAACACCACTGGCAGGCATGCGCATGCAGTCAGAACTGGCCTTGCGCCAGACTGATCAGGGTGAAATACATCGTTCGCTGCTGCAACTGGCCACCAGTTCCGAAGCGGCGACGCGTCTCGTCAATCAATTGCTGACGCTGGCGCGGGCAGAAAACCAGACGCCTGCCACCCAACCGCTGGAGCAGCTTGATCTGAACACCCTCGCACGTAGCGTAGTGCATGACTGGATACAGACTTCATTTTCAAAAAAAATTGACCTCGGCTTTGAACAGCAAGATGCACCAGTCCTGATTTTTGGCAGCCCCTTGATGCTGAGAGAAATGCTGAGCAATCTGATCGACAATGCCCTGCGATACACGCCGGAAGAGCACAATGTAACCGTCAGGGTCTCTGTCGATCATGAACAGGCACTGGCCTTGCTGGAAGTGGAAGACAATGGCCCCGGCATCCCGGTCGCAGAAAGAGAACATGTGTTTGAACGCTTTTATCGCATCCTTGGCACCAATGTGCAGGGCAGCGGCCTGGGTCTGGCAATCGTCCGTGAAATCGCCAGCCAACATCAGGCCAGCATAGAAATTGTCGATAACCCCCACCCGCAGGATACAGCTTTTCCCGGTTGTCTGTTCAGGATAATCTTCAGGCTCAATCCACATGATGAAATTTCTCTTGAGGCCGGAGCATGACTGAGCCTGACAATATGCCAGCAGGACCAGGACCTTACTGGCGCCATACCAAACGCCTGACATCGTGCCTGCTGCTGATATGGGCGTCGCTTAGCTTCGGTGTTCTGTTTTTTGCACGCGAACTGAGCGACTTGAGTTTCTTTGGCTGGCCGTTTTCTTTTTATATGGCGGCACAGGGGTTGACACTGAGTTTCGTCATACTGTTGGCCGTGTATTCCCTGGGCATGGCCTGGATAAGCCGCAAGCAAACAGGACCCTGATCGTATGCCACAACAACGATTTACACAAAGACTGACGCTGTACTATCTGTGGTACACCCTGCTGTTCTTCATCTTCCTGATCAGCCTGGCGATACTGGAAAAAGAAGGCGTACCACGTGCATGGATAGGCTATCTGTTCATGTTTGCCACCATCGTTCTGTACGCCGGCATCGGTGTCGTCAGCCGCACATCAGACATCACCGAATACTATGTCGCCGGACGACGCGTGCCTGCCGTTTTCAATGGCATGGCCACCGCTGCCGACTGGATGTCTGCCGCCAGCTTTCTGAGTCTGGCCGGTGGCCTGTATTTGCAGGGCTTTGATGGACTTGCCTACATCATAGGCTGGACCGGTGGTTTTTGCCTGGTGGCGATGTTGATTGCACCTTACCTGCGCAAGTTCGGGCAATACACCATTCCCGATTTTCTGGGTGCCCGTTTTGCCGGTACACCAGAAAACAATACAGTCAGGATACTGGCGGTATTTGCCACCGTTTTCATTTCCTTCATCTACGTGGTTGCGCAAATCTATGGTGTGGGACTGATCACCTCGCGCTTCACCGGCGTTGATTTTTCTGTGGGCATATTCCTCGGGCTGGCCAGTATCCTGGTATGTTCTTTCCTGGGCGGCATGCGGGCAGTGACCTGGACTCAGGTGGCACAATACATCATCATCATTGTCGCCTTCCTGATTCCTGTTGGCTGGCTATCGGTCAAACACACGCACAATCCGGTCGCACCGCTGACCTATGGATCGGTGTTGCCAGAACTGGTCAACAAGGAAAAACAATTCGCACAAAACCCCAAGGAACAGGAAGTCAGGGCCATCTATCGCCAGCGTGCGGCCGAATTGCAAAAGAAAATCCAGCAATTGCCACAGTCATGGGAAGAAGGCCGCTTTGAAGTACAGCACAGACTGGACGATTTAAAATCCGGCAATGCCTCCTTACTCGAAATCAAGGCTGCGGGGCGCATACTGGCGAATTATCCCAAATCACCACAAGAAGCAAAAACCCGCTGGACCGACATCCGCAACAATTATCTGAACAAGGCGCAACCCGGCTTTTCGCAATACACACCGTATGCGGCCAAAGACAAGAATGAATCGGATAACAAGCGTAATAATTTCATGGCACTGGTTCTGTGTCTGATGATGGGCACCGCCGCCCTGCCCCATGTACTGGTGCGTTATTACACGCCACCTTCGGTCAAGGAAAGCCGCGATTCGGTATTCTGGTCGCTGTTTTTTATCATGCTGCTTTACGTCAGCATCCCGGCACTGGCCATACTGGTGAAATACGATATTTATAATTCGCTGGTAGGCAGTGAATTTTCCAAACTGCCCTCCTGGGTAACCTACTGGGCCAGCATAGACAAGATCAACCCGCTGGTAACGATTACAGACATCAACCATGATGGCATAGTACAACTGGCAGAAATCGTGCTGGATGGCGACATCGTTGTGCTCGCCACTCCCGAAATAGCTGGCCTGCCGTACGTGGTGTCGGCACTGGTGGCCGCCGGTGGCCTGGCGGCCGCCCTGTCTACCGCAGATGGCTTACTGCTGACCATTTCCAATTCATTGTCACACGATATCTATTACAAGATCATCGATCCGCAAGCCTCTACCCAGAAGCGGGTGACCATCTCAAAGTTGCTATTGCTGGTGGTGGCATTGATAGCGGCCTATGTCGCGTCCTTAAAACCCGCAGACATCCTGTCGTTGGTGGGTGCGGCATTTTCGGTTGCAGCATCGGCCCTGTTTCCCGCACTGGTGCTGGGTATTTTCTGGAAGCGCACCAATCGCCAGGGAGCAATTGCCGGCATCATCACAGGCTTCGTTGTTTGTGTGTTTTACATGCTCTACAGCCACCCGCTGTTTGGTGGCAGCACCGCCAATCAGTGGCTGAATATTGCACCAATTTCTGCTGGCGTATTCGGCGTACCCGCAGGCTTTATCAGCATGCTGCTGGTCAGCTACCTGACACCCAGGCCAGATCAAAAGACGACTGAACTGGTTGATTTTATACGGCAGCCGTGAAGTAGCCTGCTAGCCATGCTGTCCCAGCATCCGATAAAATGCCGGTATGAGTACATCACTATCTTGTCGCCCCCAGTGTGCTGCCTGCTGCATTGCACCGTCCATCACCAGCCCCATACCCGGCATGCCTGATGGCAAAGCCGCAGGCGTGCCCTGTGTGCAATTGACTCACGATTTGCGCTGCGCGATTTTTGGTCAACCGGAACGACCAGCCTGCTGCTCAGGCTTGCAGGCTGCAGTCGACATGTGTGGAAATAACAGAGAACAAGCCATCCACTGGATCAGCGAACTCGAAAAGTCAACCCGCCCCGAATGAAAACTATCGCAACGGCTTTCATGGTGCATCCTTGCAAAAAACCACAATTTAAGATCGACGAATTGCAGAATCAGATCAAAAACAACTGGACACAGTAGCATAATCCGCATTTATTGAGATAAATCAGTGGTTTTTGCGTATAATTTCCCTATGGAAATATATTTCCAACTCATCCAAGTGTAGACTGAATAGTGAAATTTTAGTCTGCATTTTCAACTTGTCTTTCGACATAATTATAAGAAAATCTATGATCTCTCAGCTCAAACACCTATCAGTGGGTAAAAGGTTAGGCTTAGGTTTTGCCCTGATCCTTATCCTTTTTTTCATCACCACGGTTATTGCCATTTTCAAGCTCAATGCAGTTGCCGCCGCAACGGATAACTTGCTGAAAGACCCATTGACGACCGAACGTCTGATCAGTGACTGGTATCGCAATATACACACCGGGGTTCGCCGCACAACAGCCATTGCAAAAAGTAGCGACCCTTCACTCGCAAGTTTTTTCGCAAAGGAACAGGAAGAATCCACCAAAGCCTCCGGTCTGCTTCAAAAAGAAATTGCCGAACATATGCAAAAGCCCGATGAAATCGCGCTTTTCAAAGAAATTGGCGAGCAGAGACAGCTTTACCTCAATTCAAGAAACAAAGTCGTTAGCTTGAAAAAAGAAGACAAGGTGGATGAGGCCAATACCGCGCTGGAAAAAGAGTTCCTTCCGGCTGCTGCGATGTATATCAAGAAAATCGAAGCGATGCTGACCATGCAACGCAAGCAGATCGACGAAACTTCGGCTGAAATCCAACAGACTTACCAGTCCAGCAAAATCCTGCTGATCGTGCTGTCGGCGATCGCCGCTGTGCTGTCGGCAGTTTGCGCCTGGCTGATGGCGACATCGATCACCAGACCACTGGCCAGAGCCACGGCCGTCGCAGAAAAAATGGCCCAGGGCGACTTGAGCGAAATCATCCATATTCAACGCAATGATGAAATCGGTAAGATGATGACAGCCATTAATGGCATCAATACCGGCTTGAGTGGCGTCATAGGCGAAGTGCGCAATGGTACTGAAACCATCAGCGTCGCGGCAGCAGAAATTGCCACCGGCAATGCCGATCTGTCATCCCGTACCGAATCACAGGCAAGTTCGCTGGAAGAAACTGCCTCGTCGATGGAGGAACTGACTTCTACCGTCAAACAGAATGCTGACAATGCACGCCAGGCAAATCAATTGGTAATATCGGCTTCTGGCGTTGCAGTCAAGGGTGGGGAAGTGGTTGGGCAAGTGGTGACGACCATGGGGTCCATCAAGGAAAGCTCGAACAAGATCGTCGATATTATTTCAGTCATTGATGGCATCGCCTTCCAGACTAATATCCTGGCACTGAATGCAGCGGTAGAAGCTGCCCGGGCCGGTGAACAGGGACGTGGTTTTGCAGTGGTAGCGACTGAAGTGCGCAATCTGGCGCAACGCAGTGCCTCTGCTGCCAAAGAAATCAAGCACCTCATCGATGACTCTGTCGGAAAAGTCGAACATGGCAGCAAGCTGGTTGATACCGCCGGCAAGACGATGGATGAAATAGTCACCAGCGTTCAACATGTGGCCGACATCATGAGTGAAATCACCGCCGCCAGTCAGGAGCAGAGCGCCGGTATCGAGCAAGTCAATCTGGCGATAACCCAGATGGATGAAATGACGCAGCAAAATGCGGCACTGGTAGAAGAAGCTGCCGCAGCAGCAGAAAGCATGCGCGAACAATCTTCAAAACTGTCCGATCTGGTGTCGCAGTTCAATATCATTGCCCAGGCAAAAACGTCTGCAACACCACCAGCCCGTCAAACTGCACGCACAGCAGCCACCGGACGCGCACCTGCTGTAAAACGCGCTGCTGCACAACCAGCCAGAATACAGGCATCAGTAGCGAAGAAAAAGCCCGTGTCTTCTACGTTCGCGTCCAGAGATGACTGGGAAGAGTTTTGATATTACCCTACGGCAAAAACGCTCGTTGAATTGTCCGTCCGGATGAGGTCGGGACTGGTCATTGATGCCTTAGCTTGACACAAGAGGTACATAAATCCCATCCCTGCCGTTTCACGCTTTTTCTCTCTAAATGAAGAAAGCGCTGAAACGGCTAGATCTTGATACGCATGGAATCCCCACTCAAAAAGAACAGCGAGACACCATCTTCAGTCTGCTGGATGCGTATCACTGACTGTTCCAGGCTGGCAGCGTATAACTTGCTGCCATCCGGCCGGAAAATACCCAGCCACATGCGATGGGTACTGGTGCGTGAATTGGCTGCCAGCAAAAGATAATCGCGCCCGGCTATCTGCACCTGACTGGCCTGCAATTCACCCATGTAGAATGCCGAAGGTATGCGTTCCAGCAGGACGCGCAAGCCATCGTTGTGTACCTGTATCAGCAAGCCATTGTCGGTGCCGGAACGGACGAAATTGAATTCGTAAGAACCAAGCCGGGTGGGTGTATTGCGCCGGATATGGACATGGTCTTCAAAATCGGCAAAGTAATTATTGCGGTCGGTACGCGGCTGTTTGCTCACGCTATCCTTGATCATTTCGGTCTGCACATGCTTCTCCTTAAATTCAGGGTAATTCCAGGCTTCTTCTCTGACTGCGTCACTATCCCGCGCTGCACCTGCCACACCGCCGCCAATAATGGGCAAAGGTATAAAGCAGGCGCTAAGGCAGATACTCACGCACATTCCCACACACACTCTCAAACTCTGGCGGACCAGGTGGCCGGCGTATGCCCACCGGTTCCAGCGATACTGCGTTGAACTGGTCAGTCCATTCATTGCAGTTCCGGCCTGATCACCAACCTTCTGCCTGTGCCCGAGGTATCCACCATCGAAATGCCGTCGGCATGCTCGGTAAATTGCCAGGTACCATGTGGCAGGCCTATGCGATACACGGTATGGCCATCCGGGCCAAAAATCGCTAGCCACATGGGCTTGTGCAGAAAGCTATTGGCGACTGTCAACACATAGGCTTCGCTTCCGACCTTGAGTTTGGCTACCTCCAGCCGACGATAACTTTGTGCGCCTGTAAATACCGGCGATATTGCTTCACGTACAAGGAACTGGCCATTTCTGCTGATCTGCACTTCATCGACGAAATCTGCTGTCATGGCATTGGCTGTTATAACCGGAGATGCTGGAGCCACAGTCGACACCGCTGACAAATGGCGGGGCTTGTGATAACCGATGACAAATTCCTGCAAACGGACTGGGACCGAGCCATCAACCTTGACGTGATGAGCAAACTGGGCCAGATGTTGATCTGCATCCGGGAACGGCCATAAAAACTGCTGTCTCAACAACATCACTTCTACCTGGCTAGTGCGGTACTCCGTCAGCACTTGCTCCATCTGCCCTGAACCGGCAGTCGCCTGCGTTGGTTGTGCTGGCATGGTGGCAGTGCAGGCAATCAATCCCGGCAGCAGACTGGCTATAAAGCCATACCTGCAATATGAGATGGATTGTTGTAACAGCCTGAACATGGGTAATAAGCGCTTTATAAAGACAGGACTAAAAGTAGGTATGAAGATACGATCAAGGACGATGACAAAGTATCGCGATTGATGTATGGAGGAACAATGAAATTCGGAAAGGTACCGGAATACGGAACCTTAGGTGCAAGAAACTGCCATCTGGCAAGTCTTTATTCTTATTATTTTTATAAATTCATTCCACTACGGGGTATTTACGGGCAAAATTCTGCGCAGGCAGGCATGCGCCATGTTAAGCTTCGTGCCGACCAATTCCCTGCTTAACCTCCCTCTTTTTAGTGTCGTATGGACTTAATAATCGCGATCAAAATCATCATCATGGGCATCGTCGAAGGTTTGACGGAATTCTTGCCCATCTCTTCTACTGGTCACCTGATATTGACGGGTAGTCTGCTCAATTTCACTACCGAAACCGCCAAGGTTTTTGAAATTGTCATACAGGCAGGTGCGATTTTTGCTGTGTGCTGGGAATACCGCAAAAAAATCATTGGTGTTATTGCTGGCCTCGCAACTGATCCCAAGGCGCGCAAATTTGCCGTCAACCTGATCGTGGCGTTTTTGCCGGCAGCTGTACTTGGCGTATTGTTCATCAAAAAAATCAAGGCTCTGCTATTTGCCCCTGTGCCAGTTGCCATGGCATTCATCATAGGTGGCATTATTATTCTGTTCGTTGAACGTAAGCATAAAAACGTCGATGAAAATGATACCGCCCATGCGCGCATACAATCAGTGGACGACATGAGTATTGTCGATGCACTTAAAATAGGTTTGGCACAGTCGCTGGGCTTAATCCCAGGCACCAGTCGCTCTGGTGCCACCATCATCGGTGGCATGCTGTTTGGTTTGTCGCGCAAGGCGGCAACCGAGTTTTCTTTCTTCCTGGCGATACCGACACTGCTAGGTGCTACCGTGTATTCGCTGTACAAGGCGCGGGAAGATTTGTCGATGGCAGACTTGCCCATGTTCAGCCTGGGCACGGTTGCAGCCTTTATCTCTGCCTTTTTTTGCGTGCGCTGGTTGTTGCGTTATATCAGCTCGCACAATTTCAATGTGTTTGCCTGGTATCGTATTGCCTTTGGTATCATGATTCTGATTACCGCCTACACGGGCGTAATTACCTGGGCCGACTAATTGGTGACAAGCGCAGTGACTGAAGCAGGCAATACCACAAGCGATAGCGTTGAACAGGCTCTGCATTTATTGCAGACGGTATTTGGCTACCCGGCCTTTCGCTCGCAGCAGGGCCAGATCGTTGAACATGTCGTCAATGGTGGTGATGCCCTGGTGCTGATGCCGACCGGGGGCGGTAAATCCCTGTGTTACCAGATACCGGCACTGATACGCGATGGCGTTGGCATCGTCGTGTCGCCCCTGATAGCGCTGATGCAGGACCAGGTCGATGCCCTGGCAGAAGTCGGCGTGCGTGCAGCGTTTTTAAATTCCACCCAGAGTTTTGATGAAATCCTGGCGGTGGAAAAGAAGATGCGAGAAGGCGATATCGACCTGGTGTATATCGCCCCCGAACGTCTGCTGACCCAGCGCTGTCTGGAATTGCTGCAAGTCGTCAACATTGCCCTGTTTGCGATTGATGAAGCCCATTGCGTCTCGCAATGGGGACATGATTTCCGTCCTGAATACATCAAACTGTCGGCCTTGCATGAGCGCTTCCCGCATGTGCCGCGCATAGCCCTGACAGCCACGGCTGACCAGCAAACCCGCGATGAGATCATCCACAGGCTGCAGCTGGAAAACGCGATGCAGTTCGTGTCGTCCTTCGACCGCCCCAACATCCGCTACCAGATCGTAGAAAAAGCCAATGGCCGCAAGCAATTGCTGGATTTCATCAACGCCCAGCATAGTGGTGATGCCGGCATCGTATATTGCCTGTCGCGTAAAAAGGTTGAGGAGACAGCCGAATTTCTGAATGAAAACGGCATTACTTCCCTGCCCTACCATGCCGGTATGGATTTGCAAGACCGCAGCCGTAACCAAGCGCGTTTCCTGAGGGAAGACGGTATAGTCATGTGTGCCACCATCGCCTTTGGCATGGGCATAGACAAACCTGATGTGCGCTTTGTCGCCCATCTGGATTTGCCAAAAAGTATAGAAGGTTATTACCAGGAAACCGGTCGTGCTGGCCGCGATGGTGCCAGTGCCAATGCCTGGATGGCCTATGGCTTGCAGGATGTGGTGCAGCAGCGCCGCATGATCGATGAATCCGAAGCCAATGAAACCTTCAAACGGGTGCAAGGCGTCAAGCTGGACGCCATGCTGTCGCTATGCGAAACCCTGAATTGCCGGCGTGTACACATCCTTGAGTATTTTGGACAACAGGCCACACCCTGCGGCAATTGCGATACCTGCATCAGCCCGCCCAGCTCTTTTGATGGCAGTGTGGCGGCGCAAAAAATCCTGTCCACCGTGTACCGTGTCGATCAGCGCTTTGCTGCCGGGCATGTCATCGACATCTTGCGCGGTATTGATACTGAACGCGTACAGCAGTGGCGACATGACAAATTATCGACCTATGGCATAGGCTCAGACAAGAGCGAAGCCGAATGGCGCGCCCTGCTGCGCCAGTTGATTGCGCTGGGCATGGTCGCTGTGGATTATGAAAACTATAGCTCGCTGAAACTGACCGAAACATCACGCGCCGTCTTGCGTGGTGAAATCAAGGTACAGCTGCGCCAGTACAAAAAAGCAGAAAAAGCCGTCAAGCACAAACGCCAGTCGGCAAAAGATTATGCCGAGGCCGACCTCGACAGCACGGCCCAGGCAGCCTTCGACAAACTGCGCTGGTGGCGTGTGGAAACAGCGCGTACCCACAATGTGCCAGCCTACGTCATCTTCCCGGATGCCACCCTGCGCGAAATCGCCCGCCAGCAACCCGCCACGCTGCCCGCTCTGCGTGCCATCTCCGGCGTGGGTGACAAAAAGCTGGAAAGTTATGGCAAAGAGATTATCAGTCTGATTGAAGAATTGCAGATTTGATTTGTACTTTAAGCCTTAAAGCAAGACCTCTCAACACAGAGGCACGGAGACACAGAGGGGCACAGAGAAAAACAAGAATATCTTCACTTCCCCGACTACCATTTAATCTCTGTTTACCCTTGCCATCATGGCCAGCGGTTTTTGCCAGATCTGGCTGGCGAGATTTTAACTGTCCGAAGAACGTATCAGCATAGGATGCGTCTCATCCACGCAGTTGCCGTTCCAGTAAGCGTGTTCGAATGGTGTGATGGTGTCGAGGCGTTTTGCCAGAGCCCGGTCTGAAGCCGTGCTTTCGTCTATTTTGACGAAAATAGTATCAAAGGTATTGCTTTTTTTATTGTCCATACTCAGGGATACAAAACGTGTACCCCCGGCGTAACCGCCAAAAGCATTCCTGCCATCTACGATGCCGCATATCGAAATTTCGGTATTGCCGTCACTATTTGTTCTTTGTAAAACAAAAGAAGAACGAATCACCATGGAATCTGGATCTTTCATCATGCTCTTGAGTTGTTTGGTGGTGTTGTCTTCCGCCCAGCCAGCTGGCCCTACCATTTTATTGCGCGCATAGATAATTGCTACCAGTGCCAAAGGCACTGCAATGACGACAAGAATGATCCATTTTATAATTTTCATTATCTTCCGCTGTCCGGTTTGATGATTGAGTGACGTGTCGGCGCATTTTATTACTTCTTTGCCTACGAAGCTAACGTTGTAGGCAAATTATGGTTGACACAATATACAAACATTTAAACCAAATGTGACCATCGATGGGCATGTAAATATAGACGCATAAGCATGTACGCCTAAGGGTGGGCGTCTATGGGTAGATGATACGAGTGCATACATGCCTGTCAGCGCAACTGAACAGTCCAGGAAGCTGGGTAATGAAAGGGGAGTAACTAAGGCACTGTATAGGGGCACTAAGTCAGTTCAGCCAGTATTGCATCAATCTTCATTTTGGCATCGCGAATAACAGCCAGCTTGGCTTCAGTTTCGCCATTCGCCATGAAGGGTCCGCTGAATTGCTGGGTCATTTCCAAGCCATCTGCGCCATACTTTTGTACCTCGCCACTGGCTGACCAATGGCCATCAGGGCGTGGGAATGCAATCACAAAAATATCATAATTCTTGTAACGCATGGTTGGCATTCGCTCTATGGTAGTTTGAAACCTGCTGTTCATGTTACCTCCTCTGGCAATTGCTGCTGAGGCCTGTCCAGATTTTCAGTAACGAAAAACTGCCTGGACCCTGATGCCTCTGTGTGCAGCACCACGCAGACGCACAGCGCTTTTTTCGCTGGTGCGGTATTCCATCCACAGTTGATCATTGTCGGTTGGAGAATAGCGGAGACCAAACCTGGACAAGGCACCCGCCTTTTCCTGCTTATCTGATTGATTGGCAGGCTGGTTGTAATATTCTTTCGTGACACGTGCATACATACCCTGCCCGTTGCTACTTTGCGTACTGGCTGCGTTGTCAGCAAGCTGCGTGTCGGAAGGCAAAGGCGTTGCTGACGATTCACTCGAATCAGGCCGAGCAGATACAGTTTTGGTTTCGGTTTTTGCAGCTACCATCCTGTCATTGCTTGGCATATTCAGTTTGGTATATGTGCTTACAGGTGGTGCTGAAGAATGACCAGGCTGCGTGTCGATTTTCCCTGCACCAGTGGTCTCTTTGATTTCCTGTGCACAGGCATATTGTGCAACCATTAACAGGCTGCAAATGATCAGGGCTATATGATGGGCGTTCATGATCATCTCATCAGGAAAAACGAAGCAGCGAATCACAGTTGGCACTCCATACACAGTGCGTAATGCGGTATAGCGTATGCATAACCTTCCCCTCAGACAATCAAGTGCTTGTTAATTTTCCATCAGGTTCATATGCCCTGGCAATGTGGAGCAGGAACTGCCTTGACAGTGCGCAAGGCAAGAATCAAGCATTATTGTGCCGGTGCTTTCTTGATACTGATGATTATCATGATCTTACCCACACAGGATTGATTTATCTGTGTCTAAGCAATTCTTCCGAATTTGTTCTTTGATTCTACTTAATTCTAATATCTATTAACGTCATACAATGTTATTTCTGTATAGAAACAACGCCAAATCCACCTTGGATTTGTTACCCTTTGTGTCCTGTATCAATTCTGTTGTTTTGCACACAGTCGATTACATTGCATCCTTAATTTGTTTATATCTTTTCGTCTATTTTTTTAACTTCTTCCTCGCCTTGCCCTGGCTTTGCATCCGTGTTTGCATGATAGACGTGCACCTTAAAGAATTAAATCGGACTAAGACGATAGTTACGTAAGACTATGCTGACGAAGTTGCTAAAATGCAGTCCAAATCATGTTGCCAGACAAGCATGTGGCTGCCAGACTGATGCCCATCTTTAAACACAATTCAAACAACACCGGAGCCCATGCATGTCGCGCACTGAACGTCTGCTACAACTGATGCAAATTCTGCGCAGACATCGCTATCCCATCAGTGGTGCAGTGCTGTCGCAAGAACTGGGTATCAGTCTGCGCAGCCTGTATCGCGATATCGCCACCTTGCAAAACCAGGGGGCAAAAATTGCCGGTGAAGCTGGCCTGGGTTATGTCTTGCAGCCCGGCTTCACCTTGCCACCACTGATGTTTACAGAAGAGGAAATCGCGGCGATTGCCCTGGGGTCACGCTGGGTGGCACGACAGGCTGACCATAAACTGGCGCTGGCGGCGCGCGATGCACTGGCAAAAATTGCATCCGTCCTGCCAGCAGAAGCCAGGCAGGAACTGGAAACCAGTGGCTTGCTGATCGGCCCCAGTAGCAGCAACGCAGGCAATGATGAACAATTGCGCCAGGTGCGTCTGGCCATACGCAAACAACATAAACTCGTGCTGGAATACCAGGACGAAACCGGCAAAGCCAGCGAACGCACTATCTGGCCCTGTGCCCTGGCTTTCTTTGACAGCTTGCGCGTCATCGTCGCCTGGTGTGAGTTACGCAATGACTTCAGGCATTTTCGCACTGACCGCATACAGAGCTTGCAGGTAGCAGACCAGACTTATCCACGGTCACGCCAGGCTTTGCTGAAGGAGTGGCGAGTACAGCAGGGAATCAGGCCCGAACGTTAGACTACAAACTGAAAGGCAATTTTTTACAGACTCGCATAGTTTCCGCTCTGACTACTTTCAGTTTTATAATGAGACTTATCAATTGATTTAGCCCACACATTACAAGCAAGAATAATAAGATGAAAGCCAAGACGGACATCATCGCAGACGCATCCAGGTCCGCCAGCAAAGAACAGCGCCGTTTACAGATGGCCGATATTGCCCGTCTGGCCGGCGTATCCACCTCCACGGTATCCCGTGCACTAAGTGGCAGCAGCCTGGTCAATGATGAAACCCGTCAGCGCATTGCCGAACTGGCGCGTTCACTCAAATACTCCATCAATATTGATGCACGTAACCTGCGGCTGAAGCAGACCCGCACCATCGCCGTGGTTGTCCCCTTTGATTCGGAAACCCGCCAGCATCTGTCCGACCCTTTCTTTCTTGGCATACTGGGCAGTCTGGCTGATGCATTGACAGACCGTGGCTTCGACATGCTGTTGTCGCGGATAGATGCAGAACATCTGGACAATGCGGCCCAGATTTTTGATACAGGACGGGTATTGGGCGTGATTTTGATCGGCCAGTGGCGTCACCATGATCAACTGAACCAGTTGGCAGCACGTCACGTGCCCATCGTGGTCTGGGGCGCACAGTTGCCACAGCAATTGTATGTGACGGTAGGTAGCGACAATGTCACCGGTGGCCAGAAGGCGACCGAACATCTGATACAAAGCGGCCGCAAGCGCATTGCTTTTTTCGGTGACACACAATTACCCGAAGTGGCGCAACGCTATGAAGGCTATTGCAAGGCACTGGCGCAATACCGGATACCGCTGGATGACAAGCTGGTGGTACCTGCATCTTTCATAGAAGAAGGCGGCAAACTGGCCGTGGCAGAACTATGCAGCCGTAAAGTGTCTTTCGATGCCCTGTTTGCCTGTAGTGATTTGCTTGCCATGACCAGCATCAACAGCCTGCGCGACTATACTTATCGGGTGCCGGATGACGTGGCCGTAGTGGGCTATGACGATATCGAACTGGCGCGCTACTTCCACCCGCCCCTGAGCACTATACGCCAGCCCATGACACAAGCCGGTCTGGCTCTGGTAGATGCATTGCTGAAGCTGATCGAAGACGGGGACAGTAAAGCACAGTTGCTGCCAACCGAGTTGATGGTAAGAGCCAGCAGCGTTTAAATAACAAGCATTGCCTCGTACCTGGTTAGTTTTTCGGCCGAGCCCCCGGGGTGCAACGCCCGCGATCCTGCGGCAGCGGGCTTACACTGTGATCGCTTCCACCAGCATTTCATCCACCACCCAGTTCTGCAGCCAGGCGCCAATGTTGTTTTCTATCTCAGGATTGCTTTCAGCAGCACGTTCGCAGACATCGGCAAAGCGCTGACCCTGACCCAGTTGCCGCAGGGCTTCAGCCTCTTCCATGGTCAGCGATCTGAAATGCGACTGCAATTGCTTACGCCACACCACCCAGGTAAGCGCCTGCTCTGTATGAACCGGCTCTGGCGGAGTATGGTCTTCATTTAATGCCAGCCAGATGGCAACACTATTACTGTGCATGGCAATGAATTGCAATGAGCTGCTGGTACGAAGACCCACGGTTTCCCAATCACTGATATTAGCGATATCCGTCAGCTTGAGGATGGCATGATCAGGGGCATCAAAAGCGCAACCCAGTGCCCATTCAAACTGTGCCAGTTCAGCCACTTGCGGATGCTCGACAAACTGCTGACGCAACAAAGCGGCAAACTGTTCGCCAAACCAGCGCAGATTGCGATAAGTCGAAGGATGCGCATCAATGTAGGTAGCACAAGCCTGATAAAACAGCGCATCGCCCAGATAGCCATGGGTTTTACTATAGGCTTCTGACAAGGCATCACGAAGGCGCAGGCGATATGCCTGGTAATAAATATCCAGACGGGCATCATGCCCCAGGCCAGGAGTAACAGCCAGGTGCACATGCATGCTGGCCGCATCACGCTGGCCCAGAATAAATTCCTGGAAAGCCGTTTGCAGGGTTTGGATGTCGGCGCTATGGTTCATGATGCGGTTTCTTATGCAGCGCCGGCGACAGGCATTCTGTCAGCGCAAACAGCGGCGCAGATGCTGCGCGCCTGGTCCAGTTCAGCCACCAGTTCTGCCAGTGGCGGGATATTGTCGTCGCGCTCTATCATGCTGGGAACCGCGCCAAAGCGATGTATCGCTTGCGCATACAAATTCCACACGGGATCGGCTACCGGCTGATCATGCGTATCGACAATATGCGTACCATGATCGCTATGCCCGGCCAGATGTATCTGTTGCACACGATGTACCGGGATGCCGCACAAATAATCACCTGCATCAAAACCATGGTTGATGCTGCTGACGTAAATATTGTTCACGTCCAGCAAGATCATGCTGTCTGCCTGTTCGGCAATGGCTGCCACAAATTCCCATTCCGGCATGCTGTCGCTACTGTATTGCAGGTAGCTGGATACATTTTCCAGTACCAGCCTGCACCCCAGTACATCCTGCACGCGGCGCACATTATTCACCACCAGAGCGATAGTTTCTTCGTTGTACGGCAAGGGGAACAGATCATGCATGTTCTTGCCATGTACGCCGGTCCAGCAAATATGATCGGACACCCAAAGCGGTTCTACCCGGCGCATCAGATTCTTCAGGTCACGCAGGTATTCAGCGCTTGGACCTTGCGGGGTACCTATCGACATCGACACGCTATGCATCACCACAGGGTAATCAGCGCGAACGGCATCAAGCATGGCCAGAGGTTTTCCACCTGGCACCATATAATTTTCAGACAGGATTTCAAACCAGTCCACCGCTGGCTTGTCTGCCAGAATGGGCAGGTAGTGATCAGTACGCAGCCCCAGACCAAAGCCGGCAAAAGCAGTCGCACTGGCGGTTGTGGTTGATGTCGTCATGGAGTATCTACAGGTAAAACAGGGAAAGACAATGCGCTGATCAGGTGATCAACGCATTGCGCATTAGGTGAATGCGATCAGGATTTATTTGTCCAGATCAATGATCTTGCCGCCTTTGGCCAGGCACTGGCCTGCTGTCGTACCAACAAAACCATGGCCCTTGCAGGAATTTTGGCCCTTGCAGGCGTTTTCTGCTGTTTTGCAATCGCTGGTACCTTTGCAGCTATTGATGCCAGAGCAATGAATCTTGTCACCTGCACTGACTGTACTGGTAGCAGCAATAGCGTAGCCAGATAAAGCCATAGCAGCGGCAGCAGCGATCAGGGCACCGGTTTGGATAGATTTTTTCATGGTTGTTCTCCGTAAATTTAAGTAATTGAAACAAGTAATTGAAAGTGACTACATCAGGATTAAAGTCCTTCACTTGCCTGGCAAGCCAGCATCAACAAGCAGAACTCCAACATCAGTCGGGCCAATTTCAGATTACTTACACTTCCGGAGAAAATAATTTCAGTTTTTTTATTTCATCAATAGGTCACTGTCATGTGTCGACATTGACTGTCGGCACTTCACCTGATATCCGTCTTTGCCAATCTCTCCCGGCACAAGGCCGCGGCCAGCTCTGCCTGAATCACCATGCAGATCAAATGACGTTCTTCATTGACTTTGGAGTCCAGAGACACCAGCTTTCCTGGCATGCAGGTCTACACACAGCCAGCGACAAATACCAATACATTGCAACATCATGCAAGGCCGGAACGTCAGCCTGACTTGTTGTCAATTGATTTGCCAGTGTTGAAATGATTTAAATTGCAACCGATTGCACAAACCTTTATGTATTTGAAGTATTCCTACAAAGGATAGCGAGAGAAACTCTGATATATCAATTGTGCAATGCAATAATTTCCACTAAAAAGACCCTTTTCGTTGCTACGAAAATACACCACGTCAGCAGAAAAACTCATGAATAATAGACAGCTTCTTCTACAAATATTTGAACATTTTTGCATAGGGCGCAATGCTTTGCGCTGGCAAGGCACGTGTCTGCCTGCTGGATACTTTAAATTTTCCCCTCAAGAAACATTGCAGCATTTTATTGCATCGCATCTTTGCAATCGATTGCAAAGAATTTCCATTTGTCTGATAATTCTCTTCACCTGCACTACAAAAGATCTTCAACAGCGTTTGCCTTGGCAAACCAGGGATCGCAAAAAAGCGCCATAGAGTACGACGGCTGATATCGACCCAAATCGACCCAAATCGGCCCGAACGTCCAAAGAGCGCGGCGAAAATTGTTGGAGGTCTTTTGCAACGACACAGCCCCGTGCCAACCAGCGTGGTGCTGATCATCGGGCAGTAAAGAGACATGGCATGTATGGCGCAATGCTGTACAGCCTCACAAAAATGATGAAAGCGGAGACAGCAATGAAATCATCACCTATCAAATTGACGCGTATGGCCAGCGTCATTTCCCTGGCAGTACTGCAAATGAATAGCGTGTGGGCGCAAGATGCGACGCCTGTACAGGACAAGGAAAAAAATTCCCTGAACCTGAATTCCGTCATCGTGACGGGCACACCAACAGGCACATCGAAGATGAAGGCCAGTGTATCCATCAGTACCCTGGATGCAGACCAGATCGCGCAATCAGCACCGACCAATGCGGCAGAAATCTTGCGTGCCATTCCCGGTGTACGCTCTGAATCCTCCGGTGGCGAAGGCAATGCCAATCTTACAGTGCGCGGTGTACCTATCTCTGCCGGTGGTGCACGTTATGTACAATTCCAGGAAGATGGTTTGCCGCTGCTGCAATTCGGTGACATCGCCTTTGTCACGCCAGACATGTATCTGCGTGCCGACGGCAGTCTCAGTCATCTGGAGGTAGTGCGTGGTGGCACGGCATCCACCATGGCGACCAATTCGCCAGGCGGCATCATCAACTTCATCAGCAAGAACGGCAAGGAAACCGGCGGCAGCATAGGCATCAGCAAAGGTGTCGATTTTAGCCAGACCCGCTTTGACTTTGATTACGGCGCAGCCTTGTCAAACAAGACGCGCTTCTTTATTGCCGGTTTTTACCGCAATGGCGATAGCTCACGCCCTGCCGGTGTCACTGCTGAAGATGGCGGACAACTGCGCGCAAATATTACGCAAGAACTGGATAATGGCTACCTGCGTCTTAGCATCAAACATCTGGATGACAAGACACCGATGAATATGCCGGTACCAGTACGTACCGTGAATGGCAGTATCTCTGAATTGCCTGGCATAGACCCGCGTACTGCCAGTTTTTATTCGCCTTACTGGACATCCGACATTGTTCTGGACAAAAACAACAATAAAATCTCGACCAATGTGAATGATGGCCTGCATGTCGTCAACAATGCCTTTGGCGCCGAAGCATCTCTGAAAATTGCCGATGGCTGGACGCTGGATGAAAAATTCCGCAAGTCCACCAATACCGGCCGCTTCATTTCCATCTTCCCGGCTGACGCCGGTGTCAGCGGCAAGGCCGCAATCAATATGAGCTATGCCACCGGCCCCAACGCCGGCAAGGCATACACTGGCACAGCATTCACTGCCACCGTATTCAATACTTCGATTGATGACCTGGGCAGTACTGTCAATGACATCAAATTGTCCAAGGTATTTGAAACAGGCAGCGGTAAATTCGCTACCACCTTGGGCTGGTATTCGTCCCTGCAAAATCTGGGGGTGACATGGAACTTCAATCAATACCTGATGCAGGCCAGCGGTGACAAACCTGCTCTGCTCAATTCAAATGGCACCATCGCTGGCTCGCCTGGTTTGCTGGCACAGGGCACCGACGTATTTGGCGGCTGCTGCAACCGCAACATCGACGCACAATATAAAACCAATGCCGCCTACGCCAACCTGGGCTGGGAAAGTGGCAACTGGAATCTGGATGGCAGCCTGCGTTATGACAAGCAAGATGCCAGCGGTACCTTCAATCAGGCCGTCAACCAAAGATACCTTGCCGCCAATACCAAATTCATCAACTATGGCGTCAACCATACGTCTTACTCTGCCGGTGCCAATTATCGCGTAACCAAAGATATTGCGGTGTTCGCCCGTATCAGTGAAGGTATCGCCTTCAATGCCGATCGCATCATGTTTGGCAATCCGCTGGACGGCACGACACCAATCAGTACGAATATCGTCAAGCAGACCGAGGCAGGCGTGAAATGGAAAGCAGGTGACTTCAGCAGCTTTGTGACCCTGTTCCAGGCCAAAACCGCCGAATCAAATTTTGAAGCGACAACCCAAAAATTCACTGCCAATAACTATGATGCCAAGGGTGTAGAGATTGAATCCAGTTTCCGCTACGATGCCTTCCGCGTGACTGGCGGCCTGACCTATACCAATGCCAGCATCACTGCTGCCAATGACAAGACGGTCATCGGCAAGACCCCACGCCGCCAGGCCAGCTACACCTACCAGATAGCCCCAACCTACACCATGGGCAATGCAGTCTTCGGTGCCAGTCTGATAGGTACCAGCAAGTCTTACGGGGATGATGCCAATACCCTGATATTGCCTGCCTTCAACGTCCTGAACGCCTTTGTCAACTACAGCATCAACGATCAGATCCAGTTGTCGCTGAGCGTCAATAACCTGACGAATAACATAGGCTACACCGAAGTGGAAGGCGACGGCCATGCGGCAAGGTCCATCAATGGCAGAAGCATCAGAGCATCGTTGAAATATAGTTTTTAGTAGCTACGACGGAGCACGGCTCCATACGTAGAAAAAGCGAGAAGGCAGCATAGCAAACAGTATCAGCTTGGGTTGAGAATTGAAAAAACGCAATCGCACAATCGTACTGGAGTACGACTACGCATTTGTAAAAAAACAATCCACTCAAAATCACGCTGCGCAATAGCTCCGTTCACACTTGCAGAATAGTTTTACTCCCTGGTAGCACTTGGGCTCCCTTTACATCCCCAACATGTAAAGGGAGCCATTTTCTCCTCTCCTGTTTTTCTAAGGTTCAGCCCGTATCATGTCCGTGCCATTCACTACCGATCGTTTTTTAACAAGTCTGCTTGCTGGCATGTCATCCGGGCCGTCGTCTGGCTTAGCGTCTGACTTAGCGCCTGGCATGCGTGAACGCATCAGTAACAGGTTTCAGCAGCACTTCCCTGTTTTGCATCAAGACCTGCATCACCTGTATGCCAACCGGTTCGCTGATGAACATGCGTTTGCGCTGTGGCTGATGGACTTGCTTTCCATAACAGGCAGCAGCATTGCCCAGCGCCCCGCCAGTTTGCTGGAACTGGATCAGCAAAGAAGCGAAGACACCCAATGGTTCACCAAAGAAAACATGCTTGGTTACTGCTGTTACGTCGACCGTTTTGCCGGTGACCTGAAAGGAGTACAACAGCGTATTCCGCACTTGCAGGAACTGGGCGTAACTTATCTGCATCTGTTGCCATTCCTGAAGGCCCGTGCAGGTGAAAATGACGGTGGTTTTGCGGTAGCCGATTTTGATGCAGTAGAACCGCGTTTAGGCACCATGCAGGACCTGGAACAGACTTGCAATGCCTTACGACAGGCCGGTATCAGTCTGTGCTCAGACTTTATCCTTAACCATGTGGCCGATGATCACCCGTGGGCTGTTGCAGCAAAAAATGGGGACGCCCGCTATCGCGATTATTTTTACCATTACCCCAATCGCAATAAACCTGATGCATTTGAAAAAAACCTGGGCCAGGTATTCCCTCAGGTCGCACCGGGTAATTTCAGTTACGTATCCGACATGCAGGCATGGGTATGGACTACTTTTTATCCCTATCAATGGGATCTCAACTACCGTAACCCGGCCGTGTTTGCCGATATGGCTGCCGCCCTGTTGCGCCTGGCTAATCGCGGAGTAGAAGCCTTTCGCCTGGATTCGACTGCATTTCTGTGGAAACGTGCCGGCACCAAATGTATGAACCAGCCAGAAGCACACCAGATATTGCAAGCCTTGCGCAGCCTGGTAGATATCGCAGCACCTGGTGTGCTACTGAAAGCCGAAGCCATTGTTGAAACCGCTGAATTGCCAGCCTATCTGGGTAGCAATAATGAAGCGCAAGCGACACGTGAATGCCACCTCGCCTATCACAGCAGCCTGATGGCCGCATCCTGGGTCGCATTGGCAGAACAGGATACCAGCCTGATACGCCATGTGGTCGCCGCCACACCAGCTCTGCCAGCACAAAGCAGCTGGCTGACTTATGTGCGCTGCCATGATGATATAGGCTGGAATGTATTGCGACCAGAAGCCAGTCTGGAAGCAGAAGACGTACAGCAAAGACTGGCAAGAGTATCGCGCTTTTATAGCGGCGATAACAGTTACGCGCGTGGCCAGAGTTTCCAGGCCAGCGATGCCAATGCCGTACATGGAACAGTTGGCATGGCATCGGCATTAGCCGGCTTTTCCAGCGCACAAAGCATAGAAGAAAAATATCTGGCCCGGCAACGCCTTGTGTTGTTGTACGGCCTCAGTTTTTGCTTCGGTGGCATGCCGCTGATTTATATGGGGGACGAACTGGCGCAGGCAAATGATGAAGCCTATCAGCACATCGCCGCTCAGGCAGCAGACAGTCGCTGGTTGCACCGGCCGGTCTGGGATGAAAATCTGTACCAGCAGCGCCATGACAGCCTCAGCCATACCGGCGCGGTATTCAATGCCATCTGTCATATGCTACAAGTACGCAAGCAATTACCACAACTGGCTGCAACAGCACCACGTCAGTTGCTGACACAGGCATCCCCTGCCGTGCTGGCCTTCATGCGTGGTTCGGCGGTGCAACCTTTGCTGTATCTGGCAAATTTTTCAGAAAACAGCGTCACTATTGATATCAGTGAACTACTGGCAGGCTATGATATTCCTGCGCAGGCATGGGTAAATCAACTGGACCGGCTGGATGCTGGCGCGACAGTCACCTTGACGGCCTATGCGCAATTGTGGCTGACGCAAAAGAATAATTCAGGAGCACAGGCATGACAAACAAACCCATCGTCATCTTTGGCGAAACCCTGATCGACGATTTTCCAGATCAGCCTGTCATTGGTGGTGCACCTTTCAATGTCGCCCGCACGCTGGGTTATTTTGATTGCGACCCGCTGATGATTTCACGCGTGGGTGATGATGCAACGGCAGCACTGATACGCGCCGACATGCAACGCTTCAAACTGCTGACATCAGGCTTGCAGACTGACCTGCAACATCCTACGGGCCGCGTCAAAGTCACCCAGGAAGATAGCAGCGACAAGACCAGGCATCATTTTGAAATTTTGAGTAACCAGGCTTACGACTATATTGACGCACAGATGGCGACCCAGGCCATGCAAGCAGGCTGTCCATTGCACAATCAGGGCATCTTCTATTTTGGCACCCTGGCACAAAGAAACCCGACGTCGCGTGCTGCGCTTTACAAGCTGCTGCAACAAACCAGCGCCATCAAATACCTGGACCTGAATTTGCGTGCCATGCAATACAGTCTGGCGAGCATAGAACAGTCACTGGAATATGCTGACATAGTCAAGCTGAATGAAGAAGAATTACAGATACTGGCAGAAATTTATCTGAACCAGATCAAACCGGATGCGCCTCATCAGTCTATTGAGGCCGAACTGGAAGAACATGCAACAGCACTCATCAAGCTGTTCGGGTTGCAAGCCGTACTCACCACCTTGGGTGAACGTGGTTATGTGTATGTAGACAAGGCCGGTCATTGCCTGCGTAGTGCAGCAGAACCCATCAAGGTTCAGGTCGCCGATACCGTTGGCGCTGGCGACGCTTTTTCTGCCATTTTCCTGCTGGGAATGCAGCGCAACTGGCCACTGGCCATCACCTTGCAACGTGCCCATGAATTTGCGGCAGCCATTTGTAGCGTACGTGGTGCGGTGGCCAGTGATCTGGGATTTTACGCGCAATGGCAACAACGCTGGGATACAGAAACCACAGCCATCAACAATCCCGGCGGAGTCAGCAAATGAATTCAGGCGCCTCAGGCATACAGCAAAGCACAGGCAAACCACGCCTGTCATTCTGGCAAATCATCAACATGAACTTTGGCTTTTTTGGCATACAGTTCAGTTTTGGTCTGCAACAAAGCAGTATGAGCCCCATTTATGCCTATCTGGGCGCAGATGAAGCCAGCCTGCCTTACTTATGGCTGGCCGGACCAGTCACCGGCTTGCTGGTACAACCACTGATCGGTGCCATGAGTGACCGTACCGTCAGCCGCTGGGGGCGACGCACGCCCTATTTTTTGATCGGTGCCATCCTCTGCAGTCTGGGTCTTTTACTGATGCCCTTCAGCCCTACGCTATGGATGGCGGCAGGTTTGTTGTGGATACTTGATGCTGCCAACAATGTGACCATGGAACCCTATCGCGCCTTTGTCAGCGACAAGCTGGATTCCAGCCAGCACTCAGTCGGCTTCCTGACGCAAAGTGCTTTCACCGGTCTGGGGCAAACTCTGGCTTACCTGACGCCATCGATACTGGTCGTCGCTGGCATGAACAGCAATAGTGTCAACAGCCACCATATTCCGCATATCGTCATTGCAGCGTTTATTATCGGTGCCATATTTTCGATTGCATCCATCTTATGGACCTTGAAAACCTCACCAGAAATTTCTTTGACGCCAGATCAACTGACGCAGATCAAAAAACAAGCCACAGGCTGGCGTGCCACCCTGGCTGAAATAGGACAAGCCATCAAGGAAATGCCACCCACCATGCGGCAACTGGCCCTGGTTAAACTGTTCCAGTGGTATGCGATGTTTTGCTACTGGCAATACATCATGCTGTCGCTGGGCCGTACCATATTTGGCACCAGTGACCCCAGTTCAGCGGGCTTCCGGGATGCAGGATTATTGAATGGGCAGATAGGTGCATTCTATAACTTCGTCGCCTTCATCGCTGCCTTTGCCCTGGTACCGTTCACCCGCCGCTTTGGCCCCAAGATCAGCCATGCAGTCTGCCTGACGCTGGCCGGCCTGTGCATGATCAGCATACCAGCAATCCATAACCCATCGCTGCTGTTTATCCCCATGCTGGGTGTGGGCCTGGCCTGGGCCAGCATCATGGGCAATCCTTATATCATGCTGGCGGGCAGCATACCGGCAGAGCGCACTGGCGTATACATGGGTATCTTCAATATGTTTATTGTCATTCCCATGATCATACAAATCTTTACGCTGCCGCTGTACTATCACGCCTGGCTGGGTGGTAACCCTGAAAACGTCATACGACTGGCTGGTGTTCTGCTGATTTGTGCAGCAATGGCCGTGAGCATCGTCAAACTGTCAACGAAGCCACTATCCAATACGGATTAAACCAGACCAGGATTACCAGTTACACCTATCAATCGTGGTGTATTCAGCTTGCGCGGGCTGATTTTTTTGTGGGTGCGCAGCCATCGTGCCACGACATCCCATACTGGTTCACCTTTGGCTCCTTCGGCCACTGGTGCCCAGCCTGCTACCTTATAGACTTTGCTGTCAACCAGAGGCTGGCCGTTCAGGCGCATGTCCTGTATGCGCTTGCCCATGGCAGCAGCCGGTTCTATGGCATAAGTCAGGCCACCAACGCGCACCATGTCACCACCTTGCTGGTAATATGGATCCGGATTGAAGAGATTATCGGCCACATCTTCCAGCACGGTCTTGATGGCAGTACCCGTCATTTCTGTCATGGTGGTATATGAATAGGTGGTGGCGGTCTGATCCATCACATGTTCCATGGTGATGGCGCTGTCTGGCAATAGCGATGTGCCCCAGCGAAAGCCAGGGGAAAACGCGATTTCTGCGCCCTTGACTTCCATCAGTGCATCGACGATCAATTGATCGAAACTGCCATTGAAATTGCCACGACGGTACAAAGTGCCCTCCGTCACTGCCAGTTTTTCACCCAGCTTTGCCGCATAGGGTGCACGTACTTTTTGTATCAGCGCCTGCATCTCAGCATCCGCTGGCAGGAAGTTGGCAAACACTGGCAACAAGCGATACTGAAAGCCCTGTATGCGCCCTTCTTTCACATCAAAATCCAATACCCCAAGGAACTTGCTATTGCTACCCGCATTCGTCACCAGGGTCTTGCCACCACCGTTTTCAACGACGACAGGTGCGGGCATGCCATCATGGGTATGTCCGCCCAGGATGGCGTCGATACCACGCACACGCGAGGCCATCTTCAAATCCACATCCATGCCGTTATGCGACAAAACCACGACAACTTTTGCTCCCTTGGCACGTGCTGCATCAACGGTCTTTTGCATGTTTTCTTCCTGTATGCCAAAGCTCCATTCCGGGACCATATAGCGCGGGTTGGCGATGGGGGTATACGGAAAGGCTTGCCCAATGATGGCAACCGGCACCCCATTCATCTCTTTCATGACAAAAGCCTCAAACACTGGATCGCCAAAGTCAGTGGTCTGGATATTTTGCGCAACAAAATCAAGCTTGCCCTTGAAATCATTCTCGACAATATGCTTGACGCGCTTATCGCCCAGAGTCATTTCCCAGTGCGCCGTCATGACATTCACACCCATCTGCAAACAGGCATCCACCATATCCTGCCCCTGCGTCCACAATGCCGTCGCCGACCCCTGCCAGGTATCACCGCCATCGAGCAAGAGTGCGCCAGGACGATTACCCTTGATGCGCTTGATCAATGTGGTCAAATGCGCAAAACCACCGACTTTGCCATAGGTCGCCGCTGCCTGCTCAAAGTTCAGACAGCTAAACGCATGTGCCTCAGGTGTATTGGCTTTGATACCGAACTGTTTCAGCAAATGTTCACCCACCAGATGCGGGCTCTTGCCAAATGCCGTGCCTATGCCCAGATTGACGCTGGGTTCACGAAAATACAGCGGCAACAACTGTGCATGACAATCAGTAAAGTGCATGAGATGAACATTGCCAAAACGCGGCAGGTCATACAGTTTGTCCGCAGCAGGATTGGCCAGCGCCGCATGCGCATCAATCTGCATGCCACCCGCTGCGGCGATGGCCATTACCTGTAAAAAATCACGACGATTCAGACCCATGATGTTTTGCTTTCTGTTTTAGGTGTATAGCTTTGATGCAGGCGTTATCCCAACAGACTACTGTTGGGATTAACGTTGCTTTTGTTCTTGAAGTTGCTGTTGCTTTTGAAGTTGCTGTTGCTTTTGAAGTTGCTGTTGCTTTTGAAGTTGCTGTTGCTTTTGACGTTAATCCGCTTGGGCCCTGTGTCCCTAAAGAGAGACACATCGCCTTGCAAGGCGATGTCGTTACGCAGGCGGATTGCATGCAATCCGAATTCCCTGCTACACCGATGTAATTTGTGCGTCACAAAAAATGGAAAAAGAAGATCCGATGTCTGAGCGAAGCGAGTTGCGGATCTTCCCATTTTTTGTGATGCACAAATTATGCTGAAGCGCAGCGCAAGCACCCGTAGGGCGAGTCTGCGGTCGCCTTTCTTTGATTCCTTTCTTTGGCGAAGCAAAGAAAGAAATTCGGCCGCCGGGCCGAAACCCGGCCTGTATCCACGGAGGTTAATCGTTTTAATTAACACACGGTGGGCAACGAACGCCACTGGGCTCCAGCCTTCGCTGGAGCGACGAAATTATGACTACAGTTGATCGACAGAATCCCATCCCCATCCCAACTTTCTCCTTGAATGGGAAGGAGCGCCCCTCTACTTATTCACCGGCGACTCAACATCCAGCAACAAAGCCATCACATCCTTCAACTGCGCCTCAGTCAACACCCCGTTATGCCCAAAACGCGGCATCTTGGAACAGGCGTTATAAGCTTGCGCATTATAAATTTTGCCCCAGGTATATTTCACTATATCTGAACTGGTACCGCGCAGTTTTCCGTATTGGTATAACGATGGCCCGATATTACCGAAAGAAATTTCAGTCTTGCTCATCTGATGGCAGGCATAGCAATTACCGCCATTCACAGAACCCACGGCATCGGACGATTGCATGCCACGGCCATTCTGGGCGATTTTTTCACCGTTCTTCCAGTCGCCCATATACTGGCCATCTGCCGGATATTTAACGGCAGCCAGTTGCGCCTGTTCCAGTTTTTTTGCTGGTTTGGGTTTCAAACCCTGTGGATTGGCACTGCATAATGCCTGGGCTTCATCCTGCTGCACCATGCGTTCCATGGTGGCTGGGCCCTTGGCTTTGAAGTCAGCCTTCATCATGTCCAGGGCAGCCTTGGCATAATCGGGTTCGGCAGCAAGAACCTGTGTCGTGCAACAGGTGGCGACCAGCAAGACACTGACGTGGTGCAAGCGTAAAATTTTCATGCGTATCCCCTTGGCGTCTAGCGTTTTAAGGCAGGTGCATTCATGACCGCGCCATCGGCAGACTTTGCCAGAAACATGGTCAATGCAGTAATGGTGTCTGAAGCATAGTCAGGCACGGGGAAGCGTTGCTGGCGGAAGCAATCATTCAACCTGTGCTGCATGCTGCGGACTTCGCCTTGCGAAACGCGGTAAGCAGGCCAGGTAGAATAAGCGGCCTGAGCATTGGTCTTGTTATTCAGGTTCGGCAAGTCTTGCAGGCGTATGCGCTGCCCATCACTAGAATGGCAGGATGCACAGGAAAAATCATGCGAGCCGGCCCGGTAATAAAAAATCTTTTTACCAATTTCATAAGCCTGTTTTTCTGCTGGATGTTTGGTACTGATGGCCAGCTTCATGCCACGCGATTCTGCCGTCAGAAAAGCAACCAGCGCTTCGATGTCGGAAGGATTACCGGCAGAACCGAAGGGAGTCTTGCGGGCCTGCTCAGGCGTCAAGCCTTGCAGATTGATACGACAGTGCATGAGACGCTGCTCAAGATCCATGACCTTGTTGGTGTCCTTGAAATAGCGCGGCAATTCTGCATAGGCACCCTTGGTCACACCCGGCCCCTTACCCAGATCACATTGCTCCAGTGATTGCTGGTTTGGCCCCAGTTTTTTTTGCCAGAGTTCCTGGCCGCGCATTTCCCATAATTCTGCCGGGTTGCCATCGGCCAGCATTTGCCTGTATTTGGCGATTTCATCGCTTGATGATGGATTTGCAGTCTGGGCCTGCACAGATGACAGGGCAGACAGTGTCAACATGAGGCAAACCGACATACATGACACTGATTTGAGAGCAAGACGTGACATGGGGTTTCCTTATCAGGCTATGGCTGCTTCATCGGTACGCTGGTCACCTTTGCTGTCTATCCAGGTGACCGACACTTTATCTCCCTTAACGCCACCTTTGAACTTGAAGGACAGAAAAGGATCCTTGGAAACTGAAGGACCAAACTGCGCATCCAGCACCAGCTTGTCTTTCCATTTGGCTTGCAAGGTCTTGATGAAATGTGCAGGTACGACCTTACCTTCCAGATCTTTACGCTGACCGGTTTCCATATCGTGACGCATCAATACTTTTACTTCGACAACGTCGCCAGTAACTGCCGCCCGAATACGCATTGGATCGCCCATGATGTCTCCCTTTTTTAACTAACTACACTTCATTTTAAATGAATACCTGATCAAGACCTGAAAGCTCACCACAGAGGCACAGAGACACAGAGAAAAGCAAGAGGAAATCATTCATACAGTTTGAGTAGTGCGTACCATGTTACTCATGGCAGGCCGCCCCCCGGCTTACGATAATTGAATGCGTGATTAACAATCCGGGTGTTGGGCTGATAAATCGTAGCCCAACCTACATTCCGGTCTCACTCTTCAGGTTTCTCCGTGCGCTTCTGTGTCTCTGTGCCTCCATGTTGAGAGGTCTTATAATTTAACCGCCGCAACCACCTAAAGTAACTTTGATTTCTTTAGACGCTACCAGCCATTTACCATCTGCTTTCACCAGCGCATGCACATTCGATGTTTCACCTACCTTGACACGGGTGCTGACGGAGGCTTCTGTGCCTTCTGGAATATTGAAGGCCGCTGACATGGCATTCGGGTTTTTTTCTATCAGAATCGCAATGTATTCTGTATTGGCAGCTTTGCTGCTGACGCTGACGGGCACAACCGCACCATTTTCGGCGATATCTGGCGCACCGATCACGATGTCGGCGCTGACAGTTGGGCTACCTGCACCCAGTGCAGCAAACGCATCCTGCAGGCTCTTGGCTTCAAACGCCTTGGCTTGCCACTCTGCGGCAAACACATCGGATGGCTTCAGCAAGCCAGCGGCAAAAGCCAGGCCGAATATGGTGGAAATGCGTAAAAAATCACGGCGTTGCTGACCGTCATCATTGATCTTGATTGCCTGCTTCATTACTGTCTCCTGAGTGAGCATTTGCCTGATGATGCGATTTATTAATTCTATTAGATATAGCTTAACGCGAATTCGTTCCATCGATATGACATGCCTGCAAAAAATTAGCGCTGGATTATTGACGTAAAATCCAGTTCAGCATGGTTTTGATTTCGCTATCCTTGACCTGGCCTTGTGGTGGCATGGGAATATCACCCCAGGCACCACTGCCACCGGCCTTGATTTTTTTGGTCAAACTGGTTTCGGCATTGGTATCGCTCTTGTATTTTGCAGCGATCTGGGCAAAGCCAGGGCCGACAACTTTATCCTTGATGCCATGGCAGGCCACACAGGCATATTGCTTGGCGAGTTTAAAACCTTCATCAACAGCAGGCTGGCTGACTTTGATGGCAGCAGCCTTGTTCAGGTCCACGCCCCGCACGGCACCGACAGTACGATTTTGTTCAACAGGATTGCCATTGGCACTGCGCGCAAAAACCGGCAATTCAGAGGTGATTTTTACTTCCTTGATGCAGTCTTTCATGCAGGCGGCATTTTTTACGTCGGGCTTGCCCGTGGTTTGCCATAAGCCATGCTGCTGACTCATACCCAGTCGATTCGGCATGCGCTTCTGTACTTCGGCGATATTGTCATCTGACATCACGAAGTCATCAGCAACGACGCCGCCCAGGTTCAGAATATAAGCAGTCACCGCATACACTTCATCCGTCGTCAGGGTCTTGGGTGCATTCCAGGGCATGGCGCGGTTGATGTAATCCCATAGCGTCGACACCGTCGCCACTTTCATCAGGGTAGTACGCTGTGGCTGGCTATTGCCAGTCAAGGCAGCAACCCGTCCATTCTTGACGTCTTCTTTTGTGGTGCCACCGACGATGGGGGTGAACACCTGATTAGACTCACCAAAGGTGCCGTGACAGGATGCGCATTTGCCATCCCAGACTTGCTGGCCCTGATCTACACTGCCGCGCCCTTTAGGCAAACCCTTGAAGTCGGGGCGCACATCGATGTCCCAGGCAGCGACTTCCCTGGGAGTCGCTGCGCGGCCTATATTGTTATAGTCCGCGGCAGTGGCAACCAATACCGTCCCGGTCAGTACAAGCGCGCCCATGAGCTTAGTCAGTGTATTCATCTTAAGCGACCTGTACATTGCTGACCTCGCCGTCTTCATTGATCTTCCACGACTGGATGGCATTGTTGTGATAAATCGATTTGGTACCGCGCACTTCGCGCAACTGTGCGATTTTGGGCTGGACATAACCAGTTTCATCTATGGCACGCGATTGCAGGATGGCCGGTGCACCATCCCAGTTCCAGTCGATATTGAAGCGCGTCAGGCATTTGCCGAGTATCGGGCCTTCCAGCCTGGCGGTGCGCCAACTGCGACCACCATCGGCAGAGACATCCACACGCTTGACCTTGCCACGCCCTGACCAGGCCAGGCCGGTGATGTTATGAAAACCTTTTTCCAGCAGCATTTGCCCGCCGGAAGGTGTGGTGATGACCGACTTGCATTCCTGCACCGAGGTGTATTGCCGGTGCAGGCCGCTGGGTTGCAGATCTATGTAATGGATGGCTTCATCCTTGGTTGCCCAGGGCTGGTCACCAACTTCGATACGACGCAACCATTTGACCCAGGATACGCCTTGCACACCTGGTACCACCAGACGCAATGGATAGCCATTTTCTGGCCGCAACATTTCGCCATTCATGCCATATGCGACGATGACATCATCCATGGCACGGGCAATATCAATCGTGCGTGTCATGGCAGAACCATCGCCACCTTCGGCCAGTACAAATTTGGCTTTCTTGCGATCGATACCGCAATCGTCCAGCAACACTGACAGCGGTACGCCGGTAAACTCGCAGCAACTCAGCATGCCATGCGTGTACTGTACGGTGGGTACGGCAACATTGCCCCATTCGGTCGCGCTGTTGGCGCCGCATTCGATGAAATGCATGCGCGATACCGAGGGCAGGCGCATCAGGTCGTCCATGGTGTACACCTTGGCTTCGCGCACCAGGCCATTGATCATGAAGCGATGCTGGGCCGGGTCGATATCTATCCAACCCTGATGATGACGTTCAAAATGCAGTCCACTGGGAGTGATGATGCCAAAGAAGCCTTGCAGTGGCGCAAAAGAAACCGAAGCCTGCGGCACGCGCGTCAAACCGGGCGATTGCCGTCGCTGTAAATTCGCTTCAAATCTGGAGGGCTGGCCATAGCCCTGCATGACAACCGGATTGCCCAGGGTCTTGGCGTGATCCTGCAAATTCAGTATCAGCGGGTCACCATCACCTTCGGGCACGCTGCCCGGCCTGGCCATTGCCACGCCAGATGCCAGTGCCGCAGTGGCTGCTGCAAAACTCTTGCGCAAAAAGCCACGCCGCTCATCATTCAAGCCATGTTCACTGATAGCCTGACGCAAGGGCGCATCGAGAAAATTCTCAGGCGCACGGCGCAACTGGCCAGATTTCTTAACTTGGATAGACATGATACTGAAACTTTCCAATGAGATACTTCGTTCATTCGGGTCAGCATGCTTTACCAATGCAACCAGCCGTATGCTTTTTATGCACAGTTTTAGCGATCTGCATTTGATCAAGCTCAAATAATACTATTTGCGCATATAATCAAATAAGGAACGGAAAAATGCAAACACTATTTTTGGCGCAACGCACAAAATTTTTGGTTTTTGACTTGTTTGAGGAAGTTTGACGCTAGAACTCATTTCATCAATAGGGATGAGTGCGAGCAAGGCGATTCGGGATGCAGTGCAAGGCGTGACGCGCAGCTAAGGCTGGTGCCTTAGCAAGCGGCACAACGCTGCAATGCGCCCGAATCGCCAGCTCCCGAAGGGTTTGCCTCATAACGCGTGCTGGACTGCGTTGGACTCGTTGTCAATAGACCCGCTATTGACTGCCTCGTCCGCCTTGCCAGCCCGCTTTATGAGACAAACGCATCTCACCCCTATTGATGAAATGAGTTCTAGCAAACTGCGGCTATGTAACAGCAAGCAGGCAAGCAAATCCGTAACCGCAAGCTACTCTTCTGCCACTATCATTACGCAACACCGTCAACTTATTCAACCAATTACTGCATGACATATCGCCCAGGTAGTCCCGCCACATTCAGCATTGCCCTACTTATCCTCGCAGGGTGGACTATCGTCGCCATGCAGCTGGGCCAGTCAATTTTTGCCACACAAAAATCCTTGCTGCTACCGCAATTTGGAGCGGCAACCGGTGATTTATGGACCACGCATGAATGGTGGCGTTTGCTGGTATCGCAATTTTTGCATGTGCATTTCCTGCATATGCTGTTCAATGCCATGTGCATCGTCGTCATCGGCAACGCGATAGAAAAACGGTATGGATGGCGCATCTTTCTTGCCATCTATATGGCAGGTGGCATCACCGGTCAGATAGCCAGCGTATGGTACTACCCCACGCTGGTCACTGATGGTGCTTCACAGGCGTTGATGGCGCTATGTGGTGCCGCACTTGTATTGCGGGCAAACCCTCGTGTCACACTATTCAGCGCAGTCATCATCGCCATACAGGCCGCACTTGATCTGTATGTAGCGTCAGGCATCAAGGCAGGCCACGGGTATGGTTTTGTAATGGGTGTGTTGCTGGGCTTGGGCAGCTTTATTGTTATGCGCAAGCAAGCTCGCTGAGGATGACTGAGGTAAATATCTATACGGGAAAACGTCACCAGTATCAGAAATTATGCGTCAACGTCAGTCTGACCGAACGTGGTTCAACCGGGTGAAAATGGATGTCGCTGGCACCATCCACATTTTCACGTGACAGTCGCGACTGGTAATAGTAATCAATGTCGCTGGCCTGTTTATTGAACAGATTAAACACATCCATGGTCAGCTTGGTTCTGGCATTGATCTTGTAACCCACACGTGCATAGGCCAGCGTGGTGGAAGAAGAGCGCACGCTATTGTCTTCGATCAATGGGCGTGGGCCGAAATAACGCAATTCAAAGCCACCATACCAGCGCCCCATATCGGTCATCGTCACACCGAAAGAAGCTACCCTGTCGATAGAGCCAGGAATGTAATTGCCCACCACATCGTTCTGCGTATAACGTGCGCGCGATGCCGCAAGGTCAAGATCAAACAACAACCAGGGGGCGGCGATGTAATGGTTGTTCCATTCTATGCCGGTACGACGACTGGCCCTGCTGGGTTCGGTTTCACCGGCATCACCAACAAACAGTAATTCAGAAGCGATATCCAGACGCCATAACGCCAGCGAACTTTGCAGGCCAGGAATGATTTCTGTACGCATGCCAAGTTCTGCGCCTTTGGTTTTTACCAGAGGCGTAACAGGTGTTGATACTCCACCATCTGGCAAGCGCGTTTGCGTGGTGCCACGTGCATCATTGCTGTGGAAGCCCGTACCATAGTTGATGAAATACTCAGTCTTGTTCCAGGGGCCGAAGATCAGTGACAACTTGGGCGATACGATATGATCACTGGCCTTGCCAGAATTGCCATCTATGCTGCTGTTGACATCAAAGCGATACGTATCGTAACGCAGGCCGGTAATACTACGAAACTTGGGTAACCACTGGATGGAATTTTCTGCATAAAAACCAGCGCTGGCTTCTTTGACGTTGTCTTGTCGTATCGTCGATATGCGTTGCTGTGCAACGGTGTTGTAAATACCAACCGGCGACAGTTTATCGTAACGTAGTTGCACGCCTATCTTGTTGTGCATCTCCAGATCCGCGATACTCAGCGGCCAGCTCTGGCTGATGTTCAGCCCCAGTATCTGACGTTTTTCGCTTTGGCTGAACTGGTCACCCATATCTGGATTATTCAGGAAGTAAGTAAAATTGCTGAACAGGTCCAGGCTGGATTGCACTGCATAGGCATCCATTTCAAACACGCCATCCTGACTACGTTTTTTCATTGCATATGACAGGCTGTAACGTGAACTCTGCCCCCCATCTGTGGGGTCAATCGCACCGAACCTGCTGATCCGTCCCGATTCAACTGCACGCAGCGGTATCTGGTCGGTAGAATTCCAGCGATTCTTATACGCCATTGCAGTCAGGCTGTAACCATCATCGTGCGTGCCCTGGCTATAGCGCAAGACAGCACTGTATTTACGCACGTTTTCCGGATTCACCCAGGGGCCGTCATTACGGTTCACTTCCAGGCCATACAGCAAATTGCCATTCGCCACAGCCATGGAATTTGCCAGTACAGCACGCTGATAAGCATAAGGCCCCAAAGTCAGGCTGGCGATACCCGCCCCCAATTTGTCAGCCAGACGCAGGTGCGCCGCACCGGCAGAAGCAAAATCACCTTCATCGGCGAAATACGTACCCTTCTTGTAATCGATACGCTGCACCAGTTCGGGCATCAGAAAGTTCAGGTCAGAATACCCCTGACCATGGGCATGCGAACGCATATTCACCGGCATGCCATCCACAAACGTCGCAAAGTCAGTGCCATGATCAAGATTAAAACCACGCAAGAAATACTGATTGGCCTTGCCGTCACCACTATGCTGGGTGACGATCATGCCGGGTACAAATTCCAGCAACTCTCCTGTGCGCAATGCAGGCCGGTTACTGACCAGATTCGATGTCACCGACCCCTGGCTGGCAGCATTACTGGTACCAAGGGCATTATCGTAATTACCCAGCACTTGCACTGTGGCTATTGTTTCTGGTTTGTCTGATTTATCTGTCTGCACAGCCTGTGTCTGTTCTTGTGCCTGTACTGCATCAAACGTATGTATCAGCAAAAGACCGAAGCATGCCCGTAGTGCGCGGTTCATTTTCGTTTTTTGCATTATGGCTCCGTTAATATTTTTATACTAATTTTATCTTTTGAAGCTTATTTATCTGAGGAAATAAAAATTTCTCATCCTTTTTATATTCCACGAGCAATAACCAGACCTGCTTGCTAACCTGTATGGATTCTTGAAATTCACTCACTCCTGCAATATGGGAATCAAGCTGATTTTTATTCTTATCAAGTCTTATTACGTGAAAAACAAGAAATCGGATTCACGATTTTTAAATGTTCATGCCCTGATTGCGTACGTAAAGTACGGTTCGATGGCATGAAGCTTCAGAACCCATTTCATCAATAAGAGTGAAATGAGTGCGGGAAAAAAGTCGTCTGCAAACTGGCGCTTGAAGAACGGCGACTACCTGATGCGTGGGTCGCGATGACAAACATTGATCACTGAAACCTGGCGATGCGCAGAAAGCTTGCTTTCACATTTTTATAAATAACTGAAACCAATGCGGTTTATATCCCGTAGAAGATTATGCGATCTCGCACTTATCTTAAAAGGAAATGATCATGCGCAAATTTAACTACGCTCTGCTCTTCGTAGCTGCCATCTCTACAAGCTCTATCGCTGGAGCTGCTGATGTAACAGTCGGCGGCCAAAGCATGCTCCCAACAAAAGACATCGTCGATAACGCTGTCAACTCTGCGGATCACACAACACTGGTTGCCGCAGTCAAAGCGGCCGGACTGGTAGACACACTGAAAAGTAAAGGCCCATTCACCGTGTTTGCACCAACCAATGCCGCCTTTTCCAAACTGCCGGCTGGTACTGTCGACACCCTGGTGAAACCGGAAAACAAAGCCACACTGACCAAGATCCTGACGTATCACGTCGTACCTGGCAAACATGATTTCATGAGCCTTTCTGCGCAAATCAAAAAACAGGGTGGCCCCATAGAACTGGCAACAGCCAGTGGCGGAAAATTATGGTTCATGATGAATGGTCCGCACAATATCAGCGTCAAGGATGAAAGCGGCAACGTCGCCAGCATCAGCACTTATGATGTCTATCAATCGAATGGTGTCATCAACGTGATTGATACAGTCTTAATGCCTAAATAATGGCGATGCAGGACATTATTCCTGCAAAGCATCAAACGCTCTGAAAAGAAAATGATCCGGGAACCTAGCCTGCAAGGTTCCCGGTCTTTTTATGGCCTTTGAAAAAATATGACGGCAAAGACATAGCGCATGTCTACAAATTCATCAAGAAACTGGCACAAGGATTGCATAACAAGATAGCATGAGAATATGCGGCCAAGCCGGGAAAAAACCGATCCGGATTCCGCCTTCTTCATGCCCTTTCAGGAGTGCCCCGTGAGCGACTCGCACTTTGATGCCCCCATCTTCATCGAAGATGGCCCGTATATAGACTTGCTGCCTTTCAACACCTATCCATTTCTTTATAATGAGGGTGGCCATGGCAGGCAATTGCGATTGCCTTTCGGTCAGGAAATCAGTCTGGCAGTGGATAATCCTGATCTGTCCCTAGGTACCAAATACGAGGGCATCAGTCATCAAACCAAGACCATACCCAACGATGGTCATCCTTACGAAATTACCGGGTTCAATTTCAACACGACGGAAGTCGAATACGAAACGCTACTTGCAAGCAAAGAAAGCGTACAGGCCTTTGGCATGACGCTGCTTCGCAGTGGCGAATGCCTGCGTTTTGAGTATGAAGGTTTAATCATGGCCCAATATACCTATGGCAAATGGGCTGGCTATCAGTCACCTTACCTGGGAGGCGCACGTCGCCGTGAACTGCTGACGTATAATCCGACCGATCTGGAATTCCATGATTTTCCGCATGTGTTTTTCTCCCAGGATGAGCGTCCCCTGGTCATCAGCGTGGCACGCTGGCGCCCCTATGTGCAGGAAATTTACCTGGCTGATTTATGGGTGCAGCCAGGCGATGCCATCGTCCTGCCCCCTAAAACACGACCAGCCAGGCCGGACGACGATCTTCCGGAACCAGAAAAACGACGCATCATCATCGACCTGCATGGCAACCGCAATTCTGCCCTGGCTTGCTGGCGTGACGACAAACCAGCGCTGACCACCACCACGATACTGGGCAATGCCAACACCATGCAAACCCGCGCCTCCAGAACCCATTTCATAAATAGGGGTGAGATGCGTTTGCCTCATAACGTGGGCTGGCAAGGCGGACGAGGCAGTCAATAGCGGGTCTATTGACAACGAGTTCAACGCAGTCCAGCACGCGTTATGAGGCAAACCCTTCGGGAGCTGGCGATTCGGGCGCATTGCTGCGTTGCGCCGCTTGCTAAGGCACCAGCCTTAGCTGCGCGACGACGCCTTGCACTGCATCCCGAATCGCCTTGCTCGCACTCATCCCTATTTATGAAATGAGTTCTGATTATCATGAAGAAACACATCCGACCTGACATGGGCATGCCGGAATCAGACCGGCAGAATAATGTTCAAGAGGTCTTACTTGTCCACTTCCCGGGTCAGCATTTCCCATGAAGGCTGGGATGTCCCGTCCGTGGTCGCGGTAACTTTACTGCCAGCAAATGTAAGCGTGGTGGAAGCAGCCTTGCTGAACTCGATAGACTTCATCTTGCAAATGGCTTTTTTGGAGGCAGGGTCTGTACAGTAGGCAGCGGCATTATCCTTGATCGTGGAAGCAAAGTACTTGATCTTGAACATATCGTCTGTGGTTTGAAAACTGTCTGCCTTGATATTGAATTTGACGTCACAACCGCAGGCTGTTTTCAGACTTGTCGTTGCTGCCTTGACCGCAGGTTCCACGTCATTGCTCATCATGTCACGTTCTGCCTTGCCAGCCAGAGCAGTCAGTGGCAACAGCAAAAAAATACCAGCCAGCTTTGAAATTTTCATGAATATATCCTTAGTGAGGTAAGCAGCCTGCACCTCACACATAATGAAGCTACAGGCCTGATTGCGAAGTCAATGAAACAATCGACATGCATTCTAAGCAAACATGCTCTCTGTCAGATATAAAATTTGTAACAATTTTTTAGTTTTCGCAGGCCCGCTTTTTTCATTGGACATGCGCTGTGTAATATGAAATCAGCAAGACATGCAGAGTAAAAGTCACGCCACTCACCAAATAAATGCATAGGCAATCGTTGTAAGCCTTGCTTACAATTTCTCTCAACATAGGCATCAGCATCATTTGATGCCGCATGGATAAAAACGGGGATGGATGAAGTCAGAACCTGAACAATACTTTATGCAAGCCCTTGCAGGCGGCGACGTCTGCGTTGCCGCCACCACTCGAACAGGGTAATCAGACTGATGACCAGCAAAACAATCCAGCAAATCACTGCAAGAATGCCGCCCCATTCTGGATTTCCCCAAAAAAACACCCAGAAAAACAAAGGAAAACCCACGAACACGCTGGCAACAGCGGTAATGATGGTCTGGGGGTTTTCACGGACGAATAAGAGAATGAAGGGCAAAAAGAAGACGATGACAATTTCGAGCAAATCCAGCATGCCAAAACCCAGCGTTCCCTCCTGGATACGGTTCCAGCCCTGCTGTGCAAGTTTGTATGGATACAGATAACCATCTACATAGACGCTATCCTTGTCTATTTCTTTAACGGGAGCTTTCGCTGTTACCGGCTTTTCTGCGCTTTCTGTCACAGGCTCTTTCGCAGATTCGCATTTGGACAAGGGCAGGACAAAACAGATCAACAACAATAACGAGACGACTTTCCTGATCAGGCTGAGATTACGCATAGCCGTCATCCGGCTTGAAACCGCAACGCTGCGCTATGACAGCCGACGACAGCAGACGAAAATCACGCCAGAATTGCTGCATCGTCTTCATATCAGGGACGGCTCAGGGACGGCTCAGGGACGAATATAGGCATAACCCTGCTGCTGACGCTTGATCAGTTGCGACACACCCGCCTCAACATAACCCAGGTTATCCAGCATGTCAGACTTGGAGATTTTTTGTGCACGCATGGTGTTTTCGCAGATCATGACCTGCGCCCCCAGTTTAAGCACTTCTTCAATACGACTTGCTGCCGGGGATTCAAATTTGAACATATCAATGCCAGGGCCATACGCGACGATTTCCACATCGATATTGTCTTTGCCTATATCTTTGATGACATTTTTGACATTATTCAAGGTCAAATCCCATTTCTTGCTGTCACCATCGCTGACCTGGAAAACAACTTTGGATTTCTTGACGGCTTGCGCCTTGGTATCCTGCTGTGCCAGAACACTGGCATGCATCATGCCATTCAACACCAGCGCCACTGCCAGCAAACGTCCATAGTGGGAAATCAGTCTCATGATTACTCCTGTTTCAAATTATCGCAAATTGTTGGATAACGATACCAGATTTATGCGCCCATTGACGATGATATTTTGATGTCAACATTTCGCTGAAAAAACATTCATTCTTGAAAAGTATGTTAAAAATGATTGCATGACCATGCATGACTGGATTAAAGTTGGTCTTTCCATAAGAAAATAATCTGGGCATGTATATGAAAAAAATTTTCTCGATTACAGCCTGTGCGCTAGGACTGAGCGCCGCCTCTGCCTATGCGCAAAGCAGCTATACCCTGAACGTCAGTGAAGGCACATCTGGTGGTCTGGATTCAGCACAGGTGATAGAAAAATATACCGGCCTGGCTGAAGTGATGAGTAAGGCTCTGGGGAAAAAAGTCGTGGTGGTCGTCACGCGAGAATTTGCCCAACTGGAAGAAGGCATGAAATCCGGCAAGATGGATTTTGTAATCGCCCGCCCCAGTGATTATCCGGCACGCGGTGTGCGTGATTACAAATACCAGTTGATTTCAACTTCTAAACCGGATGGCAATTGCCTGTTGATCGTGCCCAAGGCATCGCCACTCAAAAATATCAATGATGTCAGAGGAAAACGCATCACATTGCCGGAAAAAATTTCCTACATGTCGAAGTTCTGCTCTGCCGAACTGATACACAATGGCTTCAAACTGGAGACAGAAAAAATCCAGTACGCCAAAGAACAGGGGGCCGTCATCTTCTATCTGGATAACCAGTTGGCTGACGTGGGCGGCATTGCCTCCTATTCCGGAGTAGCAAAAAATCTGGAAAAATCTGGCCATCGCGTTATACATACCAGCCAGAGTCAACCTTACCAGCCCTTGATTGCCCATCCAAAGTTCACAGCCGCGCAAATTCAGGCCTTAAAGAAAGAGCTGGATCATCTGGACGAAACTGAACCTGGCAAAGCCATCCTGAAGCCGATAGGCATCAAGGAATTTGATACCAAAGCCAGTGAACAAAGCCTGATCGATTTGCTGAAATGGCTGGGTCAATAAGCTATACGTTCAATCATGCAATATCTGCCTTCAGAATCAGCGCTGCTTCGGAATCAGCGCTTTGTATAGGTCGTATTCACATACGAAAGCAACCAGCCCAAAGCTTCCTGCCTCAGTTTCAGATGCAGGCATGTCAACAGCGATTGCTCGTAAGCGGCCCGTTCACAAACCTGTCCTGCTGATGCCGCCGATCCGGATTGTCCGGATGGCATCAGCAGAATGGCTGCGATAAAAAAGCTGCAACACCAGATCAAAGCACGCAACATCTTACCCCCATACCGTTCTTATGCTGCCCGGCCAGCAGGAAAAACTGCACTTACCTGCATGAGCCGGTTCCAGCGCCAGCGCAATACTATGGCGGTGACTATGGCTACAGAAACGCAGATGACCCAGGCGGGGCACTGTGGAAATTGTACATATATTGTGATCAGAACCAACCCCAGCAACGCAGGCATGGCAAAGGCCAGCAACAAGGCAGATTCATAACGTGATTTCATGACGGCGTAGTTTTTAAGAGTCATGACACTCAGGGGCAGCAGGCAAAAACATCCTATCCAGACCGATCCCATCAGCAATGGACTGGCAGGCGAAAAATACACCGTCAAGCCGACGATGACCGCCGTCACCAGCCACAACCCCAATGACTGCCGTAACAGGAAACCTGCCAGCACGCCTGTCTGGCGTTTCACGTCAGGCAAGTTGACAGCCAGGCAAAGCAAACCTTGCTCTACCCTGCGTTGATATACGGCGGTACGCACTATGGATGTATAGATAAACGGCAACATGATAAAAGATACAATTGCTGCAAAATACGCCAGCCAGACATCCTCGCCATTGAATTTGGCAGAGTGATTCAGAAAGAAAATGAAGTAAATACTCATGCCGATACTCATCACCAGCACAGATAAAAAACTGGTCAGCCAAAATACCTGTGATCCCATGGAAAATGACATCAACTGACTCACCGTTTCTGGCAAACGACTTACCCTGTGCATGCAACGACGCAACAGAAAATTATAGGGATTCATGAAATTCATCGAGTACCGGCTCATCTGCACTTCTTCGCCACTCATGACTTTTTGCATTAAGGAAAAACTCTGTTCTCTTTTAAAATGCTGGTCACCATGTATGGAAAAAACCCAATGCAAAATCGCAATAGTCATACCCAGACCTGCCAGCAACATCAGTACAGGCTGACTCCATATGCCAGTATCCGGCAGGGTCATTTTTGCATTCAGCCACATTGGTAATTGACTCATGAGAACCAGCAGAATAATCCCCCATTTGCTGCGTATGCTAGCGACATACGCCAGCAAACCAAACACGCCCAGCATCCAGGTCTGGAAAAAATGACCCTTCGAATTAAAATGCACCGTCAGGGATAACAATGCAGGCAACAACAGAACTGGAATCGCCACTGCCAACTGCATATGGCGTTTTAACTGAGGCACAAGTCGTGCATTGGCTGGCGTGTATTGCATCGCGACACTGAGTGTGAGTAACAGAAACCAGGCGACCAATAACATACCAAGCGCCATCGCCACGCCAAGGCCCAGCGCCCGTAAAACCGGCATCCCACCTTCTACCTTTCCGCCAAAAGACAGCACAAGCACCGCCGGCAGCAAGGCGATCAGTACCAATAAAAAATATATTACTTTCAAACCCCCGGTATTGATACGCGCATAGACTGGCTGCTTCCAAATGGAAATAATTGTTTTCATGATGTACCTTTTACGGCTGACTGCAGGATGTGATTTTTTCGCATGATTATTCGAAACATCTTTATCGCGTCATTTCTATGAACAGATCTTCCAGGCCCAGTTTTTCCAGACGCATATCCTGGCGCCCCTGTAGCAGCTCCAGCTGCTGCGGTTCAAACTGGGCCAGTATGCTGTCTTCACCCTGTGTGCCGGTATTGCGGCACGCGCTCAGGGTCCGTTTTGGCGTGAGTTGCGCCAGTACCTGGCTTTTTCCGGTGACGCGCACGGTACTGTCCATCATGTCATCCAGTGCCTGCTGATGCACGATACGGCCATGATTAAGAAATGCCACATTCATCGCCACCCGTTCCAGGTCAGATAGAATGTGGGTAGAAAATACAATAGTGGTTTGTTTCTCTATCACGCTGTCTATCAGTTCACGCAAAAAGTCGCGACGGCCGGCCGGGTCAAGGCTGGATACCGGTTCATCCAGTATCAGTAATTCCGGCTCATGTGCCAGGGCACGAATAATTGACAACCTTTGCTTCTGCCCTACCGACAGTTTGTTGATGACCTTGTCGAAAGGCAGTTCCCAGCTCTGCATCAGGCTATTCACTTTGTCTTCATTCCAGTGCGGATATAACTGACGGAAATAATCCAGCATCTGTCTGGCATTCAGCCATTCAAACAGATCACTGCGTTGCGGTACATAACCTATCCTGGATCTGGTTGCCTGGCTGAGTTGTCCGGCATTGTCACCAAATAGCTGCGAGCTGCCGCTATCAGCATCGCGCAAGCCCAGCAGGCACTCAATCAGGGTAGATTTACCGGCGCCATTGCGACCCAGCAAACCGACAATGCTGCCCGGCTCTATGTGCCAGTCAAGTTCTTTCAAAACAGATTGCCCGCTAAAGGATTTGTTCAAGCCGAGGATTTGTATGGGGTGAGACATTGATTGCGACCCGGTTTGTATTGTCTGCGCATGCATGCTTATTTTCCTTTAAGAATACTGGTCAGCAGTGCAATGACTGCCTTTGGTTCCAATTCCAGCTGACTGGCTTCGACAGCTATACGCTCCAGGCCGGGGCGCAATAATTCCAGTCTGGATTCAAGATCAGAATTACCATTCGACTGGGCCGCCACTTCCATACCCAGGCCACGGCGACGCACCAGCAAACCCTCCGCCTCCAGCATGCTGTAGGCCTTGGAGACGGTCATGGGATTGACGCCCAACTCGCTGGCTACCTCACGTACTGATGGCATGGCATCACCAGCAAGCACCTGCCCGCCGGCCAGCAAACGACGCAGTTGCTCTATCAGTTGCCGGTAAATAGGCTCACTGGTCCCGGTCACCACCCGAAATATCTCTGCACTTAGTTGACGCGGATTGTCTGGCACCGTCATGTCTCATGCTCCATGGTCTGGCCTTTCATTATTTTTAAACGACGTGCTTGCACCCTTCCGGGAACAAAGCTGTGATGACGCCCGTTGAATACGGTAAGCCTGAATACGCCAACCACCACGTGTATTAATATAGTAATACACTAAATTATCAATTTCAAGCTGAATTTTTCTTTATCAGAACTTACGCAAAACTGTCTCAGCAAGGTGTGACAACGAAGACAGTCTCTAGTACCGAATCTTGCTAAATGCGGGAGCCGCAACGCAGCCGGGGCTGTTTTGCATAATTCCTATTTATATGTTGTGTATGACCCAGGGTCAGGGTTTATCATCTTTTCTCACGAGCAAAAGCCGAGGCATGGCTTAAATGCAGCCATGGCAAATAGCCTGAAAAGACAAACCATGCAGGAACAGTCACATGAAATTAAAAATAGGTGAATTGGCAAAACGGGCGGGGCTGACCGTACGTGCCCTGCATCACTATGACAAGATAGGTTTGCTGTCTCCCACAATACGTGCCGACAATACTTACCGTCTGTACGATGAGGATGACGTGCTGCGCCTGTACCGTATCCAGGCCCTGCGCCGCCTGCAACTCTCGCTGGATGAAATCCGGACCATACTTGATGACCCGCATGTCAGCATGAGTGACATCATCCGGCAGCAGATCAGCCTGATGGAAAAACAGGCACACAACGCACTGACTTTGCGCGATCACTTGCTGCATCTGTCTGATCATCTCGCCAACCAGCAATTGCCTGCTGTTGACGACTGGCTGACAGCGCTTGAAATGACCGTGAATAGCGAAAAATATTTCACACCCACAGAGTTGCAAGCCTTGCGCCGCCAGCCCAAAACGGTGGGTGCTGTTGATAAATCTGCGCTTATCCTGGCCTTGCACGATTTGATGGAAAAGCAGGTTTCACCGCAAGATGCACTGGCACAATCACTGAGCCAGCGCTGGTTGCAATGCATGCAGGATGAAAGTGGCGGCGATGCCGCGATACTCATCAGGTTTTATCAGATGCAAAGCGCAGAACCAGCCTTACAGTTATTTTCTGGTCTGGATCAAACCACGCTTGACTACATGGTACGTGCTCTGGCCTGTGCCAGCCTGCCGGTTTATACCGCTTATTGCCAGTCCGATGAAATGGAGATATTGCGCCAGCATTGTCTGACAGATGCAGCTGCCTGGCCACCGCTGATCGCTGCCTTGCATCTGGAATGTACTACTGGTACCCGGGTCAGCAACCCCAAAGTACAAAAGCTGGCCATAGCCTGGCAAACCCTGTCGCTGAAAAAAGCTGGTGCCAGGGCCGGTCTGCAAAAGAAGATCCAGCAGGCATTTGCTGAACAGGCAGAATTACGTATGGGAATAGACAATCGCCTGTTTGCTTATATACAGTCGGCTTTGCGCAATCTGAATGCCAGCCAGACCGGATTGGCAGCGACGCGATAAAATACATGCTTCAGTTTTTCACCGACTATCATCATGAACGAATCCAGACAACAAACCGGCACTGTCCATGCCGCCAGAATTTTGCTGGAGCGACGTCTGCTTGGTGAACAAGGCCCGGCGTTGCCGGTATCGTGTCGCCCAACGACGCTGCAAGCTGCATTTGACATACAGTGCGCCGTTAGCGATTTGATCAGCGATTTGCATCATCAGGACATTGCCGGCTGGAAGTGTGGCATGCCGGCTGACGACAAATGGGTGTTGGCACCCATCTATGCCAATGACGTGCATGAAGCATCTGCACAAACTCACATGGTCTGGAGTGACGATCGTGACGATCGTGACGATCGCTACAATCAGCAAGTGAAGATAGAGCCGGAACTGGCATTCATCCTGGCACAGGATTTACCCGCTAGAGCCACACCTTATACCGCAGCGGAAGTCGACGCCGCCATAGATGAGACACGACTGGCACTGGAACTGATTCATACACGCTACGCCAATGCAGATCAACTGGGCTTCTGCGACCATCTGGCGGATTGCCTGTTCAATCAGGGTCTGGTGCTGGGGCCGCGTGTCGATCATCAACTGGCAGGTCAAACCCAGAGTATGCCCATCAGTATAAAGGTGGCCAGCGAAGCCGCCATGATTCTGGATGGACAGCATCCGGCTGGCCAGCCGCGTCTGCCGCTGTACTGGCTGGCAGAATTCCTGCGCAGTCAGGGCATGGGTCTGCGAGCCGGGCAAGCCATCATCACAGGTTCGTATGCGGGCAGCCCGCAAGTGCCATTGAATACTGATATCAGCGTGCAGTTTGGCAATCTGGGTTTAATGCAGCTACGTTTTGCGAAGGCGCATTTTGAAGGAAGATAAACCGGCACCGCGTGGTTTGCCTGAAGTCACCGGGCATTTCCGCCCGCGCATCACTCTGCAAACCCTGCACAGAGGTGATGGCTTGCTGGGCATGAAACCCAGTGGCGATTTTGGCCCGCGTGGTGGCAGTGTCACCGTCGTGGAAATCGACTGGCTGTATCACACCGATACCGGCCAGCGCTGGGAAACAGCGGCCCCTACCGCCTTGCTGAACCGCCGTCCGCATTCCACCCAGTTATTGCACGATGCAGAAAACAAAGCCATCAGCCTGTTACGTGATCTTGGGGCAGAAGCCGATGCACTGGACAAGGTCTGGGACATCGGCCTGCAACCACTGCCTGCGATAAGTCTGCAATGGCGCAACCAGGCAGTAGCCGACAATTTTGGCCCTCTGTGGAGCCTGGTGCAGGAAGGCTTCTTTTCTGATTTCTGGGCCGACAGGTTGCCTGAGATGCAGGCACTGGGCTGGCATGTCGTGGTGCGCCCCGGTTTCGCGCATGAAAGTGTGCCGGTCGATGCCTGGCATTTGATCATCGATGAAAACACCGGTGCCATCACCGGCAAGCAGGTGGCGTCACCCATGCGTAACCGCACCGAAGTCATCACACCACTGGGCTTGCCGGCACGCGAGGGTTCTTGGATGCTGAGCCTGGGCATAGAAATCGAAGGCGAGGTACTGGATCTGGTGCCCATGCTGGCCCATCTGCTACAACGCGATGCCCGCTGGCTGAATGCCAGGCAGATAAGGCAGATAGACGACATGGCCATCATACAATTGCGCGCCCCCGGCGGTAAGCGCATTGATGCCACGGCTGCGCCCTTGAAAGCCATCGTCATCCACATGCTGGATTTGCTGACCGACAGGCCGCAGACGGAAGGGCCAGTGCAATTATCCGCCTGGGACAATTACCGGCTGGAAGCCCTGCGTGTCAGCCTGCTCGACAGCCAGCCTGCCCGTGCCGGCCCTTACGGTGGCTGGCAGTTACAGGGCGACGTCGGCTTGCGTAATCTGGCGCAGCGGCTGAAAAAAACCGGCAGCCCGCGTGCCGTGGCAGCACCTGCTGGCCTGGGTGTGACTTTGCGCCCCTACCAGTTGCATGGCGTGGCCTGGCTGCAATATCTGCGCGAGCAACATCTGGCAGGCATACTGGCGGATGACATGGGCCTGGGCAAAACCGCCCAGGTATTGGCCCATCTGCTGATAGAAAAACAGGAAGGCCGGCTCGATATCCCCGCCCTGATAGTCTTGCCGACTTCACTGATCTTCAACTGGCAGGCCGAAGCGCAGCGCATGGCCCCGGCCTTGCGCGTGCTGACCCTGCAAGGGCCTGAACGCAGCGACCTGTTTGCCGACATCCGCCAGGCGGATGTGGTGCTGACCACCTACCCTTTGTTATGGCGTGATCTGGATGTACTGGCAGCACAGGAATTTCATTTCCTCATACTGGATGAAGCACAAACCGTCAAGAATGCCGCCAGCCGCAGCGCCGATGCCGTGCGCCGCATTCAGGCCAGACACAGGCTGTGCATGACGGGCACGCCTCTGGAAAATAACCTGGGTGAATTGTGGACCCAGTTTGATTTTTTAATGCCTGGCTTTCTGGGTGACATACGCAGTTTTTCGCGCCTGTGGCGTAAGCCCATCGAAGTCAATGGCGAGACCCTGCGGGCGCAATTGCTGGCGCAACGTGTACGCCCTTTCATCCTGCGGCGACGCAAGGATGATGTAGCAACAGAATTACCACCCCGCACCGAAGTCATCAAGCGCCTGCGTTTGCAAGGAAAACAGCGTGAACTATATGAAAGCGTGCGCGTCGCTGCCGATGAACAGATAAGGCGCGTGCTGCAACGCAAGGGTTTTGATGGCGCGCAGATCACCATCCTTGATGCCCTGCTGAAGCTGCGCCAGGTTTGCTGCGACCCGCAGTTGCTAAAAGGCCAAAAAAACGGTCAGAACCTGCCACCTGACATGGAAAGAGCCAAGCTCGACATGCTGGCCGACATGCTGCCGGCGCTGGTGGCAGAGGGCCGTCGCATTCTGGTGTTTTCGCAATTCACGGAAATGCTGGAACTGATTGCCACCATGCTGACTGAACTTGATCTTGGCTATCTGATGCTGACCGGCAAAACCGCAACAGCCAGCCGTGGTACGGTAGTCGCGCAGTTTCAGGACAGGCAGGTTCCCATCATGCTGATCAGCCTCAAAGCCGGCGGCGTGGGCCTGAATCTGACAGCTGCCGACACCGTCATTCATATGGACCCATGGTGGAACCCGGCGGTCGAAGAGCAGGCCAATGCCCGCGCCCACCGCATAGGGCAAGACCAGGCAGTATTCATCTACAAATTGCTGGTTGAAGGCAGCATAGAAGAACGCATTCTCGGTCTACAGGCACGCAAGGCTGCATTGGCAGAAGGGGTGCTTGGCAGCGATACGGCATTTTCACAAAAATTCAGTGCAGAAGATTTGCAGGCCCTGCTGGCCCCATTGAGTGCAACCCTTGGTAGCCACACATAAGGCAAACTGGTATAAATCAGTGATCGAGAGCAACCCAAAGATAAATTTTTGTCTAATTTGCAAATTTTGTCTTTTTCTCAGTTGACAAAAAAACATAGTTGCCACATCTTACTAGCTTCGAAGTTCAGACGCATGTTAATCTTGAAATTACCTCAAGGCAATATCAGGCCAGCCTCTGATTTTCCCTTATTTTTCTTGATATCGCCATATAGCCCGCCATCGCCTGCCGATGACAGCAAGTATGGATGCCAGTAAAACTGTATTTCAATCTGTATTTCAATCTGTATCGCAGTCTGTATCACGGTCCGTATCGCAACAATTGCAAAGCAAGTTGATCAGGCACCGTTGCAAGCGGTGCTGCTTAAGACAAGACGATGCTGCAAGACTAGTTTCATTTTGCAGCAGATTCATGTGGCCAGGGTCGCATGCCACGGCATAAGCCGTGACCAGACCTGCTGCCCGTGACTGATGTTGCAAAGACAGCTTACCCATGACAACTACGCGACGAAATCGCTACATTGGTATTGTGACAGTGCTGTATTTACTGCTGGCACTGGCATGGATATTCTTGTCTGACAATTTGCTGTCCGGCCTTGCTGATGTCGACAATAATATCGCCAATGAGGTCAACAATATGACCTGGCTCTCCAATGCCAAAGGCATATTCTTTGTGGTCACGACCAGTGCCCTGCTGTTTCTGGCCCTGCTTGCAGTTCCCGGCAGGGACGAACAGCATCAGGCATGGCCGGGCCATGCCTTGCTGGAAGATTATCAGCAGCAAATGCCGTCACGTACCCTGGTTTACCTGCTGGCCATCATTCTTCCTTTATCCGTACTGATACTGCGTGATGCAATAGCTCCACGTTTTGACAACCGACCCATGCTCATCATGTTTGTATTGCCTATCGTGCTCAGTGCACTGATTGGCGGCCTGGGACCGGGCTTGCTGACCACACTGATAGCAACGATGGGCCTGGTTTATTTCGTCATTCCACCGCTGCACAGTTTTGAAATCAAAGCCGGGCTGGATATATTGCAACTGAGTTTTCTGGTGGTCAGCGGCATCGCCTTCAGCCTGCTGAGTGAAGCCTTGCGCAAGTCATTGCTCAAAGTGCAGAGCAATCGCAACCTGCTTGATGCCATCGTGTACGGTACTTCGGACGCGGTGTTCGTCAAGGATGTTGATGGCCACTATGTTCTCGTGAATGAAGCCGGCGCAAAGTTTGTCGGGAAAACGCACGCAGAAATCATTGGAAAGAATGACCATCATCTGTTTCCAAAACCTTCGGCTGACAGCATCCAGGCAAAAGACCGGGCCATCATGAGCAGTGGCGACACCCAGACCTATGATGAATACATAGCCACACATGACGGGCGCGCGCTGGTCTTCATGATTACCAAAGGTCCCATGCGTGACAAGAAGGGGAAAATCATCGGCCTGTTTGGCATTGCCCGCGACGTGACCGAACGTAAGGAAGCTGAGGCAGCACTCAGGGAAAGTGAAGCCGCCATGCGCGTGGCGCAAAGGCTGGCAGTTGTCGGTAGCTGGGAATGGGATGTGCGCACCGATGTCCACACCTGGTCGGAAGAAGTCTATGAAATTTATGGTCGCGATCCCAGACTGCCTGCTGCCGTCTACCCCGAAGTACAGAAATATTTCACACCCGAAAGCTGGGCCCGCCTGGCCAATGCAGTCGAACAGGCACTGCAGACCAATACAGCCTATACCTGTGATGCCGAAGTAGTCAGGTCAGACGGTAGCCATCGCTGGATTATTGCCCGTGGTGAAGCCTTGCAGGATGCACAGGGCAAGCTGATCAGGCTGCATGGCAGCGTGCAGGATATTACCGAGCGTAAAATCGTCGCCATGCAATTACAGGCCAGCGAAGAACGCCTGCAAATGGCGATTGAAGCCACCAGCGAAGGTTTGTGGGACTGGGATGTCCCCAGTGGCAAAGTGTATCGGTCACGCCATTATTACGACATGACAGGCTATGAAGAGGATGCCGATACACGTGACTTTGATTTTTTCAAGCGACTGGTACATCCGGATGATTTGCCTAATACCTTGCAACAGATCGAGGCGCACCGACAAGGCCGCACACCGGATATCGATTTTGAATATCGCATGCTGACCAAGTCCGGTGCCATCAAATGGATGCGCGCCAAAGGCCGCGCCGTCAAACGTGATGCCGATGGCAACCCACTCAGGGTCGTTGGAACGCTGTCGGATATCGACGAAAAAAAACGCACTGCCGCTGAGTTGCTGGAAAGAGAACAAAGGCTGGAGCGTGTCATGCAAGGCTCGGATCTGGGATATTGGGACTGGGACCTGTTGACCAACACCTTTCAGGTCAGCGCGCGCTGGGAAACCATGCTGGGTTACCAGCCCGGCGAAATGAATGTAAGCCCCGAACGCTGGGTTGACCATGTGCATCCCGAAGACCTGGTGCAGTCAAAGCAATCGCTGGACCGGCACCGGCATGGCATCACCGCAGCCCATGAACTGGAACTGCGCCTGCGTACCAAAACGGGCGAATGGCGCTGGATACTGACACGCGGCGCGATTGTTTCCAGGGCTGCGGATGGCACACCGCTGATCATGTCCGGCACCCATACCGATATCACCGATAAAAAAACCATGGAACTGGCGCAGCGTGAAGCCGCAACCGTATTCAGCAACAGCTATGAAGGCATCATGGTAGTCAATCCGGAAGGCTACATTACCAAGATCAATCCGGCATTCACCCGCATAACGGGCTATGCCGAACAAGACATCTGCGACCAGTCCACCAAGCTGCTGTCGTCGGGCCGTCATAGTGACAGCTTTTATGCAGAAATGTGGAATGCCGTCCGCACCAGCGATTTCTGGCGTGGTGAAATATGGAACAAGCGCAAGAATGGAGAAATTTATCCTGAGTTGCTATCCATTTCCTCCGTACGCGACGCCAGGGGCGAGATACAGCATTACATAGGCATATTTACCGATATCAGTGAATTGAAAACCCATGAAGCAGAACTGGAACGTATCGCCAATTATGATCCGTTAACAGGTGCACCCAACCGGCGTCTGCTGGCAGACCGTCTGGATCAGGCCGTCAATCGTGCCAAGCGCACCGGCAAGACCGTGGCGGTCTGCTATCTTGACCTGGACGGTTTCAAGAGCGTCAATGATCATTACGGCCACGCTGCCGGTGATACGCTGCTGATCAGCGTCACCGAAAACCTCAAGCATGTACTGCGTGCAGACGATACCCTGGCGCGTCTGGGTGGTGATGAATTTGCCCTGCTGCTGTCAGATATTTCATCGGCAGAAGAAAGCGTCACCATACTCGATCGCATCCTTGCCAGCGTCAGCCAGCCCATACAATTGAATGAAGTGGCCGTCACCATTTCTGCCAGCATAGGCGTCAGCCTGTACCCAGATGACAATGTAGATGCCGATACCCTGTTACGGCATGCCGACCATGCCATGTATCTGGCAAAAGAAGCAGGCAAGAATCGCTATCACCTGTTCGATCCCGAAAATGACCGCAAGGCCCAACAGCGCCGGCAAATTCTGGAACGTCTGCAAATTGCCCTGGAACAGGAAGAATTCGTCCTCTACTACCAGCCCAAAGTGGATCTGATAACCGGTGACGTCATCGGTGCGGAAGCATTGATACGCTGGCAGCATCCGGAACGCGGCATTCTGTCACCTATGGAATTTTTGCCGCATATCTATGGCAGCAAGCTGGAAAAACGGGTGGGTGAATGGGTCATCAAAGCCGCCTTGCAACAGGCCTATCACTGGCAATTGCGCGGGATGCAGGTGTGCGTCAGTGCCAATATCAGCGCCCATCATCTGCTGGAAGATGGTTTCTGCGACTACCTGCAATCGGCACTAAGGCTGCATCCGTATTTCAACGCTGCCAATTTTGAACTGGAGGTGCTGGAGTCTGCCGCCATCGCCGATATGGAACAGGCAGTCGCCATCCTGAACCGCTGTCGTTCAATGGGCATACACTTTGCCCTGGATGATTTTGGCACCGGCTATTCTTCATTGACCTATCTGCGCAAACTGCCGATTGACACCCTCAAGATAGACCAGAGTTTTGTACGCGACATGCTCAATGATGTCGAAGACCTGGATATTGTCGAAGGCGTGATACGACTGGCAGGTGCATTTGACCGTCAGGTCATCGCCGAAGGTGTGGAAACCATGGAACACGGGGCCAAACTGCTGGAACTGGGCTGCCGGCTGGCACAGGGTTACGGCATTGCCAGGCCCATGCCAGCCGACCAGTTCATTGACTGGTCAGCCCGCTGGAAGGCAGAAGGCCGCTGGCGCGACTTGCGCCCCAGAGTCAGCCTCAGCCTGCAAGCCCGGCACTAAATTCCATGCGTGATTACTTTTTGCGAAAAACTAGGTCCCAGACGCCATGACCAAGGCGCAAGCCGCGATTTTCAAACTTGGTGACCGGACGGTATTCAGGGCGTGGCGCATAGCCGTCAGCCGTATTTTCCAGTGCCGGTTCGGCGCCTAATACTTCCAGCATCTGCACCGCATATTCTTCCCAGTCTGTCGCACAATGCAGATAGCCGCCCGGGGCCAGGCGCGAAGCCAGCAAGGTTACCAGCGGCCCCTGTATCAGGCGGCGTTTATTGTGGCGCGCCTTGTGCCATGGGTCAGGGAAAAACACGTGTATGCCATGTAGCGAAGCCGGGGCAATCATGTGCGTCAAGACTTCAAATGCGTCATGTTGGATGATGCGCTGATTCTGCAAACCCATTTCATCGGTCAGCTTCAATAAACTGCCAACGCCCGGTGTATGGACCTCTACCCCGATGAAGTTTTTTTCCGGCATACCTGCAGAAATCTTCGCGCTGGTTTCACCCATGCCAAAACCGATTTCAAATACCGTCGGTGCCTGGCGGTCAAATGCCGCATCCACATCCAGTTGCGCTTTTTGATAAGGGATGCAAAAACGCGGTGCCAGGGTTTCTATGGCCCTGGCCTGGGCATCGGACAAACGTCCGGCGCGGGTCACAAAACTACGGATACGGCGCTCGGTAGGGTCATAAAACAGCGGTTTCACACCGTCAGCAGATTTGGAATCAGACATACAGGAAATCAATAAGAATGGAAGATGGTTCAGGCAGGTGAGCAATAGCCGCGCCGCAAACGTGGCAGCAAATCTCACTCTTCACGCTAGACTTTCGCAGTCCGGCACTACCTGTATTATTTTGCAGCTACTTATAGCAGCCAGGAGCCATGAGGCCAGGGCCGTATTTTAACAGATGATGCCCAGCCCGGCATCCCGGCTTTGCTTGCCATAAATATAATCGAGAGCATTGGCCAAGAAAAATCCATGAGAAATCACATACAACTCAACGTGTAAGGCCTGCCTTGTAAGCATGCCGTATGGAAAGACCAGCAAGCCTTGCAGTTTGCCAGTTTGCTTTTTAGATACGGATTTCAGGCACGAATAAAAGAAAAAACTTATCTCGCTTGCAAATGAGAATGAGTCTCATTTATAATAAGTATAGGCATCACGGATCCCGGCTGCTTATTACTACATCATCAATGACATTGATCACTGACATGCCATGCAGGGAACAAGCCAGGATCAGGATTACACACAATCTGCACCAGCCAGTCGCCGCTAGCCAGTGCCTAATACTATTTATTAGGAAAACTATGCTACGCAAGACGCACATCGCACTGGCATTGGGTATGGCATGGGGCTTTGGCTCCAACGTCGCCCAGGCTCAACAGACACCGATACCAGCCAGCGACGCTACGCAACTGAAAGAAATCACCGTCAGTTCCACCCGCACAGAAAGACGTGTGGATGCGGTGCCGAATACCGTGACCGTCATCCCCGCCAGCAAAATCGAACAAGATGGTGCGCGTGATATCAAAGACCTGTTCCGCAATGAACTTGATGTCACCGTGCGTGCGGCGCCAACCCGCTTCACCGCAGCCGGTGCCGCGACTGGTCGCGCCGGTAACGAAGGCATCAACATTCGCGGACTGGAAGGCAATCAGGTCTTGATGATGGTGGACGGTGCGCGTATCCCTGCCGCCTTTTCTTTTGGCGCATTTGCTACCGGTCGTGGCGATTTCCTTGAACTGGATGGCATCAAGACAGTAGAAGTATTGCGTGGCCCGACATCGACCCAGTTTGGGAGTGACGGTCTGGCGGGTGCAGTCAGCTTCCGCACGCTGGACCCGTCTGACCTGCTGAAAGTGGGCAAATCATTCGGCGGTTTCGCCCGTTCCAGCTATGCCAGTGTTGACCATTCATGGGCCAACACCGTAGGTCTGGCAGGTGACACCGGCACCTGGCAGGGCATGTTGCTGGGTAGTTACCGCAGGGGCCACGAGATAGAAAACAAGGCTGACAATGACGCCAAAAACGTCACGCGCACCACAGCAAATCCTGTTGATTATGATAACCAGTACCTGCTGGGTAAAGCGTTCCTGAAACTGAGTCCTACCCAGCAACTGGGTGCCAGCCTGGAATTGCAAAAACGCAATCAGGATACCGAAGTGTATTCGGCGCGCGCCGTACCGCCGCTGGCGTCCACCAGCACGCTGGACCTCGATACCCGCGACAAGATAGAGCGCAACAAGCTGACACTGGAGCATCGCTACAGGAACACCAATGCTGAGTGGCTACAGAATGCTGAAACCCGCCTGTACTGGCAAGATGCCAAAGTCAGCCAGTATTCGGCCGAAGACCGCAACACGGCAGCAGACCGTACCCGTGACAATCACTACCAGACCAAAGTGCTGGGTTTGTCCAGCGTCATGGAAAGCAATCTCAGCGGCATCGTGGAACAACGCCTGAGCTATGGTTTCGACTGGAGCCGCTCAGAAATTTCCGGCGTGCGTGATGGCACCGTTGCGCCGTTTGGCGAAACCTTCCCGGCCAAGCCTTTCCCGGACACCACTTACACCATCGCTGGCGCTTTCATACAAAGTGAAATCGAAAGCGGCAAGCTCAGCATCATCCCTGGGCTGCGTTTCGATCATTACAAACTTACTCCTTCTGCAGCAGGCTATACCGGCGGCGCCGTCAGCACCCTGTCTGACCAGGCAGTCACACCACGCCTGGGTCTGGTATGGCAACTGGATAGCGCTTTTGCTCCCTATGCCCAGCTGGCAAGGGGCTTCCGCGCACCGACTCCAGATCAGGTGAATAACGGCTTTACCAACCTGGCATCGGGCTATACCAGTGTCGGCAATGCCAGTCTGAAGGCAGAACGTGCCCGCAGCTTTGAACTGGGTTTCCGTGGCAAGGCTGGCGGTCTGCGTTATTCGATGGCCGCATTCGACAACAACTATCAGGACTTCATCAGCCAGCAGGTGGTGCGGGGTACGGGCACTGCGGTTGACCCGCTGGTTTTCCAGTACATCAATCTGTCCAAGGCAAAAATACGTGGTGCTGAAGCCCGTGCCGAATGGCAGATCGATAGTCAGTGGCAAGCCAATGCCGGCGTCGCCTACACCAAAGGCGACAGCGAAGTCGCAGGCGTGACAACACCGCTCGATACCATCAACCCCCTGAAATTTGTGGCAGGTGTGCGCTATGACACCAGTAGCTGGGGTGCACGTGCACAATTCCAGCATCACCAGGCCAAACAGGCTGACCGCATTGCAGCAGCCGCCACACCACAGTTTGCCCCTGCCTCATACCGCTTGCTGGATATCGGCCTGTACTGGAAGCCTCTGGTCAATCTGACCGTCAACGCCAACCTGAACAACGTGTTCGACAGCAAATACTGGCGCTGGTCTGATGTCCGTGGCCTGGCAGACAACAGCAGCATCAAAGACGCTTACACCGCGCCTGGCCGGAATGCCCAGGTATCCGTTCGTTACGATTTTTAAGGGAGTTAGCCATGTCTGATCAATACCAAGCCATACGCGAACAGTTCACGGCCTTGCGCCATGAAAAGAAAGCACGCCACCGTGACATCGCCGAAACACTCAACATCAGCGAAGGGGAGCTGATCGCTGCCCACGTCGGCGTGTCACCAACAGAACGCGCTTGCATACTGCATGCCACCGGCCTGCGTGCCGAATGGTCCAGCATCATCGAATCCCTGGAAGCACTGGGGGAAGTCATGGCGCTGACACGCAATATCTCTTGCGTGCATGAAAAAACCGGCGTGTACCAAAAAGCCAGCCACAGCAACCATATGGGCTTGGTTCTGGGCGGTGATATCGATCTGCGGATTTTTTATCAGCACTGGGCACACGGCTATGCCGTACGTGAAATCACCGGTGATGCTGCACAGGCAACTGAACCAGGCGAAGCTGGCCAAACTGGCCAACCGACTCAACAACTGAGCCTGCAATTTTTTGATGCCAGCGGCCTGGCCATCCACAAAGTGTTCATCAAACCGCAAAGCGATGTCAATGCGTATGAAGCACTGGTGGCACGCTTTGCCAGCACGGAACAGATCACCGGCATACAAACCAGCGCAGCACCAGAAAAATTGCTGGAACTGGCCGATGCAACAATAGACGTGGCTGGTTTTCGCCAGGCCTGGTCGTCCCTGCGTGATACCCATGATTTTTTTGGTCTGCTCAGAAAATTTGCGGTAACACGTACCCAGGCCCTGCGCCTGGCCGAACCCCAGTTCGTACAGAAAGTGGAAGTCAGCAGTTGCCAGGACTTGCTGCAGGCCGCCGCTACCGAAGGCGTGCCCATCATGGTGTTTACCGGCAATGCTGGCATGATACAGATTCATTCAGGCCCGGTTCACAAGATCGCCGTTATGGGCCCGTGGGTGAACGTACTTGACCCTCGCTTTAACCTGCATCTGCGTGAAGACCATATCGCCAGCGCCTGGGTGGTGAAGAAACCGACGACCGATGGCCTGGTCACATCACTGGAATTATTTGATGCTGATGGCGAAACCATTGCCATGTTCTTTGGCGAGCGCAAACCCGGCAAACCGGAACTGTGTGAATGGCGTGCGCTGATCGATCAACTCTTGCAGGAAACCGAATCATGCGCCGCCTGATACCGCAGGATGCAGCGTGGGCAGAAAACCTGCCTACCGCCCTCACCTCCAATATCACCGCGACTACTACATCTGGAGCCCGCCGCCAGTCAATCAGGCAACTGGGTGGACTGGCAGCAGGCCTGTTGGCCGCGGGGTCACTCGCACCCTTCGCCGCACTGGCCCGTGCTGCTGCACCAACATCGGCACCAGCATCAGCAGCACGTCGCATAGTCTGCGTCGGCGGTGCGCTGACGGAAATCATTTATGGCTTGAATGCAGCCAGCGAACTGGTGGCGGTTGATACCACATCCAATTATCCGGACAGCGTATTGAAACTGCCGAATGTCGGCTATGCCCGCGCGCTTTCTGCCGAAGGTGTGCTGGCGCTTGCACCTACCCAGGTCATCGCCAGCGAAGATGCCGGGCCACCAGCCGTGCTGCGGCAGTTGACGGCAGCCGGAGTGCCGGTCGCCATCGTGGCCGCCAATCATCAGTTTGAGGGTGTGCTGGAACGCATCAAACGTATCGGTGAACTGACCGGACACGAAACCCAGGCCACGGCAATGATGCGCAAGCTGCAGCAAGACTGGGCACGGGCACGCACGCCTATAGAACAGCGTGAAACCCAGGGCAAGGCCAAGCCGGTAAAAGTTGTCTTCATTCTGGCCCATGCACCCAACCAGGTCATGGTGGCTGGCAAGGAAACAGCGGCCCATGCCATGCTGGAATATGCAGGTGTGAGCAATGCCATCGCCACATCCACCGGTTTCAAAGGATATAAACCTTTGACGCCAGAAGCCATGATCGCCGCCCAGCCTGACATCATACTGGTGACAGAACAGGGTGTAAAAGCTGCCGGCGGCAGTGACGCCATCTTGAAGTTTCCGGGTGTCGAGCAAACGCCTGCTGGCCGCAACCGTCGCGTCATTGCCATGGAAGCGATGCTGTTGCTCGGTTTTGGACCACGTCTGCCAGATGCACTCAGCATGCTTGACAGCGCCATCAGCAAAGCAGTACGAGCGTGAGTAATATGAGTAGCATAAATACCCTGACAGTCCAGGCACGCCGGATCACAGGTACTTACCTGCCAGGCATCGCTACCGTCCTCGCAGTGCTGCTGGCACTGGCCTTGCTGCTGACTGTGCAATACGGTGCAGTGCGTGTCAGCCTGCAAGACTGGTTGAACCTGTTCCAGCTTGCCGGCGACCAACCCATGACAGGGGGCACCTATGTGCTGTGGCATATCCGTTTGCCGCGCGCCCTGTTTGCGATACTGGTCGGTGCTGCACTGGGTCTGTCAGGGGCCATCACCCAGGGTCTGTTCCGCAATCCGCTGGCGGACCCGAATCTGCTCGGCGTCACGGCTGGTGCCGCTTCTGCCGCAGCTCTGACCATCGTAGTTTTTTCTGGCCTGCATTTGCCCATTCCACAATCCTGGCGCATCTGGCTATTGCCGGTTGCCGCCTTCGGCGGTGCATTGCTGGTATGTTTTGTGCTGGACCGGGTGGCGCGCTGGATTTCACCTGGCTCCATCGTGGGGCTGCTGCTTACCGGCATTGCGTTGAATGCCATGGCGTCTGCCGTCATTGGTTTGTGTACCTATCTGGCCAATGACGAACAACTGCGCAACCTGTCATTCTGGACCCTGGGGTCATTGTCAGGTGGTAGTTGGCTGGCAGTCGGTCTGTTGCTGTTGTTGCTGCTGCCTGCCTGGTGGCGCGTGCGCAGCATGATCTCTTCCATGAATGCACTGGCACTGGGTGAAGCTGCTGCTGCCCACGTGGGTGTCAATGTGCGCCATTTGCGCACCCATGTCATCGTCCTGGTGGCAATACTGACCGGTTTTTCAGTGGCCTGGTGCGGCATGATCGCATTCATCAGTCTGATCGCACCGCATCTGGTGCGTACCCTTGGCGGCCCCGATCAAAGACAGGTGATACCGCGCTCCATGCTGATGGGTGGCCTGCTGTTGCTGTTGTCAGATACGGTAGCACGCACCATCGCCATACCGGCTGAAATCCCGGTCGGCATATTTACGGCACTGCTGGGCAGCCCCTTTTTCCTGATCCTGTTGCGCAATGCGCGTGGCCGTCTGGCCTGAATCTGACCTGATCCTGAACTGATCCTGACCTGCACATTGAAAAATACCATGCTGACGACAACTATCCATCAGGAAGAACACAAACAACTGCTGCAACTTGACGCCGTTTCCACACGTCTGGGCAAACAGGCGTTCGGCCCTTTCACTATCCATATCCAGAGCGCAGAAAAAATCGCCATACTCGGCCCCAGTGGCGCTGGCAAATCCACGCTGCTGAAACTGATGTCGCGCGAACTGTCGGCAGCAGAAGGACATATCCGCTTTCAATCACGCCCACTGGCTAGCTGGAGTCTGCAAGAACTCAGCCGTCTGCGTGCCGTCCTGCCGCAAGGCAGTGATGTTGCTTTCGCGCTGGAAACCGACCTGGTCATCAGCCTGGGCCGCGTCAGCCGCACCCATGACCGTGAGCTACCGCAGATAGTGCGTGAAGCGGCATCCATGGCACATGCCGGCCATTTGCTGAAACGCCGCTTTGACAGCCTGTCCGGCGGTGAACAGGCCAGGATACAGCTGGCCCGGATTTTTGCCCAACTGTGGGACCAGAAAAATGGCTTGATACTGGTCGATGAACCACTGGCAGCACTTGACCCCGGCCTGCAATTTGATCTGCTTGACAGTCTGGAAGACTATGCAACACAACGCCAGCATGCCGTAATCGCCATCCTGCATGACATCAATCATGCACTGCAAGCCTTCGACCGCCTGCTACTGATCAAGAATGGTCAACTGACAGGTGATCTGCCCAGCAACGCTGATGCAGTACCGGCACTGGAAGCTTTATACGATATCGCCCTTAGTTGCCTGCGCAATGCGGAAGGTGACTTGCTGGTAACGCCCCTGCGTACATCAACCCGCGCCCGGAAAAGCACGACCGACACCCATGCAGGACACCTGAACATATCTGCTGGAAAAACAGGGAACAGCCATGCATAAAATGTCATTAGCGACCAGCCTGATCCTATTGACGATAGCGGGCTTGCTGACATCCTGCGCCAGCACAGACCCGGCAGCATTTCAAGCTGCCCATCAGAAAAAAATCCTTCTGCTGGGTGAAGTACATGACAACCCGGATGGTCATCGCCAGCGCTTTGAAGACTTGCAAAAACTGGTGCGTGCAGGCTGGCGTCCCGCCATCGCCATGGAACAGTTTGACCGCGAAAATCAGGCCCAACTCAGCCTGGCCCAGGCTGAATGTAAAGATGCCGATTGCATCATCGGCAAGGTTGGTGGCAAACGCTGGGAATGGCCTTACTACCGCCCCGTCATTCAGTTGGCGCTTGACTATCAGCTCCCCTTGCTGGCCGCAAACCTGTCACGCACAGATGCCGCCCGCATCATGCGCGAAAGCTACGCCGCTGTACTTGATGCCGTCACCATACAGACTTACCAGCTGGACCGCGATTTACCTTTGGCGCTGGTAGAAGGTCAACGTGCCGCCATGGAAACCGGCCACTGCGGAAAAATGCCGGCTGAGATGGTGCCAGGCATGGTCAGGGCGCAGGTGGCACGTGATGTATGGATGGCGAAAGTGCTGGCAGAGCATACCAGCACCGGCGTCGTGCTACTGGCTGGCAACGGGCATGTGCGCCGCGACCTTGGCGTGCCGCACTGGCTGGCCATCAGGCAGTTACCGGACACACAGGTGCACGGTTATGTAGAGGCAGTCAGTGACGGCAGCAAGCAATCAACACCCGACAATAGCTATGACGTAACGCACATCGTCCCGCCGCATGCGCGTCCCGATCCTTGCAAGACGATTACCGAACCACAAAAGACCTCTTCTTAAACGCATAGAACGGTCCAACGGAGAACACATGAAACACCTTAATCAATCCAATTCTTGCCAGCACCTGGGTCTGGCTTCCAGCAAAGTAGGTGAAGTCATGATCTGCCCCGAATGCGGCGTGGTTCATCTTTCCCTGAACCATGTATCGCTGCGCCTGGACGTCGAAGCATTTCGCGTTCTCGCCTATATGCTGGCCGAAGCGCAACTGAATATAGAAGGCTTTGATGGCCGTCTGCAAAAACAGCAGGAACCGGCAAATATCGCGGCCTTTGCAAACCCACCCGGAAAAAAAATGCATTGACATTTTTTGACATGATCCGGCATTTCCCAAATAGGACTTATCAGGAGAATACCTATGTGTGATCAGGAAAAATCTTCAGCAGAGCACCAGCACCAGTTGATGGTGGCAACCAACTCAGACACTGCCCAGTCCCAGGGTTCCAGACGCAGGCGCCTGTGGGATCTGCCGCATGAATGCCATTGCCCGGTCATAGGCGTATGCCTGCCACTGGCAACACTGAGGCGCATCGTCAACAAGAGCCTTAACGGCAAGACTGTTGCAGATGACTATGAAATCCATGTTGGCGCCATATCCGATTGCGGTCGCCGCAATCGCCTGTCTGAAGCACTACAGCAGGAACTGGAGCAACGCTATGCGCGCACCATACAACTGTTTCGTACTGCCAAGACCACGGCAGCCGTCACTCGCCTGTGGCTGGATGCAATAGACCAGGGCGATGTGGCTGGCGCCTTCTGGGCAGCGCTGACGCATCCGCGCTGTGACAGCAACTTGCAGGATGGCCTGTGCCGCGACATGCATATGTTGCAGCACCAGGCTGGTGCCAGTGTGCGTATTGATGTCAGCCGCTTCAATGCCCTGCTGGAACAAAATAAATTGCTGACCCGTGAACTGGGACGTGTACAGGAAAGACATACCCGTGCCGTTGCCGAAAAAACCGGTGAAATAGAAAAACAGAATGCCCAATTGATACAGTTACGCGCCGAAAACATAGGCAAGGACAGCAGCATCCTGTTCCTCAGCAATGATTTGAACACGCTGAAGGCAGGCGTTCCCGAGCTGGATACACGCCAGCGCCTGCAAAAGAAAATCGAGCAGATGGCGGACCGTCAGACAGAACTGGAAAACCAGGTACGTGACCTGAAACAAAAACTGAGCAGCGTCAGTAAAATTGCAGAAGTCGCTGACAACCAGGCCGGCACTGACGATGTGGTCAGCAAGACACCGGAAAACAATACCTTCCCCATCACGCTGCATCTGCAACAAAAAACCGTGCTGTGTGTGGGTGGACGGAGTGGCAATGTGCCCACTTACCGTGATCTGGTAGAACGCATAGGCGGACGTTTTGCCCACCATGACGGTGGCCTGGAAGACAATCAAAGCTTGCTCGACGCCAGCCTGGCAGCTGCGGATCTGGTCATCTGCCAGACCGGTTGCATCAGCCATACTGCCTACTGGCGCGTCAAGGATTTTTGCAAGCGTACCGGCAAGCGCTGTGTCTTCGTGGAAAACCCCAGCGTTTCTTCGCTGGCACGCGGACTGGAGCAGTTTTCCAGCGAAGGCAAGCTTGAAACTACCATCCCTGCTGTAACAGGCAAAAACCTGGAAACCGTTAAATAAATTAGGCCGAAAAAGCACGCAGCCCAATAAACACCCTAGCCCAAAACCACAGCATAGGACAGATCAATGATCTGTCTGTATTCATACTAAAACAAGCCAAAAGAGACTGTCACTGATTGACATCGGTGACAGTCTCTTTTCATTTGGTCTTTTAATTTGGTCTTTTCTTCATGGCGGCTCCCATAGAAAAACCCCTCCTGTATCAGGAGGGGTTCAGGTATTTGCCAGAACTCTGGTCAGTCATTTACTTTAATGAGCAGTTTCCATCAGAACTTCACATTCGCTGTCAGGCTGACGGCGCGTGGTGTACCTGGAGTGTAACGATAGCCACTCTTGTTGATGGCTGCCACATAGGTTTTGTCTGCGATATTACTGACGTTCAATTGCAGGTCCAGGTTTTTGCTGACTGCATAGCTGGCCATGGCATCGAATACCCAGTAGGCTTCCGTCGAGGCTGGTGTGCCGACTGCGCCATCTGTGCCACGCAACAGTGCATCCACAAAACGTGCGCCGCCACCCAGTTTCAGGCCCATGGGCAACTGGTAAGAAGTCCAGGCTGTGAAGCTTTGTTTTGGTGTGTACGATAAGTTGTTGATACCGCTGGCCGTCACCAGTGGGCCGCTTTCAACACTGGTATCCATTCTGGCGTAGCCTGCGCTGACCAGCCAGTTACGGTTGATGGCACCTGTCACGCCCAGCTCAATACCCTGCACACGCTTTTTACCAGTCTGGTAGTACAGCAAGTCAGCCAGGTTTTGTACGACTTCATTCGATACTTCGGTACGATAGATCGCGGCTGTGAATGACAGTTTTTGTTCCAGGAAATCCCACTTGGTGCCGATTTCGGCATTTTTGGTTTCTTGTGGGTCAAACTTCGGATTGGCAGCGCTGCTTGCCGATGCGCTCAATGCAAAGTTGGAACCACCCGGTGGTTGCTTGGATGTCGAAAAAGAAGCATAGATGCTGCTATCCTTGGTCGGCTTGTAAAGAGCACCCAGCTTGATATTAACCAGATTACCAGCCATGTTCAGGTTGGTCGGCACCAGCGTACCTACTGGCAGAGTCGGATTGCTGGTCGCAGTGGACAGGCTGGCTGCCGAATAGTCTGTGCTGTAATGATCAACACGTACACCGGCATTGGCCTGCCATTCCGGGCTGAACTTGATGGTGTCAAATACATAGGCGCTGACGGTGCTGGTTGCACCACGTGTGAAGACGCTGTTACGCACCGGATTCAAACCCGTCACCTTGTCGTTAGGATTAGGATTGTAAAAATTGGCTGCTGGCAAAGTACCCAGGCCATCATTACCCCAGGTATTCTGTTTTTCATTGGTCAGTTCCACACCACCCAGCAGGCTATGCTTGAGACCGCCCAGTTCTACATCGGCCACCAGATTGGTCTGGTTGGTCAGGATTTCATTTTGCTGGTCTTTCAGGGTGCGTGTACCACGCGCCAGTGTCCAGGTGGACAGGTCGGTCGTAGATGGAGTCAGCAGATTCGCGGTCGAACCCATGAAGGAAGTCAACAGATAATGCTGCGTGGTTTTACCATAGCGGGCTGTATTGATCAGTTTTACCTTGTCGTTGAAATCGTGTTCGGCACGCAAGGTCAGCATGTCTGCGGTGACCTTGTCGAAGTCATTGACCGAGCCATAAAAATTCTTTGGATCGACTTTCGGTGCCGTCGACAGGAAAGGACGTTTCGGGTCCGGGCTGCTGTAGCCAGGCAAACCGATGGTAGGCACGCCACCATCCGGCACATTGTCTTGCTGCACATGCAGGTAGTTCAGGTAAAAACGGGTTGGTGAGTTCAAGCCAAATGCAAACGATGGCGCGACACCCCAGCGTTTATTATTGACTACGTTACGGCCCAGGACACCGCTATCCTGATCCACCAGATTCAGGCGGAAAGCAGAACCCTTGTCAGCGCTGATAACCCTGTTCAGGTCAGCAGAAACACGCTTCTGGCTGCCACTACCTACCGTGGCAGAACCAAAGATTGCATCTTCCATGTTGGCTTGCTTGCTGACCAGGTTGACCGAACCTGTAGGCGCACCGCGACCGCCGTCAGTACCGGCCGGGCCTTTCAGTACGTCGATCTGTTCGATATTGAACAGATCGCGGGAAATGGAACCCAGATCACGCACACCATCTACGTAAATACTGCTGGATGCATCAAAGCCGCGCATGTAAATGGCGTCACCCGTGCTGGTGCTGCCGTTTTCACCCAGAAAGAATGCACCCACACCCGGCGTATTGCGCAAGGCATCTGTCAGCGTCAATGCACCTTGCTGATCAATCAGCTCACGCTTGATGACGGTGATGGTCTGTGTCGTATCTACCAGCGGTTGCGTATATTTGGGGGAAGAAGCCTTGTCTGCCTTGAAATCATTCTCTGTCTTTGCCGTCACTTTGACATCAGGCAAAGCAGGATCAGCCGCCTGGGCAGCGATAGGCAGCAGGAAAGCAGCGGCTGCTGCTGTCACCGTATGATTAAAACGCGCGTGATGATGCTTGCGGCTCTTGATATAGGCCATGACATTTCCTCAGGAAAAATTAAAAATAACTACCGCTGGCTTTTCTTTGAGGGAATGGCTGAGGTGAGATGTTAAAAAAACGATGCTGAATTGTAACAAGTCAGAAACAATATGTAAACGAGAATCGTTCTTATTATCATTTATTGCGCGTAAATATGAGCAGATGAGGTCGCATCTGTGCCTCCCTCACGCTTTCAGATGAGTTCTATGCTTTGCAAATTCAGGTAACTGCTTTCACGTATGGTTGTCACAAAGTCGCTGAGGTAGGCCTTGTCAGACAAATCCGGCAGACAGGCTGCATACAGCCTGCCGGTCAGCCCCTCGGCGGTAATGCGCTTGGGCAGTACGTAATCACGGTTCACATAATTCTGTGCGGCCCATACTGGTAAAGTGGCAATGCCGCGCTTGCTGGCCACCAGTTGCAGCATGGCGACGGTCAACTCGGTCGTGCGGCGGGCGGTATCGATACCGGCTGGCTTCAGTACCTGGCGCACCACATCCAGCATGTCATCTGGAACCGGGTAGGTGATCAGTGTATCGGTCGCAAAATCCTGCGCCACCAGATAATCGCGTTTGGCCAGCGCATGATCTTTGGCAACCAGCGCCACAATCTCGAAACGAAACAGCGGGTGGTAAGCCACGCTTTCATCATTATCCATTTCGGACACGATGGCCACATCTGCCTTGTGGCTATACAACAAGCCCACAGGGTCAGCCTGAAAACCGGAAACGATATCCAGTTCCACCTCTGGCCAGCGCTGGCGGAATAAATCCATGGCCGGCATCAGCCAGTCAAAACAGGTATGGCATTCGACCGCTATGCGCAATTGCCCGGCCACACCCTGCGCCAGCCGCGCCAGGTCGCGTTCGCAATTGGCCACCTGCGGCAAAACACTGTCCGCCAACTGTAGCAAACGCTCACCTGCCGGAGTAAAGCGTATTGGCGTTGTCTTGCGTTCAAACAGCGGCATGCCATGATGCTCTTCCAGCAGTTTGATCTGATGCGACAGCGCCGACTGGGTGACATTCAACAAAACAGCCGCCCGCAACAAATTGCCGGACTCACGCAGCGCAAGCAGGGTTTTCAGGTGACGCAGTTCTATTATGGATTGCATTATGAATGAAATTCAAGTTAATTCTTAAAATATGTCGTTTGAATCATAGTCAATTCTAACCCATCATAGATTAACTAAGATAGGAGAATGAAATGACAACTACAGCACACACCCTGGGCTTCCCCCGTATCGGCGCCCAAAGAGAATTGAAATTCGCTCAGGAAGCCTTCTGGCGCGGCGATATTACCGAAGCCACCCTGCGCGACACCGGCAGCGAATTGCGCGCCCGCCATTGGGCCTTGCAAAAAAAGGCGGGCCTGGATTTTGTCAGCGTCGGTGATTTTGCCTGGTATGACCAGGTATTGAATACCCTGGCCTTGCTGGGTGCCCTGCCCGGTCGCTTTGGCTTCAATGCCAAAGAATTGTCCCTGTCCGATTACTATGTGGCTGCTCGTGGTAATCCCCAGCATTTTGCGATGGAGATGACCAAGTGGTTCGATACCAATTACCATTATCTGGTGCCCGAATGGACCGCAGACACCAGCTTCAATGGCGGCGTGGACTGGCTGTTTGAAGAACTGGCTGAAGCCCAGGCACAAGGCCATACCAGCAAAGTTACTCTGGTCGGGCCTTTGACTTTACTCTACCTGGGCAAGATTAAAAGCGGCCTGACGCACAAACTGGATCTGCTGCCAAAAATCATCCCGGCATATCAACGCCTGCTGGCACGTTTGCAAGAACAGGGGCTGGACTGGGTACAAATTGACGAACCGATACTGACCCTTGATCTGGATACTGCATGGCTGGATGCCTTTGTTTTTGCTTACCATGCACTGGTTCAGCAATCTCCAAAAATCCTGCTGGCAACTTATTTTGAAACCGTGCAGGACCGTGTTGCATTGCTGCAATCGCTGCCGGTGGCAGGCGTCCATCTGGATCTGGTACGCGCCCCGCAACAACTGGACAGCCTGCTACAAAACTGGCCACAAGGTCGTGTGTTATCGGCTGGGGTGATAGACGGGCGCAATATCTGGCGTGCCGATCTGTCTGCGCTGGCAGTGAGTTTACAGGCAGCACAGGAAAAACTGGGGGATCAGTTGTGGCTAGCCCCCAGTTGCTCCTTGCTGCATGTACCGGTTGACCTGGCAGCAGAGACAGCACTAGATGAAGAAACCCGCAGCTGGCTGGCCTTTGCCACGCAAAAACTGGTTGAAGTGTCGGCCCTGAAACAAGCTTTGAATGGTCATGCGGCGGAGGTTGCGCAAGAATTCCAGCTGGCAGATCAGGCTGTTGCAAGCCGCCGTCAGTCGGTACGTATCCATAATCCCATCGTGCAAAAACGCCTGGCAGATATCACCGCCCAGGATGCAGAACGACAAAGCCAGTTTGCCGGTCGCATACGCGCACAACAGCAACGCTTTGCCCTGCCACAGTTTCCAACGACCAGCATAGGCTCCTTCCCGCAAACCAAAACCATACGTCAGGCGCGTGCAGCCTACAAACGTGGTGAGCTGACGCATCTGGATTACCTGGAAGCCATGCGCGCGGAAATACGCCACGTCGTCGAGCAACAGGAAAAACTCGATATCGATGTGCTGGTGCACGGAGAGCCGGAACGCAATGACATGGTGGAATATTTTGGCGAACAATTGTGGGGTTACGGCTTTACGCTGAATGGCTGGGTACAGAGCTATGGCTCCCGCTGCGTCAAGCCCCCCTTCATCTACGGTGACGTATACAGGCCCGAAGCCATGACCGTCACCTGGAGCGAATACGCCCAAAGCCTGACCGCAAAACCGATGAAGGGCATGCTGACCGGCCCGGTCACCATGCTGCAATGGTCTTTCGTGCGTGATGACCAGCCGCGTGAAACAACTGCACTGCAAATCGCCCTGGCCCTGCGTGATGAAGTCTGTGATCTGGAAAAAGCCGGCATAGGCATGATACAGATTGATGAACCTGCCTTTCGTGAGGGCCTGCCCTTGAAACAGCGCGACTGGGCCGCCTATCTGGATTGGGCCGTGCGTGCCTTCAAGCTGAGTTCTGCCGGTGTACATGACGATACACAAATCCATACCCATATGTGCTATTCGGAATTCAATGACATTCTGCCGTGGATTGCTGCCATGGATGCCGACGTCATCACCATAGAGACTTCACGTTCGGACATGGAATTGCTGGATGGTTTTGGTGAATTTGCCTACCCGAATGATATCGGCCCCGGCGTATATGACATCCATTCACCGCGTGTGCCCAAGGTCAGCGAAATGCAAAGGCTGCTGCAAAAAGCCCGTAGCGTGATTCCTGATGCCCGTCTTTGGGTCAACCCGGATTGCGGACTGAAAACCCGCGACTGGCCAGAAACCATTGCCGCCCTGGAAAACATGGTGCAGGCCGCCAAACTGCTGCGTGCCACCGTGGCAGCAGATGACGAAGAACATCAGGATTGCTGCTGATCGCTTTTTGCAATGGATCTGAATTGAAACACGGGCCATCTTCACAGCGAAGATGGCCTTCTGCCTTGTGCTAAGGAACACGACCAGATGACGTAGTGGGCTTAGCAATCAGCGACAGGCAAAAAACCGCAACATATCAGGGCATGGCAGCATTTATCCAATTTTCTATGATTAATGGAAAAATTTGGATAAACTGGGTATTACTGCGCCATTTTTCCCTGAAAGTGAATTCCCATTAGCACAGCCAACAAATTTATTGTCTGTCATGAGTGCGACCTGATCTGCATGGATGCGCCGCTGGCAAGGGGCGAGGCAGCAAGCTGCCCGCGTTGTCGTGCCACGCTTTACAGAAATGGCAGTGCCAGCCTGGATATGGCGCTGGCCCTGGCAGTTACCTCGGTGATCCTGTTACTGCTGCTTAACAGCTTCCCCCTGCTGGCGCTCAAGGTCCAGCAGGTGACGCGCGACACCACCTTGCTGCATGCTGCCCTAGCCATGTGGAACGATGGCATGCACCTGCTGTCCCTGCTGGTAATCACTACGACCATGCTGGCGCCGGCCTTGCAGATATCGCTGGCGATCTACCTTTTGTGCGTACTCCGGTTTGGCGATGCCCGTCAGGCGCTGGGAACACCTTTGCGTGCACTGCAAAGCCTGCGGCCCTGGAGCATGGTCGAAATTTTCATGTTGGGTCTGCTAGTGTCCCTGGTCAAGCTACAGCACATGGCAGATATCGTCATCGGCCCTGCCCTGTGGTCTTGCGCCAGCCTGATTTTCATCACAGCAGCGCTGACATCGGTACTGACACCACGGAATGTATGGCTGTGGGCACGTGCGGCCAGACGAATCAAGGCAAGCGCCGGGGTGAAGCATGTCTGAACACGAATACCGCCACATCCCCGCTGCTGGCCTGGCGGGCCAGACCGGTGCGGCAACCGGGCTCATCAGTTGTGATATTTGTGAAACCCTGTGCTGCACCCATGATGAGGCAGCCACCCATTGCCCGAATTGTGGTGCAGCCCTGCATTTGCGTCATAAAGACAGCCTGACCAAATCGCTGGCCTATCTGGTCGCTGCAACGATATTGTATATACCGGCCAATCTCTTGCCCGTCATGCACACCAACACCATCTTTGGTGCGCAGGATGACACCATCATGAGTGGGGTACTGGTGTTATTGAACACGGGTTCATGGCCGCTGGCGCTGCTGGTATTCTTTGCCAGTATTGTCGTGCCCTTGCTTAAGTTGTTTTCAATCAGTCTGCTGCTGTTTACCTGCTGGAAAAAATCCAGCTGGAACCCTTTACAGCGCATCCAGTTATTCCGCATGATAGAAGCTGTCGGTCGCTGGTCGATGCTGGATGTGTATGTGGTGACAGTATTGGTGGCGCTGGTACAGTTTCAGTCACTGGCGGCGATACACCCCGGCGCAGGTGCGCTGGCTTTTGGTGCTGTGGTGGTGTTGACGATGTTGTCGGCACAAAGCTTTGATTCACGTTTAATCTGGGTAAGCAAGACGCATGAGTGATCCAACATCAGAACATCCCGACACGCCTTCTTCAGACAAAGCCAGGGAGACCGTTGATACGGTCGCGAATACTGTCACCGCCGTCGACGCCATCGTGCCGGTGGTCAAGGTCAAACCAAGGCGGCGTCTGCCTTCCTTCGTCTGGGCAGTGCCCGTCATTGCCGCCCTCATTGGTATCTGGCTGGTGGTGCAAAGTGTCACCAGCCAGGGGCCGCTCATCACCATCACCTTTAAATCGGCAGAAGGACTGGAAGCTGGCAAGACCAAACTGCGCTACAAGGACGTCGATGTGGGTCATGTCAAGGCCATTGCCCTGTCGCCCGACCGCAAGCGTGTGCTGGTGACGGCGCAACTGATCAAGAGCGCTGCCGACATCCTGGCTACCGATACCCGTTTCTTCATCGTCAAACCGCGCATCTCTGGTGGCTCGGTCTCAGGTCTCTCCACACTCTTGTCCGGCAACTACATCGGCGTTGATGTGGGTACAGCCACGGACACCACCGATGAATTCACAGGACTGGAAGAACCACCGCTGGTCAACCGCGATACGCCAGGGCGCGAATTTGTCTTGCACGGTGCACAAACGGGCTCGGTCACTTATGGCTCGCCCATCTTCTTTCGTCATATTAATGCCGGTCATGTTACCAAGTTCAAGCTGGACCGCGACGGCAAGGGTGTCACCATCCACGTCTTCATCGATGCACCGTATGACCAGTATGTGACTGCCGATACCCGCTTCTGGCATGCCAGCGGCGTCGATATGCAGCTTGACGCCAATGGTCTGCGCGTCACCACAGAATCATTGACATCGCTGATCGAAGGCGGTCTGGCCTTCCAGGAACATGACGACGCCCTGCCCGGCGGCAAACCCGCCGCCGAAGGTAACATCTTTTCCCTGTTTGAAGACCGCGAACATGCCATGCGTGCGCCTGATACCAAGGTACGCAACTTCCTCATGTACTTCCCTGAAACACTGCGCGGTCTGTCAAAGGGCGCACCTGTCGATTTACGTGGCATCGTGATTGGCGAAGTCAAATCCCTGGGTGTGGAATTTGCAGAAAATGGCCGCCTGCCACGCTTCCCGGTTGAAGTCAGTCTCTATCCGGATCGCCTCAAATCCCGTGTGCGCTCAGGTGCCCGCCTGCCAGATGATGATACCGAAGCCAAAGAGAGATCGCTGCTCGAACATTTAATCTCACGCGGCCTGCGCGGCCAACTGCGTAGCGGCAACCTTCTGACCGGGCAATTGTATATCGCCCTCGATTTCTTCCCTGATGCCCCACAGGCAAAAATGGACTGGCGCACCGACTACCCGGTACTGCCTACCGTTGGTGGTGGCTTGGGTGAAATCCAGGATACCGTCGGCCGTATCGCCAAGAAAATAGACAAACTACCTTTCGACACCATATCTGCCGAACTGGTGCAAGCGCTGAGCAAGCTCAACAGCACGCTCGCCAGCACAGAAAAGCTGGTGCGCCGCCTTGATGTTGAAGTCACGCCAGAACTGACATCCACCCTTAAAGAGGCACGGGGCACGCTCAACAGTGCCAATGCCCTGTTGACAGAAGACGCGCCACTTCAGCAAGACATGCGCGAATCGCTGAAGCAGGTCGCCAGATCCGCCCGCGCTGTCGCCAACCTGGCCGACATGCTGGAACGCCACCCCGATGCACTGGTATTTGGCAAACAAAAGGTAAAACCATAATGCGAAGCACACATATACTCAGGCTGTCACTGGCCACGCTGCTTGTGTCAACACTGCTGGCTGCCTGCGCCACACCGCCGGTAGAACACCTCTACCGCCTTGACTATCCGCTGGCTGCCACCTCCCAGGCAGAGCCGCAGTATGAACTCGTCATCGCCACTGTCAAAGTGCCGGAAGCTATCAACCGCCCGCAACTGGTCATCCAAAAGTCCGCCACTGAATCTCTCGTCACTGACGAACAGCGCTGGATAGCACCGCTGGATGAACAATTGACGCTGTCCCTCATGGCCCATCTGCGTACCAGCCTGCCAGATGCCTGGCTGTCATCCGATACCGGCATCAGCGCAGGCATCGCCGCAAACCCATCCAGCCCCCTACCTCGTTACCTCGCTAAGGTTCAGATAGACCAGTTACTCATCAACAGCGGTAGCCAGCTCACCCTGGAAGCAAGTTGGGTAGTACTGGACAGCAACAGAAAACTGCTCAAGCGTGAGCACAATATTTTCACTGTTCGCCTGAATAGCGCGGCGTATGAAGCCGTCGCACCGGCGATGTCCGAAGCAGCACAGCAACTGGCGGAGCAAGTGGGGGCGAGTGTACGAGGCGTACGCAAGACTCCGGCCACTAAACCGCAATAGTTGAAACAGAAGTAAAAGACGCTTGCCCGGCAATCACGGCAAGACAGGCTTGATACCCATGCGCCGCGACAGCAAAGCTATCGCGGACATATGCAACGCAACCATGACCGCCATCACTGGCGGAAGATATCTGATGCGGCAGCTCAGGCATTTCCGCCACCAGGTTATTCAAACCATGTCTTCCGGTCTGACCCAGGCATCAAATTCCTCTGCCGTGACATGGCCCAGCGTCAATGCCGCTTCACGCAGAGTGGTCTGGTGATGATGCGCGTATTTGGCGATTGCGGCCGATTTGTCATAGCCTATATGTGGGTTGAGTGCAGTCACCAGCATCAACGAATTTTTCAACAGTTCAGTGATGCGCTGGCGATTTGCCTGCATGCCCTGCACGCAATGCTGATCCAGGCTGGCCATGGCATCAGCCAGCAGGCGCGTGCTTTGCAGGAAATTATGCACGATGAGCGGTTTGAATACATTCAATTCAAAATTACCTGCTGCACCACCTATGCTCAAGGCCACATCATTACCCATGACCTGGCAACACACCATGGTCACCGCTTCGCACTGGGTAGGATTAACCTTGCCCGGCATGATGGAACTGCCGGGTTCGTTTTCCGGTATCTGTAATTCACCCAGGCCAGAACGTGGGCCGGAAGCCAGCCAGCGTATATCATTGGCGATTTTCATCAAGGCCACCGCCAGGGTTTTCAATGCACCATGTGAGCTGACCATGGCATCATGCGCCGCCAGTGCGGCAAAACGGTTGGGTGCGGCAATAAAGCCTATGCCGGTATCCTGCGCCAGACTGGCGGCAACGCGCTGACCAAATTCTGCATGGGTATTCAGGCCTGTACCAACCGCCGTACCGCCGATGGCCAGTTCCTGCAAAGCCGGCAGGCTGAGGCTGATGGCCTGTTCCGCATGCGCCAGCTGCGCCACCCAGCCAGAGACTTCCTGCCCCAGCGTCAGTGGCGTCGCATCCTGCAAATGCGTGCGGCCAATCTTGACGATATCGGCAAATTCAGTCGCCTTGGCAGCCAGCGAAGCATGCAATTGCCGCAGGGCTGGCAACAAGGATTGCGTCACCGTCAGACAGGCAGCAACATACATGGCAGTAGGGAACACATCATTCGATGACTGCCCCATATTCACCTGATCATTCGGATGCACCAGGCGACTCATGCCGCGGGTGCCGCCCAATATTTCGGAAGCGCGATTGGCCAGCACTTCATTCATGTTCATATTGCTTTGCGTGCCGGACCCGGTCTGCCATACCGACAGCGGAAAGGCATGCGGATGCGCGCCGGCCAGTACCTCATCGGCGGCGGCAACGATGGCATCGGCAAACCGGGCATCCATCAATCCCAGATCACGGTTCACGATGGCACAACTACGTTTCACACGTGCCAGTGCCAGCACCAGGGCATCCGGCATTTTTTCAGTAGAGATGGCAAAGTGATGCAGTGAACGCTGGGTTTGCGCACCCCATAATGCATCTGCCGGAACGGCGATTTCACCAAAGGTATCGCGTTCCATCCTGTTGTTGGCATTGTCTTGGCTGTGTTGACTGGTCATTGCTGTTTTCCTGGTTAATGGTACCTGAGGCACCTGAAGCACCTGACATCCTTCAAGGAGCAGGTATGCACTGTGCTTGACAGACTGTACTTGCCCCATGCTGGCAAGTACCAATGGCTTTTATGATACTCAATCTGGAGCAAACCTGCTTTTTGCCGATTTCTGCCATTTTTTACCGATTGGCAACTTTATGCAGATTGCCGCATCCAGGCGTCGCTGAATTTTTTTCATCCATTCACATCGATTAACGTTTACGTAAACGTCAAGTCTTATGCTATTCTAAAAATAACAGGTGCACATCCCAATTTCTTGGGCTGTGTTAAACGGGAAAGTGGTCGTCCTGATCGCTGTCACTGACAAGTGATGGTTGGTATCAAGACCTAAAAACGTGTTTACGATCTGTAGCGAGCGTGCGTCAGCGGGAGTGAAGAGCAGCGCAAAAAGCGGAATGTACTTGTAGTACATGAGCATTTTGAGCAGCACATGAGCCCCGATCACGCATGCGCAGTAAGATCGTAAGCAGGTTTCAAGCCCCTGCTGCCTCCGCAACGGTAGGCAAGTGCGGTTACATCATCCACGCCACTGGTCATGCATGACTGGGAAGGCGATGTAACAAGACTTGCAAGCCCGGATACCGGCCTGTTGATCGCTGGAAAAAACATTGCGGAAGGCTATGTTTGGGATATTGCATGGCGCGCCTGATGGCGGGCAGATGCCTGTCTTCAATACTATTCTTTCACTGTTTTTCCCAAGGTCTGGTCACGTACGGAAGGTGCGTGGCGGGTGTGCATCCACACGGTGCATGTCCATGGTCAGGATCGTTGCTGCGGCAGGTTTCTGCATGTGGTGATCATCCTGTTTTTCAGGCATCAGTGCGGCTCTTGTTGCGGGCATAGCCCGCCGTGAATCCGTGCGCAATCAGGAAGGTTCAGGAAAGCATCATGGCTACTCTTACCAAGGTCCCCAACGTCAAACTGCTGATCAACGGCGAATTGATAGACTCCAAATCCACGCAATGGCGCAACGTGATCAACCCGGCCACGCAACAGGTGCTGGCCCATGTGCCGTTTACGACACCAGACGAAATGCAGGCCGCAGTCGATGCGGCCAAGGCCGCTTTCAAGACCTGGCGCAAGACAGCGATAGGCACACGCGCGCGCATCTTCCTCAAATATCAGCAACTGATACGTGAAAACATGGCCGAGCTGGCCGCGTTGCTGACAGCCGAACAGGGCAAGACCCTGGCCGATGCTGAAGGCGATATATTCCGTGGTCTGGAAGTGGTTGAGCATGCGGCCAATATCGGCAACCTGCAAATGGGCGAAATCGCCAATAACGTTGCCAGCGGTGTCGATACCTATACCCTGAACCAGCCGCTGGGCGTGTGTGCTGGCATTACCCCTTTCAACTTCCCGGCGATGATACCGCTGTGGATGTTCCCCATGGCGATTGCCTGCGGCAATACCTTCATCCTGAAACCATCCGAGCAAGACCCCATGGTCACCATGCGTCTGGCTGAACTGGCCATGCAGGCTGGCGTGCCACCTGGCGTGCTGAATGTGGTACATGGTGGTGAAGACATCGTCAATGCGATTTGCGATCACCCTGATATCAAGGCGGTGTCCTTCGTTGGCTCTACCCGCGTAGGCACCCATGTGTATAACCGCGCGACGCTGGCGGGCAAACGTGCACAGTGCATGATGGGTGCCAAGAACCACGCCATCGTCCTGCCAGATGCGAATAAAGAACAAACCCTGAACAACCTCGCAGGTGCTGCCTTTGGTGCGGCTGGCCAGCGCTGCATGGCGCTGTCTGTGGTCATCCTCGTTGGTGAAGCCAACCAGTGGGTACCAGACTTGCTGGACCGCGCCCGCGGCCTCAAGATCAATGCGGGTGCAGAAGCCAATACTGACATAGGCCCGGTCATTTCCTGCACCGCCAAAGAGCGAGTAGAAAGCCTGATCGCCCAGGGTATTGCCGAAGGTGCCAATCTGGTGCTGGATGGCCGCGCACCACAAGTGCCAGGCTATGAGAACGGCAACTTCGTTGGCCCTACGGTCTTCACCGGCGTCAAGCCCGGCATGCGCGTGTATGAAGAAGAAATCTTTGGCCCTGTGCTATGCATCATGCAGGCGGATACGCTGGCTGACGCCATCGCCATCATCAACGCCAACCCTAACGGCAACGGCACGGCACTGTTCACCCAGTCTGGCGCTGCCGCCCGTACTTTTGAAGAAGATATCGATGTAGGCCAGATCGGCATCAACGTACCTATCCCTGTGCCTGTGCCGCTGTTTTCATTTACCGGCTCACGTGCATCCAAACTCGGGGACCTGGGGCCTTACGGCAAACAAGTCATACAGTTCTACACCCAGACCAAGACCATCACGGCACGCTGGTTTGATGACAGCGTCAGCGCTGGCAAGGTGAATACCACCATCTCGCTGAAGTAATCGGAGGCCATCATGGACTTCGATCTTAGTGAAGACCAGCGCGCCTACCAGCAATCTGCCCGCAGCTTCGCCGCCCATGAAATGGCGGCGCAAGCCGCGCATTGGGATGCCACTTCCCACTTCCCGCTGGACGTTATCGCCCATGCCGGGGAGCTGGGATTTTGCGGGCTGTATGTGCCAGAAGTACTGGGTGGACTGGGCCTGACGCGGCTGGATGCAGCAATCATTTTTGAAGAGCTGGCACGCGCCTGCCCTTCAACCACGGCTTACATCACGATACACAATATGGCAAGCTGGATGATTGCCAATTGGGGCACGCCAGAGGTGCAGCAGGAATGGGTACCCAGGCTGGCCGCAGGCGAGAAGCTGGCCTCCTATTGCCTGACCGAAGCTGGCTCAGGCTCTGACGCAGCATCACTGCGCACCAGCGCACGTCTGGATGGCGACAGCTATATCCTCGATGGCAGCAAAGCCTTTATCTCAGGCGCCGGTGCCACCAATATGCTGGTCGTCATGGCGCGCACGGGGGGCGATGGTGCAGGCGGTATATCTGCCTTTGCCGTACCGGCAGATTTGCCCGGCATCAGCTATGGCAAGAAAGAAGACAAGATGGGCTGGAACAGCCAGCCCACCCGCACTGTCAACTTTGACCAGGTAAGCATACCCCGCAGCCACTTGCTGGGTGAAGAAGGCGAGGGCTTTCGCATCGCCATGCGTGGCCTGGATGGTGGCCGCATCAACATCGCCACCTGCTCCATCGGTGCAGCGCAATCGGCCCTCAATAGCGCGCAAACATATATGAATGAGCGCATGCAGTTTCAGAAGAAACTATCTGATTTTCAGGTACTGCAATTCAAACTGGCCGACATGCAAACCGAACTGGTCGCTGCCCGCCAGATGGTACGTCTCGCCGCCAGCAAACTCGACAGCAAGGCCGACAATGCCTCAGTGTATTGCGCCATGGCCAAGCGCCTGGCAACCGACACCGGCTTTGCCGTCTGCAATGAAGCCCTGCAAATCCACGGCGGTTACGGCTATATACGCGAATACCCGCTGGAGCGTTTCTTGCGCGATGTCAGGGTGCACCAGATACTCGAAGGCACGAATGAAATCATGCGCGTCATCGTCGCCCGTCACATGCTAAACCAACCCGCAAGCGAGGAATTTTTATGAGCAAATATGCCAACTACACCAATCTGCAATGCGAAATCATAGGCCACACTGCCCTGGTGACCCTGGCCAATCCGCCCGCCAATACCTGGACGGCTGCGGGTTTGCAGGCATTGACGCAACTCGTCAATGACCTCAATGCTGATGCAGATATCTATAGCCTCGTCATCACAGGCTCAGGCCAGAAATTCTTTTCAGCAGGCGCAGATTTGAAACTGTTTGCCGATGGCGATAAGGCCGTAGCACTGGACATGGCACGCCGCTTTGGTGAAGCATTTGAAACCCTGAGCCGCTTCCGTGGTGTTTCCATCGCTGCCATCAATGGCTACGCCATGGGCGGTGGCCTCGAATGCGCACTGGCTTGTGATTTGCGCATTGCCGAAACCCAGGCGCAAATGGCCTTGCCAGAAGCCGCAGTCGGCTTGCTGCCCTGCGCTGGCGGCACGCAAAATCTTACATGGCTGGTCGGTGAAGGCTGGGCCAAACGCCTGATCTTGTGTGGTGAACGCGTCGATGCTGCCACTTCCATGCGCATAGGTCTAGTGGAAGAAGTCGTCGCCACCGGCGGTGCACTGGAACACGCACTGGCCCTGGCCAAACAGGTAGGCAAGCAAAGCCCCAGCAGCGTCAAGGCATGCAAGCAACTGATACAGGGCGCACGCAAGCAACCGATGAACACCGTGCTGCCGCAAGAACGCGAAGCCTTCCTGGCCCTGTTTGATACCGCAGATCAAAAAGAAGGTGTCACCGCCTTTCTGGAAAAACGTCCACCCGTGTGGAGGAATGCATGAGCGACGCTCCAGTCCTGTTCCACACCCTGCCTGCTGCCAACGGCATGCAGCTGGGCGTGGCAACCCTGAATTCAGAAAAAACCCTGAATGCCCTGTCCAAAGAGATGGTGCAATTACTGGGCAAGCAATTACAAGCCTGGGATGAAGATGACAGCATCGCCATGGTGGTCTTGCAAGCCGCTGGCGAAAAAGCATTTTGTGCTGGCGGCGACTTGCAAAACCTGTACACCAGCATGCGCGAGCATCATGCGTCGGATAAAAAAGATGACTTGCTGGGAAATGCCTATGCGCTGGATTTTTTCGAGCAGGAATACCGCCTCGACTATCAAATTCACACTTATCGCAAACCCATATTATGCTGGGGACACGGCATCGTCATGGGTGGTGGCATAGGCTTGATGGCTGGCGCCAGCCACCGCGTCGTCACCGAAAAGTCCCGCCTCGCCATGCCAGAAATTGCCATAGGCCTGTTCCCCGACGTAGGTGGCACCTGGTTTTTGAACCGCATGCCGGGCAAGCTGGGTTTGTTCCTGGCCTTGACGGGTGCGAACATCAATGCCAGCGACGCCGTATTTGTGAAGCTGGCCGACCTGCAATTGCCACACGAGAGCAAGGCAGAACTGCTGGCCCGCCTGCAAGACTGCGAATGGAGCAAGCAGGCAGACAACAATAAGCTGAGCAACCACCTGCGCCTGAGCCATATCCTGCATGAACAACAACGCAGTGCTGGCAGCTTGTGCAGCACAGGGCCATTGCGCCAGCATTTTGATCTCATCAATCAACTGTGCAGTGCTGCCGACCTGACCACCATCATCAGCAATATCTGCGAGCTTGGTGCAAGCGAAGTAAAAGACGATGTGTGGCTGCAAAAAGCCGTCGCCAGCCTGCAAAAAGGCAGCCCGACATCCGCCTGGCTGGCCCATGCCTTGCAGGAACGCGGCAAGCATTTGTCTCTGGCAGAAATCTTCCGTATGGAACTGGTGGCCGCACTGGCCTGCACGCAGGGCCATGATTTTGCGGAAGGAATACGGGCACTGATTGTGGACAAGGACCAGAAGCCGCAATGGTTGCCAGGTAGTTTGGGCGAATTGCAGCCGCGGGATGGCGAGCGATATTTTGCGCGTCTTTGGGCGTCAGAGCAGCATCCTTTAAGGGATTTGGGTGCGAGTGAATCATTGCACCAGCAGGCGGCTTGATTTTTACTCCTTCCCCTTCAAGGGGAAGGTTGGGATGGGGATGGGGTTCGGTTGATGAAGAAATATATTCTATTTGCTGAAGAAACCCATCCCCACCCTAACCCTCCCCTTGAAGGGGAGGGAAGATTGGCCCCAATATTTAAACCTTCCCATCAAGGGGAAGGAGCTAAAACCAGGAGATAAACCATGTCAAACCAATCCAAAATCGCCTTCATCGGCCTCGGCAACATGGGCGCGCCCATGGCTCTTAACCTGCTCAAGGCAGGCTACGCCCTCACCGTCTTCGACCTCTCCCCTGTCACCTTAAAAACATTGGCAGACGCAGGCGCACTAGCCGCAGGCAACGCCACGCAAGCCCTAGAAGGCGCAGACATCGTCATCAGCATGCTGCCGGCCAGCCGTCATGTAGAAAACCTCTACCTCGGCGATGACGGCATACTCCCCCACATTGTCAATGGCGCACTGATCATAGACTGCAGCACCATCGCCCCGCAATCTGCCAAGAAGGTCGCACAAGCAGCCGCTGCACGCGGGCTGGCGATGGTCGACGCCCCGGTCTCAGGCGGCACCGCAGGCGCAGCGGCTGGCACACTGACCTTCATCGTCGGCGGCAGCACGGCTGACCTGGAACGCGCCCGCCCCGTGCTGAACGCCATGGGCAAGAACATCTTCCACGCTGGTGAACACGGTGCCGGGCAAACCGCGAAAATCTGCAACAACATGCTGCTGGGCATACTGATGGCTGGCACGGCAGAAGCGTTGGCGCTGGGTGTGGCGAATGGGCTAGATCCCAAAATTCTGTCCGACATCATGAGCAAAAGCTCAGGCCGCAACTGGGCGCTGGAACTGTATAACCCCTACCCTGGCGTCATGGAAAACACCCCCGCTTCACGCGGCTACGCAGGTGGTTTTGGTGTTGACCTGATGCTGAAAGATCTGGGGCTGGCGACCGAAGCAGCACTGGGCGGCAATGCCAGTATTCCACTGGGTGAAGCTGTGCGAAATCTGTATGGCATTCACAGCAAAGCCGGGGCAGGTGGCAAAGACTTTTCCAGCATACTGGAGCTACTTCATAAAAAGGAATAGAAATACTGGACTGTGGCAGTTGAAGAGGAAATAAAGGACGTACCCGCGACTGTCAAGACAAGACAAAGTCAGCACGCATGCGCAGCTATAGCAGGACTGTCATAGCAGCACTGTCGCGAGCATTTGCAGCGCTGCCATGATAGTCGCGGACATGGTGTGCACTCTGTTTCAACTGTTACAGTTCACTACCGTGCGCTTCATGACAATTGCTTCACAAAGCGATATGCTGGCGTCCATGACTACCCAAGCCCAAGCCTACCACTACCTGCAAGCTTCGGCCCTGACCGATGAGGTCGGGGCCCGGTTGCAACTGGCCACATCCAGCCCCGTTGACAACGCGGCTATCGCCCATCCGCATTTTTTTGAAGGTTCGTTAAAGCAACCGCGCCTGTCAGCCGAATTGCTGACCGCCGTACACATCATCGTCGGTTCACGTTTTTTCACGCCTGCAAATACGCTGGCAAAAAACCTCATGCTGGCTGACCCGGTTGTTACTTCGGGTGGTGGCATTTTGCGTTTTGAAGGATTTTCTTCTTGTTGCAGTGCCTATATCCGCGTCGATATGCTGTCCGGCAGCTATGAAGGTGACATAGTCGGCAGGGGCACGACCAATGTCGATTTCAATGCGCCTATGCGAGCTGCTCTGGCGCGGGTACGCGATGCCTCGGGGTTAGCGCTGTCAGTCGGGCAGGCTGCCTTTACGGTTCATACCGGTGGCAATAGCGTCATCGAGAAAAAAGTCGAACTACCGCTACGCTGGATACGTGGCATGCTGGAAGTGCAGTCTTACCAAGCTGGCATGCGCAAGATCGTCGAAGTCAGCGGCGCTGAAGCCTTGCGCTTCTTGCGCTCACTGCCCAAGGCATCAACCAGCAAAACGCCTTTATGGATATCGCATGGCCCTTTCGGCCTCCGCACTACGACCAGACCAGAACCTGACAGCATACGTCTGGTCGATAGCACTCGCCTGCGTGTGCTGGAAGCCTTGCTGCCGCGCGTGAAGTCCATGGCCATCTTTGCCGATGAAGCGCAACAAGCCAGTGCCTGGGTCTTGCAATTTACTAGCGCCCGTTTGACCCTGGCCCTGAGTGCTGAAGTATGGCGTGGTTTCTCAGGTGAAGGCCAGGCCCTGCGAGCACTGATGAATATGCAGAATGCTGATGCCCTACCCCGCTTGCGCGCACATTTGCAATGGCAATCAATACTGCAAGCCCCGGCCCTGGCTGAACAACTTGATTTACCACAAGCCAGTATAGAAGAGAGTCTGCGCATACTTGGCGTCTCTGGCCTGCTGGGCTTTGATGTGACAGAAGGCAGCTACTTCCATCGCGTGTTACCGCTGGATCTGAGCATGGCAGAAGACCTGCATCCACGTCTTGCTGCTGCCCGTGAACTGCTAAAAGACAATGCGGTCAGCATCATAAAAAACCAGCCGCTTGAAGCCAGTGTGCAAAGCGCAGATATCCAGCACCGCGTGCGCGAAGTCGATGGCGAATTGCGCTGTACTTGTCCCTGGTTCGCCAAACACCAGGGTTTGCGTGGGCCTTGCAAACATGTACTGGCTGTAGAAACTATGGTAAACGATTAGGATCAACATGGCACAGCAAAAAACCGAAGCAGCCTTTGTAGCAAAAACTGCGTTGGAAGAATTTGTAGTTGCAGGTAATTATCAAGGCATGATTGATTACTTGCGAAAGCAAGATAAGACCCAATGGCAGCAATACCGGGGCAGTGTCATGCGCATGAACAAAGTCATGGAAAAATCGCGCTATACCTCAGACATGAACACATCTGCCTGGCGCAGCAATGTCACGGATCAGCAATGGCAATGCCTGCGTTCTGCGATCTTTTTGTGTTGCACTACAAATGATGTCGCTGAAAATTCCTGGATGTTTTTTATCAAGCCAGAAGAACTGGTCGAATTATGGAAAGCCTATTCGCCATCATCGACTGAAAATTTGGTATCAAGTATAGTGGCGCGTAACCCGGGGAGTTTTCGTATCATACAAAGCCTTCTCATCAATGGCCTGGCAGAACGTCCCAACCATGACAATTACCTCCTGGGTTTGCTGAGCCAGGAAGTACATTCAGACCGCGTACCCGATGTGGCTTACTGGATAAAACACGATCCAGAAATATTGCAGGGCCCATTGCTGCAGTTGTTCGATATCGAGGGAACGACCGATATCAGTCTGGCCGGACGCGATAAATATACTCATAACCCTGACCACACCTGGCAACAGCTATTTTTGAATTTGTGCCAGCAAGGCGTGTATAGCCGCGAACTATTGCTGGATAAAACCCTGGGTGCGCTGGAAAAAGACTGGATACAATTTCGCTCTGGCTGGTTCTCGCGCTTCCATGATGTCTTGGCACCGACAGTAGAAGAAATGAGCGCATTCAGTGAACGCTATCTGGGTTTATGTCACAGCCGCATTCCGCCTACCGTCAGCATGGCGCTGAAAGTTCTGGGCACTTTGCATGCCGCCGGTGCCATCAGCAATACAGCCTTGCTGACCGCTCTACAACCGCTGCTGTCATCTGCCGTCAAGGCGCAAGTAGATACCGCACTGAAATTAATCGACCAAATCATCCTGAAAGATGCCAGCCTGATGCAAGAAGCGGCATCTATTGCCGTGTTTGGCTTGCTGCATGAAGCCGCAGACATGCAAAAGAAAGTCATCAGCCGACTGGGCAAATGGGGCATGGATGCAGCTACGCAAGAACAGACCTCGCAGTTGCTGCCGCAGATTGCCACCAGTAACCGTGATGCTTTGATGGCTTTACTGGGAACTCCTGCCGCTGATACTTCCAAGCCATCAGCCACTATCCAGACATCGCAGGCATTACCCACTTTGCAGCCTCTGCCATCGCCCATAGCAGAGAGCCGAGCCCTGCCAATCATCAGTGATATTGACGCACTCATCGAAGCCTGCGCCTATGTCTTTGAAAACAGTGATGACACTGACTGTTTTGAAACCGTCATCCATGCCCTGCTGAAGCTGGCCCCATTTTCTGCTGATGATAAAAAGCGCTTTGGTCCAGTACTGAAACGCGCACAAAAACTGAAACCCAGTTCGGATAACTGGCGCAATATGGACAAACCACTGGCGCGTGAACTGGCGCGCCTGCTGGTCTTTATATTTGAAGCCGAAAGACTACCGCCCAACAGCAGCTTTGCCAAAGGCCGTTTCGATGTCCATAGCGTCATCTGCCAGCGCACTGATGATTTGATGGATATCCTGATGCAGGCCAAGTCCGTGCTCCCACTGGCAGCACCTAGCCATCAACGTGGCTATATAGCCCCTGCCATCTTGATAGAACGAACCCGCGAGCAACATGCACTGGGCTTGCAACAACCATTGCAAGAGCAGGTACTCAGCCTCTTGCGCCTGACTCCCAGCGATGATCCTCATCTACGCCAGCAAGCAGCCAGCTTGCCGGATACCCCTTATCACAATGCCTTGCGCTATGCTCTTGGTTCACAAGTCAGCATCCCTGCCAAAGGCAAGGACAGCGCTCTGTATATCGCCGCCGCCCGCGCCCGTTATCCTGATGAAGACGATGCCAACCTCATCCAGTTATATGGTGACTTTGGGCCGGATGGCGCGCATGCGGCACGCTATCGTTTTGAGATAGAGATCAGCAAGAATGAGGTTTATACCTTTTACCACAGCCACTTGCGTACCACACCAACGCCCAGAGCCATAGACCAGGCTTATCTCAGCATCCTGCGTCATCCTCAGGTCATTGAGGATGACGGTTATTCTCACCGCACTGAAAGTTTTGGTGGCAGTAATGAAAGCAAGATACGCTGGTCGGCCAGTATCATGCCCTCCAGCCTCGAAGCGGTGTTTGCCGAAGGTGCCCATGCCATTGCCAACAACCTCGACTGGTGGGAAGTAGAGTGGTATAACAAGGCTTATCTGAACCTCTTGCTGGTCCCTACAGTACCCATGAGCAGCAGTGCCATCATGCTGTTGGCCTTTGCACTGGCGGGTAAAGAGCCAGGCCAGACTGCCATCGCGATAGATGCCCTGGTCGCCAGTTGGCTGGAAGGCCGGCTTGAGGCTGTGGTGCTTGGTCATGCCATCCAGGGTTTACTCGCGACACCGCAAGTCAAAGCAAGTCGCTATGCCCAAAGCTTGGGCAAAGCAGCACGCGCCTATGTGCTCGCGCCGCATCTGGTGTTTCAGTTACTCTGCATTATGGTCACGCAGAGTCCACAATCACCGCCAAAAGATATGGCCATGCTGTTGGGACTCCTGAATGAATTACGTCTGGAATTAAAGCAGGATTTGCCGGCATCAACGTTGACAGCCTTGAACGAGATGCAAATTGGCGGCAAGGGCAAAGCGTTGCTAAAAGCCTTGCTGACCGGGATTTAAGCAGCTGTGTTCGCGCCCAGTTGCAAAACCTTAAAATTATTCCGGCCCGCCTTCTTGGCCAGGTACAAGGCTTCATCGGCTTTCTTCAGCATTTCGCCGGCGTTGGAGTTAAGTTCTGAAGATATCGCCACCCCTATGCTGGTAGTCACCATCAGCGGCTTGCCTTCTATCTCAAAAGGTAGCGTCATGGCCTGTATGATTTTGCTGGCTACCATATCGGCCTCGCTGTGCATATTCAAACCTTCCAGCACGATGACAAATTCATCGCCTGCCAGACGACCAGCAAGATCGGTCTGGCGTATGCAGTGCTTGAGGCGGCTGGCAAATTCCTGCAAAACCAGGTCACCGGCATGATGGCCCAGACCATCATTAATGCTCTTGAACTTGTCCACATCCAGAAACATGACAGACATCAACCGGCCAGTCCGTTGTGAACGGGCACTGGCCTGTTCCATCCTTTCATTGATCTGATTGCGGTTGGGCAAACCGGTCAGGGTGTCAAATCTGGCCAGCGCCAGTAACTGTCTTTCTACTGCCTTGGCGTCGCTGATATCGTTGATCAGGGTGTTCACACCGACGACCTGGCCGCTATCGTCATACTGTGGCACATAGGTGGCATGATAATGTCCGGTCTTGCCGCCTATGCTGATCTCGGTTTCAAATTCTGTTTTTTCACCGGTCATGGCCCGCTGGTAATGCGTCAGGTGTTCTTGCAATGTAGTGCCGCTCAATAGCGATGACACGGGCTGGCAGCGTATCTTTGTCAGCGGCAGGTTGAACCAGGCTTCATAGGGGCGATTCACGAATTGATAGCGATTTTCTGTATCAATCAGGCTGACAAAAGCAGGAATATTATCGGCAATCGTACGCAGCAGTCCTTCACTGGCAGCCAGCTTCAATTCCGCCTGTTTGCGCGCCGTAATATCAATGACCATGGAATAATACCCGGTGGTCATGCCATCGGCATTGATATCCGGTACATATTCATATTGCAGATATCTTTTGATGTCGCGCTCATAGGCATAGCGTTCGAACGAAACTTTTTCACCATGCAGTGCCTGCTGAATTTTTTCCTTCAACTCCAGGTAGGATGCTTCGCCAAACACCTCGAGAATAGATTTCCCCAGGATATTTTCAGGTTCCAGTCCAGGAATCTGGCTGTAATTGCGGTTGCAGAACTGGTAGCGCTCACTCGCATCTATATAGGCAATCATGGCCGGCACATTGTCGGTGATGGTACGCACCCTTTGTTCACTGCGTATCAAATCATCTTGCACGCGCTTGAATTCGGTGATGTCTTCCACCAGCACGAAAAAACCTTCAACCTTGCCTGATTTACTGAAATCCGGTGCATATGTCACTCTGTCCCATTCCCAGTGTCCATATCGCTGAATACGGCGCTCATAGCGTGTCCACTCGCCATTGAGTACCTTGACCACATGCGGTTTGACCAACTTGTCATAAATCTCCGGGGTCGCCACTTCTCGCATGGTTTTTCCTATGACAGCTGCCGGTTCCATGTGCGACAGATGGGCAATGCGCTTGTTGGCGAACGTGTATTTTTCATTATGATCAATATAGCCAATGAAGGCCGACATATTGTCGGCAATCAGGCGCAACTTGTTTTCACTGGCACTCAAGGCTGCTTCTGCTGCACGGCGGTTCAGCATGGCATCGTCAAATGCCTTGGCCAGATCACCGATTTCATCCTTTGGATATACATTAGGCTTCAACGTATCTATCCAGTCAGATGCGGCACGATTGACCTTCTGGCGCAAATGCTGCAAGGGTTTGAGTTGCCAGTACATAAACCACCAGCCCAGCAGCAGCAAAGTCACCAGCAAGGCGCTACCGGCCAGCAGGATATCTTTTCTGACCTCGGCAATGACAATGAAGGCTTCACTGGTCGGATAGGCAGAAGTAATCATCCAATCCACCGACTTCAGGCGCCGGTAGGACAGAATCGCTGCATCATTTTTATGATTGCGTGAAATCAGGTTGCCTTCCAGCACTGAAAACGCAGTCTCTGGCAATTGATGGGTATCCGGCTGTTCGCGGCTGTTGGCAAGAATGCGATTGCTATCAGGATGGGCAACAAATACACCCTGTCGTGTCGTGACATAGATATACCCGTTACCACCTATTTTTGTGGCTGCCAGATCTGCCAGAAAACTCTCCTGTGCCAGCTCGATGATACCTGCCAGTACGTAGCGCATGCTACCTTTGTCATCGAACACGGGGACACACATTACCACCAGAGGCCGACTGCTGGCACTACCTTTTTGGGGCAAGGAAATCAGCAGCTTCTTTTGTCTGATCACTTCCTGGAAATAGTCCCTGCCAGACAAATTGACTTTGCCGCGCTCTTCTGCGCCGTTCAGAAGAGCCAGAAACTCGCCATTCAAATCGAGTATGGCAATATTGTCAAACAGGGCACCCAGGCTTTTCTGGTGCATCAGCAAGTTTTGCAGTTTTTCCTTGTCTTCGTCATCCGTGCCAATTTCGGTAGCCAACAGGATCAGGGCATTCTTCCGCAGTTCCACCTTTTGGTCTATCTCATTGGCCATGGCAGCGATCAGGCCGCTCTGGCGCGTCATGATGAGCTTTTCCAATGCCTTCTCGGAAGTCGAAGAGGCCAGCCATGATAACAGCGCCAGGGAAAGCAAAAAAAACAGCGCCACCGCCACAGTCAGGCGGGTTTTCAAACTGATGTCGCGGAAACGAATGAACCGGTTAGACGACATATCATTCTGAAATGAGGATTGGTCTGAATGTCAATATTAGCATTCGTGACCTCGATGACAATCAAAATTTCAATTTAGCGCAGCCGAATCCCTTGCAGCGTGGTAAATCCATCCACAAGTCGCTGTATTTGGTCCTTTTCAAAAACGGCTTCCTTCAGGAATACGCTCCAAGGCTATCGTCGGTACGTATGTCATCCCCCAGCATGACGGTGCTATTGCAATCGTAAAGATCGGCCTGCACAACAGGAGGATCCTGCGTATTGTCTGTGTACGCGGTGGCCGTATTCGTATTGAGCAAAATGGCTGCGTCGTTGCGGGTATCCGAAAAACTGCCCACTTCATACTGGGGACCCGGGTTTGCTGGCGCTGCGACTGTATTGGCGACTGTATTAGCATTAAACAGGTACGAATCCGCCATCATGGCACCAGCCAGCGTATCTGCCTGCTGCTGATTGCGCTGATTGCCCTGGAAATTGTGGCGCACCATTGCATGGGTCGGAAAATCATGTGCCATGCTGTACCAGGCATAGTTATCATAATAGGTAGAATGCGCATAATATTTTCTGCGCTGGCGCCATTGTTCTTCCGATTCCTTGCGCTTGATGGATGCCATGGTACTGCCGCTGGCCGGCATGGCTACTGCGCGCTTGAAAATCTGGTCGATATAGCTGCTAACTTCTGCCGGTAAAGCGACGTTGGTATTTTGCGACTTTTTCAGCATGCTGATGATGTCTACGGTTTCCTGACGCTTTTTTTGCAAGTCATTGATTTGCTCATTGATCGCCGCCAGGTCCTGGTCCAGGTTTTCTACTTTATCGAGTTCAACCCTGGTATCAAAATAAAATGCCAGCCGGGTTTGCAAGGTCGCCAAAGCTTTTGCGGTACCGGGGCGTGGCAATATGCCCAGCCATGGGCGATGCTCTTCAAATGCGATCAATACCACGGCATCCACGAAGCCCGGGCAAACGGCCTGCAATTGGTTCAGCGTGCCGGTATAGAAACCTGGCAGTAAATCTTCTACCGTGCGCTTGATGACCTGTTGCCTTTGCGCCTGCCTGCTTTCCTGTACTTTGTACAAATCCTCTATCTGCTGCTGCATCGCCAGCATGGCATTATCCAGCGCCATGTAGACCACATCCATGTAGGCCATGTCGCGGTGATAGGTTTTGAAATCAGCGTCCCGCACCGGATTAACATTGGGTTTCAGCATGACTTGCCTTCTCATGGTTGTCGCCATCTTCACGGCGCGATTGAAAATAATTGACAAAATACTGGCGCAGACCTGGCTTGTGCATGTCTGCATGCCATTCCAGCGGGCGACCGGCACGCATACTTAAATCAGTCCAGGGATTAAAACCCAGATCCGTAATGTCATGCATGCGCAAGAAATAGCGGCGATGTCTGGCGTCGCCATGCCACAGGTGGCGAATCTCCCCTTTGACCACCCCCAGTTGCCCCTGCACCTGCTGATAAAAACGCTGCCCCCAGGCTTGCAGATGCGTAATCTGGGCATGATCATGTTTCAGCGCATTCTGTATGCAAAAGTTGTAATCACCATATATCGCATGCGCCATAAAATGATCAGCGCTGCCGGATATAGCTGCCTCATACAGGCCGGTGCTGTCAAACAGGCTGCGTCGCATGGCCCAGCCGTAGCCGGTATGCCCGTGGCTATCATAACGCCCGGCCTGCAAGGATGCTGGATGTTCCTGCATGATGGCCGCAAATGAAGTAACACGATCAGGCTGCTCATTGGCGACACCACCGGCAGAACCATCCTGCTGCTGACGCAAACAGGTTTCCCACACTTGCGCGACCGGATATTGTCGCAAAACGGCGACAAGTTCCCTGGCCCAGTTTTTATTGTCAAATAAAATGTCGCAATCCAGCCATGCCACATAGCGACAACTGGCAGGCAGCCACGAAGCGGCCAGATTCAGCAAACGTTCTTTCTGCCACAGCAGGGTAGACGAACGTACCTGCAAGACATCCAGTGCTGCCGGCAATTCAAACGACGCATCACCAAACGCACATTCCACCGTGATACAAGTCACGCCAGCAGCACGCATGCCCAGCATAAAGGCGTCATAGTTCTGCCTGCGCGACGTATACCGGCAAGGATTGAAGTAAGTAGTAAGAACGACGAGTTCAGACATGGTGCTGCAACCTGATTATAAGCATTGCCGGATAATAGCAAGATTTCAAAAGACGATGCGCGGATAAGCAATCTTTCTCAGCTTGCGGTGCGAGTCTCACATAATCGTGCTTGAAACTGATTTCACACTTATTGATAAAATGTACGCTTGTCCTATGGAGACCTGCATGAAAACAGACTGGCATGGCAATGACATATCGCGCGCGACCGTGATAGACAAGGATTACAAGAACACCCAGAATGTCAGGCGTTTTCTGGTCACGCAATGCGGGCCTGATTTCAGCTTTAATCGCGACTTCATGGCGTGGATACGTGATGCCCGCCACAAGACCATGGGTGATGTCGCCGATGAATGGTTAAGACGGCATGGTGACAGCCGCACCTGAAGCGGATGGTGACCGGATAGTGAACGGATGGTGAATTGATGGTGAACGGGGATAAATTATCTTCCAGCCGGAGAGCATGCAGACATGCTGCTCCGGCCGGTCAATAGAACTGATGAACTGTCGCAGGTATCAGCCAGCCCACAGTTTGAAATCTATCCCGTTCTGTATCGATCCTATGACCTGCGCCTGATTTTCTGTACTTTCGCAGAAACTGGCCAGTGCACCGGCAGCAGTGATTTTTCCTGTGCTTAACTGATTGTTCCAATAATCAAAGCCCGCCTGATCTGGTGTGCGGTGCAAGACGTTTTGATAGAAATTGGTGATCAGTGTGGTGGTTGAAGGATTGTTACCATACAGTTTCTGAAATTCTGGCGACTGGAAAAAGCCGGCAGCAACAGTAGTCAGGCTGGAACCCTTATCCATATCCTTGATCCAGTAACCCAGGCCTTCCAGGTCAGGTTTACGCCCAAAAGCCGCCTGGTAAATACGATAGGCCTGACCGGCAGTACCACTAATATCGAGGGCGACACTCTTGTCAGAAAATTGCAGGCGTTCGACATTGACCAGGCTATCTAAATCACCACTGGCGTTGACACGCACCTGGTAACCTGCACCCGTCTTGCTGACATTAAAAGCACTCGCCTGGCCTGCCATGATGACGGTATCCAGCCCGGTACCACCATCGATATTATGATTGCCGCTACCAACATTGATGGCATCGTTGCCGCTGCCTGCATTCACATGCAAACGCCCGCCACCGCCACTGATGGTAATCAGATCACCACCCGCACCCGAGTTGATCAGATAATCGGCATAGATGACCGATGGTAAATCGACGCTGATTACATCTGCGCCACCAAACAGCGATTCGTCCGCCAGCAATTTTTCATCAATCTGCTGATTCGCAGAAAGGAAGGCTGAAACACCCGTAACGCGGTTGTAACTGCCATCACGGTATTCTGTCACTGCTGAAGTCATCGTCCCTGTCACTGTAGACTTGGCCAAACCCTGTCCTACAGCCAGAGAATTGGAAGACAGATTAAAGCTGCCATCTACTGAGGTTGATGCGATGAACTTGTCTGCCGTCGCAGTTATTCTGTTGACGGTGCCAGAATTATTGCCATTGACATCGCCGTTAATGGAACCCTGCACCGTTATCGTTACATTGCCGGCAACCGGATCATAGTAGGGGCTGTTGGTCGGTGTCAGCGTCGATACGGAAATGTTGGATACCGTCGTGTTAGTCGAATTAATGGAAACCGAATTGACACCGTTGACGAGTGTATTGGCGTAGTTAAAGTTAAACCGGCCATTTTCAACGATGGATAAAACACCGGCAGAATATAGCTGCAGGCTGGTGGCAGAAGCCGTGCCTTGCGTCGCATTCGGGTTATCCAGAATCACACCGTTATAAATGGTGCTGGAACCGTCCGCAAAACCCATGCGCACGCGACCACCACTGAAGTCAAAGCTTGAATAGTATTGATGCGTTTGGGACCAGGCATAACCCAATTTGGGGAATACATCAAACAGGGTACCCAGGCTGCCATTGGTAGGTGGTGATTTTATGAGTTGCTGATAATTGGTGGTAACAACGTTTTGTGAAAGTTTGATGTTGATATTTGCCATAAGAATTATTTGTATGTTTGAACCCTGCCAGGGCCTGGCTCAAAGAATAGGTAGGATAAAAGGATGTTGCAGATCAAATCACTGTTACGCTTTGATACAATTATAAATGACATCTTTAAAGTTTAACAATTCCTTTACAAGAAAGCAAAGGAACTGAGCGCCTTTTCGGCATTTCAGACTGCTCTGATTTTGACGCAAGGCGGCGTATCATCTTCTTTATCTAAATCCCATCCGTAATCAACTAATGAAACCTCTGTTCCTGTTTTTCATACTCTTGTGTGCAGGCGCATCGTCTTATGCACTGGACTGCAAAAAAGCCGTTTCGACCATGGACCTGAATGAATGTGCCACTATCGAGGCAAAAAAGGTCGAAGCGAAATTGAATCGTGTCTATCAACAAGCCTTGAAATCACTGGACCAGCCGGATACCGAGACAGAACTGTATTCTGAAATGAAAAAGAAACTCATCAATGCGCAGAGGGCATGGGTAAAATTTCGCGAGGCTGATTGCGATGCTGTCTTCCAGCGTCATGCCAGTGGCAGCATACGCACCATAATGCAGATAGGCTGCATGCAAACTCATGCGGAAAGGCGCATTCAAGACCTTGAGGACTATGAGAAGAATTGAATCAACACAGAGTGTAAGCAGCTAACTGCGCATGCCTGCCCAAAAACAAACAGCAAACAAAAATCCATGACAGAAATTTATATCAGCACCGATGTGGAAACCGATGGTCCCATTCCTGGACCACATTCCATGCTCAGCCTGGGGTCGGCGGCCTATACAGCAGACAAGCAAATAATCTCCACCTTCAGCGTCAACCTGGCCTGTCTGCCAGGCGCAACTGCCGATCCCAAGACAGCCGCCTGGTGGGCGACACAACCGGCAGCATGGGCCGCCTGTCGTCAGGACATCGAAGATCCGGCCACGGCCTTGCCGCGCTATGTCAGCTGGATCAAATCCCTGCCAGGAAAACCGGTATTCGTTGCCTATCCCGCTGGTTTCGATTTCCTGTTTGTTTATTGGTACCTGATACGCTTTGCGGGCGAAAGTCCGTTCAGTCACTCGGCACTGGATATGAAAAGCTTTGCCATGGCCTTGATGAAAACAGATTACCGGGACAGCACCAAACGCAATATGCCCAAACACTGGTTCGATCCCATGCCGCATACCCATGTCGCACTGGATGACGCGATTGAACAGGGTGCCCTGTTCTGCAATATGCTGAAACAGAATCGCAACACTCCCTGACTCACTGATCTGCTCTGCTTGTTTTCCAGCAAAGCTTAGGTCACACTATTGAGCCTGTGCTATCGCCATCCACCGAGAGGGTATGCAGGATATCGTCAGACAATTTTCAATCCTCTTGCGGAGTAAGTCGAATGAGCGAAGACTATCAAGATGCAACAGAGACCAGCCACAGTGTCTTGTGGATTTTCTTACTGGTGCCAATTTGTGTGATTGCCGCCATTTTTGCCTACTACCAGGGTTTGCATAGCCGTGGTGATATGGCTCTTCTGAGCGGTGAATTTTTTGCCTATGCCGTTTTTTCTGGCGGGATTTTCCACTCTCTCCTGTTGCGCGACCGTGGTGCAAAATTATTCGGCATGGTGTTCGCGGCTATTTTTGTCTGTTTGCTTATCGGTGGTTATCTGGGGGTAGGCAAGCAAAAACGTCAGGCCGCGCTGGTGTTTTCATCAGCCCAGCAAGAGCTCAAGCGTCTGGGTGATGCGCTGGAAATCTCGAAGGCTGGCAGCAGCGCCAGTACATCCGGCATCATAGAAACACGGACTGGCGAACCCACCAAAGCCACGGGTGAATTTGGCGAAATGGAACGTTTCATGAAGGATTTCATGAACAGCGCCGTTGGGCAAAGAAATGATTACCTGCGCGAACTGGATGCCGCCGGCTGGAACAAATTGCTGGATGCAGCCCGGCTAAAAAATGATGTCAGCATGCGGGAAAGCAGAAACATTATTGAACAGGGTAAAAATATCGTCAGTAAATACGAAAAGAAAACGGCAACACTCTTTGAAGATGGCAAAGAGAAAATCAATGCGCTGAATGTCACTGAGGAAACAAAAAAAGATATATTCGCTGGCTTCGAACGCGGCATGGTCAAATCCAGCCAGCAACTGAATGAACAGTGGCAGATGGAAAAGCAGATCGTACAGGAAGTGGAAAACATCGTCACATTACTCTCCGACAGAACAAAGTGGATTGTGGACGGTGGCCAAATCACGTTTTACGGTGCCGAAGACCTGGAAAGATTTAATGCCCACAACCAGAAAATCGAAAGAATCGCCCATCAGCAAGAAGAAATGCAAAAACGCCGTCTGGAAGAAAGCAAAAAGAATTTTGAAAAGTTGACGAATACGGCTGAACAGTAGGTAAAACCTGTGCAAAAAAAGGAATGCGTGCCGGATGAAAGTCTATCTCGATGATGAACGTCAGACACCTGAAGGATGGATTAGAGTTTACTGGCCCGATGAAGCAATTCGCTTACTGGAAACTGGTCAGGTCCAAATCATCAGTCTTGATCATGACCTGGGCGACGATGAACGCGGAACTGGCTACGACGTCATTACCTGGCTGGAAGAAGCCGTCATAACACGCGGCTTCATTCCACCAGAAATGCGCGTCCATTCAGCCAATTCATCCGCAAGACAGAAAATGGAAATGGGCATACAAAGTATCATGCGCCACGCCGCTACCTGACTGCACTGTGATGAGCGTGCAATGACAAGATACTGCGGCACCATCAGGGACGTTGCGGTGCGCGTACCATCTGTGCCAGCATCAAAGGACTGGGCGCCTGGCCTACACCATACGACACAGGCAAATTGAATTCCAGTGTGTGGTTCATTATCTTTATCCGTAGTTTCCAGATGACTTTCTGCCTTTCATTGTCCCAGGCAGTGCTTGCAGGCAGGCTGTCAGGCAGGTTTACACTGATATCCAGGCAAGAAGCAGCATGCGCAACTGTAATGGCAGGCAAGGATTCTGACCATAAAGTCCGGGCGTCGGCATCTTCCCCCCTGTTGTCCTCATACAGGCATTCAATACTGATATGTGCATCATAGGATACTGGTGGCGTCCGCATGCGCTGTCCCAATGGTATGAAGAAATGCACACGCAGCCTGGCTGCATTGAGCCCGACAGCCAGCAATTGCGACATGCTCAGTGCGGTCTTGCCTAGAAGCCAGTTCAGGTAAGTCTGGCGTACGGCATAGTAGGTGGTCAATACACCGGCAAGAGGAAACACCAGCAATAGCCAACGCATACCAAAGCCACCATCAGATAGTGCCAACAACACCAAAGGCAAGGTCAGCATATTCCATACCACTGCAAACAGTCCTGCGGCCAGAGCGCCGCTGGGTTCGGGTTTGAGCAAGCCCCACTGTGGCGAGGGATTCAACACCTGTGCCCATACCAGGTCATCGGCACGCTTTTCATCCAGGACGGGCTTGCGCCAGATCACCCACAAGAACCAGCACGCTACCAGAGCGACCGCAGGAAAAAGGAAGGCAAAGGGAATCAGGAACAGCAAGCGCTTTAGGCGAATCTGGCGATCCACCACGGCAAATTCAGGTTGTTGCGGGTCTACCCACAGGCTAATGTTTTGGCCTTCAGTCTGGGCGCGTTGCAGTTCAGCATAGCGATCTTTCTGGTAAGAACTAATATTGTCGCTGCTGTCACCACCGATATTGATGCGATGGCTGCGGAGTTCCCTGCCCTGATACTGGTAGACAAATTCGCCCTGCACTTGCCAGGTCGTGCCGTCACCATCGTGTCGCTTTAACTCCAGCTTTTCTATCCTGGCAGGCACGGCAACCAGAGATTGGGCCCGCCACCAGCCGGTCAGCATTCTTGCCATCGGCAAGACACCTACTTCAGCACCACCAAAGCCAAACCCCAGAGCAAAAACCAGCGCGACCGCACTCAATCCCAACTTAGAACTTATTGTTTTTATTTTTGTCATGCTCGTAATGTAGCAAAACGGATTGTGCAGTGCAACATTTCTGAATTTCCCTGATGTTGACTTGCAACATCAGGGGGAAACACTACGCAGCGGTATAAGTGGCATAGGTGGTATAAGCGCGATATATATGGCTACGCCTGTTGCCCGAACTCATCCCCCAGTTCTTTACCACGGGCCGCTGCTGCCTTGATGGCAGCCACGATGGCTGGTTTGACACCGGCTGCATCCATACTGGTGAGGGCGGCATAGGTAGTACCACCTTTTGATGTCACTCTTTCACGTAACACGGCGACAGGTTCACTGGAGTGCAATGCCAGCTGAGACGCGCCGTTGAAGGTGGCAATCGCCAGTTGCACGCCCTGATCGGGGCTCAGGCCCAGTTCCTGGGCTGCCTGCTGCATGGCTTCAATAAAGTAGAACACGTAAGCAGGGCCACTGCCAGACACGGCGGTGACGGCATCCAGCAGGCTCTCATCATCCAACCAGGTGGTCAGCCCCACAGCCTGCATGATCTGTTCGGCGATCAGCTTTTCGGCTGCACTTACCTCTGGCAAGGCATATAAACCCGTAATCCCCTTGCTGATCAGTGCCGGTGTATTTGGCATGGTACGTACTATTTTGGCGTAGCCATTCAGCCAGCGCGACATATCTGCCGCGCGGATGCCGGCAGCGATTGAAATCACTAACTGGTTTTTCAGATAAGGTGCCAGTTCTGCCACGACATCACGCAGGTTCTGCGGTTTGACTGCCAGAATAATCGCATCAACACCGTGCAGGCTGTCATCGATTGTCATGGCCGTGCTGACACCAAATTCGGTCTCCATGCGGGTCAGAGATTGCTGGTTCAAATCCACCACATGAATATGCTCTGCACCGGTTAATTCGCTGATCAGGCCACCGATCAGTGCATTGGCCATGTTGCCGCCGCCAATAAAGGCGATTTTCAGTTTATTTTGCATAATTTCTGCTTCCAAAGATTGCCGTGCCTACCCGCACCATGGTACTGCCCTCTGCGATTGCTGCGTGCATATCGCTGCTCATGCCCATCGACAGGGTATCGAGTGCTATCCCGGCTGCCTGTATGGACTGGCTTAATTCTTTCAACTGACGAAATGCCTGCCGTTGCTGATGCTCATCATCACTGGCTTCGGGTACCGCCATCAAACCACGCAGGTTCAGGCGCGGCAAGCCGGCAATCTGCTGCGCAACGGCCAACGCTTCCGCCGGTAACACGCCGCTCTTGCTTTCTTCGCCACTAATATTGACTTGCAGGCAAATATTCAGGGCAGGCAAATGATCAGGCCTTTGCTCGGAAAGGCGTCGGGCGATTTTTTCCCTGTCCACTGAGTGCACCCAGGCAAAGTGTTCGGCAATCGGCCGGGTCTTGTTGCTTTGTATGGGGCCGATAAAATGCCATTCCAGTGGGGATGCCAATACCGGTCTGGCGGCGTGCACGGCCTGCATCTTGTCCAGCGCTTCCTGTAGATAATTCTCGCCGAAGCGGCGCTGCCCTGCGGCGGCAGCCTCCAGCACGGCATCCGCACCGAAAGTTTTGGAAACTGCCAGTAAATCTACCTGGCCAGGGTCGCGCCCGCTCTCCAGCGCATAAGCATGGATATGCGCAAGTACGGCTTGCAAGTTGTCAGAAATTAAGGACATAATCGGGGAAGCAATAATCAATCAAATTCGTTGCAGATTTCTGCCATAAACAGCTTACTATGGTGATAAGTTGCCACCATCGGCCTTAAAACCAGTTTTTATAGCATTAAAATCAGTCAACAACGCAGTCAACAACGATACTCACTAGCGGAATTATAAATGGACATCTCAGAACTGCTGGCGTTCTCCGTCAAGAACAATGCCTCCGATTTACACTTATCTTCCGGTTTGCCGCCCATGATACGGGTACATGGCGACGTCAGGCGCATCAATCTGCCACCGCTGGAACATAAAGATGTCCATGAGCTGATTTATGACATCATGAACGACTCACAACGCAAAGCCTATGAAGAAACGCTGGAGTGCGATTTTTCTTTCTCCATCCCGGGGCTGGCACGTTTTCGTGTGAATGCATTTAACCAGGAACGTGGCCCGGCAGCGGTTATGCGTACCATTCCATCCAAGATTCTGTCGCTGGAGCAGTTGAATACGCCACGCATTTTTGCTGATCTGGCCTTAAAGCCACGCGGCCTGGTGCTGGTGACAGGGCCAACCGGCTCTGGTAAATCGACGACACTGGCGGCCATGGTCAACCATCTTAATGAAAATGAGTATGGTCATATCCTGACGGTTGAAGACCCGATCGAATTCGTGCATGAATCCAAGAAATGCCTGATCAACCAGCGTGAAGTCGGACCGCACACCATGTCGTTCAACAATGCGCTGCGTTCGGCACTGCGTGAAGATCCGGATGCCATCCTGGTGGGTGAGTTGCGTGACCTGGAAACCATACGTCTGGCATTGACTGCCGCCGAAACCGGTCACTTGGTGTTTGGCACACTGCATACCTCTTCTGCTGCAAAAACCATTGACCGTATTGTCGACGTTTTCCCGGCTGAAGAAAAAGAGATGGTGCGTTCAATGCTGTCTGAATCCCTACAGGCCGTCATTTCGCAAACCCTGCTGAAAACCAAGGATGGTTCCGGCCGTGTGGCAGCCCATGAAATCATGATAGGCACACCGGCGATCCGTAACCTGATACGTGAAGCCAAAGTGGCGCAGATGTATTCGTCCATCCAGACCGGCAGCAATGTAGGTATGCAGACACTGGACCAAAACCTGACAGATCTGGTACGCAGAAATGTAATCTCTGTCGGTGCTGCACGTTTTGCAGCCAAACTCCCGGAAAATTTCCCCGGTTAACAAATACAGTAACGATTACAGGACGGCATTCACATGGAACGCGACCAGGCTACCAAATTCATGCACGATCTGCTCAGACTGATGCTGAGCAAAAACGGCTCTGACTTGTTTATTACGGCAGACTTTCCACCGGCTTTCAAGATAGATGGCCGTGTCACCCCGGTGTCCAACCAGCCTTTGTCACCGGCACATACGGTCGATCTGGCGCGCGCCATCATGAACGACAAGCAGTCGGCAGAGTTTGAAGCGAGCAAGGAATGTAATTTCGCGATCAGCCCGGCAGGCATGGGGCGTTTCCGCGTCTCGGCCTTCATGCAGCAGGGCCGTGTCGGTCTGGTATTGCGGACGATTACGACCGCCATTCCCAAACTGGAAGATCTGGGTTTGCCAGGCAATCTGAAAGAAATCGCCATGACCAAACGCGGTCTGGTCATCATGGTGGGTGCGACCGGTTCAGGCAAATCAACTTCGCTGGCAGCCATGCTGGGCTATAGAAATGCGAATAGCTATGGCCACATCATCACTATCGAAGACCCGATAGAATATGTGCATCCACATATGAACTGCATCATCACCCAGCGTGAAGTCGGTATTGATACCCAGGACTGGGGTGCTGCGCTGAAAAATTCCCTGCGTCAGGCACCTGATGTCATCCAGATCGGTGAGATACGTGACCGCGAAACCATGGACTTTGCCGTCGCCTTTGCGGAAACCGGCCATCTTTGCCTGGCTACCCTGCATGCCAACAGTTCCAACCAGGCGCTGGACCGTATCATCAACTTCTTCCCGGAAGAACGTCGCGCCCAGTTGCTGATGGATCTGTCACTGAATCTGAAGGCAGTTATTTCTCAGCGCCTGATTCCCCTGAAGGGACGCAAGGGTCGTGCTGCTGCGGTTGAAATCATGCTCAATACTCCGCTGGTATCTGATCTGATCTTTAAAGGCCAGGTGCATGAGATCAAAGAGATCATGAAAAAATCCCGTGAGCTGGGTATGCAGACCTTTGATCAGTCGCTGTTTGATTTGCATGAAGCTGACCAGATCACCTATGAAGATGCCCTGCGCAATGCCGACTCTGTCAATGAACTGCGCCTGGCCATCATGTTGCAAGGCAAGGACGCCAAAGACCGTGATCTGACAGCAGGCACCAAACATCTGGGGATAGTATGAGCGCGCTGGAATTCAATGCCAATAACCTGCAAGGTCAGCCCGTTGATCTGAAACAGTATGCAGGCAAGGTTGTACTGATCGTCAATACAGCCAGCAATTGCGGCTTTACGCCGCAATATAAAGGCCTAGAAGCGATCTACCAGCAGTTCAGAGATAAGGGTGTGGAAGTGCTGGGTTTTCCCTGCAATCAGTTCGGCCACCAGGAACCGGGTTCGGCTGATGAGATCGGCGCATTCTGTGAAAAGAATTACGGCGTCACCTTCCCCCTGTTTGACAAGATTGATGTGAATGGCGACAAGGCGCATCCACTGTTCCAGCATTTGAAAGCCCAGGCACCGGGCCTGCTGGGTAGCCAATCCATCAAATGGAACTTCACCAAGTTCCTGGTCAAAAAAGATGGCAGCGTATTCAAGCGCTATGCACCACAAACTTCACCACAAGACCTGATCAGCGACATAGAAAAATTACTCGCCGAGTAATTAACAGTCGCACCCGTTACACCCGTTACACCCGTTACACCAGTCGCCAGTCAACTGCCTCCCATGTTTTACGCCTGCGGTGCAGACAGCAGTCTGCACCGGATAAGGCGATATCCTATTTCCTATTTCCTATTTCCTGCTTTACTCCGCAACCGGTGCCACCGCTGGTTGCCCGGTACGGGACAGCGTCAACATCTGGTCCAGCAATTCTACCCAGTGCGCCACGGGTGTCTCTGTCCCCGACTGCAAATGGGTGATGCAGCCTATATTTGCGGACAAGATCATCTCAGGCTCTGTCACCTGCAAATTATCCAGTTTATTGTCACGCAACTGATAGGACAATTTCGGTTGCAATACCGAATACGTGCCGGCAGAACCGCAGCACAAATGACTGTCAGCACAAAGCTTTACATCAATACCCAGCGCTGTCAGCAAAGCTTCTACCTTGCCCCGTATCTGTTGACCATGTTGCAGGGTACAGGGCGGATGCCAGGCAACGCGTTTGCTGATCCTGCCTTGCAGGCGATGTACCAGCTCATCCTGGAATGTCGGTAATATTTCACTCAGGTCCAGCGTCAATGCGGATATCTTTTTCGCCTTGTCGGCATAGGTGGCATCGTGTGCCAGCAAATGACCATATTCCTTGACGGTTGCACCACAACCAGATGCCGTCATGACGATGGCTTCGGTGCCTGCCTCCACATACGGCCACCATGCATCTATATTGCGACGCATGTCGTCGAGTCCATCTTCCTGCGCATTCAGGTGATGGCGTATGGCACCGCAACAGCCTGCCTTGGGAGCTACCTGCAACTGCACGCCCAGTGCATCCAGCACACGCGCTGTGGCAGCATTGATGTTGGGCGACATGGATGGCTGCACACAACCATCCAGCAGCAGCATCTTGCGCGCATGTTCGGCCTGCGGCCACACCCCAGCTTCTTGCGCTGCCGGTATCTTGTTTTGCAGGACGCGTGGCAACATGGGACGCAGGCTTTGTCCGATTTTCATGGCGGGTGCAAATAACCATTTGCGTGGCAATAACTGCTTCAGGGCAGAACGGCTGATACGTTGCATCAGGGGACGGCTGACTTGCTGTTCAACTACCTGACGGCCAATATCCACCAGGCGGCCATACTGCACCCCGGACGGACAGGTCGTTTCGCAATTGCGGCAGGTCAGACAGCGGTCCAGATGTTGCTGGGTCTTGACGGTTGCGGGTTTGCCTTCCAGCACCTGTTTGATCAGGTAAATGCGACCACGTGGTCCATCCAGTTCATCACCCAGCAGTTGATAGGTGGGACAGGTGGCCGTACAGAATCCGCAATGCACGCATTTACGCAAAATGTCTTCGGCTTCCTTGCCTTCGCGGGTATCTTTGATGAAATCAGCGAGATTGGTTTGCATAATCGTTCAGAATCCTTTGTACATACGACCTGGATTGAATATCCCGGCGGGATCAAATACCGTCTTCAGGCGCTGGTGAATTTTTTCCAGCGGGGCAGACAAGGGAGCAAATACGCCCAGGCTCTTATCACCACCACGGAACAGGCAGGCATGCCCGCCCGCAGCCAGCGCATTCAGGCGTATCAGCTCCGGCTTTTCATTGCTGTATAACCAGCGCTGCGCCCCACCCCACTCGATCATGGATTTGCCGCTCAAACGTAAAGGCGTGGCGGTCGATGGCAAGGACAGACGCCACAAACCCTGCTCTTCATCCTGCGAGAAAAAGTCATGCGTCTGTTCGCGCAGGCTGATCCAGAATTCGGCAGCGTCCTGTATCTCTTCCCCACCCAGCCTGACTTTGGCGGCGCGCACCGCAGCCTCGGCCCCGGACAGGCGCAACATCAATCGCCCCACATGCCAGCAACTGCCTGAAATCGGCAGTGCCTGGCCCGCCCATTGATTCAGGCGTGTAATGGCATCCGCTTCAGACAAGGCAAAAACCAGCGTCGTTTCAGCAAAAGGGCGCGGCAATACCTTGACCGAAATATCGAGCAGCAAGCCCAGACAGCCCATGGAGCCGGTCAGCAAACGCGAGACGTCGTAACCTGCGACATTCTTCATGACCTGTCCACCAAATTCCAGCACGTCACCCTTGCCATCCATCAGGCTGGCACCCAGCACGAAATCACGTACAGCACCCGCTGCGGGCCGCCTGGGGCCGGACAGGCCCGCAGCGACCACACCACCGATAGTGGCCGCTGCACCCCAGTGCGGCGGTTCAAACGCCAGCATCTGATTGTGTTCTGCCAATGCAGCTTCTATCTCCTGCAAACGGGTACCGCTACGTGCTGTCAGCACCAGTTCAGTCGGGTCATAGGCCAGTATGCCCTGATAGGCAGAGGTTTCCAGCAGTTCGCCATTCAATTCCTGCCCATACCAGCGCTTGCTGCCACCACCCTGGATTTGCAATGCCGTCTGCTGCCTGCTTGCAACAAGTACGCGCTCACGAAAATTTTCTACGATGCTTTGCATGCCATATTCCGAAATAAATTTTTGATCTTGAAACAAGCGCTAAAAGCGAGGTAAATCAGGGAACTTCAGCACCCCTTTTTTCACATGCATGCGACCGTATTCTGCACAACGGTGCAAGGTAGGAATAGCCTTGTCCGGGTTCAATAACACAGCAGGATCAAAAGCCCGTTTCAGTGCCAGAAAGGCAGTGATTTCTTCACTTGAAAACTGCACACACATGGAATTGATTTTTTCTATGCCAACCCCGTGTTCACCGGTGATGGTGCCGCCCACTGTGACGCACAGCTCCAGTATCTCGGCACCAAACAATTCGGCCTGATGGAATTCACCTTCCTTGTTGGCATCAAATAAAATCAGGGGATGAAGGTTGCCGTCACCGGCATGAAAGACATTGGCGCAACGCAGGCCATATTTCTTTTCCATCTCGCTGATACCGATCAAAACCCGGGCCAGATGCTTGCGCGGAATAGTGCCGTCCATACAGTAATAATCAGGCGAAATCCGGCCTGCTGCGGGGAAGGCATTTTTGCGACCAGACCAGAAACGCAGGCGTTCGGCTTCGCTGTTTGAGACAGCCAGTGCAGTTGCGCCAGCCTGTTCCAGCACGGCGCTCATGCGACCGATTTCTTCTTCCACTTCTTCTATGGTGCCATCTGATTCACACAGCAGAATAGCTTCAGCTTCGGTGTCGTAACCGGCATTCACAAAAGGCTCAACCATGCGCGATGAAGTCTTGTCCATCATCTCCAGCCCGGCGGGAATGATGCCGGCAGCAATCACGCTGGCAACTGCATTACCGCCTTTGACGACATCATCAAACGAGGCCATGATGACGCGCGCCGTCTGTGGCTTGGGTACCAGTTTGACCGTCACTTCGGTGACGATGCCCAGCATGCCTTCAGAACCGATGAACACCGCCAGTAAATCCAGCCCAGGCGCATCCAGCGCGGCACCACCAAGCTCGATGATGTCACCTTCCATGGTGATCGCACGCACGGCCATCACATTGTGTACGGTCAAGCCGTATTTCAGGCAATGCACACCACCGGAATTTTCTGCCACGTTGCCACCGATCGTGCAGGCGATTTGTGATGAAGGGTCAGGTGCATAATACAAACCGTGTTTGCCCACCGCTTCAGAAATCGCCAGGTTGCGCACGCCAGGCTGCACCACGGCAGTACGCGCATAGGCATCCACCTTGAGAATGCGGTTCAGTCTGGCGGTAGACAGCACCAGGCCATCTGCAATGGGCATGGCGCCACCTGACAGGCCCGTGCCTGCGCCACGCGGCACGATGGCAATCTGCATTTCCCGGCAAATGTTGATGATGCTGAGGACCTGGCTTTCATTCTCTGGCAGTGTCACCACCATGGGCAGTTGGCGATAGGCGGCCAGGCCATCACATTCATAGGGCCGGGTATCTTCTTCATCATGCAAAATACAATGGGCGGGCAATTGCCGGCGCAAAGCCTGCACCAGCGCCTGCTGCCGTGAAGATATGGCAAGTGTATCTGCCTCCATACTGACTCCTGTTTGTGAAGACTCACTGCATCAATAGGAATGCTGTGAGCTACAGATGAGTGTAATCAGCTTTGCGGGTCTTGTGATGAATTGTTCAGGGAAATTGCCGCAAATACTTTTCATTGTACTTTTGCAGGCATAGCAAGCGTGGCAGATGCAACACGCACTACAGACTATTGATGTGGCGGTTTATCCGGCGAAAAACAAAAAAGGACGCCGCAGCGTCCTTTTTCATACATGCCAATGTTCAGGCCATATCAAACAACATCAGGCAGAGAATGAAGAACCGCAACCGCAAGTGGTGGTTGCATTCGGGTTCTTGATTACAAATTGCGCACCTTCGAGGTCGTCTTTGTAATCGATTTCTGCGCCGACCAGATACTGGTAGCTCATGGAATCGATCAACAGATGGACCCCATTCTTGGTCATGGTTGTATCATCTTCATTGGTGATTTCATCAAAAGTGAAACCATACTGAAAACCTGAGCAACCACCGCCTTGCACAAACACGCGCAGTTTCAGGTCAGGGTTACCCTCTTCTTCAATCAGCTGGGCTACCTTGGCAGCGGCGCTTTCAGTGAAAACAATGGGTGCGGGCATTTCGGCAACAGCGTTCATAAATTACTCCTTCAAACTGGTTACCATCATTATAGACCCGCAAGCAAAACTATGCATTGCTCGCTGCAAGTTTCAAGACGGGTTCTTGTGCCAGGTCATGCGACAGCTTGCCAGAAACCACTGCACCGCTCAGCATTTCCAGGGTTTTATAGTGGACATCGCCAGAAATTTGCGCTTTTGGTTGCAATTCCAGCAATTCCGAAGAATAAACCGGTCCATTAATGACACCATTAACAACAATATGCGCCGCACGGACTTCGCCATCTATGGTTGCCTGTTCAGAAATGACCAGCATGCTGGACGATTCCAGGTCAGCGACAACATTACCACGTATATGACCATCAATACGCAAGCCGCCCTTGAACATCAGGTCGCCTTCGATCACAGTCGTTGCGCCTATCAGGCTATCTATGGTGCTTTTGGTTTTTCGATTAAACATTCTTGCTTCCTCTTGAGGAATTAAAGCCAGAACCCGCGGCGTATGAAAAGTGCTATTTTAGCAATTGCAGCAGTTTCTTTGCGTGGTTTATAAATTGACCGTTTGCTGAGCACGGATCTGGCCGTTTGCTAATACCTTGGCCTGCACACCTTTGACCGATGCTCCCTCTGGCAGAGAAATTGTTCCCTCCAGACGCTGATAATGACGGAATGATAATTTTAACTTCCCGGCATCGCCCGATTTAGGATCGGGAAACAGCATCGTAGCAGGTTTACCAGCTTGTACCAAGTTCAGGCTGAACTGCATTTCTCCAGCGAAATCCCGTCCTGTTTTGCCGCCTTGCATGACCAGTGCACGATAGCGCAACTGCCCTGGGCTTAATATTTCGACCTTGAAGTTTTGCAGGGAAATGCCTTCGGCCCCCACTGCAGAAGGGGTCAGGCTTTCAAAAAAAGCCAGGTCATCCTTGAGCTTCAGGTTTTCAGCCGTCAGCGCCTTGACCTGGTCGGTCAATTCTTTCTGCATCGACTTGTCGATGTTGACCTTGCTTTCTATGGTATTGGCAGACAGCGACAGCTTGTCACGTTCGGCTGTCAGTTCCTCCAGTTTTTTGTTCAGCTCTTCGACTTGCTCCGCGCTGACCTTGCTACCGAACGCAAAACTTTTACCCAGGTCATACGTCCACCATGCCACCACGGCAGCAATACCTATCACCACCCCGGCCATGGCCAGCTTGATGGACCAGGGTTTTTCATTGGTAATGGTCATTTTCGGCGCCAGATAGCGCCGCTGAGCATAACGTGATTTACTCATGGCCCCAGGTTAAGGCATGACGGGCACATGCAGAAGCCCGGTAGTTTCTTCCAGCCCAAACATCAGGTTCATACACTGAACCGCCTGACCTGACGCGCCCTTCACCAGATTGTCCTGTACCACCAGCACAATCACGGTATTGCCATTGTTTGGCCTGTGCAAGGCCAGGCGCAGCATATTTGATGCGCGGGTGGAACGGGTTTCAGGGTGCGTGCCAAACGGCATCACATCGACAAAGGGCTCATCCTTGTAAGCTTCTTCAAACAGAGCTTGCAGTTGCTCATTGCTGATGTCGGCAGTCAGGCGCGCATACAGGGTCGAATGCATGCCGCGTATCATCGGAACCAGATGTGGCGTGAACAGCAAACCGACCGTATCTTTGCTCAGACGCTGCAACTGTTCCACAGTTTCTGGCGTGTGGCGATGGCCGGATACACTGTAGGCTTTGAAACTGTCGCTGGTTTCAGAGAACAGCAGGCCCATTTCCGCTTTCCTGCCGGCACCGGACACACCCGATTTGCAATCGGCAATCAGGTTACCGGCATCAATAATGCCTGCCTTCAGCAAAGGGGAAAAACCCAGTTGCATGGTGGTCGGATAGCAACCGGGATTGCCTATCACTCTAGCCGACTTGATGGCAGCGCGATTCAATTCCGGCAAACCATAGACGGCCTCTTCCAGCACATTGGTGCAGGTATGCGGGATGCCATACCATTTCTCAAATTCTGCCACATTCTTCATGCGGAAATCTGCCGCCAGATCAATCACCTTCACGCCAGCCGCCAGCAACTCTGGTGCCTGTGCCATGGCAACGCCATGCGGGGTGGCAAAAAACACGACGTCGCATTCTTTCAGATTGGCTTTGTCTGGGGCAGAAAAAGCGATGTCCACGCGGCCACGCAGGGATGGATACATCTCGGACACCGGCAAGCCATCTTCCTTGCGGGATGTAATAGCCGTAATCTGCGCCTGCGGATGTGTTGCGAGTATCCGCAACAGTTCCACACCGGTATAACCTGTACCACCAACAATGCCAATTTTGATCATGATATTTTCCTTGCAAGCAATTTTGACGCTATTCTAACAGCAGAAGACTGGAACCTGATATTCAGTATAAAACTCGTTACATGTCTGATATACGCGATGCCAAAAGCAAAAAAGCCGCCCTTCCAGGCGGCCTTCTTGTAACAATTGATTCCAGCGAAAATTAACGCTTGGAGAATTGTTTTGCGCGACGTGCTTTGCGCAGACCGACTTTTTTACGTTCAACTTCGCGAGCATCACGAGTAACGAAGCCAGCTTTGGACAATTCAGATTTCAAAGTTGCATCGTAGTCGATCAGAGCACGAGTGATACCGTGACGAACAGCACCGGATTGGCCGGATTCGCCGCCGCCGTGAACGTTAACCATAATGTCGAATGTTTCGAGATTATTAGTCAGTTCCAGAGGTTGACGAATGACCATCAGGCCAGTTTCACGAGAGAAATACTCGTTTGCTGGTTTGCCGTTGACAACGATCTTGCCGCTGCCGGATTTCAGGAATACGCGAGCAACTGCGCTCTTGCGACGGCCAGTTCCGTAGTTGTAATTACCGATCATGGCTAATCCTTAGATGTCGAGTACTTGTGGTTGCTGAGCTGCGTGCGGATGTGTTGCATCTGCATAGACTTTCAGCTTCTTGATCATTGCATAGCCGAGTGGGCCTTTAGGCAACATGCCTTTAACAGCTTTCTCGAGTGCACGACCTGGAAAACGCTCTTGCATTTTCTGGAAATTTGTTTCATAGATACCGCCTGGATAACCAGTGTGACGGTAGTATGTTTTGTTCAGAGCTTTAGTACCAGTCACGCGCAGTTTGCCTGCGTTAACAACAACGATAAAATCGCCTGTGTCTACGTGTGGTGTAAATTCTGGTTTATGTTTGCCGCGTAAACGGAGTGCCACTTCGCTGGCAACACGTCCGAGTACTTTATCTGTCGCGTCAATCACGAACCAGTCGCGCTGAACCTCATGGCCCTTAGCGGAAAAGGTTTTCATGTTGAATCCTAATAAAAGTTAAAAACGCCCTAAAATATTCTGTGTTTTTGGTGGTTCTGCCATTAATTTCAGCAGACTCGTCCTTATCACTTCTCCCTTGGGCGATCAGGGAGTCGGAAATTATAGTATTTTCAAAGACTTAGTGCAAGGATTGTTTAATTTTTGTGCAGGCGGCTTTGTAAAAAGACGAAAAAAAACCCGAAGATAGACTTCGGGTTGAATCCACCAAAGGAGTAGGTGGAGGAGACAATTGCTTGGTAGTTAAGAGCAAAAACACATTAACTAACCGATGAGTCAATAATAGGACAAGAAATTGTGCAGTGCAAGGTAATTTGCGGTTTTGACGCACAAAGTCACAATTTTGCTCGTTAGGCTACAATCTGTAACAAGTGTAATTTCAAGGAGGAAAAATGGAAGCAACCGTACGCTGGACAGGTTTGTCCGGCATGTCTTTTCTGGCAGAAACCGGCTCAGGCCATGCCGTGTTGATGGATGGCGCACCTGACGGTGGTGGCCGTAACCTAGCGCCAAGGCCGATGGAAATGGTGTTATTGGGTACCGGCGGCTGCAGCGCCTATGATGTTGTACTGATATTACGCAAAAGCAAGCAGGACATCCGTGGCTGCGAAGTCAAGCTGACAGCAGAACGCGCTGACAGTGACCCCAAGGTCTTCACCAGGATCAACTTTCACTTCGTCGTACGTGGCCGTCAGTTGAAACCCAGTCTGGTCGAGCGCGCCATCAAGCTGTCGCATGAAAAATACTGCTCGGCCTCTATCATGCTGGAAAAAACGGCAGAAATGACGCATAGCTACGAGATCATCGAAGACCTCGACCTGCCTTCAGAACATCATTCTGCGGATTGATGCTCTTCTTCCGGCTTACCAAACACATCTGTGTAAGTCGGATAAGAAGAACAAAAGGCGATGACAAACATAATGAAAGAGAGCGCCGTCAGCATCAGCACGCCAAAATTAATGTCTATTACCAAAAAAATGGTGGCTGGCAAAGTGACCAATATTGAAATGCCGTACCAGCCAAGACCATACAGCAAGAGCGCTTTCCAAGAATGTAGCGCCGCAAAAAAACTATAAAACATGGATTTAAAAAGCGGCATTCGTTGCCATGTCATCAATGGAACGCTGTACCAGAACGCCATTGAAAACGGAATATAAATAAGGATAGCCGAGAAAATCGCTTTTACTGGCAAAGCCTTTTCCAGACTGGCTGCATCCATGCCCTCCGCTGATCCAGCTGCTTTCATGAAAGTCGACAGGGCCCCATCATTAAGCGTGTCCGCACACCACAAGGTAAAGAAAATGGCGGCTATGCGAAGTACGCCAGATCCCAGCAAAGCGACAAGATATTGAGACTTAAAGCCAATAAAAAGTAAGCCCGGCCTGACTTTCTGTTCAGTTTCAATATACAGACATGCCTGCATAAGTCCGACTGAAAATGCCGGAAACAAAAAAAAGCTGACAAATTGGCCCGCAACAGGAATGAATCTCAGCAATTGCGTCAGCATCATCCACAGGAAAAAAAGACTGAGTAACTCCGTTGGCCGCTTACGAAACAGCGTAAACCCCTGCTTTATCCAGGTCCAGCCGGACTGTGTGCTTACTGCTTTCATCATACTGTAGGTAAAGCCGGTACCTGGCCAGATTCCCTCAGGCGCAAGATGCGCTCGAAATGTGTGGGGTCATGCGGTGTCAGCATTTCTGCATCCCGTGGCTGGTAAAAATCATACAGGCGTGACAGCCAGAAACGCAGGGCGGCTGCGCGCAGCATGGGCTGCCAGGCAATGCCTTCTTCCTGTGTGAATGGCCTTACTGCATGATAGGCGTTCAACAGCGCCAGCACACGCTTTTCATCCAGCACACCAGTAGCAATATCTATACACCAGTCATTGACGGTCACTGCCACGTCAAATATCCAGGTGTCGCAACCGGCAAAATAAAAATCAAAGAACCCGGTCAGGCGGTCACCGTCAAACATGACGTTATTACGGAACAGGTCGGCATGAACCGGACCGCGTGGCAAGGCACGGTATATGGGAGTGCTGTCAAAGGCATCCTGAAAATGCACTTCGGCACGCAACAGGTGCTGCAATTCATCCGACAGGAAAGGCAAGACCTTGGGTGTGGTTTCATGCCACCAGTCCAGCGAGCGCAGATTGGGCTGCTGTATGCTGAAATCCTGCCCAGCCAGATGCATGCGGGCCAGCATGGCACCAACCTCGGCACAGTGCTGTGGCTGCGGATCCATCTGCGAACGGCCCTCAAGCTTGCTGACGATCGCTGCCGGCTTGCCATGCAGCGCTACTACCAGCTCACCCTGATCATTGGCGATCGGTGCTGGCACCAGTACGCCACGGTCAGCCAGGTGACGCATCAATTTCAAATAGAACGGCAGTTGTTCGAAATTCAGATTTTCAAAAATCGTCAGAACAAACTCACCTGCTTCAGTATTGATGAAGAAATTGCTGTTTTCAATGCCTGAAGCGATACCCTTGATGCCCAGCGCTTTGCCAAGCGGGTATTGTTTCATCCAGGGGCCAAGGTCTTCCAGACTTACCGGTGTAAAAACTGCCATGTTATTTAGAAATGAAAGGCGGATAAAATTTATTTTGTCACTGTCGAACTGGCCGGAGCCTGCTTGGCTGGCGCTGGTGCCAGCACATCTGGTGGATTGCCTTCTTTGGCTTCTTTCTTGCCACCAAATTCCAGTATGGTCCACTGCGCAGCACGATTCGAGTCACCCTGCACCGTTCCCTTGGGCGCATTGCCGTATTCCGGATTGGCCTTCACGGTATAGTTGCTTTTACCGGACTTGACCTGGGCTTCAGTTACTTTGCCGCCGCTACTGCGTTTTTCAACCACTTTGTTTCTAGGCTCAGGCTTGGCGACTGTCACGCCTGGCTCATTACTGATCTCTTCGAGTTTTTCCAGTTTCGGTGGTACCGGGTCCACTTTGGATGGCGTTTGCGCCATCGCGGCCACACTCACCAATACGGCGGCCAGACTGGCCAGCGAGCCAGCAATAATGTTCGATGTTGTTTTCATGATACAGCCCTGTTCAACTAAGTATATGGACATTGTAACAAACCCCGCATGGACTGGCAGAAATATCGGCCAGAGGTCCGTGTCAATGCAGCAAAGCGGTGCCTGTCAGCATGCTGACAATGCGGAAAAAAAAGAGGCGCTGTCTCAAAAGACAGCGCCTCTTTTAGTATCACTCGTAGTCAGGTCGAAACCTGACTGACAAGGATATTAGAACTGGTGACGTACACCGAATGTCAATTCTTTTACGTCAGCGCCTTTAACTGCTGCGCCCACTTTTTGGGAATTGGCATCTTGTGATGTGCTTGCGAAAGCAGCATACAGGTCAGTACGCTTGGAGAATGTGTACTGATAACCGATAGCGAATTGCTTGGCATCGCCAACTGTTGCTGTAGTAGCAGCAGACAGACGTGTGGAGTCTTTGATGTTGGTGTAAGTAGCCAGAACTTTGTTTGTTGCATCAAAAGGAACTGTTACGCCAACTGTGTAGATTTTTTGATCTACGGCCAGAGCAGCGTCATCGCTCACTTTTTGATAGATCACAACTGGTTTAGCGATACCGAAGTCGTAGGAAGCAGCCAGAGTGTTACCTTTACGTGCATTGACTGGACCAGCAGCCAGAGCTTGGCCATTGTCTTTAACGAAAGAGTAAGCAACATCCAGACCGTTAGCCGCGTAACGCAGGTTCAGACCCAGGGAACGGCCAGCAGAATTGTCGCCAGCGGCTTCGCCGAAACCATATTGACCAACAGCAGAGAAACCATTCAGGTTGCCTGGTGTGTAGTAGTAGATTGCATTGCTTGCGCGACCTGTAGAGTTGGCGTTAGCGCCAGCAACGGTTGCAGAGCCACCGATGAAGTACAGGTTGGACAGACCATTGCCGCTGTTGATGAAACCAGATGCAAACGGATCAAAGTTGTCGAAGAATTTGAAAGTTGGAGTCTTGTCACGGCCCAGATCTACAGTACCGAAATCGCCAGACAGACCAACTGTGGAACGACGGCCAAAAGTACGGCCTTGTGCAGAGCTACCATCATCAACGTTCAGACCCATTTCCAGAACGAAGTTGGCTTTCAGGCCGCCGCCGAGGTCTTCAGTACCTTTGAAGCCCAAACGTGAACCGTTTTCCTGACCACTCTGGAGTTTATTGAAACGGCCAGCAACTGTGCCGTTATCCAGACTTTGGAAGCCAGCGTCAACAATACCGTAGACAGTAACGGAAGATTGAGCAAACGCTGCACCGGAGAAAGCACTCATCAGAGCAAGTGCGAGGAAGGATTTTTTCATTATCTAGTTTCCAAAAATGAATGTTAAGTTTTCACCAATTGATTTCAAGCACGGTAAAAACAGAATTACAGGTGTTTTACAGCCTTGAATCAGTAAGAGATCCAATGACAAGCGGCACGATACCTGCGAAAAGTGACAACTTGATGAATTCGGCGTGTCTAAAAAGCTACACTCTATATAAGTCCAACTCAAAAGGACACGATGGAAATCTTATTTGCATATGCAAAACAAATTGAAGTAAATCTCATGTAAATCAAGTGTAACAGGATGATATTTAACAATTTGCTGCAAAGCACCAATTATATATGGTCAGGACGTCTCATTTCAAGTAACTGACTCGAAATTTATTTATTATTTACCTAATTGACAATCTTTTGCACTTATCCGGACACTATTCTACCGTCTCCCATGCATTCTGGTTTTGTGCTGTCATGGCGCGCCAGTATGCACGTCCGGTGTACCACATCACGGCTGCAATTGCCGTGCATCCTAACTGCCCCAGGGCCAGCGTCAACACTGAATGATCAAGTGCCGGCGCCACGATGCCGGCAATGACAGCACCCAGCATGGTCACTGTCGCCGACTGGCAGGAAGCGACTATGCCCCTTATATTAGGAAACAGATCCAAAACTAGCAAGGTCGCTCCCGGCGCAACCAGAGACATACCAAAAGTGTAAAAAAACAAAGGCGTTACCGACCACAGCAATATGGGTGGAGAAAAGAAGTGGAATACCACATTGAAAACCGCCGCCCCCAGCAAGAAACAAAAGCCTATGCTGACCTGCTTCCAGACTGTCATTTTCCCTGCCAGGCGGTTGGCAGCCAGGGCACCAAAGAAAATACCACCAACCGAAGGCACAAATTGCCAGCCAAACTGGTCAGGGCCCAAATGCAAATGCTGGGTAATAAAAGCTGGTGCGGCAGACACATATAAAAACAGGCCGGCAAAATTAAAGGCAATGGTGCCAGCCTTCAAATGAAACAACGGTGACTTGAAGACTTTTTTATAACTTTCCCACAGAAATTCTGCGCTGAAAGGCTGGCGTTTATCCAGCGGCAGTGATTCAGGCAGGTATTTATAACTGGCCCACCACAATACGATGGTATAACCAAACAACAACAGGAAAATGGCCCGCCAGCTGACGAAGCTGACTATCCAGCCCCCCAAGATAGGGGCAATTGCCGGGGCAATCGAGAAAATCATGGTCACCAGGGACAACAGCCGCTCTGCCGGTGCGCCCGCATACAGATCACGTATGATCGCCCGCCCGACCACCATGCCGGCACCGGCTGACACGCCCTGCAAGATACGGAAGCCCCACAGGTAATGGATGCTGTGCACGGAAGCACAGCCAAAGCTGGCTACCGCAAATACCGCCAGCGCCACCAGAATGACATTGCGTCGCCCGAAAGCATCAGACAATGCGCCATGCCATAAGGTCATCACCGCAAACGACAGCATATACGCCGTCAGGGTTTGCTGTACTTCCAGCGCGCTGGCATGCAGGGTTGCCTGAATATTCGGGAATGCCGGTAAGTAGGTATCGATCGAAAATGGACCCAGCATGGCCAGGGCGGCCAATAAGGTTGCCAGGCCAGCATTACTGACTTTGGTAGCAGAGGACATGGTTACTATTCAGGTTACACGCCATCCTGGGAGCAAACCCGGATGGCTTTTTGTTCTTCAAGAGCAGGATATAGCCTGGCAACAAACTGCCCGGGTATTTATATACCGCCCATGCACAGGTACTTCATTTCCAGGTATTCATCCATGCCGTATTTGGAGCCTTCGCGCCCCAGGCCAGATTGTTTGACGCCGCCAAACGGTGCCACTTCATTCGAGATCAGGCCGGTATTGATACCTACCATGCCATATTCCAATTTTTCAGCAACCCGCCAGACACGACCTATGTCACGCGAATAAAAATAGGAAGCGAGGCCAAAGTCTGTATTGTTGGCAGCGGCGACCGCTTCCTCTTCCGTCTTGAACTTGACAACCGCAGCCACCGGGCCAAAAGTCTCTTCATTCATGATCAGCATGCCGGATGTGACATTCGACAGCACCGTTGGTTCATAAAAAAGTTTGCCTGCTTCCAGTAATTTGCCACCAGCCTGCAAGCTTGCCCCCTGCTTCAATGCATCGGCCACATGCTCTTCTACCTTGGCTACGGCCTGTGCATCAATCATCGGCCCCTGGTTGATGCCAGTCTCAAAGCCGTCACCAACCCTGATCTTTTTAGCGCCTGCTGCCAGTTTTTCCACAAAGGCATCGTAAATCGATTCATGTGCATAAAAACGGTTGGTACAGACACAGGTCTGTCCTGAATTGCGGAATTTCGACTGCAAGGCCCCTTCCACAGCAGCATCAAGGTCGGCATCTTCAAATACGATGAACGGGGCATGGCCACCCAGTTCCAGTGCCAGTTTTTTCACTGTCTGGGCCGATTGCCGCATCAGGATACGACCAACAGGTGTTGAACCGGTGAAGGACAAATGCCGGACCACCAGGCTGTCGCACAAGACCTTGCCGACAGCGATGGATTGTTCAGAGTCAGCCGTGATGATATTGATAATACCGGCAGGAATACCAGCGCGGTGCGCCAGTTCCGCCATGGCCAGGGCAGACAAAGGCGTCTGTTCGGCTGGCTTGATAACAATCGAACAACCAGCCGCCACCGCAGGCGCCACCTTGCGCGTGATCATGGCGATGGGGAAGTTCCACGGCGTAATGGACGCACAGACGCCGATAGGCTGCTTCAGCACCACCATGCGCTTGTCGCTCCAGGTCGATGCCATGACATCGCCAGACACCCGTTTGGCTTCTTCAGCAAACCATTCTATGAAACTGGCACCATAAATGACTTCGCCTTTGGCTTCAGCCAGCGGCTTGCCCTGCTCCGCTGTCATGATGGCGGCCAGGTCATCGGCATTCTCTATCATCAGGTCAAACCATTTGCGCATGAGATTGGCGCGTTCCTTGCCGGTTTTTGCAGCCCACAGCGGGAAAGCAGCTTGCGCGGCCCTGATGGCGGCTTCGGTATGGCTGGAATCCAGATTTGGCACCGTACCTAATATTGCCAGAGTGGAAGGATTATTCACTTCAAAACTGCTTGTGCCTGCGATCCACTCGCCATTGATATAGGCGCGGTCACGCAACAAGGATGGATCTTTCAAATTCAGTTGCTTTGCTATTGCTTCTTGTGACATCAGAGTATCTCCACTTTTTGCAAACGACAGGAATACCTGTAAGCCTAAAGCAAAACGGCCAGGTCTGCTGAGACCTGGCCGTTTTGTAAGGGCATGATGAAAATTATTCAGCGATATCTTTGGGCTTGGCTTCTTCCCTGCGGTTGAAACCGGCCACCATATCAAAGCGGAACAAACGACATTCCAGCGCGCCGTTATAGAAAGGCGTCTTGCGCGACTCTTTCAGGCGCAACATTTTCGGCAGACCCAAATCAGCAGTGAACAGGAACACACTCCAGCCCGCAAAACGCTGCTTCAGGGTGGTACTGAAAGCACTGAAGAAATCTTTGGCCATATCATCTTCTTCCATCGTGCTGTCACCACGCACACCGATACGTTCGCCATACGGTGGGTTGGTCAGCAAGATACCTGGCTCTGTCGTCGGTGCCTTGATTTCCTGCGCTTCGATCTGTTTCAGTGGTACGTCAAAACGTATGCCAGCCTTGTTCAGGTTATTGCGCGTCATGACGATCATGTCACCGGAAATATCGCTGCCGAAAATAGTCGGCTCAGTTGGCAATGGATGCGGTTTTGCACTGGCCTTGATCTGGGTCCAGGCATCGGCATCGAACTGATGCATTTTCTCGAACGCAAATTCACGCTTCAGGCCAGGGGGAATACCTGCCAGGATTTGGGCCGCTTCAATCAAGATGGTGCCAGAACCGCACATGGGGTCAAACAGAGGTGTACCCGGTTTCCAGCCAGCGGTACGCAACAAACCTGCTGCCAGATTTTCACGCAAGGGCGCATCACCGGTTTCCAGACGCCAGCCGCGTTTGAACAAAGGTTCGCCCGAGATATCCAGGTAAATCGTGAAATTGCGGGCATCCAGAAAACCGACAATGCGCATGTCCGGGTTCTTGGTATTGACCGATGGGCGCTGGGTGAACTGGTCACGGAAACGATCACAGATCGCATCCTTGATTTTAAGCGTGGCAAAATCCAGGCTCTTCAAAGGTGACTTCACCGCAGTGACATCAACACGTATCGTATGGTGATAGCCAAACCAGTCTTCCCAGGGCTGATCCAGCACCAGATCGTAAATATCGTTTTCATTGGCATAGCCAGAATGCGCCATGCGCATCAGCACGCGAGATGCAATGCGTGAATGCAGGTTGATACGCCAGCCATCATGCAGACTGCCCGAGCAGTGCACGCCGCCAGGCACCTGGTTGTGCACGGCCATGGTTTTATCCATGGCTGCAATTTCACCCAGCTCTTCAGCCAGGGCTATTTCCAGGCCGCGTGGGCATGGACAAAAATAAGAATAACGCGTCATAGGAGTACCCTTTATCCGTTAAAAAAACAATGGTGACAATTCACCGCCAAATGCCGGTCTGAAGTTCTGCACCTCAGACCTGCCTAACTTTCAAACTCAGCCAAGCCTAGAAAGGCTTGACCACTACCAGAATCAATATCGCAAGCAACAAAATCACCGGCACTTCATTAAACCAGCGAAACCAGACATGGCTGCGCTTGTTAATACCTTTTTCAAATTTCTTCAGCAAGCTGCCGCAAGCGTGGTGATAGCCGATCAGCAAAATCACCAGAGTCAACTTGGCATGCAGCCAGCCATTGCCCGGCCCCTTGCCTATGCCATATCCCAGCCATAACCACAAACCAAGCACCAGGGCAAGGACCGCCAGTATCGTCATGAAGCGATACAGCTTGCGTGCCATCAACAAAAGACGTTCTGTGGTCGCCGCATGATTTTCCATCGCCAGATTAACCAGGATGCGTGGCAGATAAAACAGACCGGCAAACCAGGATGTGACGAACAGAATGTGAAACGCTTTTACCCAAAGCATGATGTGCTTTCTTTAATCTGCATTATGTATTTTCAACTTTCTTATTGGCGTACTTCGCCGTGGCCGAAAACCACATACTTCATCGAAGTCAGCCCTTCCAGACCCACCGGGCCACGTGCATGCAGCTTGTCATTCGAGATGCCAATCTCGGCACCCAGGCCATATTCAAAACCATCGGCAAAGCGGGTGGATGCATTCACCATCACCGATGCCGAATCGACTTCGCGCAGGAAGCGCAGCGCGCGGCTATAGTCTTCCGTGATGATGGATTCAGTATGTTTGGATGAATAATCATTGATATGCGTAATGGCTTCATCCAGGTCAGCCACTACTTTTACTGCCAGGATAGGCGCAAGGTATTCCGTGCTCCAGTCTTCTTCTGTTGCTTTAACCAGATGCGGGTAGCCTGCCAGTATCGCAGCGGCGGCATCGTCGCAGCGCAATTCCACCTGCTTGCCTGCATACAAGTCAGCCAGTGCTGGCAAGACCTGGGCTGCAATGCCTTGCGCAACCAGCAAGGTTTCCATGGTATTGCAAGTACCATAGCGATGGCATTTGGCATTGAATGCCACATCGACTGCTTTTTTCAAGTCTGCCTTGTCATCAATATACACATGGCAGATACCATCGAGATGCTTGATCATGGGCACAGTGGCCTCTTGCATCAGACGCGCAATCAGGCCCTTGCCACCACGCGGGACAATAACATCTACATATTGCGGCATGGTGATCAGTTCACCAACCGCAGCGCGGTCTGTGGTCTCGACGATTTGCACGGCATCAGCCGGCAGGCCGGCACCAGCCAGACCTTCCTTGACCAGTTTTTCCAGGGCCTGGTTGCAATGTATGGCTTCAGAGCCGCCGCGCAAGATGGTGGCATTGCCACTCTTGATGCACAGACCGGCCGCATCCACCGTCACATTCGGACGCGCTTCGTAAATGATGCCAATAACGCCCAGCGGCACCCGCATCTGCCCTACCTGTATGCCGGTGGGGCGGTATTTCATATTCGAGATTTCACCGATAGGGTCCGCCAGGCTGACGATCTGCTCCAGGCCTTCGGCCATGGTGGCGATCGCCTTGTCAGACAGAGTCAGCCGGTCCAGCATGGCGGCTTCCATACCTGCTGCCTTTGCTGCCGCCAGGTCAAGTTCATTTGCTGCGCGCAAGGCTGCGGCTTCCCGTCTGATGGCCGCGGCGATCAGTGACAGGGCCTTGTTCTTGGCGGCGGTGTCGGCTTTGGCCATGGCGCGCGATGCTGCGCGGGCACGGATGCCGAGGTCATTCATGTAGTGCTTGATATCCATATCGTCATTTGGAGAACGTCCGGGCGTTCTCATATTCGTTGATCAGCCACCAGCAAGGTGGCGAGAGAATTCTATTTCCGGTTTGATAAACCGCTTGCTAACAAGTATCAGGTATCAGATATCAATTACAGGCCAAACTGCATTATGCAGCTTTTGCCACTTTCAAACCCAATTGTAATAAGGCATCCCAGGGATCACCTGCAAATGCCTTGGCGCGTAAACCTTTTACCATCTTATCGACTTGTGATGCTTCTTGCAGCGCAGCCCGCAAATTTGCCAGGCTGACACGCCGCAAGGCGGGGTCCATGAGCTTTTCACGCGGGCCCCAGATCCGGTATTCTTTCAGCAAGGCTGATAGTGGCCTGCCCTGCGCCATGCCGGACTTCAGTTTCAACAGCGTGCGTATTTCTTCTGCCATCGCCCACAAGACCAGCGGCAGGGCTTCGCCTTCGCCCTTTAAACCGTTCAGCATACGTACCAGTCTTGCCACATCACCGGACAGCATGGCTTCATTAAGCTTGAAGACATCATAGCGCGCCACATTCAGCACGGCGTCATGGATTTGTTCAAAACTCAGCTTGCCTGGCGGATGCAGCAAGGCCAGCTTCTGGATTTCCTGATGGGCGGCCAGCAAATTACCTTCTACCCTGTCAGCAATAAAATCCAGGCTTTGCCTGTCGGCATTTTGCTGCTGCATCGACAAGCGCAGGCTGATCCAGTTAGGCAACTGATTGCGTTCCACCAGCGGGATATCAATGTACACGGCAGCCTGTTGCAAGCTGGCTACCCAGGCAGCTTTTTGCGTGGCCCAGTCCAGTTTGGGTAAAGTGATCAGGGTCAGGTTATCGGGCGACAGGTTCGCCACATAATCCTGCAATGCCTGGCCACCGTCCTTGCCGGGTTTGCCAGTAGGTATGCGCAAATCGATCAATTTTTTATCGCCAAACAGGGATTGCGACTGATTCGCTGCCAGCAAGGCACCCCATTTGAAACTGCGCTCCACCGTCAGGATGTCGCGCTCATAAAAACCCTGTGCCTTTGCCGTGCGGCGTATCTTGTCTGCGGCTTCCAGCGCCAGCAAATGCTCATCACTGGTGATCACATACAGTGGCGCCAGTGTTTTCGCCAGATGGCCATCGAGGGCATCGAAGCGTAGCAGCATCTTAATCGTCCATCTTTACAACAGCCAGGCGACGCATGATCTGCTGCACCAGATCATTTTGCATGTCACGGTACAGCAAGACTTCTTCTGCCTCTTTCGCCAGCACCTGGGTTTCATTGAAACTGATGTTGCGTTTCAGTTGTATGTCTACCGGCTCCAGATATTCCTTGCCTTCATTATTGCGCAGGCGGAAACGGAAGTTGTAGATCAGATTGTATTCACGTACACGACCCTGGCTGTTCAGAGACAGAATCTGTTTGTCCCTGGTTTCGCTCAGCACTTCGAGCATGACCTGCGCATCCTTGGCGCTGGACATGATCTGGGTTTGTCCGTTGGCGCGTATCTGGCGACGCAACTCACCACCCAGCGCTGAACTTTCTGGCATGCCGATATAAATGTTCTTGAACGGCAAAGCCACCGGGCCGCGCAAGGCAAAACCGCAGGCGGACAGCAGCAGCACGGAGAAAATGGCTGCCAGCCATTGCAGACGTTTGAAATACTTTGTTTGCATGCGGTTTCCTTTATTACTTGTCACACTGCTGTTCAGGACTAAGGTATCAAGCAACGATATTCACCAGTTTGCCAGGCACGATGATGATTTTCTTGGCCGCGCCTTCCATAAATTTTTGTACGCTTTCATTGGCCAGAGCAGTCGCTTCTATGGTGGCCTTGTCGGCATCCTTGGCAACCTTGATGCTGCCACGCAACTTGCCATTGACCTGCACCATCAGCTCGATTTCATCCTGCACCAGAGCAGTTTCATCCACCAGCGGCCATGGTGCATCAATGATCTCACCTAACTCAGTAGCCAAACCCAGTTCCTGCCACAAGACGTGCGTGATATGCGGACATACCGGATACAGGCCACGCAGCAAGATGCTGAAAGCTTCGCGCAAGGCTGCTGCACTGCCTTCAGCGTCTGACTTGAAGGATTCTATGGTATTGAGCAACTTCATCGCGCCGGATACAACTGTGTTGTATTGCAGACGGTCATAATCAGCATCGATCTGCTTCAGCGTCAGATGCACTTCACGGCGCAAGGCCTTGACATCATTGGCATAAGCAGCAGGTGCAACATTGCCAGAAGCAATCGTGCCAGACAGTTTCAATGCAGAAGCCCACAAACGACGCAGGTAACGCGACGCACCTTCCACACCGCTATTACTCCAGGCCGCACTTTGATCTGGTGGGCCGGCAAACATGGTGAACAGGCGTGCCGTATCAGCACCGAACTGCTCAATAATGTCTTTGGGTTCGACCACATTGTTCTTGGATTTGGACATCTTTTCGATGCCGCCCATTTGTACAGGCTGACCATCGCTTTTCAGCGATGCTGAAATTGGACGTCCCTTGTCATCATGCTGAACTTCGATTTCATTCGGGTAGAACCAGATTTTCTTGCCTGTGGCATCTTCACGATAATAAGACTCGTTGAGCAACATGCCCTGAGTGAACAGGTTTTTGAAAGGCTCGTCTATCTTGACCAGACCCAGGTCACGCATGGCCTTGGTCCAGAAACGTGCGTACAGCAAATGCAAAACCGCATGTTCGACACCGCCAATGTACTGGTCCATCGCCATCCAGTAATCATTGCGCTCATCCACCATCGTGCCTGCATCCGGGCAGGTATAACGCATGAAATACCAGCTGGAATCAACGAAGGTATCCATGGTGTCGGTTTCGCGGTGTGCCGGGCTGCCGCATTTAGGGCAAGGCACATTCAGGAAATCTTCACGGTGTTTCAATGGGTTACCGGAACCGTCAGGAATGCAATCGGTAGGCAATACCACCGGCAAATCTTCATACGGCACAGGCACATCACCACAGCTGTCGCAGTGGATGATAGGGATAGGTGTACCCCAGTAACGTTGACGGGAAATACCCCAGTCACGCAAGCGCCAGGTGGTTTTCTTTTCGCCGAGTTCTTTGGCAATGAGGTCGGCAGCCACTGCATCGACCGTTGCCTTGAAGCTCAGGCCATCATATTTACCAGAATTGATGGTGACGCCGCGTTGTTTGTCACCATAGGACTCTGCCCAGGCATCTGTCGTGAAGCTTTCACCTTCGATTGCCACTACCTGCTTGATGGCGATATTGTATTTTTTCGCAAAGGCAAAATCACGTTCATCATGCGCAGGCACCCCCATGACAGCGCCATCGCCATAGGTCATGAGGACATAGTTACCGACCCAGACTTCGACTTGCTCGCCAGTCAGAGGGTGAGTAACGAACAGGCCAGTTGGCATGCCCTCTTTTTCCTTGGTCGCCATTTCGGCTTCTGTCGTACCGCCAGCCTTGCAGACTTCGATGAAGGCCGCCAGTGCGGCATTATTCTTTGCTGCCAGCGTGGCGATAGGATGTTCTGCCGCTACTGCGCAGAAAGTCACACCCATGATGGTATCTGGACGGGTGGTGAACACATACATCTTGCCGTCTTGTACCAGCGCGCCAGTTTCATCAGCGATCTGGTGTGGGAAAGCAAAGCGCACGCCTTCGCTCTTGCCTATCCAGTTGCGCTGCATGGTACGTACTTGCTCAGGCCAGCCATCGAGATTATCGATGCTGTTAAGCAGTTCGTCTGCGTATTGGGTGATGCCAAAGTAGTAGCCAGGGATTTCGCGTTTCTCTACCAAGGCACCTGAGCGCCAGCCACGACCATCAATCACCTGCTCGTTCGCCAGCACGGTCTGATCAACAGGATCCCAGTTCACGACCTGGGTTTTTTTGTAGGCAACACCTTTTTCCAGCATCTTCAGGAACAGCCACTGATTCCAGCGGTAGTAATCCGGGTCGCAGGTGGCGACTTCACGCGTCCAGTCAAATGCCAGGCCCAGAGGCTGCATTTGTGACTTCATGTCTTCGATATTAGCGTAAGTCCATTCTGCCGGCGATTTTTTGTAGGCAATCGCCGCGTTTTCTGCCGGCAAGCCAAATGCATCCCAGCCCATGGGCATGAGGACGTTATAGCCCTTCATGCGCAGCTGGCGTGCCAGCATGTCATTGATCGTGTAATTGCGCACGTGGCCCATATGCAGCTTGCCGGAAGGGTAAGGCAGCATGGAACAGGCGTAATACTTGCCTTTAGGGAAACGTGGATTGTTCTCTACTGCCGTATAGGCATCGATCTTTTTCCAATGGGACTGCGCCGATTGTTCGACGTCGGAAGGCGTATATTTTTCTTGCATGGCGTAAGCAGAAGTAGGTGCGGAAATGACTCAGAACCTTAGATTATAACTGCTTACACCCTATTATTGAGCAAAGCCTCTGGGCGAAGCCCGAATAATGACGCAATGAAAAGGAATAATAGACATTGCCCACGGCAAAGCCCGCCAGGTTCAGCGGGTGGCTTTCTTGTCAGTAACGAAAGAAATCCGGCTCAAACCCTGTGCCTGGGCAGCCGCCATGACCTGGGCAATGATTTCATAGCGGGTTGCCTTGTCGGCACGCAATTGTATTTCTGCCTGCGGGTTGCTGGCTGCCAGCACTGCCAGCCTGGGCTCCAGTTCAGCCATGGGCAACACGTCCTTATCCCAATAGAGGTGGCCTTCTGCATCAAATGCAATATGGATGGCGTTCGCTGGCTCCGCTACGGCAGCGGACTGGGCCTGAGGCAAATCCAGCTTGATGGCGTGCGTCATGAAGGGTGCGGCAATAATGAAAATCACCAGCAGGACCAGCATCACATCCACCATTGGGGTGACATTGATATCCGCCATCGCTCCCTGGGAGCCGGATGCCGTGGAGTCAGATTGGCGGAATTGACCGAATGACATGGTGCTGCGGCTTAGCTTTTGCACCAGTGTGCATGCAGGTCAAAGGCAAAGCCGTCGAGTTCTGCCAGGGTAATGCGATTGATGCGGTTAAAACCGTTATAAGCCAATACCGCCGGGATGGCGACTATCAGGCCCAGCGCGGTCATGATCAGGGCTTCGCCGACCGGGCCAGCCAACTGGTCTAACTGCACGGCACCGGATGCAGAAATAGCTGTCAGCGCATGGTAAATACCCCACACCGTGCCCAGCAAGCCAACAAAGGGTGCCGTTGCCCCTATCGATGCAAGCATGGTTAGCCCGGCTTCCAGTCTGGTGGTCAGTGCCTGCAATTGATGCCGCAGGCTGCGGGTGAGAATGTCGCTGAATGCTGTGTTTTCGGACAGGGTGCCCGCACGTTTGTCTGCCTGCTCTGCTGCATCTGCCAGGGCGATAAAGATATGTACCCTGTCAGCCTGACGCAGCATGGCCATAGCATCGGCCAGGCTGGGTGATTGCCAGAAAGCGCGCAAGGCGGGAGCTGCCTGACGGATACGCCAGAAAGTCCAGGCCTTCAATAAAATCAGAGTCCAGCTGAGTACCGACATGGCCAGCAGAAACCAGCCGACCATGTGTCCCAGCAAATCCGCCTGATCCCAGTAATGTGCAATCGCTGAATTCATAGGGCCGGGTCAGCGCTTTATCTAGCGCAAACCCAATACGTCGTACATATCAAACAGGCCAGTGGATTTATCCTGCAAGAAACGGGCTGCACGCAAACTGCCGTGCGCATAAGTCACACGACTGGAAGATTTATGGCTTATTTCAACCCGCTCACCAATACCGGCAAACAGCACCGTATGGTCGCCGACAATATCACCGCCACGGATAGTGGCAAAACCGATGGAGGATGGATCACGCTCACCGGTCACGCCTTCGCGGGAAAAAACCCCGACTTCGTTCAGGTCGCGCCCCAGCGTGTCAGCAATCACTTCCCCCATTTTCAGCGCTGTACCTGACGGTGCATCCACTTTAAAGCGGTGATGTGCTTCGATGATTTCAATGTCATAGCCATGAGAAAAGCTTTTGGCTGCCATTTCCAGCAACTTCATCGTGACATTCACGCCCACGCTCATATTCGGCGCAAACATGATGGCAGTTTTCTGTGCAGCGGCAGCAATGGCTGCCTTGCCCGCCTCGTCAAAGCCGGTCGTGCCTATGATCATCTTGATGCCATGCGCAGCACAATACTCAAGATGCTTGAGCGTACCTTCAGGGCGGGTGAAGTCGATCAGGTAGGCGGCATCAGCCAGGCCTTTTGCCAGATCCGACTCGATCAGCACGCCTGTCGGCTTACCCAGGCTGAGACCCGCATCGGTACCCAGTGCGGGCGAACCAGGCACATCCAGCGCGCCAGCCAGCACCAGGTCATCAGCAGCACTGATTGCCTCTACCAACATTTTCCCCATACGGCCAGAAGCACCCGCTACGGCAATTTTCAAGGCTGTCATAGTATTTTATTTCTCTTTTTTCTTGGCCGGACCATCAGTATCAATCACCGACTGTACGCGATTCACGCCCAGAGCGGATTCGGTAATGCGGGCCAGATAATCTTTTTCAGTCGGCAGGTTACCGCCTTCAAACTTGGCAACAGTGTTATTTTTGAAATACACTGATACGCGACTGGTGATTTGTTCGCCATTGCCCTTGGTCAGACGGAAAGGATAATCCCAGCGGTCTTCGTGGAACATGTCAGTCAACAATGCCGTACCCAGCAAAAAGCGTACTTGCTCACGGGTCATGCCTTCTTTCAACTGGGAAATCATTTCCTGTGACACGAAGTTACCCTGCTGGATAGGTACGCGGTAAGGCGAGATGTAGCTGAGCAGCTTGGCAAAGCCAGTAGGTGCAATCACCTGGGCGCCGCTGGTATCACCAGTGCTTGTTGGCGTGGCATACACCGAAGTTTTGTCTGCACTGGACAAGAAAGGCAAAGCTGACGAACATGCAGTCAGGCAGGTAAGCAGTGCCAGACCAGCAGCACGGCCCAGCGTGGTCCGTTTTGAAGCTGAAAACAACAAACGCATAGGTAACCTCATTATTGAGCAACAAGCCCTAAAACCCGATATCATAAAGCAGATAGCAAATTTTTGATCGAAAACATGACAAACAGCACTCCAAACCTGAAGGCCAGCGGCCTGAAAGCGACCCTTCCACGACTGAAGATACTGGAAATTTTCCAGAACAGCCGGGTTCGCCATTTGACAGCGGAAGACGTGTACAAGATCCTTCTGAATGAAAATATGGATGTCGGTTTAGCAACAGTATATCGCGTCCTGACGCAATTTGAACAGGCTGGCCTGCTCAATCGCAATCATTTCGAAACCGGCAAGGCTATTTTTGAACTGAACGAAGGCTCCCACCATGACCACCTGGTCTGTCTTGACTGTGGCAGGGTGGAAGAATTTTTTGATGAAGAAATTGAACAGCGCCAGCACAAGGTGGCACTGGAACGTGGCTTCAAGATTGCCGAACATGCGCTGGCGATTTACGGCAACTGCACCAAAGCCAATTGCGAACACAAGGCCTGAGACTCATTGCTTACTCATTACTTATCCATTGCTTATTCATTGCTCAATCCCAGCCATGACAACGCAATCGAGCTCGTAATCTCATAGTAAGGCAGGCACGTCTGCGTGCCTGCTTTACTACTACATCCACATCACTTGCTGATTTTGGCAACCACACCCGCTACCGTATCAATGATCTTTTGTGCATTGAATGGCTTGAGTACATAGCCGTGAATACCAGTCTTGACTGCTTCTGCGATGGTTGCCTGGTCCTTGTTGGCGGTGACCATCAATACACGGGCAGTTGGTACTAACTCTTTCAGACGCGGCAAAATCTCGATGCCGCTGATTTTGGGCATGACCACGTCCAGCATGATCAGGTGTGGCTTGAGCTTGACGGCCATTTCCAGCCCGGTGCTGCCGTCCGCTGCCTCGCCTACGACATCGTAGCCCTCGCTGCGCAGAATGACTCTCAACACTTCCCTGGTGACGTCGTTATCGTCTACCAGTAATATTTTCACGTTCTTTTTGTCCATATCAATATTTTCAGTCACAAGTGTAAGAGATGCTTGCGCCATCAAGATGGCTGAACGTCCTTGCGCGCCTGGACTACTTCGGCAAGGCACATGATTTCAATTGTTCACTGGCTATTCAATGCTTATTAGTTAGTGGTGACCACTAATGGCGACCAGTTACTGGCTCAGCGCATTCGACAATAATTTTGCAGTGATATCAACTATCGGTATCACTCTTTCATACGCCATGCGGGTCGGGCCTATGACACCCAGCGTTCCCACTATCTTACCGTTAACGTCATAGGGTGCGGTAACAATGCTCATTTCTTCCATGGGAACGAGTTGTGATTCACCACCGATAAAGATCTGCACGCCAGTCGCCTTGCTCGATACATCCAGCAACTGCATCAGGCTGCTTTTTTGCTCGAACATGTCAAACAACTTGCGCAAAGAACCCATGTTGGACGACAGGTCCTGCACATTCAGCAAATTGCGCTCACCGGATATGACGACTTCGTCGCTATGTTCATCCATGGCATCACTGCCCGCTTCCACTGCTGCCTGCATCAGCCGGGTCATATCATTTTGCAGTTGCCGCAATTCGTTGTTGATGCGGTTACGGGCATCTGCAAAACTTAAACCACCAAAATTCTGGTTCAGGTAATTGGCCGCATGCACCAACTGCCCCTGGTTATAGTCGACATCGGTCAGCAACAGCCGATTGTGGACATCGCCGGTAGGCGACACCACTACCAGCAAGATACGCTTTTCCGACAGGCGTAAAAATTCAACTTGCTGGAATATCGACTCCGTACGCGGTGTCATGACGACACCGGCAAACTGTGACAGCGATGACAGTATCTGCGCGGCATTGGCGATCAGTTTTTGCGGCGGCTGCGACGACATGCCCGACTGCAGACGTGACTCCAGACCGACTTCGCTGATCTCTTGCACGGTAAGCAATTTATCCACAAACACCCGATAACCACGCGGCGTAGGTATACGCCCCGCCGACGTGTGCGGACTGGCAACAAAACCCATCTCTTCCAGGTCAGCCATGACGTTGCGTATGGTCGCTGGCGACAATTCCAGGCCAGAAATTTTTGACAGGGCGCGGGAGCCCACAGGCTGGCCATCGGCGATATACCGTTCGACCAGCGCTTTTAATAAGGTTTGAGCGCGAATATCAAGTTGCATAGTTTCATTTTATGCGTTCATGCCAGCAATGAACATAAAAAGTTAGGACTTACGCAAAATTGTCCCAGCAAGGCTATCGCTTTTAGGAAACATCCCTTGTAGGGGATGTTCGTTATGTCGGCAGGCAACATGTTGCCTGAAACCCCGACTACACCGTAGCGACGAAGACAGTACTTTAGTACGACTAGGCGCTACAACGCAGTTGGGGCGGTTTTGCGTAAGTCCTAAAAGTTTCATATCCACTGTACCAACTCATGCAGGCTGGCAAATTCTGCATCCGGCCTGATATGTATATGGCGTTCATCCTCGATTTTCAAACCCTTGCGATTCATCCAGCCACCTTGCAGGCCAGCCTGTTGCGCACCTTGCACATCCAGCAACAAATCATCCCCCACATACAATACTTCTGACGGTGCTACTTGCAGCGCATCACAGGCCGCCAGGAAGATCCGTGGGTCAGGCTTGGCACAGCCAAAGCGGTAAGCTGCTATCGATACCTTGAAATGCCCGGCAATACCAATGGCCGACAAATCGGCGAAGCCATTCGAGACCGTGCCCAGGATTATCTTTTTTTCCAGTGCCAGCAAGCCTGACCTGACGTCTTCATACATATCCACCTTGTTCCTGGCATCGGCGAACACGGCCATGGCATGATCGGCTTTTTCTGCCGGTATGCCATGTTCCTGAAAGACTTCGCTGAGCAGGGTATGGCGCAGCGCCCACAAATCGTATTGAAAACGCGGATCGGCAGATACCAGGATATTCCTGCGTTCACGCAGTTTTTCCACACTGTAATTTTGAGCGACCACGGGTACATGTTCATGCATCCATTGCTGCAACACCGCTTCGGCATGGCGTATTACTGGCACGACAGGCCACAAGGTATCATCCAGATCCAGCAAAACTGCTTTTAATGTCATAAAGTGCACTCAATTGATTCATTCCTGGCTTAATTATGGTCTAATCTGAGGCATCATGTCACCTCCACCTTGTTTATGACTGTCCAGGCCAAAACCATTGCACTTGTTGGAAAATATAATGCCGCCGGTATCGCGGATTCAATGACCGAACTGGCAAACTTTCTGGAGCAAGCAGGACATCACGTCGTTATCGAGGCAGAAACAGCGCAATACCCGCAACTGGCGCAGTTCGCGACCATGACTGTTCCTGAAATCGGCAAATCTGCCGATGCCGCCATCGTCATCGGTGGTGATGGCACCATGCTGGGCATCGCGCGTCAGTTGGCTCCGTATAACGTCCCGCTGATAGGTGTCAACCAGGGTCGTCTGGGGTTTATTACCGATATCGCACTCGACCGCATGGTGCCTGCAATTACCGACATACTGGATGGCAAATATGCATCCGAACGCCGTAGTCTGCTACAGGCCATCGTGGTACGTGATGGTGACCAGATTTTTAGCGGCGTCGCCTTCAATGATATCGTGGTGTCACGCGGGGCCGGGTCCGGCATGGTGGAACTGCGGGTCGAAGTCGACGGCCATTTCATGTACAACCAGCGTTCTGACGGTTTGATCGTGTCTACACCGACTGGTTCCACCGCATATGCCCTGTCTGCCGGTGGCCCGCTGTTGCACCCCAGCCTGTCTGGCATTGCCATGGTGCCGATTGCACCACACGCCCTGTCCAACCGTCCGATAGTCTTGCCAGACAGCAGCGAAATCGTGATCGAGATCGTGGCCGGACGTGACATCAGCCTGAACTTTGACATGCAGAATTTTGCCAGCCTGATGCACCAGGACAGGATAATCGTAAACCGCTCCGCCCATACAGTGACCTTCCTGCATCCCAAGGGCTGGAATTATTACAATACCCTGCGCGAAAAATTGCACTGGAATGAATATCCTTCGGTCGAAGGCGCACTGAATTGAAACCAGAACTGAAACCTCGACTGAAACACGTACACAAGCTGTATTGCTAAAATAGCGGCTGATCCTGTTTCGTCGCTGTATTAAATACATTCTTATCCATATCCATTTCATATCATTACTGTCTGTTCATTATGCTGCGCACGCTTGCCATTCGTGACTTTGTCATTGTCGATACGCTGGAACTTGAATTCTCATCCGGCTTCAGCGTACTGACCGGAGAAACCGGTGCCGGCAAATCCATACTGATTGATGCCCTGACCCTGGCACTGGGTGGCCGGGGCGACGCCAGCATGGTGCGCGAATCCGCCGCCAAGGCCGATGTCAGTGCCGAATTTGCCACTAATGCCAACCTGAACATCTGGTTGGAAGCCAATGATTTCAGCGACCCCGACCAGCAACTGATACTGCGTCGCACGGTAGACAATGCGGGACGTTCGAAAGCCTGGATCAACGGTATCACCGCCACCGCCAGCCAGTTGCGTGAGATCGGTGATTTGCTGGTGGATATCCATGGCCAGCACGCACATCAGTCCTTGCTGAAAACCGAGGCCCAACGTTCCCTGCTTGATATGCAGGGCGGGCTGGAAGAACAGGTACGCGAAGTCGGTCTGCGCTACAAGGCCTGGCGCAACCTCAGCAAGCAACGCGAAGAATTTGAAACCAATGCCAAGAATGTCTTGCAAGAACGTGAAAGGCTGGAATGGCAAGTCGGTGAACTCGACAAATTACAGATCAAGCCCGGTGAGTGGGAAGACATCACTCAGGAACATAGTCGCCTGGCCCATGCTGCAAGTTTGCTGGAAGGCGCGCAGGAAGCCGCCGCCCTGATTTCCGAATCTGACCATCCTGTACTGTCACAGTTAACGGCGGTTCAGCACAAGCTGCAAAAACTGCTGGACTATGATGCCGCCTTAAAGCCCGTCATTGAAGCACTGGATTCTGCCTGCATCAACTTGCAGGAAACCACTTATGCGCTGAACGATTATCTGAGCCGCACCGAACTGGACCCGGCACGTCTGCGCACAGTCGAAAACCGCGTCGAAGCAATTCATACTACGGCACGGCGCTTTCATGTCGCACCAGAAAAACTGCATGAAGAATTTGCCATTTTATCGGCACAGCTGCAGCAGTTGTCGAACGCCAGCGATATGGATGCCCTGAAAGCACAGGAAGAAAAATCTCGTCTAAGCTATTTGCAGATAGCGCAAAAGCTCAGCAAGGCACGTACCAAAGTGGCGAAAGAACTGGGTGCAGCGGTCACCGCTGCCATGCAAGATCTGAGCATGGGGGGCGGCAGTTTTTCCATCGCTCTGCACGCAGTAGAACCGGCCGCCTATGGGCTGGAACAAATTGAATTCCTGGTGGCTGGCCACGCTGGTGTGCAGGCGCGGCCACTGGCCAAAGTGGCATCCGGTGGTGAGCTGGCGCGTATCTCGCTGGCTATTTCGGTTATCACGTCTGGCGCAACTGCCACTCCTACCCTGATCTTCGATGAAGTCGATAGCGGCATCGGCGGCGGCGTAGCAGAAGTGGTCGGGCGTTTGCTGAAACGACTGGGACAAGACCGGCAAGTCCTGTGCGTCACCCATTTGCCGCAAGTCGCCAGCCAGGCCAATCAACATTTCCAGGTCAGCAAGGCCAGCCACAAAGGCAAGACCACATCACAAATTGAAGCACTCGACAGCAAACAACGTGTCGAAGAAATTGCCCGCATGCTGGGCGGCATAGAAATCACGGCAACTACGCGCAAACACGCCAGAGAATTACTGGCATCTTAAGAAAATAAATATCATGCGCTTCCTCAAAGAACCTGAATACTCCCACGGCAAGATAACTAAAACCGCCGTCGTACTGATCAATCTTGGCACACCGGATGCCCCTACTGCATCGGCCGTGCGCCCTTACCTGAAACAATTTTTATGGGACTGGCGTGTGGTTGAAGTACCACGCCCGATCTGGTGGCTGATCTTGCATGGCATCATCCTGCCGTTTCGTTCCGGCCAGTCTGCAAAAAAATATGCATCGATCTGGACCAAAGATGGTTCGCCACTGAAAATACATACCGAAAAACAGGCCACCCTGCTGAAGGGCTATCTGGGTGAACGCGGGCATGAGGTTCAGGTTGCCTATGCCATGCGCTATGGCTCACCATCCATCCCTGAGGTCTTGCAAAAGCTCAAGAAAGATGGCTGCGAACGCATATTGATTTTGCCAGCTTATCCGCAATATTCCGGCACGACGACGGCATCCAATTTTGATGCCGTCGTCCAGCATTACCAGCAAGTCAGGAACATGCCCGAACTACGCTTCGTCAAGAACTACCATGATCATGATGGCTATATTCAGGCATTGAAGGTATCTGTCATGGATCACTGGCAAAGCCATGGCCGTCCAGAAAAACTGGTCATGAGTTTTCATGGCTTGCCAAAAGCATTTTTACTGCGCGGCGATGCCTATCATTGCGAATGCTATAAAACTGCCCGCCTGCTGGCTGAAAAGCTGGGCCTGGGCAAGGATGACTATATCGTTACCTTCCAGTCACGCCTGGGACGTGCCGAATGGCTGCAGCCCTATACTGCGCCGACGGTACAAAAACTGGCAAAAGACGGCATCAAACGCATAGACGTTATCTGCCCCGGCTTTATCGCCGATTGTCTTGAAACCCTGGAAGAAATCGCCATGGAAGTGAAGACAGACTTCCTGCGGGCCGGCGGCAAGGAATTCAACTACATTCCCTGCCTGAATGAATCACCGGTATGGATGCGCGGCCTGGCAGAAATTGCCGAACAACACCTGATAGGTTGGCCGACCATGATCACTGCCAGTGTACGTGAGCAACAAAAACAGCAAGCCCTGATCAGCCGCTCCGAATCGAAGCGACTGGGTGCGGATCACTAAAAAGCAATGAGCAAAACCTATTTCATCGGCGACATACAAGGCTGCGCCGAACAGTTGCAAACCCTGCTGGACAAGATAGAGGCGCGTTCACCCCGGGCTTATTATCTATTCGCCGGCGATCTGGTGAACCGTGGCCCACAGTCACTGGAAAGCCTGCGTCTGATACGCAGCCTGCAACAAAGTGGTCGCGCCGAAAGCGTGCTGGGTAACCATGACCTGCATTTGCTGGCTGTTGCCCACGGCATACGCTCGCCCCACCGCAGCGATACCCTGGATGACATCTTGCAGGCACCGGACCGTGATGAATTGCTGCACTGGTTACGACAACGGCCTTTGGCCATTTTCAAGAGCAATCACTTGCTGGTGCATGCGGGCGTCTTTCCGCAATGGTCAGCAACGCAGGCACTAAGCCTGGCAAAGGAAGTGGAAACCCGCTTGCGCGCACCCGACTGGCTGGACCTGATGCAAAATATGTATGGCAACACACCTGACCATTGGCAAGATGATTTACAGGGCTATGCACGTTACCGCTGCATCATCAATGCAATGACACGCATGCGTTTTTGCAGCGCTGACGGCAAGATGGATTTTGCCACCAAGGATGGCGCGGGTGCAGCACCTGACGGCTTTGCACCATGGTTTGATTTACCCAGAGCCACAGAAGACAGCACCATGGTTTTCGGTCACTGGTCCACCCTGGGACTGGTATTGCGCCACAATCTGATCAGTCTGGACACTGGCTGCGTCTGGGGTGGCAAATTGACGGCGGTTGCATTGGAAGACCGCGACCTGGTACAGATAGATTGCCCGCAACAGCAAAAGCCGGGCTAAGCCTCAGTGACACCCAGTTCCTGCATCACGGCAGCGCGCGCCAGTTTGGCGACATCACGCCTGTGTGCACCGTCGGTAGGAATGGTGGGTAGGCGCACCAGTTCAGCTGTCATGCGCGGCGCCAGCAAGATGATGCGCATACTCTCGGCAAAAGTCATGTCGCCAATAAAGTCAGCCGCAGAATGAAACTGCCCCTGGGCATCAAGATAGCGCACAACAAAGGGTTGCACAGGCACATGCGCTTCTATCGCGGCTTCAAACAGATTGGCATGAAACGACAGCACATTGCCCTGTGAAGTTGTCGTACCTTCAGGGAAAAAAGCAATACGCTTGCCCGCTTGTATCTGATGTACCAGGCCTTCATAAATACGACGCACATCGCGCTGCCGGCCACGCACCAGGAAAATCGTACCGGCCTTCTCACATAACCAGCCCAGCAATGGCCAGTTGCGGATATCTGACTTGGCCACAAAATGGCAAGGGTGCAAGGTATTGATCACGAAAATATCCAGCCAGGAAATATGATTGGAAACGATCATCGCAGACGCATTCACCGCCCCTTCGCTTTTATCTTTGAAAGCGACATCCACAGTGCAGATGGCCAGCAATTTGACCGACCAGCGACGCACCAGATAATCACGCCGGTCATCATGGACAAACGGAAAGACCACTGCGCAAGTCATCAAACCTGCCATGAGATGAATGAATACCCGGAAAAAATGCCAAACGATCATGCCCAACTCGCTCATACCCATACAGGGTAAGAATAAAAAAAATCAATCGCAATAAAACAAACGGGAGTACGGCACAACCATACTCCCTACAAACCGTTTTTTTGCCCAAATAGCGTAGTGAATCTACATCTTCAGAATTCAGAAAACTGTCTGACCCGTGATCGCTACATCAATGCAAAGTATCAAACGCCACATGCCCTGACACGATCGTTGCCTTCACCACACCAGGCAATTCATAACCGAGGAAAGGCGTATGCTTGCCCTGGCTGGCGAGGGCTTTTGCTTCCACCTTCCAGCGTGTAGCCGGATCAAAGATGCAAATGTCGGCGGCATGCCCAACCGCGATTTGCCCGGCAGGCACACCTGCCACCCTGGCAGCATGCTGGCTGATCTTCGACAAGGCCAGGGTCAGGCTGACTTCACCGCGGCTGTCTTCTGCCCATTTCAGTGCCAGCGACAACAATAATTCCAGACCAGTTGCGCCAGGTGAAGCTTCAGCAAAAGGCAGCAATTTTTCATCATCATCGACTGGTGTATGGTCGGAGCAGATAGCATCTATCGTGCCATCCTTCAATGCCGCGCTGATGGCATCGCGGTCACGCTGGCTGCGCAAAGGTGGCGTCAGACGTGCATTCGAATCGAAGAAGCCAATATCCGCATCAGTCAGGTGTACATGATGGGCACCGACGTCACAGGTCAGAGACAAGCCTTCTTTCTTGGCTTTGCGTATCAGATCGAGACCGGCAGCGGAAGAAATACGGCACAGGTGCACTTTGGCATTGGTAGCGCGCATGAGTTCAAACAAGGTGTGCAGGGCAATCGTCTCGGCCATGACGGGCACGCCAGACAAACCCAGGCGTGATGCCAATGGACCACTATGCGCCACACCACCTTTGCCTATGTATGCATCTTGTGGACGCAACCATACCGTGAAGCCAAAGGTGCTGGCGTAATCCAGCGCCCTTTGCAAAGTATTGGTATTGGCGATGGTTTCTTCAGCCTGTGAAAAACCGATGCAACCGGCCTCTGTCAGTTCCGCCATTTCAGTCAGGGATTCTCCCTTCAGGCCGACAGTCAGCGCTCCCAGCGGATACACATGCGCCTTGTTTTGCATGCGCGCTCTTTGCTTGAGCATTTCGACCAGACCAGATTCATCCAGCACCGGGTCGGTATCCGGCGGGCAAACCAGGCTGGTGACACCACCGCGCATGGCGGCCTGCAATTCGGATTCCAGTGTGGCCTTGTATTCAAAGCCAGGTTCACGCAGGCGGGCACTGAGGTCGACCAGACCAGGTGCCACTACCAGTCCAGTGGCATCGACAATTTTATTGGCAATAAAGTCGGCAGGTGCCTGACCGATGGCAACAACTTTGCCAGCGGCGATAAATACATCCTGTACTGCATCTGTTCCACTTGCCGGGTCAATCACGCGGCCATTCCTGATATGTATTTTCATAGTTTCCTCATACCCCGCCGCTGTTACCAGCCACGATGCTCATGACGGCCATGCGCACGGCAATACCAAACGTAACCTGCGGCAGGATGACTGCCTGTGGACCATCGGCCACGGCTGAATCAATTTCCACACCACGGTTCATCGGCCCCGGATGCATGACGATGGCACCTGGCCTGGCCAGCGCCAGACGTTCTGGTGTCAGGCCATAGCTCTTGAAATATTCCTGTGCCGAGGGCAGCAAAGCCCCACTCATGCGTTCATTTTGCAGGCGTAACATGATGATGACGTCGACGCCTTTCAGACCTTCGTTCATGTTGTTGAACACACGCACGCCCATTTGCTCCAGCCCACCGGGCAACAGGGTACGCGGACCAATGACGCGCACTTCCGGCACGCCCAGCGTGGTCAGTGCATGGATGTCAGAACGCGCCACACGGCTGTGCAGGACGTCACCAACAATCGCTACCGTCAGGTTGGTAAAGTCTTTTTTGTAGTGGCGTATGGTGTACATGTCGAGCAAACCCTGGGTAGGGTGGGCATGGCGACCATCGCCGGCATTCACCACATGCACATGATGCTGTCTGGTGTCGTTCAGATGTTTGGCGATCAGGAAAGGCGCGCCGGATGTCGCATGGCGCACGACGAACATGTCGGCATGCATGGCCGCCAGGTTGTCTATGGTATCGAGCAGGGATTCACCCTTGCTGGTACTGGACGCAGCGATATTCAGATTAATGACATCCGCGGACAAACGTTTGGAGGCAATTTCAAACGTGGTGCGGGTACGCGTGGAATTTTCAAAGAACAAATTGAACACGCTTTTGCCACGCATCAGCGGCACTTTCTTGACTTCCCTGTCGCTGACACTGACGAAGGAAGAAGCGGTATCCAGGATATGGTTGACGATGGCTTTCGGCAAGCCGTCTATGGTCAGCAAGTGCTGAAGTTCGCCGTGTTTATTGAGCTGGGGATTATGCATGGTCAATAGAGATGCTGAGTGTGCCATCGTCTGCACGCTGCAGATTGACAGAGACGGCGGGTTCAAATGGGGCAGCGTAGGCAACAAAGTCGGCAGCAACCGGCAATTCACGGCCACCGCGATCAACCAGGGTTGCCAGCATGATGCGGGCCGGGCGACCATAATCAAATAATTCGTTGATCGCAGCACGGGTGGTACGACCGGTGTACAACACATCATCCACCAGGATGATGTGGGCACCATTCACATCAAAGGGGATATGGGTGGGTTTGACCTCAGCATGCAGGCCCTTGGCCGCATAGTCATCACGATAAAAGGATACATCAATGAAACCGGCCTTGTCTTTCAGACCCAGATCAGTCACCAGGCGTTCGGCGATCCAGGCACCGCCAGAATAAATGCCGACAATGGCAAGATGGTCCTGTACTGCGGCATGGGGCCGTATCTGATTCAAAAGTTGCTGGTACAGTGCTTCTGCATCCAGGCTGAGGTGAGAAGAAGTCATGGCGTTTCATCAAAATATTGTTGCAGGATAAGGGCAGCTGCATCGTCGTCGAAAAATTCACCGCGTCGCGCATCCAGCACGGCGGAAGAATAGCGTTCATCCACCAGTACGGCCGGCACATTGAAGCGGCCATTGAGTTGATTGGCAAAACGCTTGCAGCGCTGTGTCATTTCATTGTCTGCGCCATCAGGATGCATGGGCAGGCCAACCACGCAGAGTACGGGTTGCCATTGTTCAATCAAACGGCTGATTTCGGCAAATTTGCCGTCGTTGGTGGGCGCGTGAATAATGCTTAGTGCTTCTGCCTGGCGCAGAAAGGTATTTCCAACGGCAACGCCTATGCGTTTCAAACCAAAGTCAAATGCAAGGACGGTTCCGTCACTCGCAGCCATCAGGCATGCCCCGCATCGGCAGCCAGCATCATGGGGTCGATGCCCAGCAGTTTGATGGCAGCAGCAAAGCGCTCTTCCATAGGCAGGTTAAACATGATGCTGGCGTCAGCGGCCACAGTCAGCCAGCCATTCGCCAGGATTTCCTGTTCCAGCTGACCGGCGCTCCAGCCGGCATAACCGACACTGATGAGCACCTGTTCCGGTCCGTCGCCGGCAGCGACGGCTTCCAGCACATCTCTTGAAGTGGTAAAGGCAATATCATCTGTTACCTTGAGGGAAGATGAATATTTGCCAGGCGGCGTGTGCAACACAAAACCACGGTCATCCTGCACCGGGCCACCAAACATGACCGGGCGCTTGCCTATGGGGTGCGAATCGGGGATGATTTCCAGCTTCAGGTCTATGCGGTCAAACAGGCCAGCCACCGTTAAATCCGTAGGGCGATTGATGACCATGCCCATGGCACCGCGTGGGCTATGTTCGCACAGGTAAATAACCGTGCCGCCAAAAATGGGGTCAAGCATGGAGGGCATTGCGATCAGGAAATGATTCGTCAGATTCAATTCCAAATTGGCATCGTCTTCAGTTTTCACTTTGAACTTGTGTTTGGCAGTCAGTGATGCAGACTGCGTTGCCTCATCGTGCAGATTGGTATGTAGGGATTTTGTTTGCTTCGCCATAACCGCATTTTAGCATTTTTAGCGTGCTTTTTCGATGTGTGCTAAGGTGCCATATCGTGTTTTAGTCACACTTTACACCTCTCCCCATTTAGTTCATTTAGCTCAACAGATTTCTTTCATGCAAGAAAATAAACTTCGTTTTCAACGTTCCCTGGTCTGGTTCAGGCGGGATTTGCGCAATGTTGACCATGCAGCGCTGCATCATGCCTTGCGGCAAAGTGACAGCGTCTTCTGTGCTTTCATTTTTGATGAAAAAATATTAAATGATTTACCAGACAACGACAGACGCGTCGCTTTTATTCATGAAAGCCTGGGCGAGCTGGCACAGTCGCTGGAACAGATGGGTGGTGGCCTGATTGTGCGCCATGCCCTGGCAGAAGAGGAAATACCGCGACTGGCCCGTGAACTGGGCGTTGATGCCGTGTTCACCAACCGCGACTATGAACCACAGGCGAAGCTGCGTGACGCGACCGTAGAGCAAAGTTTATTAGCAAGCAACTGCGCTTTCTTCAGCTACAAAGATCAGGTCATCTTTGAAAAAGAAGAAGTCTTGTCCCTGGCAGGCACACCATTTTCGGTATTCACACCGTATAAAAATGCCTGGCTGAAAAAGTTTTATCCAGATACCAGCGATTTTTATTCACGTGCTTACCCCATAGAAAAATATGCCCATAAGCTAGTCCGGCCAGCCGCAAGCGGCATACCCAGTCTGGGGGAACTGGGCTTTCCTGCTGCCGCTGAAAGACGCATGCCGGTTGCCGCCGGCATGACAGGTGCCAGCCAGTTGCTGGATGATTTTTTGGGACGCATGAAGCTGTATGACCAGTCACGCGACTTCCCAGCCATCAAGGGACCGTCTTACCTCTCAGTACATTTGCGCTTCGGCACCATCTCCATCCGTCATCTGGTGCAGGAAGCCATACAGCAAATGCGCATTGCCACCAATCGCGGTGCCGAAATCTGGTTATCTGAACTGATCTGGCGTGATTTTTATTTCATGATCCTGCACCACCACCCACATGTCGCCAGCCGTTCCTTCAAACCCGATTACGATGCCATACGGTGGGAAACCGGCCCCCAGGCCGACGCCCATTTCAGCGCGTGGTGCGAAGGCCGCACCGGTTACCCGCTGGTCGATGCCGCCATGCTGCAACTGAACCAGACCGGCTATATGCACAACCGTCTGCGCATGGTCACCGCCTGCTTCCTGATCAAAGACCTGGGCATAGACTGGCGCCGCGGCGAAGCCTATTTCGCCGAACACCTGAACGACTTCGACCTGTCCGCCAACAACGGCGGCTGGCAATGGGCATCCTCCTCCGGCTGCGACGCCCAGCCTTACTTCCGCATTTTCAATCCCATCACCCAATCAGAAAAATTCGACGCCGAAGGCAAGTTCATCAAACGCTACCTGCCACAACTGGCCAAACTGGACAAACGCAGCATCCATGCACCATGGAAAGCCGCACCGCTACTGCTGGAGCAGGCTGGGGTCAAAATAGGCAGGGATTACCCGTTTCCAGTTGTCGAACACGACGTGGCACGCAAGCAAACTTTGACGCGGTATGCTGTGGTGAAGAAGGTGGCTACGCATGAGGGGGATGAGTAAAACTAGAGAGCTACCCAATCTATACCTGTAGCAATTTGCAGTTGTTGGTTTTGATCTTGGGGTTGCTGTTGGTTTTGAAGTTGGTTTTGAAGTTGGTTTTGAAGTTGCTTTTGACTTTAATCCGCTTGGGACGCTGCAATTTGTGCGTCACAGAAAATGGATCAGAAAGCTTCGTGTTTGAGCGAAGCGAGTTTCGAAGCTTTCCCATTTTTTGTGATGCACAAATTGTGCTGAAGCGTAGCGTAAGCACCCGAAGGGCAAGTCTGCGGTCGCCTTTTCTTTGGATACTTGCTTTTGGCGACGCAAAAGAAAGTATCTCGGCCGCCGGGCCGAGACCCGGCTTGGTTCTACGAAGGGCAATCGCTTCAATAAAGACTCAAGTATGCAACGAACGCCACTGGGCTCCAGCCAAAAACACGCTGGAGCGACGTTACCAAGTTTACGGTCATTCAATTCATGTGCATTGCTAACCGCATAGGAACTAGAAACTAGAGACTAGAGACTAGAGACTAGAAACTAGGAACTAGAAGTTAAAAACTAAAAGCTAAAAAATACAAACACAAGCGAAGACGAATACAAGACAAAAACAAAAAAAGCAGAGATCACTCTCTGCTTTTCTAGTAGCTATAAGCCGGCAGCTTAACTTACACGATCACCGCCGCATCCTTACCCACAAACCCCATAATCGCCCCCAACAGATCATCCTCTTGATAAGGCTTACCAAAGTACTCATTCACACCGAGTTCTTTCGCATAATTACGATGCTTGTCCGCAGTACGTGAAGTAATCATGATGATAGGAATATGACTGGTACGTGAATCGCTGCGTACGTTACGCGTCAGATCGAAACCATCCATGCGTGGCATTTCAATATCCACCAGCATAACGTCAGGCGTAACCGATTGCAGTTGTTCCAGCGCATCAATACCATCTTTCGCCAGGATAACCTGATAACCCTCACGCACCAGCAAACGCTGGGTGACGCGACGTACAGTCAGGGAATCATCAACCACCATGACAGTATGCTGGGTACGCAGACCCTGCACTGGCTCAGACTTGACCTGCGTCACTTCCGTCGGTGCATGGAGGTTGGCCACGGCACCCAGATCAGGCGTAGCTTCAGCACCCAGATGTTGCAGGCGGGCGTGTTCGTGTTCCATCCTGTGTGCCAGTGGAACCGGGTTCAGAATCAACACGATCTCACCGGAACCCAGTACCGTAGCACCGGCAATACCTGTCATACGCGCCAGTTGCGGGCCAATGTTTTTAACCACGACCTCGCGGTTACCAACGATATCATCAACGTGGATGGCAACCCTTTCACCACCACTTTTCATGATCAGCAAAGGTGTGTATTGCTGCGTGATCGGTGTCGCATCATCCTGCCCCAACATGGAAGACAGGTAATACAGGCTCACACGCTGGCCCTGCCACATGACAGCACCTTCGTTATAGGCATTGGCAAGTGCATTCGATTTCAATTGCTGTACCTGTTCAACCAGTACCGACGGTACGGCGAAAGTGCGGCCACCGGAACTCAGCAATACCACCTGGGTTACGGCCAGTGTCAAAGGCAGGCGGATAGTAAATTCTGCACCCTTGCCTTCGTTGGTAGTCACTTCAACGCGACCACCAAGCGAGGCAGCTTCAGAACGCACCACGTCCATACCAACACCACGGCCGGCAAGTTCGGTAATTTCGGTGGCAGTCGAGAAGCCAGGCTCAAAAATCATGTTGGCTGTTTCCAGCTCACCAGGATTATCGTCATTCGTGATCAAACCAACCGACAGGGCTTTTTCGCGGATGCGTGCCAGGTTCAGGCCCTGACCGTCATCGCTGAAGCGGATCACGACTTCGTTACCTTCCTGACGGATTTCAATCAGCAATTCGCCGGTTTCTTCCTTACCATTGTTGCGTCGTTGTTCACGGGTTTCAATACCGTGGACAATCGCATTACGCAACAAATGCTCAAATGGACCGGCCATTTTTTCCAGAACGCCCCTATCCATTTCCACCGTCGCACCGCGAATATCCAGATTCACGCGCTTGTCGACTTCTTTGGAAGTCTGGCGCGTCACGCGATACAGACGTTCGGAAATACTGGCGAACGGGATCATACGCACACGCATCAGATCCTGTTGCAGATCACGCGTCAAACGTGCCTGTACCAACAGATCGTTCGATGCGCCATCAATGGTGCGGGTCAGATTGGTCTGCACGGTGGCCACATCGCTGACGCTTTCGGCCATCATGCGGGTCAGCTCTTGCAGGCGGGTAAAGCGGTCAAATTCCAGCGGATCAAATTCACGGTCGGCAGAGTGCGCCATGCGTGAAGTGATCTGTGTTTCCGCCTGAATTTCGACTTCACGCAACTGGTCGCGCAGGCGATTGACGTTTTCTGTCAATTCACTGAGGGACGAGCGCAAGGTACTGACTTCATTTTCCAGACGTGAACGCGAGATCGATACTTCACCGGCCTGATTGACCAGGCGATCCAGGATATCGGCGCGTACACGCACCAGGGTAGCTTGTGCACCAGTTGCTGCCGGTGTATTGGCTGCGGGTGCTGCGGCCGATGGCAAAGAACGTGTCATGACCGGCACGACCGGCGTCAGATTGACCAGCTCATTTTTAACAACAGGCTGCTCTAAGGTGTTGGCTGCCAACTGATCCTGGAACTGATCCAGTTCTTGCGCAGTGGTCAGCACAGCATCAACTGGTGCCGGTGCTGCATAGGCTTCCGGATGGATCAGGCGATCAAACAAGTGCATGCTGTGATCATGGCGTGCCATCAAGTCATCCAGCAAAGAGGCGCGCACTGCACTACCGCCATGCATCAGACTTTCGATACGCGATTCCATGTCATGGATATGCTGACCCAGCCCCATCGCGCCGGCCATCCTTGCACTACCTTTGATGGTGTGCATCAGACGGGCTATGGATTGTGGAATGGCACTGTCGTCCGGCTGCTGCTGCCAGGAGCGCAGCAATTGTCCGACCATAGGCAAAAGATCGTTACCTTCTTCTATGAAGACTGGCAACAGATCCATATCCAGATCATCTTTGATCTGGATACCCTGATCTGCAATTGCAGGTACATATTCATTGACAGCAACAGCTTCTGGCATCACTGGCTGGACGACCGGTGCCGTTGCTACAGTTGAGACCACAGGAGCAACTGTAGCCACTGGAGCTTGCGGTTCTTCAATTACAGCAATGGCAGCAATAGCAGCAACTTCTGTTTCTGGCAAGGCTTCCTGGACCGCAGCATGCTCAACTTCAACATGCGCAGGCATTTCTGGTGCGTCTTGCAGGACGGGAATATCCGACACCCCGGTTACTTCAGGCAAAGCTGCTGCAACGTCAACCAGCACCAATTCTGGTACTACAGGTTCCGCTTCAATGACCGGTGTCGCCAGAACCTGTTCTTCTGCCAAGGACAGGGAAACTTCATCCGCAACAGGCAATGCTTCTATAGGTTCAAATTCTTCAGGCAGCGGCGCAGCGATCAATTCTTCCGCCGCTTCTTCCAGTGGTACTGCCACTAAAGGCTCGCTGACAACATCGGCACTGATTGCCTCCGGCAATGCCAGGACTTCTGCCGGCAGCATATCGGCATCGGCAGACGCTGCCAGTTCGTCCAGTGATATCGCGTCTTCGCCCTGAGACAAGATGTCCAGGTCCAATTTTTCATTGGTCGAAGTCAGGTACTCTTCATCCACGCCCGCGTTGGAGCGCTCGATAACGGCCTGCAACAGACGTTCAAGTTCACGGATATCTTCAGGTGCAGGCGCTGCCATTTCGGACAAGGCAAACTTTTGCAGCATGCGTTTGGCCGATTCCAGCGAATGATCGAGCACGTCATATTCATTGTCAAACAGGGTAACCGGATGACGTTCCAGACGTTGCAGGACGAATTCCAGGCTATGCGCCAGTTCTTGCAAGGGCTTCAATCCTACCGTGGCCGAACTACCGGCCAGCGAATGGCTGGCATGGATCGCGTGGGTGGACACATGGCGATGCGGTTCATGCCGCCATTCAGCAAAATCCTGCACCAGGAAGCGCACGATTTCATCGGTCTCTGCCATGTAGATGGAATACAAAGGCAAGCTGATTTCGATATCACCAATGCGTTTGACGTTGTCGTCAACATCGGATATCGGTGCCGACAAATCGGGGAATTCTATGATTTGTGCAGTCGCAACTTCTACCGGTGCGTGCTCAAGCACTGTTTCAGCCTCTACGACGGCTGCTACGTAAGGTACCTCAGGTACCACAGGTACCTCAACAGGCAGTTCAGCAACATCGGCTGGTGTCACATCAGCCAGGGCTGTAATTTCTTCCGGAACCGGGGTGTCGTTTATACTGAGGATGTCCTCTGACACCAGCGATTCAGCAACGACTGTATCGGCTACGTCAGGCAGCAATATCTCGCTGCTCACCGCTGGCAACTCTTCTTCGACTGGCAATACATCCAGGGTCAGTGTTTCTGCAACCGGCAGGGCCAACAAATCTTCAGCCTGCAACAGTGGTTCTGACAGGTGCTCATCGTGAGCAAGGTCTGCGCTCACCAGGTCAGCAGCAACTTCAGCAAGCGCTTCTGGATGTATGGCTTCAACATGCAGATCTGGTACGTGGATCGCTTCTGGCGTTTTAGGCGTTCCTGACGTATCAAATATGGCAGGGATTTCTTCAGCCACTGTTTCGCTAACGGCTATGCCCAGGTCTGCCACTGGCAACGCATCAAATTCAGCCAGTTCCAGTGGAGCAGCAGTGAGGACTTCATCAACAACTACCGGCAACTCTTCCACAACTGGCAAGGCCAGCGCTTCGATCACATGTGCTTCTTCTGGTGTGACGGCCAGTTCTGGCACAGGCGCTTCTTCCACCTTGTGCTCAGTGACAGGCTGCGCAACTGGCACTGGCTCAGCGACCGGTTCAATAATGGGTTCCACTGCGGCCACCTGAGCTACAGCAGGTACTTCCGGCTCATCGGTGTAACCCAGACCAGCCTTGACACGTTCAGCCGCCGCGACAATACGGGCACCCGTGCGTGGTGAAGTGCCATTCAGTTTCAGCTCTTCTACCCACAGCACCATTTCGCTTGAAGTGTGTTCAAGCAGTGAATATAAACTCTCTTCGCCATCACGAGACTCTGACAACCAGAGGTTCATGACCTGTTCTATGCTCCACGCTGCTTCGCCAAACACATTCAGGCCAACCATGCGGCCACTGCCCTTGAGTGTATGGAAAGAGCGACGCAGGCTGGTCAGATATTCCTGATTGTCCGGATCTTTTCTGGACAGAGGCAGGGTATCTTGGACAAACGCCAGGACTTCCTCTGCTTCCATCAGGAAGATTTCCAGCAATTCGGCATCGATTGCATCATCCGCTTCGGCCGTGTCTTCAACTGGCGCAGCAACTGTTTCTGCCGGAGCCACCTGTATGGTGGTAGCGACCAGTTCTGGCAAGGCTTCTGCCTTGCTGGCTTCTTCGCTGGCCAAAGCCAGGTCGTGTGAATGCGGCAGTTCATGTGCTGCTTGCTGCTTCTCAAGTACTGACTCATGTGCCGTTTCTTCTTCCGGCAGATGGATGTCGGCACTAGGCAGCAATTCTTTGGCGGCCTGTGCTTCCAGCAAATTGGAGCGGAACACGCCTGCTTCATGATCGAAGCTGAATTTTTTCTTGACGGTATCCGGCTGCGACTGCAAGGTTTCAATGAAGAAGGACAGCGCACCAATGTTTTGTGCCACATTTTGATGGGCAGCTACTTGCGCATCTCCCTGGGCAGTCGCATCGCCTTCTTCCTGATTCGCAAATTGCGCAATCAGCTGGCGCGTATGTTCTACGGCAGCCATGGCATCATCCTGATCCAGGATGGCAAGCGCACCACCAACCTGATGCAAGACGCCATCGATCGGTTTCAGGGTATCTTTATTGGCAGGTGTGCGGAAATACTCGTCCAGAATTTTTTCTATATGACGCAAGCTTGACTGCATCTCAGATACCAGCACACCAACGGTCTGGCGTTGCTGCGCTTCGCGCGAAATTTCACCCATCCAGCTGGACTGGGTTTGCGGTACCTGACCAGATACAACAGACAGCAGGCGTTTGGTAATTTCTTCGGCGCGTTCGGCAAAATTTGACGGCAAACGTGTCACATTGTCCAGCGCATGCTCAACAAACAGCAGACTGGTTGCCAGTTCCAGACCCATTTTGCTGCCATCTGGCGAATGCGCCACACTGCGGGCTATTCCGTTCAGTTCACGCAACAATTTGGACAGAGCTGGCGCATTCAAACCGGCACCGGTCTCTGACAGGTCATTCATTTTTTGAGAGAACTTGTCTGCCAGGCCATTTTCGCCATTGGCAATTCTGCCCCACAAATTCTTGACGGCAGACAATTGTTCTTTTGCCGTTGTTTGCGCACCGGCAGTGATCTGACCATAATTTTTTTGGTCATAATCAGCAGGAACCGTGTTATCCAGTTGATAGGCCTTGCGTATGCGGGCTACAAATGGTGACGGGGATTCAACCTGCGCCAGGAAAAACAGGGTATCGCACAGCAAACGCTCAGGAATGGCTGTAGCCCCTTCCACCAGACGACGTATCTGTAAATTGATGCGCCCAAATATCTGTTTCGCGTGTTGTTGATTGCTTTCAAAACCAGCATGGCCGACGGAATCAACAAAAGCACGCATAACCACCCAGAATGCTTTTGCCTGGGAATTGCTTTGGCCTTGTTCAATCTCCGACAACAGATCATGCATGGATTGCGCAGCAATGCTCTGTTGTGTCTTGTCTTTGCTGGTCAATACGGTCAACAGCAATTTTTCAAAGCGCTGACGCAATGTAGCGATATGGATGACAGATGGTTTGCTACTGACAGCCAGCTCGGGTATCTGTTCCTTGGCGTACAGCGAAGGAAAAAACAAATCGGCAGGGTGAATTCTTTCCGCACCCTTCAATTCCAGCAAACCTCGGTAGTAAGGGAACAGGCGCACCGGTTGATGCGGAGAGCCGGATAACAGATCTTCGAGATAACGCAAGACTGCATGGAAAGCATCAACGATGACTTCAACATGCGCTGGTGTCATTTCCAGCTGACCGCTTTGCAGACGTTCGAGTAATTCTTCTATGGTTTCGGTAACGACGGATACACCATCGATATCAACAATCTGCAAGGCACCATGGGCCTGATGCAGATAACTTTTCGCATGCAAAATGGTCGTCGGGCGGGTTTCAGCATCTTGGGCAAGCGCATCTTTGAGCATCTTCCCAGCGTTCGTGATAGCTTCCCGCACTTCTCCCATCACCCAGGAAAGCGGCCCGATGTCGAACTGCTCCTGTGGAAGATCTGGCGATTTTGAAAAATCGGATGTCATGCGTACTCCGCAAACTCAGGGGTAATGAACCGCAGTTCATTACCGTGCAAATATGATAGGGTTGCAGCTAGTGGACTAGAACAGTTGAAAGCGTAAGTGAAGGGCATTTGCCCGGCGAACCAGAGCAAGGCGCAAAACGTAGCGATAGTGGGGCTATCGCGAGTATTTGCAACACAGCACTGGTCGGCGCGCACATGGCAGGCACTTCGCTTTTCACTGTTACAGTTCACTCTCACAACCGGGGCGTGAAAATCAGGCAGCAACCCGGAACCGTGACACAGAGTTCTTGAGTTCTTCAGCCAGCATGGACAATTCCTTAATGGAAACCGCAGTTTGCTGCGTACCATGCTGGGTTTGCTCGGTGATCGTCAAAATATGCTGAATATTTTGTGCCACGCCGTTAGCTGATGTCGCCTGTTGTTCCGTCGCCAGCGAGATGCCTTGAATCAGTTCCGCCAGACGGTTGGAAACGCTACGGATTTCAGACAGCGCCGTACCGGCCGCATCTGACAGTTTCGCTCCCTCAACCACACCCTGAGTGGATTTTTCCATCGCGGCAACCGCGTCATGGGTATCCGTTTGAATCGTACGCACCAGCGCACCAATCTGCTTGGTCGCTTCAGCCGAACGTTCCGCCAGACGCTGAACCTCTTCCGCAACCACCGAGAAGCCTCGACCCGCTTCACCGGCAGATGCCGCCTGAATCGCCGCATTCAGCGCCAGAACGTTGGTTTGTTCAGTAATGTCGGAAATCAGTTCAGTGATCTCACCAATCTCCTGGGAAGATTCACCCAGTCGTTTAATACGTTTGGAAGTTTCCTGGATTTGTTCGCGAATCTCGTTCATACCCTTGATCGCGTTTTCCACCGCATGCGCACCTTGTTCCGCCGCCGCAACCGATTGACGCGCAACCTCAGCAGATTCATTCGCAGAGCGGGATACGTCGGTAATATCTGCCGCCATCGTCAAAACCACCTGACCGGCATCACTGATCTCACGTGATTGCTGTTCAGAAGCATTCAACAAATCGGTAGAAATATTTTGCGCCTGATTGGACGCTGACGTAACCTGTTCTGCTGTCGTCGTTACACGACCAACCAGACCGCGCAACTCTTCCACCGTATAGTTAACCGAGTCGGCAATCGCGCCCGTGATATCTTCGGAAACCGTCGCCTGAACTGTCAAGTCACCATCCGCAACCTCTTGCAATTCATTCATCAGTCGCAAAATCGCAGCCTGGTTCTGATCGTTGGCAGCTTTCGCTTCTTCCTCTTGTTTCTGCGCCTGCATCATCTGTGCACCGGCTTCCAGACGGCGTTCGTTCGCCTCTTTCGCACGGTTACGGCTATCCTGCAACAGTACCAGCGCAACACCAACCGCAGCCAGCAAGGCAACGACGGCGCTGACCAGCATCAGCCAGAATGAAATACTGGTGGAATCCTGTTGGGCGGTATAGTTTTTTTGCAGTTTATTGAGTTTGTTTTTCAAATCTTCATTTTCATTAAACAGCAATTGTTCCGACTGTTTGGCAGCAATGAAGTTTTGCAGGTTACCCAGAATGCTGGATACAAACACCTGGTATTCGCTAAACGTTTTTTGCAGTTCTGTGAGCTTGTCGCGTGTATCTGCATCTTTGGTTGCTGTCAGGCGCAATACATCGCTACCTTTCAGGAAGCCATCGACCAGGTCACGGAAAGTATTCGTATCCTTACCCAGCAAGAACGCCGTTTCAGGATTAACACCCTCGGAAGTCAGGAATTCATTCGCACTACGACCCAAACGCTGGGTCAACATGACCAGCTGACCGGCAGCATTAATTTCACGCGCAGAACCACCGCCCTGTACTTTCAGGGTGGAAATCTGTTCTGTCAGTTCCAGCAGCAATGGTGACAGGGCATTCATTTTTTGCAGGGTCTGACCGAAACCAGTCAATTCTTTCTGACGATTCAGGATCGTTTCCGCAGCCTTGTTGGAATTACCCCAGGCTTTTTGCGCTTCCTTGACGACTGGTTCCAGGCTTGAATCAGCACGGTCAACACTACGGCCCTGATAATTACCGCCGTTCAACAGTATCGTCAAATCGTTGTTCATCTCGGCACGGCTGTCTTTCAGCTGTTTAAACGCTTCGACGTTACCCTGAATCGCATTCGGCGCTGCTTTACCGATACGCTGCGAGTGCATCAGTGCCTCACCGGCGATCTGCGCCTGGGTAGAAATGAGGGCAGACTGATTGGCATTCAGCCACACGAATACCGCACCCATCAACAAGGCTAGCGCCATGATGATGGACAGGATACGCATCTGCTGCTGCAAGGACATGCGGCCAATAATAGGCAGACGAATATCGCCACCTTTTTCGAGCGCATCACCAATGAAGGTCGCGTCTGCCGGAGCTTCCTGCTTCACGGCCGGAACTTCTGCCGACGCAGCATGCACGGGTGCTTCTGGTGACAGCATTTTGACGTTGCTTGCCTCTTCAATTTCAATCGAATCAGCATTCCCGAACGACCTTGCCGTGCCTTCTGCTCCGTCAATTTCCGGATCTTCTTTTCCTTTGGACAAGAACGGTAGATTAAATGCCATTACTAAGTCTCCTAAACGATTGAAAAGCTATCAGCCTTGCTGCTAAATGTTGCATGCTGACTATAAACCTATTTGCAAAAAATCCTGATCCTGCACCAACATTGCCAGGCTGAGTTCGAACCATATATTGCCGTCACGGTCACGATACTTCTTTTTCAGCCAGACTTTATTTTCAAGATGCTCAGTTTCCAGCGGCAGCTCTTCCATTTCTGAAACAGCGCGCAAACCCAGAACCTGCGATACCAACAAACCACTATTGAATGCCATGCCGGGTGCAAATGCCACAATACGGCACGAGCTATCCAGTTTGGTCGCATCCTTACCCTGAAAACGTGGCAGATCAACGACACCAGTCAAATTACCACGGATATTTGACAATCCTATATACCAGTCACGCGTCAGCGGCACCCTGGTCAGGGCACCGGCTGTCACGATTTCTCCGGCCTCACGCAAATCCAGCAGATAGCGGCCCTGCCCTATCATAATGCCGAGTTGACTGAGTTTGGTATAACCGCCGCGCTGGGCGGCCTGCATGCGTTCCAACAGCTGCGCCTGAAATTCACGCAAGCGGGTACGACGCACACCCTTATCAGTTTTGACAACTTCCAGATTTGCTGCAGCAGGTTCACGCACAGTCTGATTCATGAGGCAATCCGAAGATATCTTTTATTTTAAGTACAAGAAATGAAGCTGTAAATCCCGATTAGCCGAGGGCAGAAATCTTCGCCAGCAGCTCAGCCGGATCAATCGGCTTGACCAGGTAATCACGCGCTCCCTGACGCAGACCCCAGATACGGTCGGTTTCCTGATTTTTGCTGGTGCAAATGATGACCGGAACGTCTTGTGTGTCCGGATCTTTGGCAATCGCACGGGTAATCTGGAAACCATTTTGACCTGGCATGACTACGTCCATCAAAATCAGTTGTGGTTTGTCTGCCTTGATTTTTGTCAGAGCTTCTTCACCGTTTTCAGCTGTTGATACTGAAAAACCATTTTTCACCAGTACATCGGTCAGGAAATAGCGTTCTGTTGGAGAATCGTCTACTACCAGTATTTTTTGAATGGCCATCTTGTTTTACCTCACATTAACTTACTTTATATAACTAGGTCGCTGTCGCGTAATGCCTTACCGTTTTCAGCAGGCTATCTTTTGTAAATGGTTTGGTCAGATATTCATCCGATCCAACCATGGCACCACGAGCACGGTCAAATAAACCGTCCTTGGAAGACAACATAACTACTGGTGTGCTCCGGAATTTCGCACTTTTTTTAATTAGAGCGCAAGTTTGATATCCATCCAGCCTGGGCATGAGGATATCGCAAAAAATCAGGTCCGGATGAGAATCGTTGATCTTGGCCAGCGCTGCAAATCCATCTTCCGCCAAAATCACCTGATATCCGGCCTGACCAAGAAAAATCTCGGCGGACCGACGTATGGTGCTGCTGTCGTCGATCACCATAATTGTCAAGCTCGCGCTGCCTGTCAACGTTGACATAAAATCATCTCTTCCCTACAGTATTAAGGTTACATATCACTGTAACAAAAAATAGTACTTTTGCGCTTTTTTTCCTTGAATAAACATACGAAGCAACATCAAAATCGTGAAATAGATCAGTTTATTATCAAATTGCGACCATTTCGAAATCTTCTTTGCGTGCACCGCACTCCGGACAGGTCCAATTCATGGGTACATCTTCCCAACGGGTACCGGCTGCAATGCCATCTTCGGGTGAGCCTTGCTCTTCGTCATAGACCCAGCCACAAATCAAACACATCCACGCCTTGAAACCACCCTTTTCAGCTACCGTATCAGTCACGACTAAAACCCTTCAATCAAGTAAAATATTGAAACTGCTGCAAATATTCTGTTTGCATTGTGTTATTAATGGCATTTGCGCGAGTAATTTAAGTCCCCACGAAGTCAGCTATATTAATCTACCCAACGTGCAAAACCAAATTTCTCCACTAATACTTAGTTTTGGCGCCTCCGATCCGGTGGCTGCTACTGGCATCCAGGCCGATCTCGCTTCGTTTGCAGCCATGGGTTGCTACGGCTTGCCGGTCATGACTGCCATTTTAACTGGCGACACGGCACAAATCGATGATTTACATCCACTGGAAGCCGATCTGGTCGATGAACAGGCCCGCAGTGTACTTGAAGACATGCCGGTGCTGGCATTCAAGGTCGGTCAGGTAGGCAGTGTCGAAAATGTCACTGTCATTGCCGAAATCGTTTCCGACTACCCCGAACTGCCGTTGATACTGGACCCGTTCAACGCCGTCATTATTGAACAGGGACCAGAAGCCGAAGACCTGGTACTGGCGATACGCGAGTTACTGATACCACAGGCCAGCCTGCTGATGATTTCTGCCGTAGAACTATCACGCCTGGCAGAAACCTGGAAGGAAGGCGGCGAAAGCGAAGATCTGGCCGCCGATGCCATGACACTCATAGAATCCGGTTGCGAATATATATTAGTCACCGGCACCGCCAGCGACAGCAATGAATTTGCGAATACCTTATATAGCGAGGCTGGCGTGGTCAGGCACGACCTGTGGCAAAGACTGCCCGGCTCGCATGCTGGTGCAGGCTCCACTTTGTCAGCAGCGATCGCAGCCCTGGTGGCGAATGGGCTGGATATTCCTGATGCAGTGCTGGAAGCACAGGAATTTACCCACGCCGCCCTCACCCATGCACAAAGGCTGGGTATGGGCAGGCTGATACCGGACCGCTACTTCTGGGCGCGAGAACCGGGCTAAACACAAACCTGCCTCCCCGCTCCAGCCGACATCCCTTTTGAAACTGAATCGTCACACCACACCTTAAGCTCCATCATGACCGATAAAAACGATATCCTGTTTGCACGCGCCCAGAAAACCACTCCCGGCGGCGTCAATTCCCCTGTACGTGCATTTCGCTCCGTAGGTGGCACGCCGCGCTTTATCACTCGCGCACAAGGCCCCTGGTTCTGGGACGCAGAAGATCGCCGCTATATTGACTACATAGGCTCCTGGGGGCCGGCCATCGTCGGCCATGCCCACCCGGAAGTCATCAGTGCGGTACAGGCTGCTGCTGCACGTGGGCTGAGCTTTGGCGCCCCCACCGAAGGTGAAATCGAGATGGCAGAAGAAATCTGCAAGCTTGTGCCCAGTATTGAACAGGTGCGTCTGGTTTCGAGCGGTACCGAAGCCACCATGAGCGCCCTGCGCCTGGCCCGTGGTGCCACCAAACGCGACAAGATCATCAAGTTTGAAGGCTGCTACCATGGCCACGCCGACTCATTGTTAGTCAAGGCTGGCAGTGGCCTGCTGACCTTTGGCAACCCGACTTCAGCCGGCGTGCCGGAAGACTTCAGCAAACACACCCTGGTGCTTGACTATAATAATAGTCAGCAACTGGAAGAAGTATTCGCTTCCATCGGGGATCAGATCGCCTGCGTCATTGTCGAACCTGTGGCTGGCAACATGAACCTGATCCGTGCTACACAAGAATTTATCGATACCATGCGCAAGCTGTGTACCCAGCATGGCAGCGTCCTGATTTTTGATGAAGTGATGTGTGGCTTCCGTGTAGAGCTGCATGGTGCACAAGCCTTGTATGGCGTACAGGCTGACCTGACTTGCCTGGGCAAGGTCATCGGTGGTGGCTTGCCGGTAGCCGCCTTTGGTGGCCGCGCCGATCTGATGGGTCACATGGCACCTTTGGGTGGCGTGTATCAAGCCGGTACTTTGTCGGGCAACCCGGTCGCCGTAGCAGCCGGCATGACTACCCTGAAAATTATCCAACGACCAGGCTTCTATGAAAACCTGACTGCGCAAACCCGCAAACTGGTGGATGGTCTGAGTGCCGCTGCCAAAGCAGCCGGTGTCACTTTCTGCGCCGATGCCGTGGGCGGTATGTTTGGTCTGTATTTTGCCAATGAAGTACCTGGCTCATACGCTGCCATGATGGCCAGCGACAAGGACAGGTTCAATCGCTTCTTCCACCTGATGCTGGATCAGGGTGTGTACCTGGCACCATCCGCCTTTGAAGCGGGCTTCGTTTCTGCACAACATGATGACGCCATCATTGCCGAGACGATTGCTGCGGCTGAAAAAGCCTTCGCGCAACTCTGATCCCTGGATCATCTGTACCTAGAAGGCGGCTTGCTAACGCAAGTCTCGCTTGGTAGGGTGCGCCAAGCGCACCATTTCTTGACCTACGCATACGCTGCTATCCATGAAATGCTGCATCTCTTGTGATTGTTGAAAAAAGGGATGGTGCGCGGAGCGCACCCTACACACGCACCTTACTACTCTGCTTCAGTACAGTCTTTAATGGCAGTACTTGTTTATCCTAATTTCGCATTTTCGTCCTGAAATCCACCTGTCCTGGCCGTCCTGGCAAATTCAAATTCGCATGCGGTACCGGGGTCTGGCTGATGACTTTTCCACGCCGCAGCACATGGGTACGGGTAGCGCGCAAGCGTATCGCCTCAACCGAGTCGCTGGCATCAAGTATCACCAGGTCAGCATTGCAACCTACTTCCAACCCATATCCTTCCAGCCCCAAAATGCGTGCCGGTGCAGCCGTCACTGCCTGAAAGCACTGGCGCATGGCGTCCTGCCCCGTCATCTGGGCGACATGCAAACCCATCTGCGCCACATCCAGCATATCGCCAGAGCCCAGGCTATACCATGGGTCCATCACACAGTCGTGGCCAAAGGCCACTTCTATCCCGGCCGCCAGCATTTCCGGCACACGGGTCATGCCACGGCGTTTGGGATAAGTATCGTGGCGGCCTTGCAAGGTAATATTAATAAGCGGATTTGCGATGGCCGCCACGCCGGCTTCGCGTATCAGCGGCAATAATTTACTGACGTAGTAATTGTCCATGGAATGCATGGAAGTCAGATGCGAGCCAGCGACCCTGCCCTGCATGCCCAGCCTGTGTGTGTGATAAGCCAGGGTTTCAATATGGCGCGACAGCGGGTCATCCGACTCATCGCAATGCATGTCGACCCGCAAGCCTTTTTCAGCAGCAAACTCGCACAGCAGGCGAATCGATTCCGCTCCATCGGCCATGGTGCGTTCAAAATGCGGGATGCCACCAACCACATCAACCCCCATGGCAATGGCACGCTTCAGATTCTCCATGGCAGTCGCACTACGTAAAATACCGTCCTGTGGAAATGCGACCAGTTGCAAATCCAGATACGGTGCGACCCGGCGCTTTACTTCCAGCAAGGCTTCCACAGCCAGCAAGCGGTCATCGCAAATATCCACATGGGAACGTATGGCCAGCAAGCCGCGACCAACAGCCCAGTCGCAATAACGCATGGCTCTTTCCACCAGCGCCTCTTGCGTCAGCATGGGTTTCAATTCCCCCCACAGGGCGATGCCTTCCAGCAAAGTGCCGGATTGATTGACGCGCGGCAAGCCATAACTGAGCACCGCATCCATATGGAAATGGGCATCGACAAATGGTGGCGTGACCAGATTGCCATGCGCATCTATTTCTTCTGCGCCCTTCACCGGCAAGGCCGCGGCCACCGCACTGATACGTCCATCCTGAATGGCGATATCCAGGCCCTTGCGACCATCTGGCAAACTGGCGTTACGAATGACAAGATCGTTCATCAGAAATCTCTCTCTAGTTATTACACAATAGTTATTACATAAAATTTACGCCGCGAGCCGCATCCTGCGTCATAATCTTGACACAGAAAGGCAGGAATCATATGGCAACAATGAAGCAAGTCGCAGAGAAAGCCCGGGTTTCCACGACCACGGTTTCTCACGTCATCAATAATACCCGTGTCGTCAGTGAAGATGCACGCGAACGTGTGCTGGCCGTCATTCAGGAATTGCGCTACATCCCCAGCGCCGTTGCCCGCAGCCTGAAAAATGACCGCACCCACACCCTGGGTATGATGATACCGAATAATTCCAATCCCTATTTTGCAGAAATCATACAGGGCATAGAAGACGCTTCCTTCAAACTGGGCTATAACATCATCCTGTGCAATTCCTATGACGATCCCAAAAAACAGGCGGCCTACATCCGCGTGCTGATGGAAAAACGTATCGATGGCCTGATCCTGGTGTCGTCGGGCTCAGATGAAGAACTGACCCAGTTGCTGGCCGACGAGGGCATACCCAAAGTGCTGGTGGATCGTGAAGTATCGGGTGTGGTGGCGGACTTTATCGAAGCCGACCATGAACAGGGCGGCTATGAAGCAACCCGTTACCTGATCGGTCTTGGTCACACACAGATTGCCTGCGTTGCCGGACCGGATATCCTGTTACCCAGTGGTGATCGCGTCACCGGTTACCGGCGCGCCCTGAGCGAAGCCGGATTAAGTTTCAGACCGGAATACCTGGTGCATGCAGACTTCACCAGCCAGGGTGGATTCAACGCCTTCCAGCAATTGCTGGGCTTGCCACAACGACCTACCGCCATCTTTGCCAGTAATGACCTGATGGCGATAGGCGGTATCTGTGCCGCCAATGAAGCCGGTGTCAGGATACCCGAATCGCTGTCTGTGATTGGTTACGATGATATTGCCCTGGCTTCATTCAGCACACCACCGCTGACCACTATTGCCCAGCCAAAGAAAGATATCGGTAACCTGACGGCGCAGATTCTGGTGAACCGTATCGTGGATCCAGAAGCGCCGCTAAGGCGTGAAATGCTGACGCCACACCTGGTTATTCGCCAGTCTACGTCCAGGCCAGATCGTTAGTGCAACCAATAAGCAGAGCTGGCCACAATTTGGCCAGCCTGATCACACAAGACCTCGCTTACAGCAGCATGAGCAACTTGGGAAAACCTTCGCTCAGCACCTTGTTTAATATTTGCAGAATGATCAGGGCCACCAGCGGTGAAAAATCCAGACCACCCAATGGCGGGATCAATTTACGCAATGGCGACAACAACGGCTCATTCAGGGCCCGGATAAATGGCGCAAAAGGTGCCTGCGGATTAACCCAGCTAAAAATCGCTTCCAGCACCAACAAGGCCATCAGTCCATACAATATCCATTGCACCAAGCGGAACACCGCGAACAGCAAGATAGCATTCAAAGAAAACTGACCCATCAGCCAGAAATTCAGCAACATCGCCAGCAATGCCACCAGAAAGGCAGCTATTAGTGTCGCCCAGTCATAACCGCGAAACCCCGGCACCACACGCCGTATAGGGTGCACCAGCCAGTCAGTCAGCTGGAAAATAGCCTGGGCCAGCCCCATCGGTGGTCGCACGCGCTGCACCTGCATCCAGAAACGCAACAACAAAAAACCGGCAAACAGCCCTGTCACCGTATCAATGACAAAAGTAAAAATTTCATATAACACGATGCATCCTCAAAAAAAACCCACTGCATGACGAATCAGACAGTGGGTATTGTGCCTGAATAAGACCAGGCAACCAAGCATATCAAAGATTATGCTGGGCGATTACCAGTTGGGAAAGGCCAAGCTGCGTTTGGACTAACAACGGTTTTTGCATCAGGTGTCGCTGGTTTTGCTGGAGCGGCCTTTTTTGCGGCTGGCTTAGCCGCGGCTTTTTTTGCGGCTGGCTTCGCTGCTGCTGGCTTAGCTGCAACTTTTTTAGCGGCTACAGGTTTAGCTGCGGCTTTTGCTGCTGGTTTGGCGGCAGGTTTAGCTGCTGCTTTTTTAGCTGCTGGCTTAGCTGCAACTTTTTTAGCTGCTGCAGGTTTAGCTGCGGCTTTTGCTGCTGGCTTGGCTACGGCTTTTTTAGCTGCTGGTTTGGCTACTGCCTTTTTAGCTACTGGCTTTGCTGCTGCCTTGGTTGCCTTGGCTGCTGGCTTCGCTGCGGCTTTTGCTGCTGGCTTGGCGGCGGCTTTTTTAGCTGCTGGTTTGGCTACTGCCTTTTTAGCTGCTGGCTTTGCTGCTGCTTTTGTTGCCTTGGCTGCTGGTTTAGCTGCAGCTTTTGCTGCTGGCTTGGCGGCGACTTTTTTAGCTGCTGGTTTGGCTACTGCCTTTTTAGCTGCTGGCTTTGCTGCTGCTTTTGTTGCCTTGGCTGCTGGTTTAGCTGCAGCTTTTGCTGCTGGCTTGGCGGCGGCTTTTTTAGCTGCTGGTTTGGCTACTGCCTTTTTAGCTGCTGGCTTTGCTGCTGCTTTGGCTGCTGGCTTCGCTGCGGCTTTCGCTGCCGGTTTAGCGGCTACTTTTTTCGCTGCTGGTTTTGCTACCTTAGCTACAGCTTTTGCTGCTGGCTTTGCGGCGGCTTTCTTTGCAGCTGCTGGTTTTGCTTTAGCTGCGGCTTTTTTAGCGGCCGGCTTCTTGGCTGCTACTGGTTCGTCTGGTGACGGTTGTGGTGCTGTTGCCATTTTGTTTCTCCTTCGGTAGAGATGGAAAAAATCAGATAAAAATTAAATCCGCTCGATCCATTCAAGCGGATTATTCATCGGCACAAACAAGTTCGCTGTTTGCGCTAATGAATTCTGCACCGGCCGAACTGCTGCATCCCCTCTATTGATGTAGCACTTCAGCCATCATGGTTTGCTAAATGCCCGACGCTCCCGTCATGGCGCAAACCCAAAACCGCCGGCAAGAACTAAAAAAGCCGACGTCGGTATCCTTTTGCGAAATACAAAGACCAATAGCCACAATACCCAGTTTCGCCAGGTATTGCGGCACTAACAGTTCAAAGCAATTTAATCTATGACTGTCCATTCAGTTTGGTGAGGCCTCTCGCGTTTTACATCTTGTGCAAACTTATGAGTCATCCACAGGTTTGTTCTGATCAACTTAGATAATCATTTAGTGATTAACCCTGTTTGCCCGGTTTCCAGAAATGTCGCATTACCTTCGTAACGCGCATATGAAGCAAAACTTCATTTAATCAAGACTGGCTTTACATCACATCAGAACTTCGCTGGACTGGTTTATGGTGATCGCCGCTCAACTGCGGCTGCCCCACTTATTCCCAATTAAGGGCTCCACCAGTTTGATACTCAATTACACGTGTCTCAAAAAAGTTGCGCTCTTTTTTCAGGTCTATCATTTCACTCATCCAAGGGAAAGGATTTTCTTCCTGAGGGAACAGCGCTTCGAGACCAATTTGTTGTGCGCGGCGATTTGCAATGAAGCGTAAATAACCTTTGAACATTGGCGCATTCAAACCGAGCACTCCACGCGGCATTGTATCCTCTGCGTAACGATATTCCAACTCCACAGCACGCAAAAACAACGATTTAATTTCATCGCGAAATGCTGGAGTCCACAAATGCGGATTTTCCATCTTAATTGTATTGATCAAATCGATCCCGAAATTGCAGTGCATCGATTCGTCGCGCAGGATGTATTGGTATTGTTCAGCCGCGCCCATCATTTTATTTTGACGACCAAGCGCCAGAATCTGCGTGAAGCCAACATAGAAAAACAGACCTTCCATCAGGCAGGCAAATACGATCAGAGACTTGAGCAAAGTCTGGTCTGCCTCGGTGGTGCCGGTCTTGAATGCAGGATCGGTCAGCACGTCGATGAAGGGAATCAGGAACTGATCCTTGTCACGGATAGAATCCACTTCATTGTAGGCATTGAAGATTTCTGCTTCATCCAGACCCAGCGATTCAACGATGTATTGATAGGCGTGAGTATGGATAGCCTCTTCAAACGCCTGGCGCAACAGGTACTGGCGGCATTCTGGCGCCGTGATGTGGCGGTAAGTGCCCAGCACGATATTGTTGGCGGCGAGGGAATCGGCAGTCACAAAGAAACCCAGATTGCGTTTCACCAGGCGGCGCTCATCTTCCGTCAGGCCATTCGGGTTTTTCCAGAGTTCAATATCACGCTGCATATTGATCTCTTGCGGCATCCAGTGATTGGCGCAACCTGCCAGGTATTTATCCCAGGCCCATTTATATTTGAAGGGGACCAGTTGATTGACGTCGGTGGTGCCATTGATGATGCGCTTGTCGGCCGCATTCACACGGCGTGCCACGTCTTCGGAGGAAACCACGACCGGTTTGCTGACCAGCGCCGGATTCAGGGCGATATCCTGTGCCTGCGAACGCTGCTGCAAATCCATACCGCCCACCTGACGTGGTGCTGGCGTTGCCGGTGCTGCCGGCGTGACTTCATCATCCCAAGATAACATTATTTATTTCCTTACTTTTGTAACAGCTTGTATTTTTATGGGAAGAAGCCTGGCCTACACTTCTTCCCGCAACCTTCAGATCTTGCAGCTCGCCCTGACACTTGCTGGCGATTTATTTGCTGCACATTTGCCACTTACTGGCAGGCTTCGCACTCTTCAAAGCCGGCATCACCAGGACGCAGCATGCAGGCAGGGCCATCAGTCTCTTGCGCTGCGGCTGATACGCCGGCTGGTGCCGCAGCATAGCCACCGCTGTTGCCATCCACCGACACTGCATTCAATGCACCTGTCTTGCTGGTGGATTTTTCAGTGTGCGTTGCACCAATCGTGCGCAGGTAATACGTGGTTTTCAAACCACGCAACCATGCCAGCTTGTAAGTTTCATCCAGTTTCTTGCCGGATGCGCCTGCCATATAGATGTTCAGGGACTGCGCCTGATCTATCCATTTCTGACGACGCGAAGCAGCTTCCACCAGCCAGGATGGGCTGACTTCAAATGCGGTTGCATACAGGGCGCGCAGGTCTTCAGGGATACGATCAATACGTGCCAGGCTACCGTCAAAGTATTTAAGATCGGCAATCATGACTTCGTCCCACAGGCCACGGTCTTTCAGATCACGCACCAGATGTTCGTTGATTTCTGTGAATTCGCCAGACAGATTCGACTTCACATACAGGTTCTGGTAAGTCGGCTCGATACAGGCAGACACACCAATGATGTTGGAAATAGTCGCTGTCGGTGCAATTGCCACGCAGTTCGAATTGCGCATGCCAAATTGCTTGATACGATCACGTACCACTGTCCAGTCCATGCTTTCCGAGAAATCGGCTTCCAGGTAACCGCCACGTTCTTCAGCCAGCAGCTTCAGGGAATCTTGCGGCAAGATGCCACGGTCCCACAGCGAACCACGATAAGAACTGTAACGGCCACGCTCTTCAGCCAGCTCGGTAGATGCCAGATAAGCGTAATAGCAAACGGCTTCCATGGATGTGTCAGCAAACTGTACCGCGTCCATCGATGCATAAGGAATGCGCATCATGTGCAGGCAATCCTGGAAACCCATGATACCCAGACCAACAGGACGGTGACGCAGATTGGAATCACGTGCCTTCTTGACTGCATAATAGTTGATGTCGATCACGTTATCCAGCATGCGCATGGCTGTGCTTACAGTTTTTTTCAATTTAACGTGATCCAGCTTGCCATCTTTCATGTGGGCAGGCATGTTAACCGAACCCAAATTACATACGGCGATCTCGCTGTCGTTGGTGTTCAGGGTGATTTCTGTACACAGGTTGGAGCTGTGAACAACGCCGACGTGCTGTTGTGGTGAACGGATATTGCATGGGTCTTTGAACGTGATCCATGGATGGCCAGTTTCAAACAGCATGGACAGCATCTTGCGCCACAGGTCCAGTGCCGGGATTTTTTTCGACAGGCTCAGTTCGCCGCTGGCTGCTTTCGCTTCATACGCGACATACGCCTGTTCGAAGGCCTTGCCGTATTTGTCATGCAGATCCGGTACGTCGGAAGGTGAGAACAATGTCCAGTCACCTTTTTCCATGACACGCTTCATGAACAGATCAGGGATCCAGTTCGAGGTATTCATGTCATGGGTACGACGACGGTCATCGCCGGTGTTCTTGCGCAGGTCGAGGAATTCCTCAATATCCATGTGCCAGGTTTCCAGGTAGGCGCAGACCGCACCTTTGCGTTTACCACCCTGGTTCACCGCCACGGCTGTGTCATTGACCACTTTCAGGAAAGGAACAACACCCTGGGATTTACCATTGGTACCTTTGATATGCGCGCCGAGTGAGCGTACCGGTGTCCAGTCATTACCCAGACCACCCGCATATTTTGCCAGCAGTGCGTTTTCTTTAATGGCTTCATAGATGCCATCCAGATCATCGGCCACGGTCGTCAGGTAGCAAGACGACAGTTGGGAACGCTGGGTACCGGAATTGAACAGGGTCGGTGTCGAGCTCATGAAATCGAAACTGGACAGCAGATTGTAAAATTCTATGGCGCGGGCTTCGCGATCAATTTCATTCAGGGACAGGCCCATGGCCACACGCATGTAGAAAGCCTGTGGCATTTCAACGCGGGTACCACGAATATGCAGGAAATAACGGTCATACAAAGTTTGCAGACCGATATAACCAAATTGCAGATCACGGTCAGCAACCAGGGCATTCGCCAGTTTTTTCAAATCAAACTGCGCCAGTTTGGCATCCAGCAGATCGGCTTCTATGCCTTTTTTGATGAATTTCGGGAAGTACTCTACGTATTCTTCTGCGGCATCCTGTTGCGCCACTTCCTTGCCGAACACTTCTTTACGGACTGTATGCAACAGCAGACGCGCTGTGACCTGGCTGTAGGCTGGTTCTTTTTCCATCAGGGCACGGGCGGCCAGGATGGCTGATTTATACAATTCTTCTACCGGTACACCGTCGTACAGATTCTTCAAAGTCTCGGCCAGAATCGCATCCGGATCAGCCAGTTTGTCCAGTCCCAGGCAGGCAGCGGCAATCATCTTGCGCACTTCTGCCACATCCAGTGGACGCGGCTGACCATCAACGATGACATGCAATTGTGGCGCAGCAGATTCCGCCTGACCAGGAACATCATGCACGCGACGACGTTCTTCCATGCGCTTGGCACGGTACAACACATAAGAACGGGCGACATCATGTTCGCCGGAACGCATCAGGGCCAGTTCAACCTGGTCTTGCACATCTTCTATATGGAAGGTACCGCCGGCTGGCTGCCTGCGCAACAGCGCAGCGACGACACTGGCCGTCATCTGTTCCACCAGTTCACGGATACGGGCGGATTCGGCACCGTGTCCACCGTTGACCGCCAGAAAAGCCTTGGTCATGGCAATCGCGATTTTGGACGGCTCGAAGCCGACCACGGAACCATTACGACGGATGATGCGATATTCGCTATAGCTGTTCAGGCTGGCGACAGCAGGTGCTGTGGTCGCATTCAAAACCGATCCCAGATCTGGCTTGGACAAAGTGGATATTTCAATAGAAGAGTGCATTGATCCTCCGGATGCAGTGTTATTTTTTCCCATCGACGCCAGGAATTGGCAGGGTCGCTGATGGTTTATGGATTAAAACGGGTATTACGCATTACAGTTCATGGCCGGACAGCCGACACATCTATCCGACTATTTTGTTCATATCAATTACTAAATCAATTGCAAATCAAGAAGGGAAATTGAACCAGGGCAAGAAAACAAACAAAATCAGCAAAACCACTACATATAGTGCGTTAATTTTTATTTGCCCTAATTCTAGTGCTGCATCGAGTCAGATGCAACCGCTTTACATGTAAATAATAGAATTATTTTTTTACGCAATTGCGGGATAAATGATTGACACAGACAAAAAGCCCGCAGAACTGGCGGTGGATACGCAAGTGGGCACTAACGTGCGATGCCCATGTGAACAATGTGGCCAATGTGGTCAAGCGGAAGCCAGCCCGCCAACGCAAAGGCGGCTGGCAGGCGCGGGACTGTGCGAGGTGAGCGCCAAATGAGCGCCAGAATTTCTTATTCCTGGATTTTGAGTTTCTGTATCTGGTAGCGCAGTTGCCGAAAACTGACACCCAGCAATTCTGCCGCCTGGGTGCGATTGTTTTTGGTTTGGCTCAAGGCGCGCCTGATCATTTCGCGCTCCACATTTTCCAGATATTCGGGAAGCGAGCAGGGTAAATCCGGCGCGGTAAATACATCCGCCGGAAAGCCGGTATCCATGACAGGGCGGCTGTGAATCACGGTGTCCACGTTTGAGACGGGCAACAAAAATGGTTCTGCCAGTTTCCTGGTGCCACGCAATGCGAGGTCAGCCACCTCGATGCAGCCATCATTGGCAAAAGCGATGGCGCGTTCAAGTATGTTTTCCAGCTCGCGTACATTACCGGGAAAATCGTAGCTGATCAGGGCATCAATCGCCGGTGACGACATATTGATGTCTGTACCGGTGAGCTTCTTTAAAATGCTGGATGAGAGTTCAACGATATCTTCCAGACGCTCGCGCAAAGGCGGCAAATGCAGCTCGATGACATTCAGACGGTAATACAGATCCTGACGGAAACGTCCTTCTTCCACGCATATCGCCAAATTCTGGTGGGTGGCACTGATGATGCGCACATCCACTGCCTCTTCCACAGTGGCACCCACCTTGCGCACGCGGCGCTCCTGTATGGCGCGCAACAACTTCACCTGCATGGGCAAAGGCAGGTCTGCTACTTCATCCAGCATCAGGGTACCGCCGTTGGCAGCCTGGAAAAAACCGTCGCGATCGTCAGCAGCGCCGGTGAAAGCGCCCTTGCGGTAGCCAAAAAACTCAGCTTCCATCAGGTTTTCAGGTATCGCACCACAGTTCACGGCAACAAAGGGCTTGGCCGAACGTGCGCTGATGGTATGGATTTCCCTGGCCGCCAGTTCCTTGCCGCTACCCGATTCACCGGTAATGATGACAGGCGCCATGCTGCGTGCCAGGCGACTGATCTGCAAGCGGACTTCCTGCATGCTCTGTGACTGGCCAATCAGAAAAGAATTGTAGGTGCCAGCGAGCTTGGCCGGCGCTGCCTGCTGTTCTTTCTGCACTTCGTTGGTTTGCAGGGCGGACCGGACCAGTTTGCGCAGTTGATCCAGCGCCACCGGTTTCGATACATAGTCAAAAGCCCCGGCCTTGAGTGCAACCACGGCATTGTCGGCACTGCCAAAAGCGGTAATCACGGCAATCGGTGTGTTCTTATATAGTGTACTGACTTCCTGCACCAGTTCCATGCCCGATCCGTCGGGCAGACGCATGTCGGTCAGAACCAGGGCATAACTGCGTTTGAGCAGTTGCTGCCGGGCGACGGCGAGGTTTTCGGCGCTATCTACATCCAGGCCCATTTTGATGAGCGTAATTTCCAGCAGTTCACGCAGATGCGCCTCATCATCTACCACCAGGATGCGGGGGCAACTCGCAACATCGTTCATACTCATGCACTATATCCTGAGAAATTAATCACAAAGCGCCCGCTGGGCTCATTCTTGCCATCATCCGTTTCTTCGACACGGTATTCATAATCCAGCAGGGCATGGTTGTTCAGGCACAATTCCCTTGCCATATACAACCCCAGCCCGGTGCCCATGCGTGAAGTCGTGTAAAAAGGTTCAAACAAATGAGCCCTGACATCATAGGGAATGGCCGGGCCATCGTCCTGTATATGCAGTTCCTGCCTGCCGGTGGCATTCACATGCGCATATAAACGTATGCTGCCAGGCTGTCCACTGGCATAGCGTATCGCATTCGATAATAAATTCAAAACAACTTCACGCAAATGGCTGGGATCAAAACTGACCTGGAAATTTCTTTCCTGTTCAACAGCAATCAAATCCGCAGCCAGCCCCTTGGTTTCGGCAAAGTCCTGCACCATCACTTTTATGCTATTGATCAGGTAATACGGTTCGACATCAGGCTGGGCCTTGCGTGACAGCTTCAGGATATCTTCAATCAACTGGTTCAGACGCGATACATTGTCGTCAACAATTTTCAGCAAACGTGCCGCCTGGGGCTTGTCACCCCCCAGATTATCCAGATCTTCATTCAACAACGAAGCCGCATACGAGATCGACGACAGTGGATTACGCACTTCATGGGCAATACTGGCCGTCAGACGTCCCATGGAAGCCAGCTTCAGTTGCTGGGCCTGGTTTTCGATATCCGATACATCCTGCATGAAAATGATGGTATAAGTTCCGGCCTGCCGGGACATGCCCGCTACGTTGACACCCTTTACGGCGACAAAGCGCAGCTTCAGATGAGTAATAAAATGCGGGCGCTCGCTACGGTCATACAATTCGGTTTCTACTACCCCGACCTTGGCTTCGGGTCGCACGTCGTCAAGATAGCAGCGTATGGAAACAAAGGAAATTTCCTCATCCTTCTTGCGATCCTGCAGCACATTGCGATTCTGCATGGAACTTAAAATCTCGACGATGGGGCGCAAGGCTGAAATATGGGCCAGTTCTGCGCCGAGCATGTCCTTGGTCAGGTTACCGCCCAACATGCGCACCGCCGCCGGGTTGATTTCAAACATGCAGCCCGACTGATTCAGTACCAGGATGCCATCGCCCATATCGGCAATCACCAGCTGGTTGATGGCCTGCTGTATGGCCAGGGCATTTCCGCGCTGTGTCGCCAGATGTTCCTGGCGTATCACATTATTCGCCAGGCGGCTGACCACATACACCACGGCAAAATAAGTGGCACCATACAAGCCTGCCTGCGACAGGGCGGTCCCTTCTTCCAGTTGCAGAAGGTGATATACGCTTTCTGACAACAGGAACAAGACGACGATGGATGTGAAAAAGAAGGCCCATAGCAGCGGACTGAGTATGGCGGCTCCTGCCAGCGGGAACAGGTACAGAATACCAAGACCGCTTTTGCTGCCGCCACTGGCAAAATACAGAATGGAAATAACCGTGATATCGACCAGTATCTGTAGCGTTAACTGCCACATGAAGCGATGCCGGTACAAGAGCTTCAAAATGACAAAACCGACAGATGCGCCGAAATACGCCAGACAGATATCGCGCACCAGCAAGTGCTCGGCCACCCAGATATCCTTGCCACTGCGCAGACTGAGCAAGACCAGCAGACTGGCGGCAACCACGATACGCGATCCGTTCAGGGTCTGCAATGAGCGCCAGAATGAGTAACTGGGCTCAGCGTCCGGGATATAAGTATCAGGCATGGTTCAACCTGGAATGCCGATCATGCATGGTCGGCATGCGCCTGGGAGCAATATGCCTGCTCACCAGCATATATGGCTTCGGATGCGGGCAAATACACCTGGCAATGAGCGCAGCACACCATGGTTTCTGCTTTCGCGGCTGGTCTGCTGGGGGCCTGTTCCGGCGGGACTTGCCTGGTCTGTGCCTGGTCCAGCGTCGAGCGGGCTTTTTTCTTCAGGGCCAGTATCACCAGAACCACCAGCATCAGCCATAGCAGAACATTCATGTCAGGCTCCTGTGCAACAATACTTCCAGCACAAAACGGCTACCTACATAAGCCAACAACAAGGTGACGAAGCCTGACAGGGTAAAACTGAGAACAGTTTTGCCACGCCAGCCTTTCCAATAACGGCCTGCCAGCAAAATCGCAAACAACAGCCAGGACAATAACGACAACAGGGTCTTGTGATCCCATTTGAAGGCCACGCCCAATACCTGCTCAGAAAAAATAACCCCTGACAAAACTGTCAGCGTCAGCAATACAAAACCAAAGATGATGAAGCGGAACAGTATTTTTTCCATCGTCATCAGCGCCGGCAAACGGTCTATCAGTGCCTGCAACCACTGACTCTGCCTGATACCACGTAATTTATGTAAATGCTTATCCTGTACCGTCATGACGACGGCATGGAAGGCGGCTATGGTCAGCGTGCTGTAGGCCAGCATGGCAACAATCACGTGCCAGGGGAACATGGTGGTTTTGCCATCCAGCGCGATCAGGCTGCCAGGGAAAAATCCTGGCAATATGGCCATCAGTGCAGCATTCGGCATCAGCAGAAAGCGTAAGCCCTCCAGCGAGAAGTTGCGGTTTTCCAGCCAGCACACAAATACCGATACCCACAATGCCGCCGACAGCATGACGGCAAACCCCACCCGCAGCGCGTGGTCAGAAAAAATGGTTAGCCACAATGCCGCCCCATGCACCAGCCAGCCCAGTGTCGTTGCGGTACTGACCAACAAGCGCAAGCGTCCAGGCAACAAAATGCTCAGTATATATAAGGCAGCAGCAAGAAAGGATAGATAGATTTGCATGGTACAAGTTTACACCATGTCTTGCCAAAAGTCGGATTAAGCGCAGGAATGCATACTTATTTACTGCGCAAGAGCAAACCTGGCAATAATGCCCGCCTGCCCATTTACTCTGCCGAAGTCAGTCTGGAGTCAGCCTGGAGTCAGATTAGACAGGGTTTTTTGATATTTTTTCATCTTGTCATACAGGGTCTTTTTGGGGATACCCAGCGCCTCGGCAGCGCTTGCCACATTATTGCCGCTACTTTCCAGTGCCGCCTGTATCAGACTGGCTTCATAGGCATCGATTCTTTCCGGCAGGCTGATGGCCGTATTATCCGCGCCACTCTCCAGATGAAAGCGCTGGTCGGCAAATTCGGCCACACCCAGCACCAGTTGATCGGCAAAATTGCGCAATTCACGTACATTCCCCTGCCAGTCGGCCTGCATCCAGTGTTGCATCTGTGCCGGAGACCAGCCGGGTACCGGTTTTTGATAGCGTTGCGCCGCCCTTTGCACAAAATAAGACAGCAGCGAAGGAATATCTTCACGCCTTTCATTCAGCCTGGGCAGATTAATACTGATGACACTCAACCGGAAATACAGGTCTTCGCGGAATTGCCCTTGCGCACTGAGCTTCAGCAAATCGGTCTTGCTGGCAGCAATCACGCGACAATCCAGTGCCACCGATTGATTGCCACCCAATCTTTCCAGGCTGCGCTCCTGCAAGACACGCAGTAATTTGATTTGCAGGTTCAGCGGCATACTTTCAATTTCATCAAGAAATACCGTACCCCCATGCGCATATTCCAGCTTGCCTATGCGACGTTTCTGGGCACTGGTAAAAGCACCGGCTTCATGACCGAAAATTTCACTTTCGAATACGGCTTCAGGCAAAGCCCCGCAATTGATGGCGACAAATTCGCCCTTGCGACCACTGGCCAGATGCAATTGCCGCGCCACCACTTCCTTGCCGGAACCGGTAGCACCGTTGATCAGCACATCCACCTGGGCCGGACCTATGCTGTGAATGAACTTGCGTACCCGCTCCATCTGGGCACTCTTGCCGATCAGGTCGGGCGTGCTGGCATGGCTGAGCCAGGTTGATTTCAGCTTACGGTTTTCCATGACCAGCCGGCGTTTTTCCTGGGCACGCAGACAGGCATCCAGCAGGCGTTCGGCAGCAAACGGTTTTTCCAGGAAGTCATAGGCACCATGCCGCATCGCGTCGACCGCCATACTGACATCACCATGGCCGGTAATAATAATGACCGGCAATTCGTGATCAATGGCCCGGACTTTTTCCAACACGTCCAGGCCTGATTTACCCGGCAGGCGCACGTCGGTGACGATGATGCCGGCAAAGTCTGCTTTCAGGTATGGATCAGCCAGTTCGGCACTGGCGCAGGCAGTCACTTCGAAACCACCGAGTTCCAGCGTCTGCGTGGTCGCCAGACGCACTGCCTGTTCATCCTCTATTAATATAGCCAGCAAACCTGTCATGGCAATTTTCCCTTGGGCAAATGAAGTAAGTTGAGACGTGTTGCGATTTAAAACTGGTCAGGATGACAGATAGGCAGGCATGCAGACGATGAACTCTGCCCCACCCTGCTCACGATTACCTGCACTCAGACTGCCATTCATGGCCTGCACGATGGATGAAGAAATAGCCAGCCCCAGTCCCAGTCCCTGTCCCACTTCCTTGGTGGTAAAAAAAGGTTCAAATAAATGTTCTGCCACATGCTGTGGAATGCCTGTACCGCTGTCACTGATGACAATCCTCACCATCTGCGGGTCACTTTCCAGTCGCACCTGTACTTCTCTGGTCTGGCAGGCTTCCACTGCATCAAGGGCATTACGTATCAGGTTGATCAAAACCTGTTCTATCCTGACGGTATCGCCCAGCACCATAGCTAGCTGCCCTGCCTGTATCTGCAAATGAACGCCGCGCCGCTCTATTTCACTTTGCAGCAAGGACACGGCCGACTTGATGGCCAGCGGCACATCGACCACAGCAATCGCATTCGGGCTTTTTCTGGCGAAGCCTTTTAACTGCGCAATAATACTGCCCATGCGCTCACTGGCATGACTGATATGTTCCAGATTGGCCTGCGCCTGTTCATGCCTGCCCCGGTTCATGAAGGTAATGGCATTGTCGGCAAAAGCCCGTATGGCAGTCAACGGCTGGTTCAGTTCATGCGTGATGCCTGTCGCCATCTGTCCCAGCATGGCCAGTTTGCCAGCCTGCACCATTTCATTCTGGGTGGAACGCAGCAAATTCTCGGTCTGCTTCAGCTTGCGGTATTTGGCTTCCAGTTCTTCATTGGCCAGCGTCAGTTGCCGGGTGCGCTGGGCGATATGCAGTTCCAGTTCATCGGCTGCCTGTTTCAATGCCCGCTGAGCCAGGCGTCCTTCTTCCAGGCGACGCTGGCGTTGATCATAAAAAGCCGCAAAAGCCAGTACGATGACCAGTATCAAAGTCACCAGCAATGCCGTCTGCAAACCTGCCCGCAATACCTTGCCCTGATCCGGAAATAGCATTAACTGCCATTGCAGTCGCCCTATCGGACGCAACAGATAATCATCAAAACCTTTTTGCTCACTCAGTGGCAGTTGCGCTACCGGCGCTATACTTTTGCCACCATATTGCAGGGTGTCTTTCAGGTTTTTCTGCACCGCATTCGTCAGGGGTTTGAGGCTGTGGTATTTCCATTCTTTCCGATTGCTGAGAAACACTACACCCTGACTATCGCTGAGCGCAATCGGCTCTTCACTGCTGTGCCAGGCTTGCTCAAATTCATCCAGACTGATCTTGACAGCAATTACACCCAGGGGTGGCAAGCTACCGCGCTTGCTACCGGGTGGATAAACGGGTTGGGAAATAAAATAACCGGGAATATTGGTGGTATTACCTATCGCATAAAAATGTCCGGGCCTGGCGGCACGTATCGCCTCAGAAAAATAAGGACGAAAAGCAAAATTCTGCCCCATATAACTCTGGCTGCTGGCCCAGTTGCTGGCGGCGATCGTATTGCCGTTCACATCCATCAGGTAGATAGCTGCCACCTTGGCCTGTTCTGCCAACTCTTGCAGATTTTGGTTAAGGGTCTGGATAACCACTTTATCCTTGCTGCTCAGCAGAGCCTGGGTGGTAAGCGGCAGATAAGAGATGGCAAAAGGCAGGGTCTCGTAACGTTCGAGCACCGATTCGATATCCAGCGCGATGATTTGCAACTGCCGGTCACCGGCAAGCTGTATGTTTTCCTTGGCAGCCCTGGCTGCAAACAGATAGCTGACCACCACCAGCAAGACTGCCGCGAACGCGATGCCAAGCATCACCAGACGGCGCTGGCGAGTGCTCATGCTGTTTGGATAGCTGGATGTCACGTGCACTTATTCATCCATGCAAGGCTCAGTCGCCATGTCTGTCAATCCTGATGTATTGAAAAAGGAGCTGGTTTTGCAAGGCAGACAGACAATCATTCTGCGCCCTCTATTATAAGAGCTTGCGCGAGGCCGGTCATCTGACCTCGCGCTAACCGGATCAGACTAATCTACCGCCGCCATCTTCAATTCATCATTATGATGTCTTTGCTGTTCTTCCATGACCAGTTGCCCCAGTTCACGCTTGAGTGTGTTGAAGGCGGGGTCGGAAGGATCGCGCAGACGTGGCAGGTCTATCAGTAAATCTTTTTTCACCGTGCCTGGCCGGTAGGTCATGACGACAATCCGGTCGGCCAGATAAATGGCCTCTTCTATACTGTGCGTCACAAAGATGATGGTCTTTTTCAGTTCGGACCAGATACGCAGCAATTCATCCTGCAAATTGCGACGGGTCAATGCGTCCAGCGCGCCAAAGGGTTCATCCATCAGCATGATCGGTGAATCCAGTGCCAGCACGCGGGCGATCGCCACCCTTTGTCGCATGCCACCAGACAAGTCTTTGGGAAAGCGTGCCCTGAAGTCACTTAAACCCAGCATGCCCAATAAACTGGCGACGCGCTGCTGGATTTCTGCCTTGGCCATGCCCTTGATTTCCAGGCCAAAGGCAATATTCTGTTCCACCGTCATCCAGGGGAACAGTGCGTATTCCTGGAACACCATGCCACGATCAGGGCCGGGGGCTTTGACTATCATGTCATTGGCGTTAATGCTGCCAGAGGTCGGCAGGGAAAAACCGGCAATGGCGTTCAGCAAGGTCGATTTGCCGCAGCCAGAAGGGCCAAGCAGGCATACAAACTGGCCTTCCGGTATCTCCAGGTTGATATCGCGCAAAGCCACGACTTCTTTGTCGGCGGTTTTGAAAATTTTATTCACGCCTTGAATTTTGATATGGGTCTTGCTCATCTCAGTTCTCCAGTCCACGGTGCCAGCGCAGCAAATAATTGTTCAGTTTGTTCATCGCCAGATCGATTGCCAGCCCCAGCAAGCCTATGCTGAACATGCCGGCAATAATTTTGTCTGACCAAAAATATTCACGCGCTTCCAGAATACGAAAGCCCAGGCCATTATTTACAGCGATCATTTCCGATACGATCACGACGATGAAAGCAGTACCTATACCTATCCTTACGCCAGACAGGATGTAAGGCACGGCCGCTGGCAACATCACACGCAGGAACATGGTGGATTGGCTGGCACCCAGATTGCGCGCCGCTCTGATATAGATGCCGTCAACGTGACGCACACCGGCGATGGTATTCATCAGCACCGGGAAGAACGCACCGATGGCGATCAGAAAGATGGCCGGCGGATTACCCAGACCAAACCACAGGATGGAAAGAGGAATGTAGGCGATGGGTGGAATCGGGCGCAATACCTGTAGCAGCGGATTCATCCATGCATAGGCACGCTGGCTGGATCCCATGGCCAATCCCAGGGGCAAGGCCAGACCGGCACCGACAACAAATCCGACTACCACCCGATACATGCTGCCCATGGTATCGCGTATCAGTTCGCCAGAAAAAGCCCAGGCCAGCCAGCTGGTGGTGGCCACATCACGCGCTTCATACGGTGACGCATACTCTATCCACTTCTTGACCACCGCCACAGGCGAAGGCAGTACCTGTGCATTGACCCAGCCCATGCTGGTGACAAATTGCCAGATCGCAATCAGAATGACAGGCACGATCAAGCCCGCGCCCATTTCACGCCATTTGAATTTCATGATTTTTCCTTCAAGAATTGATGAGCCGGGTGAGCGTCCATGTTCATGACACCCACCCCGGACTCAAACTGGTGACTTACTTGATGTTCAGGCTTTTCTTCGCTTGTTCCAGAAGATCGGTTTTTACCCAATCCTTGGCGACTGGTGGTTTGGCCATTTTGCCGACGCCATACTTTTGCATCAGATCGGTGGTGATCTGGATATGTTCTGGCGTCACATCATAAGAGTAAGGTGAATTTTCTATGGCGTTCACAAAATCTTCATGACTGACCTGGCCTTTGAACATATTTTCACGCACATATTTCTCAGCCAGTTCCTTGTTGTCGATAAAGGTCTTGGTGGCTTCGACAAAGCAACGCATGAACTTTTCTGCTACCGGACGACGTTCCTTATAGAACTTCTCGGTCATGACCATGGTGCGTACCGGCTCGCCTATCGGCGTGTCGTAAGGCTTGATGATTTCATTGCCGAAACCCTTGTTGATGGCTTGCGAAGAGTAAGGCTCGGACTGCATGATGGCATCGATGTTTTTGCCCAGCAAAGCCTGATTCAGGTCAGGGAAACCAAGGTAAATGATTTGCACATCCTTGCCTGGCTGGTCAGAGTAAGTCAGGCCATTTTGTGACAGTTCGGCTGCCAGTAAAATATCCTGAATACCGCCACGTGTCACACCGACTTTCTTGCCTTTCAGGTCTTTCACTGTTTTCATGCCCAGATCAGCGCGGCCCACCAGGCGTGCACCACCTTTGGCAAAGCCGGCAACCAGGTAGATCGGTGTACCGCTGGCACGCGCAGAAATCACGGCCTCTGATGAAACGGCGCCGACATCGAGCTCACCGGCAATCACTGCCTGCATGGCATCAAGGCCCTTGGCGAAAACACGTTCTTCCACCTTGATACCGCATTTGGGTGCGATTTCCTTGATGTAGGACACTGCACCGTAATGGGCGAATTTCAGATTACCAAGTCTGACAACTTCCTGGGCCTGGCTGGAAGCAGCCAACAGACTGGAAGCGACTACGCTGGCGAGCAACATCTTTTTGAACATCTTTGTCTCCTTGAAATGGTGAATTTCTGATTCGATTTTTACTTACTCAGAATGAATAGCAGATATTGTGCCAGCTTATAACGCAAGCTAAATACCTGATTTTATTCACTTTTTGCTGACTGAAACCTGATGCCAGTGCGAAGTTCCAGATAGGCACAAGGCGCTGATCGGGGTTTTCGCATTGTCTGTCACCAAACAAGCCGTCTTCAACATGTTGCCTAGCGCACAAATTTGCCGTCGCGGCCTATCATCGTCAATTCGACAAACTCACTACCGCTGTGGTCACGCTCACTATAAGTCACAGTCACGCCGCCCAAATCCACCTTGTGCATGCTTTCCAGTGCACGCACCAGTCCCTCTCGCGTCAGCGCCTTGCCGCTACGACGCAATCCTTCTACCAGCACCTTGGCAGAAACAAAACCCTCCATCGCAGCATAGGAGGCAGTCACGCCATGCTCTTTGGCAATGGCCTTGAACTCTTGCCCCAGTATGCTTGATACCAGATGTGGCGCCGGCATGATCTGCGACACCATGATACCGGTGGCAGCTGGCCCCAGCGACTCAATGAACGATTGCGAGGCGTTGTTGGACAGGGTCATGATCTGTATTGAACTGCCTTTACCCCGCAGGCCACGTATGATTTCCGATACAGTGGTCGCAGAGCCGACGATAACCAGCGCCTTCGCCGGCGATTTCATCACATCGTCCACGGCCTTGGCGACATCCGGCTTGGCCCTGTCGTACTTGGCGACGATGGAGGCTTGTAACTTGAAATTGCCCATGGCAGCTGTAAAACCGGCCAGGCCATCCCCACCAAACGTATCATCCACGTGGACGATGCCTATGTCTTTCAAGCCTATGGTAGAAAACTGTTCCACCGCTTTTTTGACTTCGTCCTGGTATTTTGCACGCACATTGAACAGATAGCGATTCACTGGCGCATGAAACACGGCAGCACCAGTACTTGGTGCGATCAGTGGTATTTTATTGGCGGCAAGTATCGGCAGGATAGCCTGGGTATGGGGTGTGCCCCGGCTTTGAAATAGGGCAAAGACATGTTCTTTCTTGATCAGGGTTTCGGCATTGGCGGCAGCAATGGCAGGATCAAACTGATCATCCAGGATGCGCAACTCAATTTTACGACCATTGATACCACCAGCCTTATTGACCTGGGAGATATAGGCGGCAGCGCCCGCATTCATCTCTTTGACAGGCCCGGCAATCTGCCCCGTCAGGCCGACAGTCTGCCCTATCAATATGGTGGATTCGCTTACTCCCTCTTCCGCCAGGGATATGGCAGGAAACAGACCGGGAATAATGACAAGGGCGCAAAAGCCAAGAGCGCGTGGCAAATGCCACACGCGTTGAAGTCGTTTCATGTTTGTCTCCTGATGAATGAGCAGCTATTTTAGTGCGCTCTTATGCTCTTATTAGCAGACTTCATACCAAGCGACGGAATGAGGGCTGTCTACCGGATTTAACTCCTGTCCACATGTAAAAACATCCGTAGTTTCACGCATGCGTGCGAAAAACCGCACAAAACCCATTAAGTCATTCTGGAAATCCAGAATTTTAAATACTGTCACCACTGCCATAAAGCGAAATGCCTGAGTCCATCTTGATGATCAGGTAAAATGCCCGTTTATTCCTGCCTGTCTTGCAGGCTGTCACAATAGAGCATGGCCATTGTAGCGCTGCTTGCGCTGATAAACACTGTCTTGTAACACTGCCTTGCTATTGCGATAGCCATCCTTATATCTTGATAAAGATATAAGCGAACTGTAGCAGGCCATCGCATTCATTGATTTTTATTCAAGATTCCTTAAGCAAACATGCTCGATAACCTTACCCAGCGCCTTGCCAAAGTCGTCAAGACCATGCGCGGCGAAGCCCGCCTGACCGAATCCAATACTGCCGACATGCTGCGTGAAGTACGCATGGCCTTACTGGAAGCCGACGTTGCCCTGCCCGCCGTACGTGAACTGATCGCCCGCGTCAAAGAAAAAGCCATGGGCGAAGAAGTGATTTCTTCCCTGACTCCGGGCCAGGCCCTGGTGGGCGTGGTCCAGAAAGAACTGGCAACCCTGATGGGGGCCGATCTGGGTGAAGATGCTTCGCAACTGAGTTTTGCCTGCCAGCCACCAGCCATTATCCTGATGGCTGGTTTGCAGGGTGCCGGTAAAACCACGACCGTCGGTAAATTAGCTAAATATTTACGCGAGCAGAAAAAGAAAAAGGTATTAACCGTTTCTGCCGACGTTTACCGCCCAGCGGCGATAGGTCAGTTGCAGACGGTGACATCGCAGGTCGGCGCCGACTTTTTCCCTTCCCTGCCAACGGACAAACCCGTTGATATTGCTCTGGCCGCCCTCGATTATGCCAAAAAGCACTATCACGATGTACTGATCATTGATACCGCTGGCCGTCTGGGTATAGATGAGGCGATGATGCAAGAGATTGCTGCCGTTCACGCTGCCGTCAATCCTATAGAAACCCTGTTCGTGGTTGATGCCATGCTGGGTCAGGATGCCGTCAATACCGCCAAAGCCTTTAACGATGCCCTGCCTTTGACGGGCGTGGTATTGACCAAGCTGGACGGTGATGCACGCGGTGGTGCAGCCTTGTCGGTACGTCATATCACCGGCAAGCCGATCAAGTTTGTCGGCGTGGCGGAAAAGCTCGACGGTCTGGAATCTTTCGATGCCACTCGCATGGCGAATCGCATCCTGGGCATGGGTGACATCCTGGCCCTGGTCGAATCCGCCCAAAAAGGCATGGATGTGGCTGCCGCCCAGAATCTGGCACACAAGCTCAAGGACGGCGGTAAATTCGACATGAATGACTTCAAACTGCAAATTTCGCAGATGAAGAACATGGGCGGCCTGGCCAACCTGATGGACAAGCTGCCAGCCCAGATGCAACAGGCCGCCAGCGGTGCAAATATGGACCAGGCTGAAAAACAGGTGCGCCGCATGGAAGGCATGATCAATTCCATGACCCCACAGGAAAGAGCCAAGCCGGAATTGATCAAAGCTTCGCGTAAGCGTCGTATCGCTGCCGGTGCTGGTGTACAGATACAGGAAGTCAATCGCATGCTGACCCAGTTTGATCAGATGCAATCCATGATGAAAAAATTGCGTGGCGGCGGCATGATGAAAATGTTGCGCGGCATGAAGGGAATGATGCCTGGAAAACGCTGAAAAAAGCGCTGATTTGCCTCTGCATTTCACTCTGGGGAAAGAAGCCGGATAGCAGCCAAAATGGCGCTTATCCGGCTTTTTTTTAGACTTAAATCCAACGACAGGCAAATTCCTGCACTTTTTCGACAAAAACCAGCAAAAAACACTTGCGTCCCTGTAAAAACCGCACCACTATTAGCGATGCGTGAAGTGACGCAATGCAGGAGCTTTTCAAAACGATCAAAGCTCCGTCCACGAAATTTGTGAAGGAGGCTATTTATGGCAACAGCACCAAAGAAACCAGCAGCAAAACCGGCAGCCAAACCAGCGGCTAAACCAGCAGCGAAAGCAGCAGCTCCAAAAGCAGCAGCCGCTAAACCAGCAGCGAAAGCAGCAGCTCCTAAAAAGGTTGCAGCAGCCAAGCCAGCAGCAGCACGCAAGCCAAATGCAGCGTTCATGAAACCTATGACAATCTCTCCAGTTTTGGCAGCAGTCATCGGTGCAGCAGCAATTCCTCGTACTGAAGTCACTAAAAAAGTATGGGAATACATCAAGAAACACAAACTGCAAGATGAAGCAAACAAACGCAACATCAACGCGGATGACAAGTTGAAAGCCGTCTTCGGTGGCAAGAAACAAGTGTCCATGTTTGAAATGACTAAACTCATTTCCGGTCATCTGTCCTGATTTTTAGCAGCAGATTCCGAAGTTGCTTTGGGAGACTTAAAGGGAAGCATTCAGTCCTATCCCAAACGAAAATGCCCGCATCGCGCGGGCATTTTTGTTTCTTGCGGCAGCTTATTACTGTGGATTATTGCTGGCCTGCTAGTTTAATGCTGACTTACTACTGAGTCACTCCTGACTTCAACCCGCCAATCATAAATTTCCGCAGGTAACCGGCACCGTCGCCAGTTCATTACCGATGATCTCGCCCGGCTTGCGATGCAGTATGCAATAGGTGCCAAAAGGCGTGATGACTTTTGATACCGGGCGACCATCGCCCAGTATATGTACTTCATGCTTGACGCCCACGCGATTGACCGTGCCTGACAGGGCAATGCGCTCCCCCATCTTCGCAATCGGATCGAGGTTTGCTTTGCTGGCGAAGCGTTCACGCTCCTGGAAATCCTTTTTCAGGCCCTTGAAGATTTCCCCCACGTCGCGGTTGATGCCGGTAGCGGACTGAGAGTTCGGTTGAAAGTTCGGCTGAGGATGAGATTGAGGCTCTGCCGCCACACCGGTATCCGGGCTTACGGGCTCAGGCGTGTTTTCTGTGACAGTCCTTGGGCGATCGTTGACTGACGGTGTAAAAACAGGCCGGGGCGATGTCGTTCTTTGCGCCTCCTTTTTATCCGGTTCTTGCACTGCTGGTTTGGCTACTGTGGGTAAATCCAAGAAAATCAGTCTCCCTGCGCTGATTTTCTCTTCATTCAAGCCGGTCTTTAGCAATGGCCACAACAAATACAGCCCGGCATGCAAGAAGCACACTGCCAGCAGTATCTGCCAGCCAGCATGCATTGTGTTGTTGCGATAATCAGGTACCAGTACCAGCATTGCTATGCTCCGATTTGGCTTGAACTGTCTGTCAGGGTATTTGCGTGTTCACCGAGATATCCTCAAACCATCAATAGCCGCCACAACTGACAGTTCGTATCCCCGGCGCCTTGCTGATATCCGCGCCTGGCTTGGCACCAATCACGCAATATGAACCAACTGATGTCGTGACCTTGGTCATGGCGGTACCATCAGCCATGACTATATTCTTAAAACTGGTACCACGTGGACGCGCTGCGGCTGCAACATTGATGGCAAAGGCGACCATGGAGGATTTTTCTGGCCGGATATCGGTCAGTATGCGATTTGGCATTTCACGCTCCACCGCTTTGATGATGGAACGGATATCGCGCTGTAGGACGACAGAATTCTCTCCTGCCAGTTCCGGGGTGATCGCCGGGGTAATCGCCTGGCTGACCGCTTCGTTGTGCGGCTCGGCGGTCTGGGGAGCAGCAGGACTCGGCTCTGCGCTGCCCGTCACTGCGGCGGCAGGCGTCTTCACCACTGGCAGCGGCCTGACTGGCAACGATGGCTTGACTACAGGTACAGGTAGTTGGGATGTGGCAGGCGCGGGTACTCCCAGCATTCTGACCCACAGCGCCTGCGGTATAAAACTGTCGTTTTTATGTATGCGAAGTGTTGGCCATAGTGCGAATAACAAGGCGTGGGCAAGCGTTACCATCGCCAGCATTTTCCAGCGTGATCGCAGCATTGTCAGCGAGCCTGCGCTGCCCATTTCTTCGCGGTAGTAAAGTGCCTGCATGAACTTCCCTGGTGCATCGAACATTTCGATAGAAACAGCCTGCGCTGTCACTACATTGTCTGCGTATTTTGAAATGGCCAGCCAGGCTTGGCCCGCCATTTCTTCAAGGGATTGTTTGACTACACCTAAGGTAGCGCTGAGTGCCACTTACACTGCTGGTGCTAATGGTGCGAATGCTGTTAATGGTATTACTTGCGCTGCTGCGAAGCACTTTCACCGCTGAATTCCCAGTTCTTCCAGTTCGCCAGCACGGCCTTGGGATATTCAGGACGGCCACGGCTACCATTGTAACGACCCAGGGCAAGATAGAGATCCCCCTTTTCCATGTCTATATACATGCGCAGGATGGAGCAGCCGTAACGCAGGTTGGTTTGCATCTGGAACAATTTTTTGGCATCGCCGTCGCCGATGACACGCGACCAGAAAGGCATGACCTGCATATAGCCGCGTGCGCCCACCACCGAGGTGGCATATTTACGGAAAGCAGACTCTACCTGTATCAGGCCCATGACCATGGCGGTATCAAGACCGGCGCGTTTGGATTCATACCAGATCGCTTCAAGTAATTCACGGCGGGTCTGCATGTCGGGAATACGACGCTTCAGACGCGACGACATTTCCCCCAGCCAGTTGAGGTATTTGATACGTTCTTCTATATTGCTAAATGTGGGCTTGGGTGGCGTCGAATCAGAAATGGCTTTGGCCAAGGCCAGCCGCACGCCATCTGCCATCGCTTCTTCTTTCTGATTACCGGCCTGGGCCGGCAATCCCAAAAAAGCAGACAGGCAAATAGCAAGACAGACGATGGTTTGTATCCATCGCCTGCCCTGGCTATGCAGCCCAGGCGAACGGCTATTGCCAGCACTTCCTTTGCGCCAGACGCAAAAGCGCAAGAAAAAATACCTCATCCTGCGACTTGATTTCCCGCCAGTTTTGACTGGATAAAGGTCAGCATTTCAGCGACAGGCACATTGCTGGCTTCGGCATCACGACGACCCAGGTATTCGAGCTTGCCTTCTTTCAAACCACGGTCACCAATGACGACGCGATGCGGTACGCCTATCAGTTCCCAGTCAGCAAACATGGCACCTGGACGTTCGCCACGGTCATCCAGAATGACATCCACGCCCGCTACCAGCAAAGCCTGGTACAGGGCTTCTGTCTCGGTTTTGACGGCCTCGCTGCGGTCCATGCCCATAGGGCAGATGACCACTTCAAACGGTGCAATCGACGCAGGCCAGACTATGCCCTTGTCATCGAAGTTCTGCTCTATCGCCGCACCCAGGATACGGGTGACGCCAATGCCATAGCAGCCCATTTGCAGCAATTGCGGCTTGCCGTTTTCATCCAGGAAAGTCGCCTTCATTGCCTGCGAATAGCTGGTACCAAGCTGGAATACATGGCCAACTTCAATACCGCGCTGTATCGCCAGTACGCCCTTGCCGTCTGGTGAGGGGTCGCCAGCCACCACATTGCGGATGTCGGCAACTTGCGGTTCAGGAATATCACGACCCCAGTTAGCGCCGGTGAAGTGGAAGTCAGCTTCATTCGCACCGCAAACAAAATCGGCCATATTGGCGACAGTGCGATCAGCCACGATCCTGACCGGTTTTTTGGTATTGATAGGGCCCAGATAACCGGGTGGCGTACCAAACCATTCAATAATTTCAGATTCACTGGCAAAACGATAGTTCGCCAGACCAGGCACCTTGCCGGTTTTGACTTCATTCAAATCATGATCACCGCGCAGCAGCAACAGCCACAATTGCTTGCCAGCTTCGCCTTTTTCTTCATCTTCAACAGTCAGAACGATGGATTTCACTGTCTGCTGCAAGGGAATGTTGAGCAAGGCAGCGACATCTTCGCATTTAGCCTTGCCGGGTGTCGCTGTTTTGCTCAGTTCAGCTTTAGCTGCTGCACGCTCAGCCACCAGTGGCACGCCTTCAGCAGCTTCCATATTGGCCGCGTAATCAGAGCTTGGGCAATACACCAGCGCATCTTCACCGGTTTCGGCAATCACGTGAAATTCATGCGAGCCGGAACCACCGATATCACCGTTATCTGCTGCCACGGCACGGAACTGCAGGCCCAGACGCTGGAAAATACGGGTATAGGCGTCATACATCAGTTGGTATGACTGCTGCATGCCAGCCGGATCGCGGTCAAAGGAATAAGCATCCTTCATCGTGAATTCACGGCTGCGCATCAGGCCAAAGCGTGGACGGCGCTCATCGCGGAACTTGGTCTGGATATGATAAAAATTGACCGGCAACTGACGGTAAGAGCGAATTTCAGTACGTGCGACATCGGTCATGACTTCTTCCGACGTAGGCTGTATCACATAGTCACGGCCATGGCGATCTTTCACGCGCATCATCAGCGGGCCGAATTTGTCCCAACGACCGGTTTCCTGCCAGTATTCGGCGGGCTGTATCACTGGCATCAGCATTTCAACCGCACCGGCGCGATTCATTTCTTCACGAACAATGTTTTCAACTTTGCGAATAATGCGCAGGCCCATGGGCATGTAGTTGTATATGCCAGAACCCAGGCGTTTGATCATGCCTGCACGCATCATCAGTTTATGGCTGACGATCTCGGCATCGGCAGGCGCTTCTTTCAGTGTGGAAATAAAAAATCGTGTAGCACGCATGACAGTGATTCTTTTTAAATGGAGGGTTATAATCAACTCAATTTTAAAGGATTAGCTGGCTAATGCGCCCACTCTTTGCACATTTGATGAAGGAAACTGCGATTTGTTCGCCTCGATGGCGGCTATCCGCCGAAAATCGCGGTGTTTTTCGATATAACAAACGCTATCTATTGCAGGAGCAAGCCGTTTAGCCACAGAAAGTTTTGAGGTTGAACATGCTGGATCGTGAAGGCTTCCGCCCTAACGTTGGCATAATTTTGCTAAACGCCAACAATGAAGTCTGGTGGGGAAAGCGCGTGCGCGAGCACTCCTGGCAATTCCCCCAGGGTGGCATCAAATATGGTGAATCGCCGGAACAGGCCATGTTCCGGGAACTGGAAGAGGAAACTGGCCTGCTTCCAGAGCACGTCAAAGTCATCGGTCGCACCCGCGATTGGCTGCGCTATGAGGTGCCTGATCATTTTATCAAGCGTGAAATTCGCGGGCATTACCGTGGGCAAAAGCAAATCTGGTTCCTGTTGCGTATGATAGGGCGTGATTGCGATGTCAATCTGCGCGCCAGCACGCATCCGGAATTTGATGCATGGCGCTGGCATGATTACTGGGTACCGCTGGACGTGGTGATCGAATTCAAGCGGGGCGTGTATCAACTGGCCTTGCAGGAATTGTCACGCTATGTGCATCGTGCCGAACACCCGAATTCCAACCGCAACCGGTATTTGCGCAATCAGCAACAGGCGCAACCGGGCCGCGACATCAAGAAAACCGAGCCGGAAGAATCTAAATAATTTATGCCAACACTACAAATACGCCACCTGGCAAACAGCCTGTTTTGCACCCTGCTGTTGTCAGCCCCCCTTGTCCATGCGCAAGAACCTGCTGATGAAGAAGACAAGGAATGGCGCGAAGTCGCCCTGCAATTGCCAGAAGCACCAAAAACTGAAAACCTGCTGAATTTCTATAAAAGCAACAGCCAGTCTTTTGCGATTGATACCAAGTCCCTGCTGGTCGCAAGTGACGGTACCATTCGTTATACTCTGGTAGCCACCAGTGAGGGCGGTGCAAAAAACATCAGCTACGAAGGTTTGCGCTGCCAGTCATATGAAGTCAAATTATTTGCCTTTGGCCGCCCGGACGGTACCTGGTCGCGCTCGCGTCGCAATCAATGGGATACCATTTCCAGCACCGGTGCAAACAAGCAGCACAGCACCCTGTTTTCGGATTATTTTTGTGAAGGCCGGACAATAGCAGGCAAGGTCAATGTCTTGCTGGATAAATTGCGCGGCAAGAAAATGTCTTATTATTAAAATGCTGAATGATTAAAATGGCATTGCAGGAATGAAAATGGGCGCTGAATTCAGCGCCCATTTTTTATAGCAGTACCAGATTGTCGCGGTGTATCAATTCTGACTCTTCCACAAACCCGAGTATGGATGCAATTTCTGCTGACGCATGGCGCTTGATGCGACGTGCATCAGCGCTTGAGTAATTGATAAGCCCCCTGGCTACCGGCATGCCGGCCTCATCACAGCAGGTGACCACTGCACCACGGCTGAATTCACCACGCACATCCAGCACACCGATAGGCAGCAAGGATTTTCCTTCACGCGTCAGTTTTTGCACTGCACCTGCATCCAGCACAACCTGACCCAGGGTTTGCAAATGATCCATCATCCATTGCTTGCGTGCGGCCACAGGCGCCATTTGCGAAATCAGTTGCGTGCCTATGGATTCACCCTGCGCCAGGCGCAGCAAGACATTCTCTTCACGCCCCCAGGCGATGACAGTATGCGCACCGGAACGTGCACCCCGTTTAGCTGCCAATATCTTGGTCAGCATACCGCCACTGCCCAGACTGGAGCCAGCACCACCGGCCATGGCTTCCAGCGTCAGATCTCCGGCACGCGCCTCGTGCACAAAGCTGGCATTGGGATCCTTGCGTGGGTCTGCCGTGTACAAACCTTTTTGGTCAGTCAGGATGATCAGGGCATCGCCCTCGATCAGATTGGCGACCAGCGCACCCAGCGTGTCGTTATCACCAAACTTGATTTCATCGGTGACCACCGTATCATTTTCATTAATAATGGGGACTATGCCCAGGCGCAGCAAGGTAAACAGGGTAGAACGCGCATTCAGGTAACGTTCTCGGTCGGCCAGGTCGGCATGCGTCAATAAAATCTGCGCGGTACCTATCTGGTGTTCACGAAAGCTGCTTTCATAAATCTGCGCCAGGCCCATTTGCCCAACGGCAGCGCAAGCCTGCAACTCATGGATGGCCGTCGGTCGCTTTTCAAAGCCCAGGCGTTGCCGCCCTTCTGCTATCGCGCCAGAACTGACCAGCACCACTTCCTTGCCCATGGCGCGCAGACCGGCGATCTGGGCAGCCCATTTGGCAATGGCTTGTTTGTCCAGGCCTTTGCCATCATTGGTCACCAGGGATGAACCTACTTTGATAATCAGACGTTTTGCTTGCTGAATGACAGATTGCATAAATGAATACGGATGTAAATTTGGAGATGTCACTGCGCACAAGCTCGCAGCAAATCAAAATTATACTTTATATGGATAGTATCGTTGCAATCTAAATTTAATTCAGATTTAAATGGAATATTCTATTTTTTATGGGATTTCCATTATTAAAAAGAAATTATTTCAATATCAAAATAATCATTGGTATTCTATCCTTGATGGGTACGAGGCATTTGATGAGCGGTTGATGGGTAGCTGATGAGTAGATGATGGCAGGCGAAAAAAAACCTGGCTTTCACCAGGTTTTTTATTAGTCTTCCAGTACTTTAAAACGCGGATCATCCGGATCAATGGACAAAATACCCTGCGCTTCTTCTTTCATCGTGGTTTCTTGCGAACGCTGTTCATGCGTGCGCTTTTCTTCCAGGTATTTATAAATCTCTGTTACCAGTTCTTCGCAGCCTTCACGATTCAGGGCAGAAATTTCAAAGACCGGGCCTTTCCAGGCGAAACGCTTGATGAAGTCTTTAACCTTCTTCTTGCGTTCATCGTCGGTCAGTACGTCGAGCTTGTTCAATACCAGCCAGCGTGGCTTCTCATACAGACTTTCGTCGTATTTACGCAATTCCTTGATCAGGGCTTTGGCTTCTTTGACCGGATCAACTGCTTCATCAAACGGTGCCAGATCAACAATGTGCAAGAGCAAGCCTGTGCGTTGCAAATGCTTCAGGAATTGTATGCCCAGACCCGCGCCATCAGCAGCACCTTCGATCAGACCAGGAATATCGGCGATAACGAAGCTTTTTTCATGGCTGACACGTACCATACCCAGGTTAGGGTGCAGAGTTGTGAAAGGATAATCAGCAATTTTTGGACGCGCATTCGATACGGCAGTAATGAAAGTGGATTTACCGGCATTTGGCAGACCCAGCAAGCCTACGTCGGCCAATACTTTCAATTCCAGACGCAATTCACGACGTTCACCTTCTTTACCATCAGAGCGCTGACGTGGTGCACGGTTGGTAGAAGTCTTGAAGTGGATATTGCCCCAGCCACCTTCACCACCTTTGACCAGTTCAACTTCCTGGCCATGTTCGGTCAGATCCGCGATAACTTCATCGGTATTTCTGTCGCAAATCTGGGTGCCCACCGGCATACGCAGACGGATATCATCAGCACCTTTGCCATAACAATCTGCGCCACGACCATTTTCACCATCTTTGGCTTTGTGCAATTTGGAATAGCGATAGTCAACCAGGGTGTTGATATTGCGGTCAGCTACAGCCCAGATACTGCCGCCACGACCACCATCACCACCATCGGGGCCGCCGAACGGGCGGAATTTTTCACGACAGAAAGACGCCACACCATTGCCGCCGTCACCGGCGATTACTTCAATTCTGGCTTCATCAATAAATTTCATTTTTACCACCTAAAAAAGCTTGTATAAATTTTTGTAACCTGATGGAACAATAAATTTATACAGGATTTCTTCAAATTAAAAGGGCTAACACCAAACTGACCATGCAGGGTGTACTTGCGGAGAGAAATAGTTTGGGTGGCATGCACCGCTTTATTTAGCTGGAATAGCGATCAAATCCAACTAAAAAGGCCCTACCGATGGCAGAGCCTTTTTATCATACTGGCTTGCGCCCTGCTTTGAATTACTTCAATGCATTACGCTGGAACAACAATTGCGAACTGGTGACGTGCTGCACCTTTGATCGCGAATTGTACTTTGCCATTAACCAGAGCGAACAAAGTGTGATCTTTGCCCATACCAACGTTTTCACCAGCGTGTACGCGTGTGCCGCGTTGACGAATGATGATACCGCCAGCATTGATAGCCTGGCCGCCGTAGACTTTAACGCCAAGGCGCTTTGATTCTGAGTCACGGCCGTTGCGCGTGGTGCCGCCGCCTTTTTTATGTGCCATTTTTAATTAGCTCCTTAAGTTCAGGTAAATTAACTTATCTACGGATTAGCCGTTGATAGATACGATTTGCAATTCAGTGTAGTTTTGGCGATGGCCTTGACGTTTCTGATAGTGCTTACGACGACGCATTTTGAAAATGCGCACTTTGTCGTGACGACCGTGATCTATAACCTTAGCCAGCACCGTAGCACCTGTGACCAGTGGAGCACCAAATTTAATGGTCTCGCCAGCGCCCAATGCGAGCACTTGATCTATGGTGATTTCGGAGCCAATGTCTGCAGGTATCTGTTCTACTTTAAGTTTTTCACCAGCGACAACTTTGTATTGCTTGCCTCCGGTTTTTATGACCGCGTACATGTGAAACCTCATCAAATAAAAATTAGGAATTTTCCTCCCGCCGGACTGAACAACCATCTGGGAAATCGGGAAAACCACAAATTGTACATAATTCCGGAATAAGCGTCAAAGACTATTTGCATATTTTTTCAGCAGCCCGGAGCTTGCTACAGCAAATCACCGGGGCGTTAATGACCGGAAAGTATAATAAAGCGAGAGTCGCTGGTGCAATTCAAGCAAAACCATGGCATGGCATCGTATAATCTGGGCCATTCTGGATTTTTTGCAGGTTTACCCTTGTCTGCCACAAACAACCCCAATCCCATCACTGAGCTTATTGCTTCCGACATGTCGGAAGTCAACCAGGTCATACGCAATAAACTGCACTCTGAAGTACCGCTGGTGAATCAGATAGCCGAATACATCATCAGTGCCGGCGGGAAGAGAATACGACCAGTGCTGGTCTTGCTGGTGGCAAACGCCTATCAGTACCAGGGAAAACATCATCACGAGCTGGCCGCCATTGTCGAATTTATCCATACCGCCACCCTGCTGCACGATGATGTCGTCGATGAATCCTCACTGCGGCGCGGGCGCAAGACAGCGAATGCCCTGTTTGGCAATGCGGCATCGGTGCTGGTGGGCGATTTCCTGTACTCACGGGCCTTCCAGATGATGGTTTCCATCAACAACATGCAAATCATGCAAATATTGGCAGATGCGACCAATGTCATTGCTGAAGGTGAAGTCTTGCAGTTGTTGAATATGCATGATCCAGACGTGACAGAGGAACGTTACCTCCAAGTGATACGTTCAAAAACAGCCAAGCTGTTTGAAGCCGCAGCCGAAATCGGCGCCCTCATTGCCGGTGCCAATCCACAGGAAATTGAAGCGGCAGGCGAATATGGTCGTTCGCTGGGTACGGCGTTTCAACTGATTGATGATGTCCTTGATTACTCGGGCAATGCCGAAGACATAGGCAAGAATGTCGGTGATGATTTGCGCGAGGGCAAACCCACCCTGCCACTGATTTATCTAATGAAGAACGGCAATGCTGCCGAGCAGGAACTGGTACGTGCCTGCATAGAAAATGGCGACGAATCAAAATTTGATGCCATCCTGAAAGCTATTACCAGTTCTGGTGCCCTGGCCTATACACAGAATGAAGCCGTAAAAGCGGCTGATCGTGCGGCAGCTGCCATTGTCAGCTTGCCAGAAAGCAGCTACAAACAGGCCATGGTGCAGTTGTGCGCGTTTGCCGTTGGTCGCAACCATTAATCTTTTTTAACATCCCACCTCGCATACATTACTGCAAAAATGCAGTAAATTCAGGGACGAACGAGAACGTGTTTGAGGTGGACGCCAAAACTTGATCACTAAACTGATCATTGAGCAAAATTTGTAACCTGGCTGTAACGAATAGCAGGCAGCGTGTTACGAAAGTTACAATCCCGGTCTTTTCGCCGCTTATTTGCTGCATATTTGCTGCTCAGCCACCGGGTTTCCCCCTGAACGCCTTTACAAATAACGGGCTTAGTTGCATTATCCTAAGGCAACTGATTGTATTGGTAAATTTTACTCAAAAGACCCTATGTCCGCAGTCCAACCAAATTCAGCTTCTCTCACCCCGACCTCAGGTTTGGCACGCGCACTGACGCAAGCCAATTTATTGACTGCGGCCCAGGTAGATGTCGTCAGCAAAAAGACCCAGATCGAAAAAACCCCCTTTATTGATGGCTTGCTGCAAAGCGGCTTTATCAATGCACGCGACCTGGCGACGTTTTGCTCGGATGTGTTTGGTTATCCCCTGCTGGATTTGTCACTGATCAATGAGTCGCTGATACCGGAAAAGCTGGTTGATCCCAAGCTCATGCAGGCACAACGCATGATAGCGATCGCAAAAAAAGGCAACAAGGTATCGCTGGCACTGTCTGATCCAACCAATAACTCGGCACTGGATCAGGTCAAGTTTCAGACCGGCCTGGGTGTTGACATCATCATCGTGCAACATGATGCACTGGTCAAACTGCTGGACCGGCTGGGTAAAACCTCAGAGCAAACCCTGGCGGACATCGCCGGCGATGATTTTGAACTCGAATTCAAGGAAGAAGACCTCAATCAGGCTGCTGCTGACAACCAGGCGACAGAGATTGATGATGCCCCTGTCGTTAAATTCCTGCAAAAGATGCTGGTGGATGCGATCAACATGGGCGCTTCCGATTTGCATTTTGAACCCTTTGAAAAATTTTATCGCATTCGCTTCCGCGTTGACGGCGAATTAAAGGAAATTGCCCAGCCACCGCTGGCCATCAAGGAAAAACTGGCTTCACGTATCAAGGTTATCTCCAAGCTGGATATTTCTGAAAAACGTATCCCGCAAGATGGCCGCATGAAATTGCAGTTATCCGCCAGCAAATCCATCGACTTTCGTGTGAGCACACTGCCCACGCTGTTTGGCGAAAAGATCGTTATGCGTATTCTGGACGGTTCTCAGGCGCAAATGGGTATTGATGCGTTGGGTTATGACCCGGATCATAAAGCCATCCTGATGGATGCCATTCAGCGTCCCTACGGCATGGTGCTGGTCACTGGACCGACCGGTTCGGGTAAAACGGTGTCGCTGTACACTTGCCTGAATGTTATTAACAAACCGGGCATCAATATCTCCACAGCGGAAGATCCGGCCGAGATCAACTTGCCCGGCGTCAACCAGGTCAACGTCAATGACAAGGCCGGCCTGACCTTTGCGGCGGCCCTGAAATCTTTCCTGCGTCAGGATCCTGACGTCATCATGGTGGGTGAGATTCGTGATCTGGAAACAGCCGATATTGCCATCAAGGCCGCTCAAACCGGTCACATGGTGTTTTCCACCCTGCATACCAACGATGCGCCGGCAACGCTGACGCGTCTGATGAATATGGGCGTAGCACCCTTCAATATTGCGTCATCCGTGATCCTGATCACAGCGCAAAGGCTGGCTCGCCGCCTCTGTACCTGCAAAAAACCAGTCGATGTGCTGGATGAAGTCTTGCTACAGGCAGGCTTTAAGGATGATGACCTGGATGGCACCTGGAAACCCTATGGTCCGGTCGGCTGCGAACGCTGTAGCGGCGGTGGTTACAAAGGTCGCGTTGGTATTTATCAATTGATGCCTATCTCCGAATCGATAGAACGCATCATTCTGGCCAGTGGCAGTGCGATGGAAATCGAAGAACAGGCACAACGCGAAGGCATCAGGAACTTGCGTCAGTCAGGACTGTTGAAGGTGAAACAGGGTCTGACCAGTCTCGAGGAAGTACTCGGATGTACCAACGAATAATAAGAGAACAGTCATATGGCAACTAATCCGGCAAGGTCCGTCAAATCGTCGCAGGTCAAAGAACATTTATTTGCCTGGGAGGGCAAGGACAAGTTTGGTAAAACCGTAAGGGGTGAATTGCGCGCTGGCGGCGAAGCTATCGTCAATGCCACTTTGCGCCGTCAGGGCATCCTGGTCACCAAGCTGAAGAAGAAAAATTACAGCACCGGCAAAAAAATCACCGAAAAAGACATCACCCTGTTCACACGTCAGTTGGCAACAATGATGAAAGCCGGTGTGCCCTTGCTGCAGTCTTTTGATATTGTGTCCAAGGGACATGCCAATCCTTCCGTTTCCAAATTATTGCAGGATATCCGGGGCGATGTCGAGACTGGTACCAGCCTGAACCAGGCTTTCCGCAAGTTTCCTCTGTATTTTGACCCGCTGTTCTGTAATTTGGTCGGCGCAGGTGAACAAGCCGGTATTCTGGAAGACTTGCTGAACCGCCTTGCCATCTACAAGGAAAAAACCCTGGCCATCAAGGCCAAGATCAAATCTGCCCTGACTTACCCTATTGCCATTCTGGCGATTGCCTTCATTGTGACCGCCGTCATCATGATCTGGGTGGTGCCCGCTTTTAAAGAGGTTTTCAAAAGCTTTGGTGCGGATTTGCCAGCGCCAACGCTGTTCGTCATGGCGATTTCTGATTTCTTTGTCAAATACTGGTACCTGATCTTTGGTGGATTGTTCGGTAGCGTGTATTTCTTTATGCAATCCTGGAAACGTTCCTTGAAAATGCAGCAAACCATGGACAGACTGCTGTTACAGGCCCCCGTGTTTGGTGACGTGATCCGTAAAGCCACCATTGCACGCTGGACACGTACCCTGGCGACCATGTTTGCCGCTGGTGTGCCGCTGGTTGAATCACTGGATTCGGTTGGTGGTGCCGCCGGTAATGCCGTGTATCTGGATGCTACCATCAAGATTCAGACTGAAGTCAGTACCGGTGTCAGTCTGACCGTCGCCATGCAAAATTCGAATGTCTTCCCGAATATGGTCACGCAAATGGTGGCGATTGGTGAAGAATCCGGTGCGCTGGATTCTATGTTGAGCAAGGTTGCCGACTTTTATGAAGATGAAGTGGATGAAGCGGTTGCTTCTTTGTCCAGCCTGATGGAACCGATGATCATGGCGATTCTGGGTGTGGTTATTGGTGGCCTGGTGGTCGCGATGTACTTGCCAATTTTCAAACTGGGTTCGGTGGTCTGATGCTGGAGTTGCTTTTGTTTGCAGCCCCCGGGTTTTGGCTGAGTACGCTATTTTTTGGCATACTCGGCCTGCTGATAGGGAGCTTTCTGAACGTCGTCATCTATCGCTTGCCGAAGATGATGCAAAGGTTTGAAGATAATTATTTCGCGGAAACACGCGATCTGCCCAAACCCCATACCGATCGCTACAACCTGGTCGTACCCCGCTCGGCCTGTCCCCACTGTGGGCACAAGATTGGCGCCCTGGAGAACATCCCGGTGGTCAGTTATCTGGTGCTGGGCGGTAAATGCAAAGCCTGTAAAGCGCGCATTTCGCCGCGTTATCCCCTGATAGAATTGTTCACTGCTTTGTTGTCCGCAGGCATGATATGGCATTTCGGCAGTGGCGTGCACGGCATGGCAGCGGTGGTTTTTGTCTGGATACTGGTCGCCCTGACCTTTATCGATATCGACACCCAGTTACTGCCGGATGACCTTACCCTGGGTTTGATGTGGATAGGTTTGTTGCTCAATATTAATGGTTATTTCGCTTCACTCAAGGATGCTGTCATTGGCGCTGCTGCTGGCTATCTGGCACTGTGGATAGTCAATGCAGTGTATAAATTGATCAAAAAACGCGATGGTTTTGGCGGTGGTGACTTCAAGCTGCTGGCAGCCTTTGGTGCCTGGATGGGCTGGAGCATATTGCCAGTCATCATATTATTTTCGTCATTTGTAGGTGCCTTCATTGGCATTGCCCAGATAATATTTAGCAAGCTGGGCTGGCAATCGCAAATCCCGTTTGGCCCTTACCTGGCTGGAGCAGGCCTGATTGCCCTGGTTTGGGGACATCAGATCATGGACTATTACCTGGGCATCATGTAATGCCTGCCCGTTTTGCGCTTGGCCTGACTGGTGGCATAGGCAGTGGCAAAACCACGATTGCCAATATCCTCGGCGAACTGGGTGCTGCGCTGATTGATACCGATGTCATTGCGCATCAGCTCACCGTGCCTGGCGGACTCGCCATACCGGCTATTCTGGCGCAATTTGGGTATGAACTGCTGACTGCAGATGGTGCCATGGACCGGTCTGCCATGCGCGAACTGGTATTTTCTGATCCGGCGCAAAAACACAAGCTGGAAAACATACTGCACCCGCTCATCCGCCAGGAAACCGAGCAAGCCGTCAGCACTGCTACTGGCAGTTACCTGATTTTTGTCGTGCCCCTGCTGGTGGAATCGGGCAAATGGAAAAGCCGTGTAGACCGGGTGCTGGTAGTTGATTGCGACGAAGAAACACAAATCCAGCGTGTCATGTCACGCAATAACCTGAACCGGGAACAGGTGCTGGCCATCATGCACAATCAGGCCAGCCGGCAACAAAGACTGGCGGCAGCAGATGACGTCATCACGAATCAAGGGCCGCTGGAAAATATCCGTGCGCAGGTAGTACAACTGCATCATCAATACCTGGCGTATGCAGAGATGAAAAAATAGGTGTACTGTGTGAAGGAATAAACGTTGATGCGCCAATTTTTTTGAAAGAATCTGCACGCGATGTTTGTAATTTCACACAGTATGGTTCAGAATCATGTGCAGCTTGGATTAGCACAAATTTTGACAGGGAAACTATTTTGATTGTTTACGAATACCCTTTTAACGAGCGTATTCGCACGTTATTGCGGCTGGAAGACTTATACGAAAAATTTACATTTTTCCTGCATCAGTCTGACCCCATGCAGCATCACGTTGCCCTTGCCACCATTTTCGAAATGCTGGAAGTTGCTGGTCGTGCCGACCTCAAATCCGATCTCTTGCAAGAACTCGAAAGACAGAAACACACGCTCATCAGTTTCAAGTCCAATCCGAACGTACAGGCCGACATGCTCGACAAGGTTCTGGACGATGTTGACCGCGCCAGCACTGCCCTGGTTGCCAGCACCGGCAAAACCGGTCAGAACGTGCGCGATAATGAATGGTTGATGAGCATACGTGGCCGCACCATTATTCCGGGCGGTGCCTGCGAGTTTGATTTGCCCAGCTATCATGCATGGCAAAAAAACTCCCCCGAAAAACGTTATGCCGACATCAGCGCGTGGTTTGCCCCGATTGCCCCTCTGTTTGGTGCCATCAATGTCGTACTGCGCCTGTTGCGAGAATCTGGCTCCACCTCAAAAGTGATCGCTCAGGCGGGTAGTTACCAGCAAATGTTGCAGGGCAAGGTATACCAGTTGCTGCGCGTCAGTGTGGCACAGGAATTGGGAGCCATCCCTGAAATTTCTGCAAATAAATATATGTTGTGGATACGTTATATGTCACAGGATGGTGACATGAAGCCCAAGGCTTTCGAAAACGATATCCCGTTTGACCTGACTCTCTGTAATTTTTAACTATGGCCACTTTTGTTGACTGTCCCACCTGTAAAAACAAGGTGGAATGGAAAGAAGCGAACCGCTGGCGTCCATTTTGTTCTGAGCGCTGCAAGCAAATTGATCTGGGTGCCTGGGCGGAAGAAAAATATACGATACCTGCCGTCAATCTACCTGAAGATCCTGAGCTGGCAGAATAAGCCTGTCTCCATCTATCAGGACTAGCGCTTTTGCGGAATACCGTATTTACGTAATTTGGTGGCGATCATGGAATGCGAAGTAGCCAATCGCATTGCCAGCTTACGGCTGGATGGATAGTGTGGATACATGGATTCCAGCAGACTGCGCTCAAATGCATTCACTGAATCTTCCCAGCTCTCCGTGACATCGGTTTTCACCACATCGGCAGTAATGCTGCCTTCTGCCCAATCCAGATCCGCCGCATCCAGCACACGCTGATCTGACATGGTAATCGCCCTGAACACCACATTCTGCAATTGCCGGACATTGCCTGGCCAATGATTGGATACCAGCGCAGCACAGGCTGCCGAGTTGAGACGGCAAACGGGCTTTTGCGCCTGGGTGCAGGCACGTTCGATAAAATGCCTGGCTAGCGGCAAGATGTCGTCAGGACGCTCACGCAAGGCCGGCATTTCCAGATGCAAGACATTCAGGCGGTAAAACAGGTCTTCGCGGAAACTGCCTTCCTGCACCATCTTGCGCAGATTACGGTGGGTGGCGCTGATGATGCGCACATTGACCCTGACTTCCTTATCGCTGCCTATGCGGCGGAACTTGCCATCATTCAGAAAACGTAGCAGCTTGGCTTGCAGATACATCGACATCTCGCCGATTTCATCCAGAAACACGGTTCCACCATCCGCCATTTCAAACAGGCCAGGCTTACCGCCGCGCTGAGCGCCGGTAAAGGCGCCCGAGGTATAGCCAAACAATTCGCTTTCTGCCAGACTTTCCGGCAAGGCAGCGCAATTCAGTTCAAGGAAAGCTGCGTTGCTGCGACCACTGGCACCATGACAGGCCTGCGCCAGCAATTCCTTGCCGGTGCCGGTTTCGCCGGTAATCAGCAGAGGTGCATCGACCACGGCAACCCTGGCAGCCCGTGTTTTTAAGGCACGTATCTGCTCGGATTCACCGATAATGAAATGAAAGCCACTGCCCTCAGAATGTTGCAATGCATGCAGGCGACCACCTATGCGGGTCGGTGCATGAAAGGTCAGCACTGCCCCCACTGAGCGGCCATGCTGGGCGATATCCATACCCTGGGGTTCGGATACAGGCGTGACATCCATGAAAAAAGGTTCGCCATTGAGTATGACTTCACGGCTGGGCAAACGAAAACCGCTGGTCAGCAGCTCTTCCAGGATACCGGTCTCATCCAGCACCTGGTTCAGGTTGCGCTGGCATAGCTCGGCTTCTGACATGCGGACTGCTGTGGCCGCAGCCGCATTGGCGATCACGATGTGCCCACCTGCATCGATGGCCAGCACAGGGTCTTCCATGACAGCCATCATGGTATCGAGGTTCAGGCGTCGCCGTATGCCGGGTAAGACATCCAGCACCTTGATGTCACCGACGCCGCGTACCTGCTGACAATCTGCCTGTAGCGATGGCAGCATGAAATCCAGCAAGTCAGGACTGTCTATATAAATATGCGGTGGGTCTACTTCCACCGCCACCACATTCAGGCCACGACGTGCCAGCACCGCCAGGATTTCATGGGCAATACCGACACGGTCCTTGAACTGTATATTAATGCGCATGCTGGAAGAATGGACCTGATATGGGCTAAGGGCGGTATCGGTTTAAAAAGGTTCTGGAATATACCCGCGTGGACGTGCATGCTGGCGACGGAATGAACTGTTCGATGCCAGACCGCGCAGGCGGCCCAGATCAAATTGTTCCAGTTGCTGCAACACTGCTCGGTTGAGCGTCATTTTAACTTGCATCATCAGCAGATCAACACTTTGCTGGCTGGAAGTACGGGTAATGCGTCTTTCCTGCTGCATTTCGGTATCTTGCGCTTGCTGCGTCTGAGCCTGCGCCTGTTTTTCGATTGCCTTTGCTGCTGCTTTTTCTTCTGCCATGACGAAACAGCGATACACATCTGCCAGGGTAATGATGCCATTGCAATCGCGGCAATGCCAGGCATCTTTTTCCTTGGCATCGCGGCTGACCAGATCATCCTTGCTCAATGTCGCCAGGATGGAGCGTATCAGTCGCGGGGTTTTGCCAGTGGCCTGGGCCAGTGTGGTGATATTCGCAGTACGCGGCATCACCATCATGATTTGCGCCAGCAATTCTATCGCCGTATAAAAGCGCGCATTCAGGTTGGCATCAGAAAAAACCTGAGTCGATGAAAGTAATTCTTCAAATTGATTCATGCCAGCTCCTTGGTAACAAAAATAGGACGATTCGCACTACCATAACGATCCATGAACAAGCCTTCGGTCGAAATGGCAGGTCGTTTGCCGGAAACGATGTCCGCAATAAACTGACCAGAACCGCAAGCCATGGTCCAGCCCAGGGTGCCATGGCCGGTGTTCAGATACAGATTACGGTAGGGAGTCGGCCCTATCACTGGCGTACCGTCCGGTGTCATCGGGCGCAGGCCGGTCCAGAATTCTGCCTTGGCGACATCACCGCCACCGGGAAACAGGTCAGTCACGGAATGTTCCAGCGTGGCGCGACGCTCAGCACGCAGGTCGAGGTTGTAGCCCGTGATTTCTGCGGTGCCGCCTACACGTATACGGTCACCCAGGCGGGTGATTGCGACTTTGTAGGTTTCATCCATGACGGTGGATTCCGGCGCTTTATGCGCATCGGTGATAGGCACGGTGATGGAATAGCCCTTGATGGGATATACCGGGATCCGGATATCCAGTTCCTTCAACAGGATAGGTGAATAGCTGCCCAGTGCCAGTACGAAACTATCGGCCTTGATTTCACCTTCCGAAGTGATGACGGAACTGATGGTATCGCCACTTTTGACCAGTCTTTGTATGCTGACGCCATATTTGAACTGCACACCGAGTTCTTGTGCCAGTTTCGATAAATTTTGGGTGAACTTGAAGCAGTCCCCGGTTTCATCGCCCGGCAAACGCAAGGCACCTACAAATTTTTCCTGCACATTCGCCAGTGCCGGTTCGACTTTCAGGCAGCCTGCCTTGTCCAGTGTTTCGTAGGGAACATCATAGCGTTTAAGGATGGCGATATCTGCCTCGGCGCCATCGAGTTGCTGCTGGTTGCGGAACAGTTGCAGCGTGCCCTGGGTCCGTTCGTCATAGCTGATGCCGGTATCGCTGCGCAATTGCTGCAAGACGTCACGGCTGTATTCGGCCATGCGCAGCATGCGTCCCTTATTGATCTCGTAGCGTTTGGTGGTGCAGTTCATCAGCATTTGCGTAACCCAGCGCCACATGCTGGGGTCAAGGCTGGGCCGTATCGCCAGCGGGCTATGCTGCATCATCAGCCATTTGATGGCCTTCAGGGGAACACCCGGACCAGCCCATGGGGCAGAATAACCGGGTGACACTTCACCGGCATTGGCATAACTGGTTTCCAGCCCCGCTGCTGGCTGGCGCTCTATCACCGTCACCTCATGCCCGGCCCTGGCCAGGTAGTAGGCTGACGCCGTTCCTATGACACCTGCTCCCAATATCACTACTTTCATGCTGCCTCTCCCATTTTGATTCTGTTATTTATTCTGTTATCGGTTTTTTGCTGTCAGTGCTGGCGCGGGCTTAGTTGCCATGGTTGCCGTGGTTACTGTAATTGCGCTCATAGCGAGCCCCCAGGCTGGTCAATATTTCGTAGCCTATCGTGCCTGCCCTGGCCGCCACCTGATCCACCGTGTTGTCGGCAGATATCAGGTCAACCAGCATGCCCGGCAGCAAGTACTCGGTGGCCACTGTTGTCACGTCCAGGGTAATGGTATCCATAGAGACATTGCCGACCATGGGCACTGCCTGACCGGCAATATGAGCAATGCCGCGATTGCTGAGGCTGCGCATCCAGCCGTCGGCATAACCAACGGCAACTGTCGCAATGCGACTGGTCTGGCTGCTGCGCCAGGTCGATCCATAACCTACACCAGTGCCCGCTGGAATTTCTCTGGTTTGTATGATGCTGCCCTGCAAATGTGCAACCGGCTTCAATGGGTTGGGCTGGCCCGCTATTGGCGCAACCCCGTACAAAGCAGCACCAGGGCGCGCCAGATCGAAATGAAAATCTTTACCCAGAAAAATGCCGGATGAATTGGCCAGGCTGGCCTTGCAGCCAGGCAAACGTACACGCAGGGAATTAAAACTTGCCAGTTGGCGCTGGTTCATGGGATTGGACTGATCTTCCGCACTGGCCAGGTGGCTCATGATGTATTGCACATCGATGCCGTCCAATGATTGCTTGTCAGCAAATATCTGCTCACACTCAGAAGGCGACAGGCCCATGCGCGCCATTCCCGTATCAAATTGCAGGATGGCCGGCAGTGAACGTTGTGCTTTCACAACGAGTTGCCGCCAAGATCTTATTTGTTCGACACTATTCAGCACGGGTATGCACTGATTTTCAAGAAATTCCTCTTCATACCCGGGAGGTGAGCCATGCATGACATACAGATGGGCATCGGCGGGCAAATGTGGCCGCAGAAAAATAGCCTCGTTCAGATGTGCCACAAAGAAATGACGACAAGACGCTGCCAGTAAGGCCTGCGCCACAGGGACCACGCCCAGACCGTAAGCATCGGCCTTGACAGCTGCACCGCACTGCCCTGTCCCCAATAAGTTACGCAAAAGGCGATAGTTATCCTGTATTGCCCCAAGATCAATACGAAGTACTGCACCTGCTCTTCCAGCTACTTGCATCATATTTCACCACTCCATCACGTTAGCTAACGTGATTCGTTGAAGCAAACCCTGTGCCCGAAGAAATTATTGAATAAATTCAACAACTTACTGCATGCACTCAGAAAACAAATAAAAAAACCGTATCGAAATCAATACAGAAATACATTTTCGCCGACAGTAGTTTAGATTCGAGCCCAGATAATGTACATAAAATGACACGCCGTATTCATTTCAATACACCGTATCAAAATAAATACACCAAATCATTTACGAAATAGAAACGCATCATTCACGCCTCTACTTCCTCAGGCAATTGTGGAAACTACGCAATAGAAAACAGTTGAAAACACCAGAAATTAGCGCTCATGTTTTGAAGCTGTCATAAAAGTATGCGCATAATCTCAACAGTAGTAAATTAATATGCCGGGATTATTGCCTAATGGAAATCAAACGTGTACTTGGACCACTTCTCGCCGTGGTATTACTCATAGGTATAGGCGCTGCAAGCTATACCTCTTACCAAAGAAATCATGCAATTGAAGCAGCAAAATTAGTCTCAGCCGCGATGCTTGAAGTCAAAGGAATGGTCGGTTCCGAAAAAGAATCCTACTTTGCTGACCCCAGGGTCATCGAAATTCTGGCCAAAAAGGGTCTGCGAGTCAAAATCGAGAAAGTCGGTTCACGCGAAATCATCTCGCGTGACTTCAATACCTATGATTTCGCTTTCCCCGCAGGTGCACCCGCTGCGCTGGCGCTGCAAAACAAAGCTAAGGCAAAACAGGTGTATCCCACTTTTTTTACGCCCATGGCAATCGCGTCCTGGGTGCAATTGATCCCCACCCTGGAAAACGAAGGCATCGTCAAAAAAATCGATCAAGCCTATTACATCGTCGACATGAAGAAGCTGCTGAGTCTCAGCGAAAAAGGGACGCGCTGGCGCGAGCTGAAAGACAATGCAGCTTACAACACCGGTAAAAGCATACTGATCAGTTCTACCGATGTCAGGAAATCCAATTCGGCAGCGATGTATCTGTCATTGGCCAGCTATGTCGCCAATGAAAATAATGTCGTTGACGATAACGAACAGGCCAACAAAGTACTGCCCTTTGTGTCTTCCCTGTTCTTGCGGCAGGGCCTGCAAGAATCCAGCAGCGCCGGGCCATTTGAAGACTACACGACTATGGGTATGGGCAAAGCGCCTCTGGTCATGATCTATGAAAGTCAGTTCCTCGAATATCAATCCAGGCGTGCCAAGCCAAACACCGACATGGTCTTGCTGTATCCACAACCGACCATCTATACAAAGCACATCGTCGTGCCTTTCAATGAAAATGGCCGCCGCCTTGGAGAAGCGCTGGCGACTGACCCCGGGTTGCAAAAACTGGCAACCGAATATGGATACCGCACAGCCAATGCGGATCAATTCAACGAGTTTTTGAAGAGCAACAAATTGCAGGCCCCGACTTCATTGGTGGATGTCATCGACCCACCCAGTTTTGAAATCCTGGAACGCATGATCCAGACCATAGAAAAGAAATTCCAGTAATGTACATTTCCTGCCCGAGGACAAAGATATGACTGACAAAATGACAGACGCACATACACAAACGCAAACACAAGAAAACACCATGACCTTGACACCGCCAGAAGTATTGACACCCATCGCAGAAAAGAAGGCACCAGAGATGGTGCCTCTGAAAGCGGATGTCCAGGAAAAGATTGATGCACAGGTAACGGCATACATCGACAGTATCTTGAAAGACGACGTGCAAAGTGCAGGCTTTCAGGCCAAACTGGATTCGGCTTTCCGTCTCGGTAAAGAAGAGATTTCCAATGCGTCTTCCCTGATGACGGGTCGCTTCATGGAGCGCAATTTTGTCGGCATAGAAAATTCAGCTGCCTTCAAGTCCATACAGGACATGCGCGGCATGCTTGACGACCTGAACCCAGGCAAACAAGGTGATTTGCTAAGCCAAAACAAGCTTCTGGGCATCATCCCTTTTGGCAACAAGTTACAAGCCTATTTCCGCAAGTTCCAGACTGCCAGTTCGCAGTTGCAAACCTTGATGACGCAAATCTATGCTGCACGAGATGACATGCAAAGGGATGCCACAGAGATTGAACTGGTGAAGACCAAGCTCTGGGATGCCATGCAAAAGCTCAAGGGTGCCATCTACTTTGCCGAGCAGCTCGACAAGCATGTCGCTGATCATGTTGAATCGATCAAAGCCAGCGATCCCCTGCGTGCCAAAGCACTGGAACAGGAAGTCCTGTTTTATGCCCGCCAGAATCTGCAAGACATGCAAACGCAGATGGCAGTCAACGTCAATGCTTATCTGTCCATGGATTTGCTGAAGAAAACTGCACGTGAAATGGTGAACGGCTGTAACCGTGTTGCCACGACCGGCATGTCGGCAATGGCAACCGCACAAACTGTGGCCCGCGCCACCGGCAATCAGATACAGGTCATGGAAATGCTCGGTGGTGTCAGTGCAACCATTGGTGAACTGGTGACAGAAACCTCACGGCAGTTGGGCCAGCACGTCGAGAAGACTGGTGAATTTGCCGCCAATCCACTGATAGGCATACAAAAAATACAGGAAATGTTTGATAACACCTTCAAGGCGATGGATGCGATGGATAACTTCCGCTCACTTGCCGTCGACAATATGGGAAAAAACAACGCCATGCTAAAAGAACAGATTGCCCGCACCGAGCAGTATCTGGACAAGACACGGGCAGAGCAAGCACGTACGGCGATGGTCTCTGCCGCGCCCGAAGGTCCGGTCAAACTTTAAGGAACTGGCATGAGATTCTTGTCGAAATGGATCGCCCTGCTGTTGATTCTGGCTCTGGCCGCCTGCAAGGACGCCAAAAATGTCCAGCCAGCCGTAACGCCATCCGGTGACACCCTGACTGTCATGGCTGGCTCTGAACTCAAGGATATAGAACCCTTGTTGCCATCCATCAGCAAGGCGACCGGCATCAATTTGCAATTGCGTTACACCGGTACACTGGAAGCAGTAGAAAAATTACAATCTGGCGAACAAATCGATCTTGCCTGGCTGGCCAGCAATAAATACGCAATGCTGGTGCCAGCAGCCAAGGCAAGAATACTTGCATCAGAAAGAACCATGCTCACACCCGTGGTATTGGGCTTGAAAGAAAGCAAGGCAAAGGCACTGGGCTGGAAAGACAATGCCCAGGTGACCTGGAAAGATATCGCCGAAGCGGCAAAGCAGGGGAAATTTACCTTCGGCATGACCAGCCCGTCGTCGTCCAACACCGGTTTCTCGGGTTTGCTGGGGCTGGCCGCTGCCTTGTCTGGACAAGGTGATGCACTGGAAGAAAAAGATATCAATGCAAAAAGCCTGAGCGCTTTTTTTCAGGCACAAAGACTGACTGCCGGCAGTTCAGGCTGGCTGGCCGAAGCGTATCTGCGTGAACAGGACAAGGTCGATGGCATCATCAACTATGCATCGACTTTGCAAACCTTGAACCGCAATACCGCGCTGAAGGAAAAACTGGTGCTGGTTTATCCGCAGGATGGAATAGTGACTGCCGATTATCCCATCATGCTGATCAATCCCGCCAAACGGGAAGCTTATGACAAAGTGGTGAGCTATGTACGCGGCATCGAGTTCCAGCAGGCGATGTATAACTCAACCTTGCGACGCCCGGTCAACCCCGATGTCGCCGTCACCGATGGGCCCAGGCAAGCGCTGGCCGAATTATCCTTCCCGGCCAAACTGGCGGTTGTCGATGCAATACTGACAGCCTTCGACAATCACTTGCGTTTACCAACGGACAGCACTTTCGTGCTTGATACCAGTGGCTCCATGAAGGGTGACAGGATACGGGATTTAAAAGCTGCCATGCAGGGATTATCCGGAGCTGACACATCCATCAGCGGCCGCTTTTCGAGATTCCGCAACCGTGAACGTATCATCATCCTGCCATTCAACAACAAGGTGGAAAGCTCGCAACGTTTTGATATGGGCAGCGAGGATAAAGACAACCAGACAACACTGAGCGCCGTGACTGCGCGCATACAGCAATTACGCGCCGATGGAGGCACTGCCATCTTCTCGGCCACCCAGCAAGCCTATACCGAAGCCATGGAACGTAAACGCGCTGACCCGGCACGTTTTTACTCCATCATCGTGATGACCGATGGCATCAACAATGACGGCATGAATTACAATCAGTTTGCTGAATGGTACAAAGCCCTGCCAGACAATGAAAAAGGCATCAAGATTTTCACGGTACTGTTTGGTGAAGCCGAACCTGATGAATTGAAAAACCTGGCAGACTTGTCTGGCGGCCGGATGTTTGACAGCCGCAAGGCAAGCTTGCAAACCATATTCAAAGAAATTCGCGGATACCAATAATAATGCAGGCCCTGACTTTTAAAATGCGCGTGCTGCTTTTTTTGTACAGTACCCAAAACCTGCTGGGCAGTTGCCTGGCTATCCTCGGTTTGGGCATGTATTTCACGGGTGTGATCTCGGACTGGTGGCTACCCATCGTCGCCGGTCTGTATAGCGTCGCCTGGCTGGCGATTCCGGCAGATAAAGAACTGGAACTGCAAATCAAGAATGAGAATTCGCAAAGCAGCCTGACTGAGAGTGTCGATACATTGATACGGGAATCAAAGTCGCGCCTGCCGCACGAGGCAGTGGAACGCCTGGGAAGAATACAAACCACCTTGCAGGAACTGGCACCCAAGATGTACTCTGGCGAAGTCGCCATGAACTATGTCAGCCTGCTTATCAATGCGGTCAATCGTGACCTGCCACAAACTATAAAAAACTATGTGCTCTTGCCAACAGCCTTTGCCACCATGCATGTCATAGAAAATGGCAAGACCTGCAAGCAACTCTTACTCGAACAACTGGATTTGCTGGAAACCCAGCTGGCAAAAATTGCCACCGATATCTACAAGAACAATGCAGATTCCCTGGTCATCAATGGTGAATTTTTAAAAGAGAAATTCCATACCACGACCTTTGTGCAGTAAGGTCAGGCATCACGGCAAATCAGCCTGGGGCCAGTTGCTGTTCGTCGCTACGCAACAGATCAAGCCATTCAAGCAAGGGGATGGTGGCAGGCAGTAAAGGCGTGACGGCAACGCTGCCCTGCCAGGCGAAGGCCTGGCCTTCCAGGCTTTGTGGTTCACCCTGCCATTCACGGCTGATATAAAAATGCAGTCTGACGTGGGCATGCGGGTAAATATGTTCGACACCACACCAAGGCTCGGCAGAAACAATCTGTATGCCCAGCTCTTCCACAAATTCACGCTTCAGTGCGGCCAGTATGGATTCGTTTGCTTCCACCTTGCCACCCGGGAATTCCCAGTAACCTTCATAAGGTTTGCCAGCGGGGCGCTGGCCCAGCAAGACATCGCCATTGGCTTTCATCAATATGCCGACGGCAACATCCACAGGCTTTGCCGTCATATCAGGACTCCGCCATGCGGCCAGCATAATCGCGGGCAAACTGCCAGGCGACGCGACCAGAACGTGAACCACGCTGCAATGCCCAGCGCAGAGCGTCGCCACGTGCTTCATTGATTTGTGCAGCAGTGCATCCCATGGTCGTCAGCCAGTGGGCGACGATGTCCAGATAATCATCCTGCTTGAAGGGGTAGAACGATACCCACAAACCAAAGCGTTCGGACAGGGAAATTTTTTCTTCTACCGTTTCACCCGGATGCAAATCGCCATCATCGCTATATTTATAACTGGCGTTGTCGGACATTTTTTCCGGCAACAGATGGCGGCGGTTGGAAGTGGCATAAATCAGTACATTGTCCGATTGCGCGGCAATACTGCCATCGAGCGCCACTTTCAAAGCCTTGTAACCGGCCTCACCTTCTTCAAATGACAGGTCGTCACAAAAAACAATGAAGCGTTCTGGCCGTTCAGCGATCAAATCAACGATATCGTGCAAATCTGCCAGATCGGTTTTATCGACTTCGATCAGACGCAGGCCCTGGTCAGCAAACTGGTTCAGGCAGGCTTTGATCAGCGACGATTTGCCGGTACCGCGCGCGCCCGTCAACAAGACATTGTTGGCGGGTTTGCCATGGACAAACTGGCGGGTATTCTGTTCTATCTGGGCCTTCTGAATGGTGACATGGCACAGATCATCCAGTGCAATGTCTGACACATGACGCACCACTTGCAGATAGCCCTGTCCACCACGTTTGCGCCAGCGAAATGCATGGCCCAATTGCCAGTCAGGCACGGGTGAAGCAGCGGGTAGCAAGCTTTCCAGCCGGGTCAGCAAGTGTTCTGCACGGGATAAAAATTGGTCGAGCTGGGTCATGGCAAGCTTACTCGTGAAGGATATCAGGAACGGTAATCAGCATTGATCGATACATAGTCATGCGACAGATCGCATGTCCATACCGTTGCCTGGGCATCACCGCGTGCCAGCTTGACGCGTATGGTGATTTCACTTTGCTTCATGATGCGCTGACCATCTTCTTCGCGGTAATCAGGATTACGGCCACCATTTTTGGCAACCCATACATCATCCAGGTACAAATTCAATTTGCTGACATCCAGGTCACCGACACCGGCATAGCCTATCGCTGCCAGGATACGACCAAGATTGGGATCAGACGCAAAGAAGGCTGTTTTTACCAGTGGCGAATGGGCAATGGAGTAGGCAATCTTGCGGCACTCTTCGACATCACGTCCTTCTTCCACGGCAATAGTCATGAACTTGGTGGCCCCTTCGCCATCACGAATGATCATGTGCGCGAGCTTTTGCGACAAGGCCGTCACGGCTTCTGCCAGCAAGGCATATTCAGGTGTGTCGATGTCATTCACTTCCACTTCACCGGCACCGGTGGCGATCAGCATGAAGGAGTCATTGGTCGATGTATCGCCATCAATGGTGATGCAGTTGAATGATTTGTCAGCCGCCTGCTTGACCAGGTGATCCAGCACGTTTTGCGCCACTTTGGCATCCAGCGCCAGGTAACCCAGCATGGTCGCCATATTTGGCTTGATCATGCCGGCGCCTTTGCTGATACCGGTCATGGTGACGGTTTTACCACCGATGCTGACCGTTGCCGACGCCGCTTTGGGCTGGGTGTCGGTAGTCATGATGGCTTCTGCCGCATTAAACCAGTTGTCTGCCTTGAGGTTTTCTATGGCTTTGGGCAAACCGGCAACCAGTCGGTCGACCGGCAATTGTTCCAGAATCACGCCGGTAGAAAAAGGCAGTATCTGTGCCGCTTCGCAATTCAGCAATTCCGCCAGGGCAGCACAGGTTGCATTGGCAGCAGCCAGGCCAGCATCACCAGTGCCGGCATTCGCATTGCCGGTATTGACGACCAGCGCACGGATGGGGGCAGAACTCATGAGCAGGCCTTCCAGATGGGCCTTGCATACCTGAACCGGCGCTGCGCAAAAACGATTGGTGGTAAATACACCCGACACCGTGGCCGTCGCCGCCAATTCCATTACCAGAACATCTTTGCGATTGGCTTTGCGTATGCCGGCTTCGGCATAGCCCAGGCGAATACCAGCTACCGGCTTCAGGTCAGCAGCAACAGGAATGGGAGAATTGACGGCCATAATAGTTTCCTAGCGTTGAAATCAAGCCGACATTGTAGGGCATTTTGCTGCGCTGCGAAGCATGTTTGCGGTACGGAAATTCGCGGTCCTTATTCCTTATATATATTCATGGTTTATAAACCCATGATCATTTGGGCAATGATATTTTTTTGTATTTCATTCGAACCACCATAAATCGACAGCTTGCGCATGTTCAGGTAATTGATGGCGAGTGAACTTGCCACTTCTGACATATCAGATCTGTCCCTGAGTGCAAGTGCCTGCTCACCGACTGCTTGCATCAACAGGTCGGTAATAGCTTGCTGGATCTCTGTACCCTTGATCTTCAATATGGATGCTTCGGGCCCCGGCGCACGCTGCTGTTCTTCGGCTGAAAGTACACGCAGATTGGTCATTTCCAGTGCCATCAAATCAATTTCAATTTGTGCAATTCGTGCAGCAAATTGAGCATCTTCCAACAGTGGCCGGCCATTCTTCCATTCCTGTGCGGCGACACGCTTGAGGCGCGTCAATTCCCGTTTGGCGATGCCTATGCCGGCGATATTGGTACGTTCATGCCCAAGCAGGAATTTGGCGTAGGTCCACCCCTGATTTTCGCTGCCGACCAGATTGTCAAGCGGCACCCTGACATCATCAAACCAGACTTCATTGACTTCGTGTGTACCATCCATGGTGATGATAGGCCTGACGGTGACCCCTGGTGATTTCATGTCGATCAACAGGAAGGAAATGCCACGTTGTGGCTTGACCTCACGGTCGGTACGCACCAGACAAAATATCCAGTCTGCGTACTGGGCCAGCGTGGTCCAGGTCTTTTGCCCATTAACCCGGTAATATTCACCTTCTGCATCCCGCATGCGCTCTGCCGTGGTTTTGACAGATGCCAGGTCAGAGCCTGAGCCCGGTTCTGAATAACCCTGACACCACCATTCTTCTGCCGCCAGAATTTTGGGCAAGAATCGCTGCTGCTGCGCAGGCGAGCCAAATTCCATCAGGACCGGTGCCACCATCTTGATACCAAAAGGCGGCAAACGTGGAGCGCCAGCCGCCGCACATTCTTCTTCAAAAATATAGCGTTGCACTGCTGACCACCCTGTTCCACCAAATTCTGTCGGCCAGGAACTGCCACCCCAGCCACGTGCATGCAGAATTTGCTGCCAGCACTGGTAATCCTGCTTTGCCAGCGGCATGCCATGCCTGACTTTTTGGCGAATATTGGCAGGCAGGGATTGCTGCAAGAATTCCTGGATGTCGTGACGAAATGCCAGTTCGGCTGAGGTGAAATTCAAGTCCATGATTTTCCTGGGATGGGCAAATGCGAATTTAAGTACTTCTATCAGCAACAGGATTACAATATGCAATTCTGCATTGCAGAATTATGTTCTGAAATAGTATGTCATTTCCACTTTAGGCTCGCACATTGCCCAGGTCAAGCCTTTTGGCGGCTACATCAGCGACATGGAAGATCGATTTTCAGCAAAGGCCAAGGACATGAATAAGACGCAAGCCAGCCCCATGAAAGAAGACCGTCATTTCGTTACCGCCCTGGCGCGCGGGCTTGATGTGCTGGCCTGCTTTCGCCCCGGCGACAAGGCATTGGGCAATCAAGAGATTGCCCAGCGCTGCCAGTTACCCAAATCCACGGTATCGCGCCTGACCTATACCCTGACCAAACTTGGCTATCTGCATTACATCGCCAGCCAGGGACAATATCGTCTGGGGTCTGCGACGCTGGCACTGGGCAGTGCGATGATTGCGCGACTCGACGTGCGGCAACTGGCGCGCCCCTTGATGCAGGAACTGGCAGATTTTTCCAGAGGTATGGTATCGCTGGGCATGCGTGACAGGCTTAGCATGATTTATATAGAAAACTGTCGCAGCCAGAATGCACTGACCCTGAGTCTGGATGTAGGTTCGCGCATCCCACTTGCGACTACTGCCATGGGGCGGGCATTGCTGGCCAGCCTGCCGGTCATGGAACGCGAAGCTGTATTGATGGAAATCCGGACTACACAGGAAGAGCAATGGCCAGATATGGAAGCTGGCATACAGCGCAGCCTGCAAGAGGTCAGGGAATTTGGCTGTTGTAGTTCTTTCGGCGACTGGCAAACGGATGTCAATGCCATCGCTATCGGTTTCTCGCCGGGTGCAGGGCAGGCAACGGTGGCGATTAATTGCGGGGGGCCGGCTTTCTTGCTGAGTAAGGAATTTCTATTGCATGAGGTACGCCCGAAGTTATTGCAGCTGGTGCGTGACTTGCAGGGCAATCTGCTATAACTGTGATCGCCTCACATTTCACCAATGCAGTGAGCACAAAAAAGGGACGAATCGCTTCGTCCCTTTGTCTTTCTGTACTGCTGATCAGGCTATCAAATCAATCAGGCAAGTCTGCCGTGGCATTGCTTGAATTTCCTGCCGCTACCGCATGGGCAAGGATCATTGCGGCCGATTTTCAGGGCGTAACCGACTTCCGCCTGACCATCATCAGCAATGACACCGGGTGCCATTATTTCTTCTGCCGAGGCATCAGCATCAAAATCAGCGTGCTGGTAATGCACGTTTTCAATTTGCGATTGCGCCAACTGTTCTTCCGCCGCTTCTATCTCTTCACGAGACTGTATGCGCACGGTAACCACGGTCCTGACCACTTCATTCTTGATCTGGTCCAGCATCTGGCCAAACAGTTCAAACGCTTCGCGCTTGTATTCCTGCTTAGGGTTTTTCTGTGCATAACCACGCAGATGAATACCCTGACGCAGATGATCCAGCGCGGCCAGATGTTCACGCCAGTGTGAATCTATGCTTTGCAGCATGACACTGCGCTCAAACCCGGCGAATGAATCTTTACCGACGATATCCAGTTTGGCCTGGTATACATCATTGGCCGCTTTTTGCACGCGTTCCATGATGTCGTCATCGTTCAGGTTGGCTTCTTCTTCCAGCATTTTTGCCAATGGAATATCGAGTGCCCATTCATTGCGCAGTACGGCTTCGAGGGAAGGAATATCCCACTGCTCTTCCACCGATTCTGCCGGTACATATTCACGCACGATGTCGTGGAACATGCCGTGACGCAGTGAAGAAATCAGTTCAGACATGTCTTGCGCTTCCAGCAATTCATTACGCTGCTGGTAAATCACTTTACGCTGGTCATTGGCGACGTCATCATATTCCAGCAATTGCTTGCGTATATCAAAGTTGCGGGCCTCGACCTTGCGCTGTGCCGATTCAATAGAGCGCGACACAATGCCTGCTTCTATCGGTTCGCCTTCAGGCATTTTCAGCCTGTCCATGATGGCGCGTACGCGGTCACCGGCAAAAATACGCAACAGCGTATCGTCGAGCGACAGGTAGAAACGGGAAGAACCAGGGTCACCCTGACGACCGGAACGGCCACGCAACTGGTTGTCGACGCGACGGGATTCATGACGTTCGGTACCGACGATATGCAAGCCACCGGCATTCACCACATGTTCATGCAGGGATTGCCATTCATCACGCAGTTTTTGTGACTGGGCAAATTTATCGGCATCCGAAAAATCAGGATTGGCTTCGATCAACTGTACCTGCTTGGCCACGTTACCACCCAGCACGATATCGGTACCACGACCAGCCATGTTGGTAGCGATGGTGATCGCTTTTGGACGACCGGCCTGGGCAATGATTTCTGCTTCGCGTGCATGTTGCTTGGCATTCAAGACATTGTGCGGCAAACCTGCCTGCGTCAGTATGCCGGACAGCAGTTCGGAATTTTCAATCGAAGTCGTACCAACCAACACCGGCTGACCGCGTTCATAGCAGTCTTTGATGTCGATCAGCATGGCGCCGTATTTTTCCTGGGCCGACTTGTACACCTGATCTTGCCTGTCCTTGCGCTGGGATGGGCGGTTAGGTGGAATGACGACAGTTTCCAGGCCATAGATTTCCTGGAATTCATAGGCTTCGGTATCTGCCGTACCTGTCATGCCTGACAGTTTGGCGTACATGCGGAAATAGTTCTGGAAGGTGATGGAAGCCAGCGTCTGGTTTTCATTCTGGATGCGCACGCCTTCTTTGGCTTCAACCGCCTGATGCAGGCCATCGGACCAGCGACGACCGGTCATCATACGGCCGGTAAATTCATCGACGATGACGATTTCGTCATTCTGCACCACATAGTGCTGGTCTTTGAAATACAGGGCATGTGCGCGCAAAGCAGCGTACAGATGGTGGATCAGGGTGATGTTTGCCGCATCGTACAGGGAAGCGCCTTCTGGCAGCAGACCCATTTGCGTCAGAATGCGTTCAGCCTTGTCGTGACCGGCTTCAGTCAGCAATACCTGGTGGGCTTTTTCATCCTTGGTGTAATCACCCGGGACTTCTATCTTGCCCTTGCCGTCCGGTGTTTCTTCACCGATCTGCAAAGTCAGCAGTTTCGGGACTTCATTGATCTTGTAATACAGCTCAGTGTGATTTTCTGCCTGGCCAGAGATGATCAGCGGTGTACGTGCTTCATCGATAAGGATGGAATCGACTTCATCGACGACGGCAAAATTCAGGCTGCGCTGTACGCGGTCCTTGGCTTCATACACCATGTTGTCGCGCAGATAATCAAAACCGTATTCATTGTTCGTGCCGTAGGTAATATCAGATGCATAGGCGAGCTGCTTGGCATCATGATCAAGTTGCGACAGGTTGATACCTGTGCTCAGACCCAGCCAGCCGTACAGGATGCCCATCCATTCGGCATCGCGCTGCGCCAGGTAATCATTGACGGTAACGACATGCACACCTTTGCCGGACAGGGCATTGAGGTAGATCGGCAAAGTCGCCATCAGGGTTTTACCCTCACCAGTGCCCATTTCGGCAATTTTGCCGTAATGCAGCACCATGCCGCCTATCATCTGCACATCAAAGTGGCGCATTTTCAATACGCGTTTGCTGGCCTCGCGGCAGACGGCAAAGGCTTCCACCAGGACACTGTCCAGCGTCTCCCCGTTGGCAACACGCGTCTTGAACTCGCCAGTCTTGGCCTTCAAAGCCTCGTCTGACAAAGCCTCGAACTGGGGTTCCAGTGCGTTGATCTCACGCACAGTCTTTTGGTATTGCTTCAAAAGCCGCTGGTTGCGGCTGCCGAATATCTTGGTCAGGAATGACATGCTATGAACGGAAAGTTAAATTCTGAAAAAAGCGGCCGCAAAATGATTAATTCGACAGCAACAATAGGCTAACCTGTGATTTTACCATGCGGCACCCAAATAGCTACAAACACTGCCTGATAAACTGACAAGGCAGCATATATGGATGCCAGACATAAGTCTGGAGTTGGAGACAAATCCAGCAAACTCAAGTTTATTTTTGACCCAGGGCGGCCAGATTTGCCTGATTTGCCCCTGCAGACAGGAATTTATGGGGATTTTGTGGCACGCCTTTGACATGCACCTCAAAATGCAGGTGAGCACCGGTAGACCTGCCGGTAGAACCGATGTCTGCAATATGCTGACCACGTTTGACGATATCACCCAATTTCACGTAGACCTTGGATGAGTGGGCATAGCGCGTCATGATGTCACCACCATGATCAATTTCGACCATATTCCCAAATTGAGGATGGTATTCAGCCGCTACCACCACGCCGCCAGCAGCAGCCACGATGGGCGTGCCAGTCGGGCTGGAGAAATCGATACCTTCATGGAAAGCGCTGCGGCCAGAAAACGGATCAAGCCGCCAGCCAAAACCGGATGCATTATAGGCAACATTCACTGGTTGAATGGTAGGCAAAAGCTTGGACTGTACTTTGAAACCCATCAATTTTGTCTCGACCACGTTCATGTAGTCGGAGCGGTGTTCGACATCACGCGACATGGCATCCAGCGCAGCCTGAAATTCTTCCATGTTCAATTCCTTGGCTGGTTGCGATGTCACTTCCGGGCCACCACGTCCTGGCAGTTCCTTGAAGTTGAATTCTTCCGGCTTGACGCCAGCCAGACCTTGTACCCGTTCGCCCAGGGCATCCAGACGTATCAACTGGGCCTGCATTTCGCCCAGCTTGGCAGCCATGGCAGCCAGGTTTTCTTTCATGTACTTGTCTTTATTACTCACCTCTGGGGTGGTCACGGGCACCAGGTCACGCAGAACCGGCAAATCTGCACTGGCAAGCCGCAGGGTCAATGCCGCCATCATGGCTGCACATAAGGTAATAATAAGAAGAAAACTGAACAGGCCAAAAATGACATGGCGTGACGACAGGGTCACGGATTTTGCCTGGGTAAAGCGGGAGTGCATCAAAATGATTTGCATCAATATGCTCCTCTTAAAACTGTTTTATTGGCGACCAGCGTTGCGGCATTTCGCGAGGCGTGTTTGTGGTAAGGTATTGCGCATGTCAACATCATCACGTCCTTCTTACCCAATTAACATCAAACGCGGCCGCAAAGTACCGGCTGCCAGCGGTGCCGCCGACTTTTTGCGCAGCAACGAAAAAATTGCTTCGCTATTGCCCACGGTGCAGCGTAATCTGGCGCTGCAAAAAGATTGCGGGGCATTATTGCCACCCATCTTCGATACTTGTGAGGTCATGCAGGTGTCTGAAGGACAACTGACGCTATCAGCTCCCAATGCTGCGCTGGCGACTAAATTGAAACAACAATGTCCGAAATTGCAAGTAAATTTGCAAGAACGGGGTTGGCAGATTAACGCAATCCGTATCAAAGTACAAGTCAAACGGGTCGTTGAAAAACCCGTTGCCGTAAAGCAAATAGCTTTTTCCGGCAAGGCTCTACAGGCATTTGGGCAGTTGGAACAGACGCTGGAAAAGACTTCGCAAAACGCTGATTTAAGAGCGGCGCTAGGGCGTTTGCTACAACGCCACCGGCCTGGTGGACAGGGTTAAACCTGATAAATTCGGGAAGTCAAAAGAACAAGTATTTTATTAATTACTGTTACAAAATAAGTTCGCCTGCAAGACGGGCCAGGGCTTTTTGACCGACCAATTCTATTTTGGTCAGACCACTGCCCATTCGCGTTCCACTTGTGTCGCATAAGTGGGTGGTGCCATACCGGCATCATCAAAGCTGACGATTTCATATGCTGCTGGATCTGCCAACAAGGCGCGCAGCAACTGATTATTCAGGCCATGGCCCGATTTGTGAGCGGTATAACTTGCCAGGAAAGGATGGCCGATCAGATACAGGTCACCAATCGCATCGAGTATTTTGTGGCGTACAAACTCATCATCAAAGCGCAAACCGTCTGAATTCAGGATGCGGTATTCATCCATGACGATGGCATTTTCCATGGAACCACCACGCGCCAGGCCTATGCCACGCAGCATTTCCACATCCTGCATGAAGCCAAAAGTACGTGCCCGTGCTACATCCTGCACGAAAGAGGCGCGAGCAAAATCCACTTCTGCTGTCTGCACGGTTCCATCGACAGCCGGATGATTGAATTCAATGAAGAAATGCAGCTTGAAACCATCATAGGGTTCCAGCCTGGCCCATTTTTCCGACTTGCCTGTGCCTTCACGGATTTCCACGGCTTTCAGTACGCGTATGAATTTCTTGGCGGCAGCCTGTTCCTGCATGCCAGCCTGCTGCAAGAGATAAACAAAGGAAGAAGCCGAACCATCCATGATGGGAATTTCTTCAGCACTGACATCAATATATAAATTATCGATGCCCAATCCGGCGCAGGCAGACAACAGGTGTTCAACCGTAGACACCTTGCCATTTTCATTCGACAAGGTTGATGCCATGCGGGTATCACCCACCATCAGCGCTTGTGCAGGCAAAACAGCCGGGGGAACCAGGTCAGTACGGGTAAAGATGATGCCGGTATCCACGGGTGCCGGGCGCATGACCAGTTCCACCTTGGTGCCGGAATGCAAACCGACGCCTATGGTCTTGACCTGCTGTTTGATTGTTCGTTGTTTTAACATCACGCTATTATATCGGTTAGTGTCATTTCCCATGTAAGACTGGATAAAAGCAAAATCAATGCGTGCACAAACAACAACAGTTACCATCCGTAAAGCCACGTCTGAAGATGTGGAAGCCATGTGTGAACTCAGTGATCAGATCAATGCCCAACACCATGCGCAAGCCCCGCATATTTTTGTGAAACATAACCAGCGTGAACTTGATCGCCTGTTCTGGCAAGCATCTTTTCAGGCGGCACACACCTGCGCGCTGCTGGCCTGTCAGAATGATGTGGTGATCGGCTTCATTACGCTGAGCTGGCATGAAAACATGACCATCCCTTTTTTATACTGTCGGCGCATATGCCGCATTGGCACCATCGTGGTGTCAGACCGGCATCAGCAACAAGGGGTCGGACGCATGTTGATGGATGCCGCCACCGCCTGGGGGCGTGAACATCAGGCGGTGGAGCTAAGACTGGAGGTATTCGACTTCAATCAAAACGCCATGGCGTTTTACAAGGCACAAGGCTATGGCGTGCAGTCACATATCATGTCCAAGGCACTGGATTAAAACTTGACAACCATCTTTCCAGGACCATGGCCCAGTTTATTGCGCTCAATTGCGCCGCCGAGGTCGGCCAATTCTGCGACCTCCGAGACACGCACGAGTAGTTGACCGCCTGCGACCTGGCCGGCAATGTCGGCCAGTCGCCGTGCGTCCGCCTGCATCTGAAACCACTTGCCGCGTTTGCCCTGAGGGGTCTGCCCCATGATTTCCGGTGCTGCCGTACTTACAATTTGTCCCCCTTCAGCAAGTACTTGCCAAGACTTCGCCAATGTATCTCCGCCGACCAGATCGAGCACCAGGTCAACCTTGCCGCAATGCTCCCAAAAGTTGGCCGTACGGTAGTCGATGACCTGATCCGCGCCCAGGCCTTGCAGGTAACCCGCATTCACACCTTGCGCAGTTGCCACCACGCGCGCACCTGCCTGCCTTGCAAACTGGACTGCGAAACTGCCAACGCCACCCGCTGCGCCGTGGATCAAAACGGTCTGGCCTCGCTTGAGTTCGCCTGCGTCGAACAGTGCTTGCCACGCTGTGAGCGCCGCAACCGGAATCGCGGCGGCCTGGACGTCATCCAAAGCTGCGGGCGTGTGGGTCAGCTTGGTGGCAGCCACCACTACATAGTCTGCATAGGCACCCAATCTCGATAGTGGACCCATTACGCGTTCACCCACGGTGAAATCGAGTACATCTGGCCCAACACCAGCGACCACCCCGGCCAATTCAATGCCGAGTGTAGCGGGCAGATCAAGCGGGAAAGCATCGCGTACCAGGCCGTCGCGTATTTTCCAGTCCAGCGAATTGACACCAGCCGCACGCACATGCACCAGGACTTCGCCGGCAGCAGCAACAGGTCGCGCAACAAGCTCCAGCGTGGGCGTATCGGCACCGCCATAGGCATGGATGCGCACAGCACGATTGCTGGAAGCATTTAGCGTGGGATAGTCGATGTATCCCTCCGGGCCTGCCGAATAAAAAGTTTCGCGTTGTGGCTGGTTCAATGGCGCACCCAGTTGGAAACGTTGCACGAGGTCAGGGTTGGCGAGATACAGTGAACCGAAGACCGCTGCCTCTGCGTGCTGCTCCTGAACCAGCACTTCGGCTTTCGCTGGTGTCAGTCCGCCGCCCTGGAGCAAAGCGCCCTTGAATAGCGGACGCAACATGCTGCTGTAATCAAATTCGACTTTGGCTTGTACCGCGAGATGCAGATAAGCCAGGTTCAGCGGTGCGATCTGCTCGACGAGATAGCGGTAGGTCTCTTGCGGTGCGGCATCTTTTACGTCGTTGAAGTTCATCTCAGGCGAAATCTTGATGCCGATACGATCGCTACCTGCCTCGGCCGACATGGCTGCGAGGACCTCCATGATGAAGCGCACACGGTTCTCCAGCGATCCGCCGTAGCGGTCACTGCGCTGGTTAGTTTCGGACGACAGGAATTGTTCTGGCAAATAGCCAGAAGCAGCATGCAGTTCCACACCGTCGAAACCGGCTTCCAGGGCGCGCCGGGTAGCCAGGCGGAATTCGTCGATCACACCGGCAATGTCGGTCGTGCTCAGCGCACGTGGAGTCACCATCGCCTGCGGGCCTGTAGCTGTAAATACGGTTCCATTAGGTTGAATGGCCGAAGGTGCAACCGGTAAGGCATGCTCTGGCAGCATGCTGGGATGGGAAACCCGTCCAGTGTGCATCAATTGCAGAAAGATGGTCCCGCCCTTGGCGTGCACAGCATCGGTTACGGCCTTCCAGGCCTGGACTTGCGCATCGGAATAGATGCCAGGCGTGCGAACGTAGCCCTTGCCCATTGCGGACGGGAAAGTGCCCTCCGTGATGATTAGCCCGGCATCGGCGCGTTGGCCGTAATACTGAACTGTAGAGTCTGACGGTACGCCAGTTGCGTCATCGGCGCGCGAACGCGTCATGGGGGCCATCACCAGGCGGTTGCGCAGGATATGGCGGCCGATCTTGGTAGGGGTGAACAGATGATTCATGTCAATTTCCTTTAAGGGTTGGTGTGAGGTAGATAATAAATTGATCCACCCACAAGATAAATAGGCATAATTGAAATCTGTGATCCACACATGGAACAATGAATATGGAAATGCTTACTTACATGCGGCAATTCGTCGAAGTCGCCAAGGTCAAAAGCTTTCGTGCAGCAGCACTCACGCTGGACATGCCAATCTCGACGCTCTCGCGCCATATTTCTGATTTGGAAAAAGCCATTGGGCTGCGTCTGCTGAACCGCTCCACACGCCGCGTTGAGTTGACGGATGCCGGTACGGTGTACTTTCAGCGCTGCCAAAGCATCGTGGCTGAAGCCATGATCGCGCATGAGGCTTTGCGTGATGTAGCACATAGACCAACGGGGACTTTGCGGGTATCCATGCCGGTCGATCTGGCCATCGGCCACTTCGGCCCCATTCTGCGTGACTTCAGCAAGGCCTATCCCTTGATCGACTTTGACCTGGACCTGACCCCACGCCGTATCGACTTGCAAACCGAAGCATTCGATCTCGCTATCCGCATTGGTCCCCCGCCAGTGGCATCCGCGACGTTGATCGCGCGACCGATCGTGGAACTGCCGCGCTACTTGTACGCCGCGCCGCTGTATTTGAAAGGCGCACCCTCGCTCAAGCACGCGAAAGATCTGGCGCATCACGTGTTTTGCACTGTTCCCTCCAGTTCGCAACAGGGTGACTTAAAGGTCTTCTACCGCGGCGACGAGACCGTCGAAATCAAGGTCCCCACGCGCTTCACCGTCAATAGCGTCGGTATGGCACGCGTGCTAGCAACAATGGGCATGGGAATCGCCATCATGCATGCAGAACTCGCACGCGACGAAGTTGCCTTGGGTCGATTGCACCGGGTGCTTCCAGAATGGAGCATGGCGCCGTTGCAGGTACACGTGATCACTGCCACACGCTTACTGCCGGCCAGGGCCAGGCTGTTCATTGACTTTCTGAAGGAAAGGATGGCAGAGCCTTTGTGAATCTTCAGTTTAGCCATCCACTTGGTGATCTTGACTGTGACGACGCCTGGAGAAACCCCTTTTCCCAGGTCCCGACAGGAAGCCAGGTGAAGGAAAAGTGAAGCGATTTACGGAAAGCACCGGCATATGCTGAACCCGCTTGTTCGGTAGGGAAACTCGCTGTAGGGGTAGGGAGCCGCAGTGAACGTCAGCCAAATTCTGTACCAACACTACGTGAAATAAAAAACGGCGCTCAGGTGCAGCGCCGTTTTTTACTACTGATGATGACAGAATCAGGATTAGCCCAGTTGTGCCAGCAGTGTTTCTGCGTTCGATACTTCGAACTTGCCGCCTTCTTCAATATTGAGTTGCTTGACCACGCCATCTACTGCCAGCAGGGAATAACGCTGTGAGCGTGTGCCCATGCCGAATTTGCTGAAATCAGCATCCAGGCCCAGGGCCTTGCTGAAAGCCGCATTGCCGTCAGCCATCATGCGTACGATGCCGGTGGCTTTTTGATCACGGCCCCATGCGCCCATGACGAATGCGTCATTGACGGAGATGCACCAGATTTCATCCACGCCCTTGGCTTGCAAGGCTGCGGCATTGGCGATATAACCAGGCACATGCTTGGCGGAACAAGTTGGTGTATAAGCACCAGGCAGACCAAAAATGGCGATGGTCTTACCTTTGGTCAGGTCGGACACGTTAAAGGTATTTGGTCCCAGTGAACATCCTTCGGATTCCACTTCAATAAATTCTGCCAGACTGCCTTCAGGCAGGGTATCGCCAATCTTGATTGTCATTTTATGCTCCCTAGATAAGTATTCGGATATTCAAAGCCTTGCTGAATGCGGCTCCCACGTAGATGCACGAAGTTTGCGCCATATCAACACCGACAGTGAAGGACGCCAGTATGCCTGAGCTAGAATTTTCTTGCAGGAGTTAAAAGGATAATACTTAAGACCTCTCACCACAGAGACACAGAGAAAGGAAAGGCTGCTTGCAAGCAGCCTTCGTTTCGCAGGCGCGCGGCATGCCGCACGAATTCCCTACTACACCACAGAGTAAGGCAAGAGAAAGAAGGCACTTTTCCATGATTTAGTAACCATTGATGAATAGTTGTATGAAAAAATGCAAGAGACTGCATCAAGATATGAATTGCTTTTCTCTTGCTTTTCTCTGTGCCTCTGTGTCTCTGTGGTGAGCTTTTTGGTCTGGCTTTTTGGTCTAGTTTTTCAATCCCCCAATAAAAAAACGCCAGTTTCTTTCGAAACTGGCGTTGTTCTGGAGACTCAAAACATCAGTCCGCCTGCTTGCGCAGGAAAGCCGGAATGTCATATGTTTCCATGCCATTTTTTTCCAGCGCACGTACTGTTTCTGACGCTGATTCGCGACGCCATACGGCTGGTTTGCTCAGGCCATCAAATCCTGTTCCTACACTACCGGTGGAAATAGTGCCGGATGTCATAACAGGGCTGGCCATCACTGGCTCATTGTGGGTACCTGTACGCAATACCGGTGTTTGTACCAGCTGGATATTTTTCTTGCCACGACCCAGACCAGTTGCCACGACCGTTACGCGGATGTCGTCACCCATGGTGTCGTCATACGCAATACCTTGTGCAATAGATGCATCCGGTGCGGCGAAGGCGCGTACCGCTGCCATGACTTCCTTGATCTCTTTACCCTTGAGACCACGGCTGGCAGTCACATTCACCAACACACCACGTGCACCAGACAGATCAATACCATCCAGCAGAGGTGAAGCAACTGCCTGTTCGGCTGCAATGCGTGCACGGTCAACGCCAGAAGCGGTTGCCGTACCCATCATGGCTTTACCCTGCTCGCCCATGATGGTTTTCACGTCATTGAAATCGACGTTGATATGACCAGGCACGTTGATGATTTCAGCAATACCGGCTACGGCATTGTTGAGTACATCATCGGCGTGTTGCAGCCATTCGATCATGCTGTCGTCTTCATAAATCTCTTCGAGTTTTTCGTTGAGAATGATGATCAGTGAATCCACATGCTGGGACAGCGCTTCCAGACCTTCGTCGGCGATGTCCATGCATTTTTTGCCTTCATAAGAAAAAGGCTTGGATACCACCGCGACTGTCAGCGCGCCCAATTCCTTGGCAACCTGGGCAACGATAGGTGCTGCACCAGTACCTGTACCACCACCCATACCGGCGGCGATGAAGACCATGTGCGCGCCGCGCAATGCATCTTCAATACGTGCACGGGAATCTTCCGCCAGCTTGCGACCGACTTCAGGTTTCATACCTGCACCCAGACCGGTTTCACCGATCTGTATGACGTTATGCGCTTTGGACAGCAAGAGTGCCTGCGCATCTGTATTGGCGGCGATGAACTCAACACCGCAAACGCCTTTGTTAATCATATGCTGGATTGCATTGCCGCCTGCACCGCCCACGCCGACAACCTTAATTACGGTGCCTTGTGTGGCGTTATCAACCATATCGAACTCCATCATGACTCCTCCAGGTAGGCAGTTATCAGTCGCTAGGCATCACCAAATGTGACGACTAGCGACTAATAACTGTATATCGAACTATTATAAAAGGACTACACCAATTTAGATACAAAATACAAGCTAAAAATTCCCTAAAAACCACTCTTTCATGCGTTGCCAGACCGCTTTGGCAGAACCTTCCTGCCGTGTGACCAGATGACCACGCAAATACTGCTTCTTCGCTTCCAACAACAACCCCAAAACTGTGGCGTAACGCGGGCTGCGTACCACATCTGCCAATTGCCCACTGTACGCTGGCATACCTAATCTGGTCGGCTTCAGAAAGATATCTTCGGCCATTTCAACCATGCCCGGCATGGCAGCAGAACCACCAGTCAGAACGATGCCCGAAGACAGCACATCTTCATAACCGGATTCACGTACTACCTGATGCACGAGCGCAAACAATTCCTCAACACGCGGTTCAATGACGGCAGCCAATGCCTGGCGTGACAATGAACGCGGACCGCGATCGCCCAGACCCGGCACTTCCAGCGTATCCGACGGGTCTGCCAGCACCTGCTTGGCGACACCAAAACGTACCTTGATTTCTTCTGCTTCCGATGTCGGTGTACGCAGGGCCATTGCAATATCATTGGTGATCTGGTCACCAGCGATAGGGATCACTGCGGTATGACGGATTGCGCCTTCGCTGAAAACCGCCACGTCGGTAGTACCACCACCGATATCGATCAGCACCACGCCGAGTTCTTTTTCATCCTTGGTCAGCACTGCTTCGGCAGATGCCATAGGCTGCAAAATCAGGTCAGATACTTCCAGCCCACAACGGCGTACGCACTTGACGATGTTCTGCACCGCCGACACGGCACCGGTGACGATATGCACTTTGACTTCCAGACGGATGCCGCTCATGCCTATCGGTTCGCGCACGTCGTCCTGACTGTCAACGATAAATTCTTGCGGCAGGGTATGCAGCAACTGCTGGTCAGTCGGAATGTTGACCGCCTTGGCAGTTTCAATCACACGCGAGACATCGGCTGCGGTGACTTCCTTGTCCTTGATGGCGACCATGCCGCTGGAATTGAAACTGCGGATATGGCTGCCCGCTATGCCGGTATAGACATGACGAATCTTGCAGTCGGCCATCAGCTCGGCCTCTTCCAGCGCCCGCTGTATAGATTCCACTGTCGCTTCGATATTGACGACCACCCCTTTTTTCAGCCCCTTGGATTCGTGCTGTCCAAGGCCGATGACTTCATGGCGACCATCAGGCATGACTTCTGCCACTACCGCCACAATTTTTGAGGTGCCGATATCGAGACCAACGATCAGATTTTTAGCGTCTTTTGTCATGTCTTTCCACTTGCTTTTGTTTGCTTTTTCAATCCGATATTGCTATGACTCGATTTGAGCGCCAGACCATTCGGATAACGCATGTCCACACTTTCAATACTGTCCTGCAAACTGGCGATCAACTGCGGGTAGATCGTCATCAATTTATCTACCCTGCTCTTGAGCGTCGTTCCATCCTGCACCCTGCCTAACTGCACCTGCATGCCATTGTTCAATTTCAGGCTCCAGGCATAGCGGCTGGAATAATTCACAATCTCTGGTTCCAGACTGACTTTGGCAAACCAGGTTTTAAATTCCTGATACTGCGCCAGCACTTCTTTCTCGCTGCCATCCGGCCCGCTGAGGGCGATCAGGTCGGCATCTTCTTCTGCTTCTGCCAGATTGGCGGTGAATACATCACCTTTCACAGAAATCAACTGACCCGCTTCACCCCAGGTACCCATGGCAATATGTTCTTCCAGCGTCACCACCAATTTGTTCGGCCACTCCCTTTGCACACTGGCCTTGCGTACCCAGGGCACGGTTTCAAAAGCGGCACGCACCGAATCCAGATTCGCCGTAAAAAAATTCCCCCTGATTTTGGGCAGGGCGGTGTTCCTGATCGTCAGTGCACTGACATGCCGCAAGGCGCCACCATTGCTGGCATTTCCTGCATTGGCGGCATTGCTGGTATTGGCCGCTTCCACCCGTATCACACGCAAGGTAAAAATCGGCCTTTGTATCAACCACCACACACCCGACATCACCAGAATGAGCAACACCAAGGCAAACAATGCGTTTGCCGTGTTATTCATCAATTTGGTGTCATGCCACATTTTTCAGGTTTTACCGTTTTACTTTTTCACTTCAGATCTGATTTTCAGACTCGCCGTTCTCAAAATCTCTACACATAAATCTTCGTAACTCATTCCTACTGCCTTTGCCGCCATCGGCACCAGCGAATGACCGGTCATACCTGGCGAAGTATTGATCTCCAGCAGGAAAGGCTTGTTATCCGATTTGCGCAGCAACACGTCAACCCGTGCCCAGCCTTCACAATCCAGTGAAAGGTAAGCATCCACTGCCATCTTGCGTATCTCATCCGTCAGAGTCTGGTCCAGTGGTGCCGGGCACAAATATTTGGTGTTATCCGTAAAGTACTTGTTCTGGTAATCGTAATTGCCTTCCGGCGCGACGATCTCGGTAATTGGCAAGGCATAGGCCTGCCTGCCCTTACCTAATATCGCCACGGTCAGTTCACGACCTTCGACAAATTCTTCTGCCAGTACTACTTCATCAAACTGCGCTGCCAGGGCATAGGCTTCCTGCATGTCGGAATAGCCTTTGACCTTGGTAATGCCTATGGTAGAGCCTTCATGTGGCGGCTTGATGATAAGTGGCAGACCGAGTTCATCAGGTACGCGACGCAATTCTGTTTCCGCAGTCAGTACCGCATAAGCAGGGGTCGGCAAACCATGGGTTTGCCAGATACGTTTGGTAAATATCTTGTCCATGGCAATGGCAGACGCCATTACGCCACTGCCGGTGTAGGGAATGTTCAACTGCTCCAGCACACCCTGCAAACTGCCATCTTCACCATAACGGCCATGCAGGGCGATAAATACGCGGTCAAATTTTTCTGCTGCCAGTTCCGCAATGTTGCGCTCGGCCGTATCAAACGGATGGGCATCAACCCCTTTGCTAAGCAGGGCTTGCAATACGCCGGTGCCGGACATGATGGAAATTTCGCGCTCGGCCGAACGGCCACCAAACAGCACGCCTACTTTCCCCAGTGATTTCACATTCAATTCGCTCATGATATTTTGATCATTTAGTTTTTCATACCGGCTGTGCCAGTTTTGCTGGCACAGCGTTAATGGAACCCGCACCCATGACGATGACCACATCGCCGTCTTTCAATACCCGCAGAATACTATCGGGCATTTCTTGCATATCTTCGACAAATACCGGCTCTACCTTGCCCATTACACGCAAAGCGCGGGACAGGGAACGGCCATCTGCCGCCAGTATCGGCGCTTCACCTGCCGCATACACTTCTGCCAGCACTACTGCATCTGCATCAGAAATCACGCGCACAAAATCTTCAAACAGATCACGGGTACGGGTATAGCGATGTGGCTGGAAAGCCAGTACCAGTCTGCGACCGGGGTAGGCACCACGTGCCGCTGCCAGCGTTGCTGCCATTTCCACCGGATGGTGACCATAGTCATCCACCAGGGCAAAAGTACCGCCATTGGCCAAGGTGATTTCTCCATAACGGGTAAACCGGCGCCCGACCCCGTTGAAATCACTCAGGGCTTTTTGTGTCGCTTCATCACTGACGCCAACTTCACGCGCAATCGCTATCGCGGCGCAGGCATTTTGTACATTGTGCATACCAGGCTGGTTCAGGCTGACTTGCATATTCTCATAGCCATCTTGCACGACTGTGAAATGCATCTTGCCACCAGATGCCGTAGCATCCACGGCACGCACGTCGGCATCTTCATGAAAACCGTAGGTGACGATAGGTTTGGAGACGAAAGGCATGATTTCACGCACATTCGCATCGTCCAGGCACAAAACGGCCACACCATAAAATGGCAGGCGCTGGGTAAATTCTATGAATGCCTGCTTCAGACGGGCAAAATCGTGGCCATAGGTTTCCATATGGTCGGCATCGATATTGGTGATGACTTCTATCACCGGCAGCAGATTCAGGAAAGAAGCATCTGATTCATCCGCTTCGGCAACGATGAAATCACCGCTGCCCAGTTTGGCATTGGCACCGGCACTATTAAGCAAACCACCAATCACGAAAGTAGGATCAAGTCCACCCTGCGCCAACACACTGGCCACCAGACTGGTGGTGGTTGTCTTGCCATGCGTGCCGGCAATCGCGATACCGCTTTTCAGACGCATGAGCTCGGCCAGCATCATCGCACGTGGCACGATGGGGATATGTTTGGCACGCGCAGCGATGACTTCCGGATTGTCACCCTTGACTGCGGTCGAGGTTACGACCGCATCGGCACCTTCAATATTGTCAGCCGTATGACCCAGCATCACCTTGGCACCCAATTGTGCCAGACGTTTCGATGCAGCATTGCTGCCCAGGTCAGAACCGGAAATGGTGTAACCAAGGTTCAGCAAGACTTCGGCGATACCACTCATGCCTGAGCCGCCTATGCCTACAAAATGGATGTGTTTGACTTTGTGTTTCATGCTAATGCTTCCAGAATATGGGCAATATTGGCACTGGCTTCGCGCTGCCCCAGGGCGTAGGCTGTTTCAGCCATCGCCAGGCATTGCGCTCTGTCCAGCACTCTTAATTTCTCTACCAGCAAAGCTGGGCTTAATTCAGTTTGTGGCAAATGGACGGCGGCTTTCTGCCCTGCCATCCAGATGGCGTTTTCTTTTTGGTGCGAGGTACTCGATGCCATGAAGGGCACGAGCATGCTAGCCACACCGGCAGCCGTTAATTCAGATACGGTGATCGCACCGGCACGGCATATCACCAGATCTGCTTCGGCATAACGGCGTGGCATGTCGTCAATAAAATCCAGTACTTCGGCCTGTACACCTGCCTGCGCATAACTCTGGCGCAAGGCTTCTATATGCTGTTTACCAGACTGATGTGTTATCACTGGACGCTGGGCTTCTGGCAACAAGGCCAGTGCTTGCGGTACTGCATCATTCAATACTTTGGCACCCAGGCTGCCACCCACCACCAGTATGCGCAAAGGGCCGGTGCGTGCTGCATAGCGAATTGCCGGCACCGGCAATTCGCAAATTTCTTTACGTATCGGGTTGCCGATCACTTCTGTTTTTTTATCGGCAGTCACCGTTGCCGATGGCAGGCCAAACAATAATTTGCTGGCGAAAGGACGCAAAGCCTTGTTCGACAACAGCAAGGCAGCGTCAGCATTCATCAGGACTACAGGTTTGCCACGCAAGGCGGCCATCATGCCGCCAGGCACCGTGACATAGCCACCCATGCCCAAGACCACGTCCGGCTGGCGACGACCGATGATGCCAAAGCAGCTAAAGAAACTCTTGACCAGCTTGAAAGCGCCGCTGACCGTATGCGACAAACCCTTGCCACGCAGGCCAGAGAAATCAATATTGTCCATGGCGATATTGTGCTTGGGGACTATCTGCCCTTCCATGCCGATTTGCGTGCCCAGCCAGCTGACTTGCCAGCCACGCTCGCGCATGATGTCGGCAATCGCCAGTCCGGGGAAAATATGTCCACCGGTGCCGGCTGCCATGATCAATAATTTTTTGGGCATTTTTTTGGCGAATTGGCTCATGCGCGGCCTCCACGCATCAGGACGCGGTTTTCATAATCCACGCGCAACAGTATCGCCAGCCCTACACAATTAATCATGACACCTGATCCACCATAACTCATCAAGGGTAAAGTCAAACCCTTGGTTGGCAACAATCCCAGGTTGACGCCCATATTGATAAAAGCCTGCACACCTATCCATATACCTATGCCCTTGGCGGTAAGCCCGGCAAAAGTCTGGTCCAGGGCGATAGCCTGACGGCCAATTTCAAAAGCGCGCTTGAGCAGCCAGTAAAATAAAAGCACCACCGCCATGACACCAACGAAGCCCAGCTCTTCTCCGATGACAGCCAGCAGAAAATCCGTATGTGCTTCTGGCAGATAATGCAGTTTTTGCACACTGGCACCCAGACCTACACCAAATAATTCGCCCCGGCCAAAAGCGATCAGGGAATGCGTGAGCTGGTAAGCCTTACCCAGTGCATGATCTTCTTCAAATGGGCTCAGGTAGGCAAAAATACGTTCACGCCTCCACGGCGACAGCAAGATCACCGAGGTGAAGATACCGACCAGAGTTGCCGCGATACCACCAAACCAGACGCCATTGATGCCCCCCAAAAACAGAATACCCATGGCGATACAGACGATGACACCAAAAGCACCCAGGTCAGGTTCCAGCAACAGCAGCAAGCCCACCACACCAACTGCCGCCAGCATGGGCACAAAGCCCTTGGTCAGTTTGTGCATGTATTCCTGTTTGCGTACGGTATAGTCGGCGGCATACAGAACCATGAACAATTTCATCAATTCGGATGGCTGCAAGTTAAACACCTTGAATGACAACCAGCGCTTGGCACCATTCACGCCCTTGCCCAAGCCAGGTATCAGCACCGCTACCAGCAACACCAGCGTGCCGACAAACAGGTAAGGTGCATATTTCTGCCAGGTTGCCAGCGGAATACGGAATACCAGTGCGCCAGCAATCAGCGCCACGACCACAAAAATCGCCTGACGGATCAGAAAGTGCGAATTTTTGTAATTTGCGTACTTAGGCGAATCTGGCAATGCAATCGAAGCGGAATACACCATCACCATGCCAAACAGCATGAGAATGATGGTGACCCAGACCAGGGGCTGATCGTAGTCCATCATCTTGGAGCGACTGACCAGATTGGTATTCGACGGTGGGCTGCCGAATGGTGACCATTTTTGCAGGGGCAATAGTAGCTGTTTCATCAGCACACCTCTCCCCGGGCCAATGCAATTTCCCGTACCGCATCCACAAACACCTGGGCGCGGTGGGCATAATTGCGGAACATGTCAAGGCTGGCACAGGCTGGTGACAGCAAGACGATATCACCGTCTGCGGCGATTTCTGCTGCGGCCTGTACTGCCATTTCCAGATTGGCGACGTCATGCAAGGAAACATTGGTAACCGCCAGTGCCCGCTGCAATTCTTCTTTTGCCTTGCCGATCAGGATGACAGCCTTGGTATACCGCTCCACCGGATCTGCCAGAGGAGAAAAATCCTGCCCCTTGCCTTCACCACCGGCAATCAGGATGATACGTTTGTGCAAGGCATCGGATTGTTGTCCCAAACCTTTGAGGGCTGCCACGGTGGCACCGACATTGGTGCCTTTGCTGTCATCAATGTAATCAACACCGGCAACCTGGGCAACCTGTTCGACACGGTGCGGTTCGCCTTTGTAATCACGCAAGCCATGCAGCAAAGGGGCGAACGACAACCCTATGCCACGGCACAGCGCCAGTGCAGCCAGGGCATTCGCGGCATTATGTTGACCACGAATTTGCAGTGCATCGGTCGGCATCAGGCGGGTGACCATGGTAGGAATTTCTTCCACTTCTTTTTTCTTGCGACGGCTATTGCTTACCACGGGCGCATCTTCAGCAGCATTGGCAACTGCCAGCCAACCCATGCCGTGTTCATTCAGCAAACCCAGGTCAGCCAGATGTTTGGGGGCATTGACACCAAAGCTTACGGCATTGCCATGTGTTTTGGCCATGGCCATGACCAGTGCATCATCACGGTTCAGTACCTGCAAAGTCTGTTCGCCAAAAATGCGTGCCTTGTCTGCGCAGTAGGCTTGCAGGCTGCCATGCCAGTCCAGGTGATCCTGGGTGATATTCAATACGGTGGCGACATCAGCTTGCAGGCTATGCGTGGTATGCAACTGGAAGCTGGACAGCTCAAGCACCCAGACCTGGGGTAAAGCATCCTGGTCCAGACATTCTCTCAAGACATCCAGTACCGCCGGGCTGATGTTGCCAGCCACTTTGACAGTCAGGCCGGCACGTTCCACCAACAAACCAACCAGGCTGGTCACCGTGGTCTTGCCATTGGTGCCGGTGATGGCGATAACTTTGGGTTGATAATCGCGTTCGGCCTTCAATGCCAACAGAGCCTGGGCAAACAATTCGATTTCGCCCCAGACCGGTATGGATTTTTCATTGGCAGCCGGTAGCAGGTCTTGCAGTTCACGCAAGGGTGACAAACCGGGGCTGACGGCTACCAGATCAATATCGTCCAGCAAAGTGGTGTTGAAGGCTGCACCGATAAATTCGATCTGCTCAGGAAGAGTCTGAAGTTTTTGTAACTGAGCCAGCCTGTCCGGAGTTTCGCGGGTATCGGCAACACGCAGGCGCGCGCCGGCGCGCAGCAGCCATTGCGCCATTGCCAGCCCGGTTTCACCCAGGCCCAGAACCAAGACATGTTTTCCCGAAAAATCCATAACCACTATTTCTATCAATCAAAACAAACAACAGACGTCTGATAAGCCATGCTCACAATCAGCGCATGGCACAATAAATTTAACGCAACTTCAGTGAAGACAAACCCAGCAAAACCAGCAACATGGTGATGATCCAGAAACGCACGACTACCTGGGTTTCTTTCCATCCCTTCTTTTCAAAATGGTGGTGCAGCGGCGCCATCAGGAACAGGCGGCGGCCTTCGCCATATTTTTTCTTTGTGTACTTGAAATACGATACCTGCAACATGACTGACAGGGTCTCAGCGACAAAAATACCGCCCATGATGAACAGGACAATTTCCTGTCTGACGATGACAGCCACCGTACCCAGCGCACCGCCAAGGGCCAGCGCACCAACGTCACCCATAAATACCTGGGCCGGATGGGCATTGAACCAGAGGAAGGCCAGGCCAGCGCCTGCCATCGCACCACAGAAAATCAGCAATTCGCCAGCACCTGGTATATGCGGTATCAACAGGTATTTGGCATAGCCTACATTCCCCGTCAGATACGCAAACAGCCCCAGGGCAGAACCCACCATGATGGTGGGCATGATGGCCAGGCCATCCAGACCATCGGTAAAATTGACCGCATTACTGGTGCCGACTATCACGCAATAGGTCAGCGCGATAAAACCCCAGACACCCAGTGGATAACTGACCGATTTAAAGAAAGGCACGATCAAATCTGCTTTCGGTGGCAAATCCATATTGAAACCGGACTGTACCCAGGCAATAAACAACTCCAGCACTTTGGAATTGCTGGGTGCCGACACTGAAAACGCCAGGTAAAAAGCTGCTATCAAGCCGATCAGGGATTGCCAGAAATATTTTTCACGCGAGCGCATGCCTTCCGGATCTTTATGAACTACCTTGCGGTAATCATCGACCCAGCCGACTGCACCATAGCCCAGCGTAACAATCATCACGACCCAGATAAAGCGGTTACTCAGGTCCCCCCACAGCAGGGTGGAAATGCCGATGGAAATCAACACCAATACCCCGCCCATGGTCGGGGTGCCGGATTTGACCAGATGTGTTTCCATGCCATAGCTGCGCACAGCCTGGCCGACCTTCATGCGGGTCAGCATGCGTATCACAGCAGGACCGGCAAAAATACCTATCGAGATGGCCGTCATCGTGGCAAACACTGCGCGAAAGGTAATAAACCCGAAGACGCGCAGCCAGCCTATATCCTGTTTGAAAAGTTCAGCCAACCAGAGCAACATGCTAATGATTCCCTATTGTTTTTTGTTGTAATGTATTTGTTCCGCTCGCTGCCAAGAGATGCGCTACTGCTCTTTCCATTTTCATGAAACGGGAACCCTTCACCAGCACCGTGGCATCCGCCACTACCTGCTCATCCAGTGCCTTGCATAAGGCTTCCATACTGGCAAAATGCTGGGCATCTGCACCATAAGCGCTGGCGGTATGTGCCACCAGTTCGCCCAGCAGCAACAGGCGCGGAATACCGCGCTGGCGGGCATAGTCGCCAATTTCTTGGTGGAATTGCGCACCGTTCTCGCCGACTTCACCCATATCGCCCAGCACCAGTATGGTCGGACCATCGATCTGCGCCAGCACGTCAATTGCGGCGCGGACTGAATCCGGGTTGGCGTTATAGCTGTCATCGATAACCGTTGCGCCACACGCAGCCTGCTTGCGTTGCAGACGACCATTCACCGGTGCAAAATTCTCCAGTCCGGCGACGATGGCACTATTTTCTACACCTATCGCATGGCAGCAAGCTGCTGCCGCCAATGCATTCAATACATTGTGTTTACCTGCTGCATTCAGACGGACTGACAGAGGCTGCCCCGCCACCAGCATTTGTAAATCACTGCCAAACACGCTAGGGGTATAGGTAGCCTGCACATCAGCATCAGCTGACAGGCCAAAAGTCAGGGTTTTACGCTGACCGCGCTCAGACGCAAAGGATTGCCATAAAGCGCTGTATTCATCACCGGCTGGGAATACGGCCACACCTGCATCAGGTAAAGACTGGATGGCGACACCGTTTTCTCTTGCCACGGCTTCTACGGTCTGCATGAATTCCTGATGTTCTCGCTGGGCATTGTTGACCAGTGCTACGGTAGGCATGGCGGCAAACGCCAGCAAGGCGATTTCGCCAGGATGGTTCATGCCCATTTCTATGACGGCCGCCTGGTGACCGGCATGCAATTGCATGACAGTCAATGGCACACCTATTTCATTGTTCAGGTTACCGCTGGTCGCCAGTCTGCCATCCTGACCAAACGCTGCTGCCAGGATAGAGGAAATCATTTCCTTGACGGTAGTTTTACCATTGCTGCCAGTCACACCAATGACAGGCAGGCTAAATTGCTGACGCCAGAAACGTGCTACTTCGGCCAGGGCCAATTTGGTGTCGGGCACCACCAGCGCCGGCAAGGCAAATCCCGCAGGCAGGGCTTCGGCAATAACTGCTGCCGCACCAGCCGCTGCGGCCTGAGGCAGAAAGTCATGCGCATCAAAATTTTCGCCGCGCAAGGCGACGAATACATCACCAGCGCGTATCTTGCGACTGTCTGTCGTCAAACCAGTGATGGCGGCATTGCCTTGCAGGCTTGCACCTTTTATCGCTGGCAACAGATCATGCAGGGAAAATTGCATCAGTTCCCCCTCTTCATATTGCCGCTGGTGGCAACTGTTGCCAACGCCAGGGCTGCATGTTCTTCATCAGAAAATGGCCATTTCTTGCCATTGATATCCTGATAGGTTTCATGCCCCTTACCGGCCAGCAAAACCACATCGTGATGGTCTGCATGTTTAATCGCATACAGGATGGCGTTCGCCCGGTCTTCTATCACTTGCGGCGTGCCGCTCATGCCTTTGAGGATGTCCTGAATAATCGCAGTCGGATCTTCACTACGCGGATTATCGCTGGTCACCACGACATGGCTGGCGCTTTCGGCGATCTTGCCCATTTGCGGACGCTTGCCGGGATCACGGTCACCACCGCAGCCAAAGACGCACCATAATTTGCCATCTCTTTCCTGAGCGACCTGTTGCAATGCTTCCAGGGTTTTTTCCAGTGCATCAGGTGTATGCGCATAGTCAATAACCACCATGACATGCCCAGCCGTACCCAATAATTGCATGCGACCCGGCACCGGATTGAGTTTTTCTATGATGGACACGGCCTTGTTCCAGGCCACGCCTTTGCCCAGCAATACCGCCATCACTGCGAGGATATTGCTGATATTGAATTTGCCTATCAGTTGCGTCTTCACCAAACCAGACCCAAACGGCGATTCGAGGTGAAAGCTGGTGCCAGCATAATTTGTTTTCAGATTACTGGCGGTCAGCACGTCGATACCGGGAACAGTGTTCTTGTCCAGGCTGTAACCGATAATACGGGTAGTAGCCTGCGATGCCTGCACCCGCTCTACCAGTTGCAAACCAAATGCATCATCCAGATTAAGCACCGCCATGCCCAGCCCCGGCCAATCAAAAAGACCTGCCTTGGATTCGGCATAGGCTCCCATATCACCGTGGTAATCAAGATGATCACGCGTCAAATTGGTCAACACTGCAACATCAAAATGCAGGCCGTTCAGCCGCCCTTGATGCAGACCGATGGAAGATGCTTCGATGGCCAGTGCCTGAGCGCCATCCTGTTTAAGTTGCGCAATTTTCTGTTGCAGGCCGATGGCATCTGGCGTGGTGTAGCCGGTTTCTGCCAGTTGTCCTGATGTGCCATTGGTATAAATACCTGTGCCCAGGGTGCCGATGACGGCAGACGGTGTCCCATTCAAAGACAGTGCGCGGGCTATCCATTGTGAACATGAGGTCTTGCCATTGGTGCCGGTTACGGCAACATTGAACCAGTCACTGTCAGCCTGACCATACCAGGCGTGCGCGACCGGCCCGGCCAGCAGCAGCAGGTTTTCTACGGCAAGGTGAGGAAGGGCAATGCTGTCATCCCAGGTAAAATTGTCCGCTTCATACACCACAGCAACGGCACCATTAGCCACGGCATGGGTGATATGCTGCCGCCCGTCATTGATAGGGGTACGCAGGGCGAAAAATACGTCGCCTGCCTGTATGTTGCGCGAGTCTGAGCTCAGTTGCGCCTTGGGCGCCACTTGTTTCAGCCAGTCCAGCAGTTCATTCATGGTTACATTCTTGTTAGTCATCACATGCTTTCCTGTACGCTGTTGTCAGGAATAATATTGACGACTGATGAGTCTGGCGGTATGTTCATAGACCGCAAAATATTGGCTGTAATTGCCGCGAAAACCGGGGCGGCGACGGTGCCACCGTAATAACCACCGACGCTGGGCTCGTCGATCATCACGGCCACAATCACACGCGGATTGGACACTGGTGCAAAACCGATAAAGTCGCCAATGTATTTATTCACATAACGCCCACCTTCCAGCTTGTGGGCAGTGCCGGTCTTGCCGGCAACGCGGTAACCTGCAATCCGCGCCTGGGTGGCGGTGCCACCAGGTTCGGTAACGGATTCCATCATGGCGCGCAATTGTCTTGCTGTCTTTTCGGAAATGACACGAGACCCGGTCGGGGTCTCAGTAGATTTCTGAAAAGTCAGCGGTATCATGTCACCATCTCTGGCAAAAATCATGTAGGACCTGGCCATCTGTATCAAGGATACGGAAATACCATGGCCATAGCTCATGGTGGCTTGCTCAATCGGACGCCAGCTCTTGAAGTTGCGCAAGCGACCGGCAACTGCGCCGGGGAAACCAAATTTCGGTTGCTGCCCAAAGCCTACTGTCGTAAACATTTCCCACATTTCCTGTGGCGGCATTTGCAGGGCCATCTTGGCCGTGCCTATGTTCGAAGATTTCTGTATCACCTGGGCAACCGACAACATGCCCTGCTTATGCGCATCATGAATCAGTGCAGGGCCGATCGCCATCACACCTGGCGCTGTCTGTATCATGGTATCTGGTGTAACCCGTCCCGATTCCAGCGCCAGGGCGACCGTAATTGGTTTCATGGTCGAACCTGGCTCAAAGGTATCGGTCATGACGCGGTTGCGCAGTTGTGCGCCAGTCAGTACTGACCTGTCGTTCGGGTTGTAGGTCGGCAAGTTGACCAGGGCCAGCACTTCACCGGTTTTCACATCCAGCACGACAGCACCACCGGCTTTCGCCTTGTGTTTTTCCACCGCTTCTTTCAGGTGGGTGAAGGCGATGTACTGGATCTTGCTGTCTATCGACAGGGTCAGGTCCTTGCCGTCATGCGGTTCGCGCACGGCCTGTATATCTTCAACGATATGGCCCAGCCTGTCTTTGATGACACGGCGACTCCCGGTCTTGCCCGCCAGGTTTTTTTCCGATGCCAGCTCTATACCTTCCTGTCCTATATCTTCCACATTGGTAAAGCCGACCACATGGGCCATGACTTCGCCTTCGGGATAGAAACGCTTGTATTCCTTACGGGTTTCTATGCCAGGTATGGCCAGGGCCAATACCTTGTCCGACACCGCTGTTTCCACCTGACGTTTCAGGTAGACAAACTGACGGTCAGAATCCAGTTTTTTACGCAGTTCAGCTTCGGTCATGTCCAGCAACTGGGCAAGTTGCTGTATCTTTTCTTTTGGTGCTTCCAACACATCATCAGGGATGGCCCAGATGGCTTTGACCGGTACCGACGAAGCCAGCACCTGGCCATTACGGTCAGTGATCTTGCCACGGGTGGCTGGCAATTCCAGCGTGCGGGCATAGCGGTTGGCCCCCTGCTGTTTCAGGAAGTCATTGGTAAAACCCTGCAAATACAGGGCTTTGGCAATCAGCGCAATGAAGGCTGCGAACAAGAGAAACAGAATGAAACGGGAACGCCAGGTCGGCAGCTTCACATCCAGCACCGGGCTGGATGAAAAGGCGACACCGCGTGCAGCGGCGGTACGTGGGGCGTTGGCTGTGCGACTCATTTTCCCTCCACCGCTTTCAGGTATTGCGTACGCTCTGGCGTCACCGCCACCATATCGAGCTCACGTACGGCAGTTGCCTCTATGCGCGAATGCTTGCCATAGGTAGACTGATCGAGCTTGAGCTGGGTCCATTGCAATTCATATTGCTTGGCAAGGCTTTGTTCTCTTTCCACTTCAATAAACAGGCGTCGTGCCTGATACTGCGAATTGATCAGTGATAGCGCACAGGCAATCAGTGCTATCGCCAGGATGATGTTGAGGCGGGTACTCATACTGCCTCCGGCAAACGTTCGGCAACCCGCAGGATGGCTGACCTGGCGCGCGGATTGGCACTTACTTCCGCCTCGGACGGTTTGATGCGGTTCAACAGGCGCATTTGCGGCTGCGGCAAATCTGCGTGACGGATGGGCAGGCGACGATCAGGCTGTTCCATTTTCACTTTGGAGGCGAAAAACTGCTTCACTATCCGGTCTTCCAGTGAATGAAAGCTGATCACCGACATGCGCCCATGCGGTGCCAGCGCTGCGTACGCTGCCGCCAGGCCTATTTCGAGATCTTCAAGTTCCTGATTGATGAAAATCCGTATAGCCTGAAAGGTGCGAGTTGCCGGGTCTTTACCCTTCTCGCGAGTTTTGACGGCGTGTGCGACGATTTCTGCGAGCTGTCGTGTTCCACGAATGGGCTCTGCCTGCCGGCGAGCAACAATCGCCTTTGCAATCTGAAAAGCAAACCGTTCTTCCCCATAATCTTTTATAACCTCCGTAATTTGTTGCTCTTCGGCAGTTTCCAGCCATTCGGCTGCGGAAATGCCCCGCGTGGTATCCATGCGCATGTCCAGCGGACCGTCTGACCGGAAGCTGAAGCCCCTGGTAGCGTCATCCACCTGGGGAGATGAAATGCCCAAATCCATCAAAATGCCGTCAACCTTGCCTACGCCACAATCCGGCAGGGCCTGGCCTATGGTGGCAAAACTGTCATGCACTATATGGAAACGCGTATCCTGAATTTCTGCCGCACTGGCAATGGCCTGCGTGTCTTTGTCAAAGGCAATCAGGCGGCCATCGGTGGCCAGTTGCGACAGGATCAGGCGGCTATGTCCGCCACGGCCAAAGGTGCCGTCTACATATATTCCGCTGGCACGCTGATCCGTGATGCCGAGGGCGTCTACAGCCTCATGCAACAGCACAGTCTGGTGCGTAAAATCTGCCGCTTGCTGAATACTCATTGCCTGCGATCAGAAAGAAAAATTGTTTAATACATCAGGAGCGCCGCCAGCAATGGCTTTCGCTTCGTTTTCTGCCAGCTTGCCGGCGTCCCAGATCTCGAAATGACTACCCATGCCCAGCAGCATGACATCGCGCTGCATGCCAACGGCATTTCGCAATTCAGGTGCCACCAGAATACGGCCAGCACTATCCATTTCCACATCAAAGGCGTTGCCAAGAAAAATACGCTTCCAGTCACGCGCCTGAATTGGCCAGGCGGCGATTTGCTCACGGTGGGATTCCCATGTAGGGCGCGGAAACAGCAGCAGACATCCGTCAGGGTGGCGGGTCAGGGTGATGCGGCCTTCGCACTGCACATTGAGCGCGTCACGATGCCGGGCAGGAATGGACATTCTGCCTTTTGCATCGAGATTGAGTGAGGACGCCCCCTGAAACACGCTGTCTACCTTTACCCTGAAAACCTGTCGTACCGATTAATCTTAAAAACTCAGTTTGGAATTAAGTGTGGAATGTAAGCGAATTTGGAATATTTGTTCCACAAAATTACACTTTTTCACACTATTGCCCACTTTAGAGGATGACTTGAGCGTGGTCAAGCACATTTCAGAGGTAAATTGGGAAATTCTCTAATGAAGTCAATGACTTAGCGCAACTACTTGAGGTAGCGCTTTTCCAATTTATCCTGATAAATTAGAGACTTACGAAATATAGTGAAGGTAGCATCTCACATATAACCATGTGTTTGCCCGCTGATACCGTAATGAAACGGGTATGAGGCAATGAAAATGCTGCAAAGAAAGGAAACTTGTCTGAGGTAAAACTTTCTGCTGCTGAAACGAGACCAAAAACTAAAACGCCTCGCATTATCATATAAAGTGCTCTATCCTGCCAGCAAGAGCCCGTATTTTGCGAAAATGATCAGATAAAAATGCAGGCTCGCCATCGGTGGCCATGCCGACGGCAACACGAGGAAGACTAGCAGCCTGGCATGCCCAGCCTGGTCTGGCGCTGTAATAGCTGCAGGAATTCCTTGTCCGGCACGGCCTTGCTGAAGTAAAAACCCTGATATTCATCACATTTGCATTCACGCAAAGTGGCGAGCTGGGTGGCGGAATCGACGCCTTCAGCAATCACCTTGATGCCCAGTGTATGTGCCATGGCGACAATGGCCAGGACGATGGCGGTGTCATTCGGATCATCCGGAATATCCTTGATGAAGGACCGGTCCACCTTGACGCTGTCGACCGGGAAACGCTTGAGGTAAGCCAGCGATGAGTAACCAGTACCAAAATCATCAATTGACAGGGTAAAGCCGGCATCCTTGAGGCCATCCATCAGCGCTATCGCCTGCTCGCGATTGTGCATGACCATGCTTTCGGTAATCTCGAACTCGATGGAATTCGAGGGTACACGCCAGAAATCAACAACACTTTTGACTTCGTCGAGCATATGGGCATCGTTGAACTGCGCACCCGATAAATTGACGGCAACCCGCCCAAAATCCTTGTCCACCGCCCTGAAACTAAGAATGTCGCGGCAGGCAATGTCCAGCACCAGCATGCCCAGTCGGGCTACCAGCCCGGCTTCCTCTGCCAGGGCAATAAAGTCTACCGGCGACAGCAGACCACGCTCAGGATGGTTCCAGCGTACCAGCGCCTCGGCACCGACTATGCGGCCACTGACGACATCAAGCTTGGGCTGGTAATGGACCACGAATTCGCGTCTTTCCAGTGCCTTGCGCAATCTTGCTTCAAATGCCAGTCTTTCCACGGTATGGGTATTCATTTCCGAGGCATAGAACTGGTAATTGTCCTTGCCCTTGTTTTTTGCCCGGTACATGGCGATGTCGGCATTTTTCAGCAAGGTCTGGGCATCTTTCCCATCGGCGGGGAAGGTGGCGATGCCGATACTGGCGCTTAACTGACACTCCTGACCATTGATTTCAAATGGCTGGGCAGCTTCAAACAGCAATTTATCGGCGACATCTCCCAGATCCCGGGCCTCACTGAACTGATCGATCAACAAGATAAATTCATCACCGCCTATCCTGGCAATGATGTCAGACTCACGCAGGCACGCACGGAAACTGCGGGCAACCGTACGCAAGACCTGATCACCTTCATCATGTCCAAAGGTGTCGTTGATGTTTTTGAAACGATCCAGATCGAGGAAGAGCACGGCCAGTTGACTGCGGTTACGCTCGGCAATCGCCAGCGACCGCGACAAATGCTGGTTGTACAGGAAACGGTTGGGCAGACCGGTCAATTCATCATAATGTGCCAGTTGCAGGATTTTCTTTTCCGAACGGCGGCCTTCAATGGCAATCCCGGCAATATCGACGGTGATACGTATCAGGCCCAGGTCTTTTTCACTTAAAGCCTGTTTACTGTATGAAAACAGGGTAAAACTACCCAATAACTGCCCATTTTTACCAAAGATCGGTGAAGCAGAGCAAGAGCCGAATTCGGACAGGGTTTCCACATCGTTGACGAACTGCATGGCCGGTGCATGTAGAAAATCAGGCAGGTAGGCAGGTTTCGTGGTCAGCACGACCTCGGACCAGATGCCGCTGCCATGACTGACCGTCATGCCGGGGATCTGTTTCAGCAAAACGCCGGGAAAACGGCTGCCGGTTGCCTGGGCAAAACTGCGCCGGTCTTCTGACAGCAACTGTATGCCACAACGCCAGTGCGGACAGAGCTTTTCTACAAACTGGCTGGTGGCTTCCAGTATGAAGGGTAAATCTTCGTCACCGCTCATCAGTTGCAGTAACTGATTTTGTCCTTCTATCAGCAACTCGGTATATTTGCGTGCGTTGATATCCCGCACCACGCAAAAGACCAGCACTTCGCCATTGACTTCTACCCTGGTCAGGGAAATTTCATTGTATTGAATTTGTTCATTGCGTATGGTTGACCATTCGAAACGCGGAGCCTCCCCTTTAAAGGCACGGTCTGTCAAGGTCACGACCAGCAGATCACGGTCGCGGCTATCCTGACCGCTGACCTGCTGATCGCTGGGTGAAAACCGGCCTACTTTTTGCCCTATCACATCACTCATGCTGTTCAATCCAAACAGGCTGGCAGCGGCGGGATTACAGTCGACATAGGTATAGTCGCGCCCTATCAGCAAAATGGCGTCCTGCGCACCCTGGAACAGGTGGCGATAGCGGCTTTCACTGGCCAGCAGCCGGCTTCTGGAATCACGCAAATGACGGATCTGCCACAGCAACAGCAATGCCAGGATAAAAATGAAGCCCGCTGTTACCGAGGTCACGATGATTTTTTGTGTCACCCTGGCGTTCCAGTCGGTCAGGATGGCCTTCATTTCTCTTGAATACAGCAGGGTGAGCGGGAATTCACTGATCTTGCGATAACTGATCAACAAATTTCGTCCGTCGGAACTGTCGTCCTTGAGTGCCCCCTCGGTCGACTTACTTTGCCGTATCTGCCCGACCACCGATGCCGGAAACCCTTCACCGGTCTTGTCGGATCTGGCCACGTCTGCCGTCCCGGTTAGTACATGGCCGGCTTCATCCAGCAAGGCGATCGTGGCTCCGCTGCCCTGCGCGATGCGTTCGTAAAAATCCTGGAAATAGCTCAGATCGACATCTATCTGTATCAGTCCAAGTTGTTGCCCGTTCAGATCAAAAAAACTTTTTGCAATAGGCAATACCCAGTGTCCGTTATTTGCCAGTCGAAAGGGCTTGCCAAGCACTGCCTTGGTGTCGGTGGGGTTATCAAGCAGATATTTAAGATGGGCAAGACTGTGCTGCGCTTCTGGTGGCAATTCAGTCTTTTCACTGCTGACCCAGCGCTTGCCATCCAGGTTGATCAGGGAAAGGGTGTTGATGAATTCAGATTCCTGGCGCTGCCTGAGCAACATCTGGCGTATCAGGGCTTCGTCGCTGGGCAGCAGCCTGGTTTCGGTCATCACCTCATCGCTAACGACATTCATGACCTGACGGGCATCGTTCAGGACTTCGCTGGCATGTTCTTCGAGAATACGCACGGCCAGGAAATTATGCTCCTGAGCAGCATTGATCGTCAGCGACTTGTCTTGCGCCATTGACCACCAGCTCTGCCCGATGATCGCAGCAGCGATCAGGCAGATACAAAGCGCAAGGGCCAGTATAGGCGCGTCACGCTCTTTTCGAATGCCGCCAGTCTCCATGCGTATGCAATAGTTTGTTTGAAATGCGTCGATTTATTATCTGCATCCAGTGTACCACCGGTATTTTACGTGCAATGACTTGCTTGCAGGGAATGATGCTTGGTAGAGACAATCTACAGCAGGATACTGACCAGTCAGTCATCAGACAACATGCCATTTTAATCAAGGCAAGCGGTATTTGATGTAAAAGAAAATGGGGAGAATGGGTGGAAATGGAGATGAGAAGAAGCGAAGAAGCGAAAAAATACGTGACTGATCGCCGTTACAGCAGCAAGAAAAAACACTGCGCTGCAACAAAGTAAAAATAAAGCAGGCCGGTAGGCCGGATTCTGTTACGGCATAAGACATTGCTGCCGTCTGCTATGACAATCATTCCTCTAGGCGACGGATTGCTCCGCCGCTCAAGCTTTCTACCCGCACGCTCCGCGAGCCACATCAACGCGTGCCTATTTGAAATTGCTCCGGGTGGAGGTTACCGCGTTTCACCGTAACTTAATACGCTCGTCTCTGTGGCCCTATTCCTCGTCTTATACCCTGGCTTGCACCCTGGCTTTCAACGTACGGCCGTTAGCCGTCACCCTGCTCTATGGAGTCCGGACCTTCCTCCCGTCGCTGTGATAAATCACGGCAACCAGCGATTGTCTGGCCTGCTTCACTTCGCATTTTACCTTACTCAGCGATAATTCAGTCCAAAAGCTGGAATTACAATGCAAATTAAGCAGGCTTTCTGGTAGCGTAGTGTTTTTCCTATTACCATTTATTATCATGCTGAAATCTCGTTCGGGCGGTCAATTGATTGTGGATGCACTGCAAATCCACGGTGTCGATACCATATTCGGTGTACCCGGCGAGAGTTATCTGCCGGTGCTGGACGCGTTGCATGACAGCTCCATACGCTTCATCATCAATCGCCAGGAAGGCGGCGCAGCCTTCATGGCCGATGCCTACGGCAAAATGACAGGCAAGCCAGGCATCTGTTTCGTTACACGCGGGCCAGGCGCGACCAATGCATCGATAGGCGTGCATACTGCCTATCAGGATTCGACGCCAATGATTTTATTCATAGGCCAGGTTGGCAATGATTTTGTCGAGCGTGAAGCCTTTCAGGAAATTGACTATCGCCGCATGTTTGGCCAGATGGCAAAATGGGTGGCGCAAATTGACCGTGCAGACCGCGTGCCGGAATACCTTGCCCGCGCCTTCCAGGTCGCTACCAGTGGCCGCCCCGGCCCGGTAGTGCTGGCCCTGCCAGAAGACATGCTGGCACAGGTCGCCACTGTGGCAGATACCCGTCGTTACACACCAGTCCAGGCATCGGCCTCGCCACAGCAACTGGCGCAACTGCGCAATATGCTGACGGTGTCGCAACGCCCGCTGGTCTTGCTGGGTGGTACCGGCTGGGATGCGGCATCCTGCCAGCACATCAGTGAATTTGCGGTCAGCAATCACTTGCCGGTCGCCTGCACTTTCCGCTTTCAGGACTTGATGGATAATGCCCATCCGCATTACATTGGTGACGTAGGCATAGGTATCAACCCCAAGTTGGCACAACGAATCAGGGATGCGGACCTGATCCTGGCCATCGGTCCGCGTCTGGGTGAAATGACTACCGGCGGATATACCGTACTGGAAGCACCAGTACCCAGACAAAAGCTTATCCATATCCACAGCGATGCGCTGGAACTGGGGCGCGTCTACCAGGCTGATCTGATGATCAATAGCGGCATGAAGGAAATTGCCGAAGCACTGGCAGAAATGGCCAGCCTGGATGCTGCCAGCAAGTGGCGTGCAAGTGTTGGCGAAGCCAGGGCAGATTTGCAGGCATGGCAAACCGAACCGGCGATTTTTGCCAGCGAGAATGCGCCGCTGAACCTGTGGCGGGTCGTGCAGGATCTGATGCAACAGGCACCGGCAGATACCATCATCACGAATGGAGCCGGCAACTATGCGACCTGGGCACACCGTTACTTCCGTTATGGTGGTTTCCGTACCCAATTGGCCCCGACTTCCGGCGCGATGGGTTACAGCGTACCTGCCGGCGTTGCGGCTAAAATCATCGATCCGCAACGGACCGTCGTCACGTTCGCCGGTGATGGTGAATACCTGATGAACGGTCAGGAACTGGCCACCGCCGTGCAATACAAGGCTGGCGTCATCATCATTGTTTTTAACAATGGCATGTACGGCACGATACGCATGCATCAGGAAAAAGAATTTCCTGCACGCGTGTCTGGCACCGAATTGCATAACCCTGATTTTGCGGCGCTGGCACGCGCCTTTGGTGCCAGTGGTGAAGTGGTCAATACCACAGCAGAATTTGCACCGGCACTGGAACGTGCGCTCACACATAGCCGCCAGCACAGCCTGCCTGCATTGATAGAATTACGTTATGACGGCAATCTGATCACCCCTGGTGCGACGCTGGCCACCATGCGCAAGGCCGCGCAAGAAGCTGGCAAATAATACAATCCCCCCTGCACTGCCCCGACCACTTGCCGTTACGGCAACGGGGTAGTGCTATCATCTGCATGTCAAGCTAGTGGCTTACGCCAGCCAAGCCCACGCCCTGTTATTTCCCCCGCTAACGGATGCCAGACCATGAACTATGTGATTGCCCTGCTTTTTTCCCTGATGATAGCCAGCAGTTTTGCCAACGACATGGCGCTGATTGCCGGCAAATACCGTTACGAAAAATATGCCGTGACCATGGCAAATGGAAATGTGATGTCACTGGCAAACATCGGCATCAAAAGCATCAACATGAGTTTCAACACCGATTCAACCGTGCTGATGGAAGCGACCATGCTGAATGGCAAGATCGTCAAAGAAAAAGCCATCATCAAGGAAATCAAAATCAAGGGCAACAAGGGCTACTGGATCGCCAGATGGTCAGACCTCAACTACGACATCAGGGAAGATTTTTCTTTCCACGATGATGTCTTTGAATATGAGGCCAAATTCCAGGACAAGAGTGACAAGGACCGCTATGGTGCCGTGGAGCGTGGCACCTTGAAGAAAATGCCGTTCTTTTAATCTGGGGCCGTTAATCTGTACCTTGTTGCTACCTGCCCGAATAAACCAGCCACTATGACCACGACAAACCCCTTCAGCGAACAGCGAAAGAATGAAATACTTACTGCCTGGGTTAATGGCTGGACGATTTCTCGCGGCACCGAAGCGGCTTTTCCGCTAGCGGGCTATGGTTATAAAATCCATGTTGGCCTGCCCGGCCATCTGGAGCGCTATGTCTTGCAGGGGCAGGCACTGTCTGCCATACAGTTGCTGGCACATGAACTGAGTATCCCGGATACCTGGATCAAGATCTGCGCGCCAGTCAGTGAAATCGGGGCTTTGCTGCCGCCACGCTGGACACTTAAACCAGTCGAATACCTGATGTGCAAACCCATTACTGTCCATATTGACGTTGATGTGCCCGGTGCCTATACCATACAGTTTGGCGGTGATGAGCAGGTGGTCAGCATCAAGGCCCTTGGCCCTGACGGCCAAATTGCAGCCACGGGCAGAATGGCACTGACTGCACGCTATGCGGTATTTGACCAGATCGTGACTGAACCCTCGCACAGACGTAAAGGCCTGGGCAGATTGCTGATGCAGATGCTAAGCAACCATGCGTTTGCCAGACAGGCTGATACCGGCGTACTGGTAGCAACCGAAGATGGCTATGCGCTTTATTCCGCACTGGGCTGGAGCCTGTGCTCGCCCATGACGGCGGCGGTGATCAACTCCTGAAAACTGAAAGAAAGATGGCTGGTGGGGCGAAGTGAGTCCTGCGCAGCCACGGACTAGCCCTCGATATACACTGATCAAGCTGATGAATACACCCATCCACATCTTATTTGTTTGCAGCCGCAATCAATGGCGCAGTCCAACGGCGGAGCAAGTCTGGCGTCGCCATCCCATGGTGCAGGCCCGTTCCGGCGGCACCAGCCCCAATGCCAGGCACAGGGTTTCAATGAGCGACATCCAATGGGCAGATGTCATTTTCGTCATGGAAGAAAAACACAAATCACGTCTGCTTGCCGAACACAGGCAAGTGTTGAATGGCAAAGTCATCCATGTGCTGGATATACCAGACGAATACAAGTATATGGACCCGGAGCTGGTGACCCAACTACAGGATGCGGTCGCAGATATTCTTGAACTGCACTGAATCAGGACTTACGCAAAACCGCCCTGCCAGGGTGATTCTGCGTAAGTCCTGTGAATAAGTATTCATAAACCCCTTACAGTCCCTGTCATTCCTCATTTTCATTGCCTGGTGGTGGTCAGGCCATGTGTTATCAGGTTGAAATTTCGAGATGCACAATAGCAATATTGCACTATTCTTGATATTTGCATAATATGAATGTTAATTCGCCCATTTCAAGTTTTTGAAGTCCGCTGATTTTGTCTGCCGTTATAGAAATTACATTGCAATAATGTTTCCTTTTAGTACTATTTAATAGCTTATGCCGGTGAAAGGTGTCCAATGTCAGACAGCATCCCGCAAACCAAACCAGTAACGATACTGATCGTTGATGACGACGATGTCGATGTACTGGGCATAGAACGCGCACTGAAGAAACTGAAGATCATCAATCCCATCGTACGTGCACATGATGGGATAGAGGCACTGCAAATCCTGCGCCAGCCAAATGGCATCACCCGCCCCTATCTGATTTTGCTGGACATCAATATGCCGCGCATGAATGGCCTTGAAATGCTGGCAGAATTGCGGCAGGACAAAACCTTGTCGTCCGCTGTCGTGTTCGTGCTGACCACTTCGCAAGATGATCAGGACAAAGTTCTGGCATATTCCAAACATGTTGCCGGCTACATCGTCAAACAGCATGTAGGCGATGGCTTCATGCGTGTGATAGAGATGCTGGATAGATACTGGCGTCTGGTCGAACTGCCGGTTGCCTGAAGGATCATCCATGCGGACCCAAGCGACCAAAAAGATGAATTTATGCGGACACATGTGGCTGCCCGCATGCGCCACACCTACCTGCCAGCGTGAGCTTTTATGCTGAATATCCCTGTACAAACATCTGCATTACAAATCCTGATTATCGATGATGACGAACTGGACCGCCGTTCTGTCATACGGGCCATGAAGCAGGTACCGGTCAGTATCAACATTGTAGAAGCCAAGAATGCACTGGACGGCTTATTGAAGGCCAAAGCCATCGCATTTGATGTCATCCTGCTTGATTACCACCTGCCTGACCGCGATGGTATCGAGGTACTGAAAAGCCTGCGTCTGGATAAGGCACATCACACGGCAATTATCATGCTGACCCACCAGGAGGATATCACCCTGGCGGAGCAGGCAATAGAAGCCGGCGCGCAAGATTTTTTGCTGAAAGAGGAAGTCAATGCACGCCGTCTTTTACGTGCATTGCATCAGGCCCGCCACCGCCACAAACTGGAAACCGAACTTAACCGCAGCTATGACCAGTTGCGTGAACTTGCTGAACATGATGCGCTGACCGGTCTGGCGAATCGCTATGATTTCGAACGTGCACTTGAATTTGCCGTCAGCCGGGCAAAACGAGAGAACCTGCACGGAAAGTTAGGGGTACTGCTGCTGGATCTGGATCGTTTCAAAAATGTGAATGACACGTATGGCCATGCCATTGGTGACCAGTTGCTCATCAAAGTAGCCCGCCGCCTGGGTGCCACCACCCGTGGCAGTGACTTGCTGGCAAGGCTGGGCGGCGATGAATTTGTGGTGCTGGTGCAGGATATGGAGAGAGTGGACCAAGCCATATTACTGGCTACACGAATTGTCGATGCCTTCAAAAAACCGATACTGCTGGACGGTCTGGAATGGGACGTGACAATGAGCATAGGTATCGCTGTTTTCGGTTCTTGCGCCAGCGATGCGACCGAACTGATGAAATGCGCAGATATTGCCATGTACCGTGCCAAACAGGAAGGCCGCAACCAGAGTCATTTTTATTCTGACCAGCTACATCAGGCAGTGCGTCACCGCATGCATCTGGAACGCGACCTGCGATACGCACTGAAGAATGATCAGCTCAAGGTCTATTACCAGGCAAAAATCAATGCCCTGGATGGCAGCCTGGGTGGCATGGAGGCACTGTTGCGTTGGCACCATCCACAGGAGGGTGTACTGGCCCCCGGTACTTTCTTGCCGATGGCGGAAGAACTGGGGCTGATGTTTGAAATTGACCAATGGGTGATGCGCACAGCATGTACACAGTTACAGCAGTGGCGCAACATGCCATCCCTGAATGCGCAACACCTGTCTGTCGCCGTGAATGTCTCGTCCATACAGTTACAGGGAGATAATCTGTTGTCCACCGTTGATAGTGCGCTGGCCACCAGCGGCCTGGATCCAGTATGGCTGGAACTGGAAATCACAGAGAACGCGCTGATACGTGACCCGGAACATGTCGCTAGCATCTTGTTAAAGCTGGCCGCACGCAAACTGAAGCTTTCACTGGATGATTTTGGCACAGGTTATTCATCATTTAGTCATCTGAAAAATTTCCCTATTCATATTATAAAAATAGACCAGACCTTTGTAGCAGGCATAGGGCGTGGCGCTTCGCAAGAGCGTTTGCTGGCAGCCATGATTGCCTTTGCCAAAACCCTGGAACTGACTCTGGTAGCCGAAGGGGTGGAAACCGCTGAGCAGGCCAGATTCTGTACCGACCGTGGCTGTGAACTTTTACAAGGCTATTACTACTCGCGTCCCATATCAGCGGAGCAATTTGCAATCAACTTTTTAACAGGGAAATATCGCCATGGCGACATCGAACAGCAATGACGATCGTTCCCCACAAAAACCAGATGATTTGACTGGAGACGCCAACAGCTTGCTGGCGTCTATCGTCAACAGCTCTGACGATGCTATTCTTGCCTGCAATATCCAGGGCCAAATCATTAGTTGGAACCGCGCCGCCAGCCGTATATTTGGCTACACCCTCGCCGAAGCACTGGATCAGCCCTTTGCCCTTCTCTTTCCCGAAGGACAGTTACCCGATCGGGAAGCGCTGGTCAAATTATTACAACAAGGTACGCCGATAGGGCAGTTTGAAACCATGCGCCGCTGTAAGGATGGCACAGAGCTACCGACACGATTGAGCATATCCCCCATCTGCGATCAGCAGGGGATCCTAAGAGGACTATCCATGATAGTTCGCGATTTTAGTGAAGGCTATCGTATTGCAAACCGGCTGACACAAAGTGAAAGGCATTTTCGCCAGGTAGTTGATGCTGCACCAAACGCGATGGTGATGATAGATGGCCGTGGCTGTATAGAAATGGTAAATACCCAGACCGAAATTATTTTTGGTTACAACAGGACAGAATTGCTGGGTAAAACCATGGAAATTCTGATACCTGAACGTTTTCGAAAACATCATCCTGGCTTGCGTATGGATTATTTTGCTGTTCCCACTACAAGGGCGATGGGCATTGGCCGCGACCTGTATGGCCTGCGCAAGGACGGTAGCGAATTTCCGGTTGAAATTGGATTGAACCCTATAGAAACGGCAGACGGCATCAAGGTGCTGTCGGCGATTGTCGATATTTCAGAGCGCAAACGCCAGGAAGAGCGTTTCCGTCTGGTGGTAGAAGCGGCGCCAAATGCCATGGTGATGATAGACAGTCGCGGCTATATAGAAATGGTCAATGCCCAGACCGAGCAACTGTTTGGCTACGCAAGGGAAGAATTGCTGGGCAAACCCATGGAAATGCTGATACCTGAACGTTTTCGTCCCCAGCACCCGGGTTTGCGTAACAGCTATTTTACTACCCCGACTACACGTGCCATGGGTAGTGGTCGTGACCTGTTTGGACTACGCAAGGACGGCAGCGAATTCCGGGTGGAGATTGGTCTGAACCCGATACAGACCGCAGACGGCATCAAGGTTTTGTCGGCGATTGTCGATATTTCAGAACGAAAACGCTTTACAGATGAACTATCAAGACGCAATCAGGAATTGAATAATTTCGCCTATGTCGCCTCGCATGACCTGAAATCACCCTTGCGAGGAGTCGATCAGTTGGCCACCTGGCTCACTGAAGATCTGGCCGGCAAGATGGATGCCGATACGGATGAACACCTGCGACTGATGCGAGTTCGTATCAAACGCATGGAAAAATTGCTGGATGACCTGTTGCTGTATTTTCGTGCCGGACAACTGGGGGGCAACATAGCGCACATTGACTTTGCAGCCTTGATACGTGATGTGTTCGAGCTGTGCTGCGCCGAACGACCGTTCACGCTGGAGCTTGTTGGTGATTTTCCCATATGCCCCGCACATAAGGTGCCGCTGGAACTCGTGTTTCGCAATCTGATCAGCAATGTGGTCAAGCACCATGATCAGGTAAAAGGAAACATCGTCATCCATGCCAGCCATAATGAACATTTTTTTGAATTCGCTGTGGCAGATGATGGCCCAGGCATCGCCGAAGAACATAGAGAGCGAGTCTTTACCATGTTCCAGACACTGCGCCCACGTGACGAGGTGGAAGGTAGCGGGATGGGCCTGGCCATCATCAAAAAAACCCTGGAATCACTGGGCGGCAGCATACGTCTGGACAGTAACCATCCACGCGGTACAGTATTTCATTTTTCATGGCCGCGCCAGGTCAACAGACAGCAGCATGAAATGACAGGATAACTTATTCAGCACGAATTTTCTCTGGTGCATCAGGGATGGCAACACGTACACCATCCAATCCAGCCTTGCTGAGTTGCCCTTTGTCCCAGAAAAACATTTCACCTTTGACGCCACCCTTGATGCCGGAATCAATGGAAATGATCTTTCCCTGATAATGCGCATACACGCCATCCATGGTGGTATGTCCCACCACGATGCGATGCAATTGCATTTGCTGTAAAAGCTGATCAAGGTCGGCATTGCTGAGTTTGGGCGCTTTGAAATAACCACGATACCAGAGCGGACCCAGGCTGCCATACAGGAAGGACAGCGCATCATTGCCCTTGTCCTTCAGTTGAGTCTTGGTCATCCCCAGCGAACTGCGGAACTGCTCGTTGACTTGCGCAATACTCATGTTCAGGTTCTGGTAATCGGGGTGCAGGCCTCCATGCATGAACAGCATGTCGTTGATCTGTATGATCACCGGCTTGCTACGTAACCAGCGCCCCAGCACACTACTGTTATCAAAAATTTGCGGATAACTGAGATTGAGCTGACGCGCTACGCTCGCGTATTTTGTATTCAGATAACGCAGATCACCGGCAAACGACATGGCTTCATGATTGCCGAGCAGCAGATGAACTGCACCGCCCGCTGCCTCTGCCTGCGCTTCCAGTTCATACAACAACCACAAAGCTTCAGTGGTATTCGGGCCACGGTCAAACACATCACCGGCAACCACCAGGTGGCCTTTGCCGAAGGTCCATTGCCAATCCTGGTTGATGATGCCATTGGCCAGCAAGAGCTTGAGCATAAGATCAAACTGGCCATGGATATCACTGAAGGCCGCTACCTTGTCAGTCTCGAATTTTGCCGTCAGCGGAAAACCGGAAACTGCGGCGCGTATCGTCAAGGCATGCGGATAACCACAAGGTGCTGGCAGGGTCACATTGTCGGCTCTGGCAAAAACCTGTTTTTGCACCGGATCATTACAGACCCAGGATACATCCAACCCGGCTTGTTCTTTTTGGTAAAACGCGTACGGGCCATCATTAATGACACTGGCCGGTGTACTCTCAGGCGTCTGTGCCTGACTCAGATTTGCTACCACCAACAGCATCAGCAGGCTGTAGATGATCACACTGAAACGATACGGGAACCAGTTGCGACGGCGGGCCGCAGTGAAAGCAGCAGAACAGTAAAGCAGGTTTTTTTCGGGCGACATGAAGAACAGCCTGTTAGGAAGGTAGATAAAAACGGGAATCAATCTGGCAGGGCGTCAATATAACATTCTGTTGAATTGCGGATACGTGACAATATGTAGCAGCAGACATGCAAATCCGGCTCACCGTCCTGGCCCTGCTTCATTTAATGCAGGCAAGCTGCGCCGGCTATCTCACAGGATAGCCAGGCAGCCATTTGCCACAGTCACTTGCTGACAGCCGCAGGTTTCGCTGCTTCAGACTGTGGTTTCCTGATGGTATAGGTTGGTGCATAGAGCGGCGGTTGCGTACCCACGATCCAATCATTGGCGAGTTGGGTTGCCTTTTGAATGTCTTCCGGTTTCATGCGTAATGCCAGACCAAACTTGAAACGACTGGCGCTGCCCTGCAATTCCTTGTCGACATCCAGTTTCTCGGCAAGGGTGTAATACACATAAGCACGTGTAGTATCCACAGGCACGCCATTGCCGTCATTGCATATGTTCCCCAGCCAGACATAAGCGCGGGCATGGCCCTGCTGTGCCGCCTTCATCAGCCAGGATATGGCCTGACTGCTATCCTTGGGTACGCCCTGGCCAGACAGATACAGCGTTGCCAGATAGGTCTGTGCCGGTGCATAGCCTTGTTGCGCAGCATAGCCGGCATACAAGCCTGCCAGGCGCATGTTGACGTCCGTCCCTTCTCCCAACGCATGCATGCGCGCCAGGGCAAAATTTGCTTCCGCGTACTGCTGGTCCGTTGCCAATTGCAACCATTTGATGGCCAAAGCGTAATCTTTTGGCACGCCATCGCCGGTCTCGTGCAGTATGCCCAGTGTATATTGGGCGATCACAAAGTTTGCCTCTGCTGCCTTGGTGTACCAGACTACGGCTTGCGCCATATCTTTTTCCAGACCGACACCGCGCCTGTACCCCTCAGCAAGATTGAATTGGGCTTTGGTATTGCCCAATGCCGCAGCTTTGGCAAACCATTCCATGGCCACTTTCTCATCCTTCAATCCGCTCTTGTCAGACAGCAGCAAAATGCCCAGGCTAAACAGGGCATTGGCATCACCAGCTTCAGCCAAAGCTGTCCATTCGCTTTGTGCCTGCACATAATTACCCTGTCTGAACGCTTCCGTACCCACATCGTTCTTCACTTGTGCAAATGTATTTGCAGACAACAAAAGGTGACTTGCAACAAGAACAGCAGTGAAGACAGGTTTGAACATATGCGTGCACTAAAAGCAATGAGAGACCAGCAGTGTAAACTGAAGTGAGGCTGAAGTGGGTTTTGCCGGGATTTGCTGCAGTTTCATATAAACCTCATTCCGCATTATTTTCTGATTAAAATGATATGTGCATCGCTACATGACAGCCCTGATCTGAATAATTTAGGAACGTTTGACAGGAAATTCCCTGTCTAGTTCGTGTCTGATCTCGTCAAGAACCGTATCCCAGTTGGCTATCGTCGGTTGGCGGAACAAGCGAGCCGTTGGATACCAAGGGCTATCTTTCCTGCCCAGCAGCCAGCGGAAATCCGGTGCGAAAGGCAGCAGTATCCAGACTGGTTTGCCCAAAGCACCAGCCAGGTGAGCGACTGAAGTATCGACGGTAATGACCAGGTCAAGATTAGCGATGACAGCGGCTGTTTCCGCAAAATCGTTTAACTGCGACCCCAGATCAGTCACGTTCTTCAGGCTTGCCATGAATGGCGCATCCAGTGCCCTCACTTCTTTTTGTAATAAAAAGAAATGCCGGCTTCCATCCATCAATAAGGCAGCCAGTCTTTGCAGATGCACCGACCTGTTCTTGTCATTGCGGAACAGGGGATTACCCGACCAGACTATACCTATGCGCGGTGCCTGAAAACTGCTCAACTGATTTTCCCAATACGCCACTCTGTCTTTTGCCGCCTGTAGGTAGGGGACACCGGCAGGTATGGTTTCCATGCTGGTGTTAAATGCCAGCGCCACATTCGACAAGGGGCAGCAATAGTCAAACAGCGGCAGGATGTCTTCTTCACCAAAAACGCCATCCACATAAGCCAGGGTACCCAGTAAAGACTTCAGCGAGGTATGCGCACGCACATACACCTTCGCGCCGAGTTTTTTGATTTGCTCTGCATAGCGTACAAACTGTATGGTGTCGCCCAGACCCTGGTCAGCGAACAGCAGGATGGATTTGCCGTTAATGTCACGATCATTGAGCCACAAAGGCTGTCTGAATTCTGGATAGCCAACTGCCGCATAGCTGGCCAGGTCTTTGGTATCTTTCCAGCCAGTTTCAAATTCACCGATGAGTAGCGATGTTAATCCACGGCCAAGCCGGGCCTCGACATAGCCGGGGTTCAAAGCCAGGATTTGATTGAAACTGGCGATCGCTTCCTGATGCCTGTTCAACACCAGCAGCAAGGTCGCCAGTTTGTAATGCAAGTCCAGATCATCTGGCACAGCAAGCGCTGCCTGCCGCCGCAAGGCAAGTGCCTTGTCGTACGCAGCATTCGCCTGTGATACCTGGTTTTGCTTGAACAAGACAAAGCCCAGGTTTTCAAGCACATCAGCATCGTCCGGGCGTATCGCCAGTGCTTGCTGAAAGCACGCTATAGCCTGCTCAAATTGCTGTTCATCCTGATAAATATTGCCAAGGTAATTCTGGAAATCGGCACGCGCTGGGTCGCTGGCAATACCGGTGATCAGGAACTGTTTTACCTGTTCCAGCTTGCCTTGCAGACTCATGTAGCGACGCCAGTCAAGATATGCAACATCAAAGTCTGGCATCAGCTCAACGGCTTTCTGGAAATACTGACAACCAGATTCCAGATCGCTACGCGACAGGATTGCCAGGTTACCCAGCATGAAACAGGTATCAGCATTTTTTGGATCCAGCGCAAGCGCCTGCTTCAAACTTCGCTCAGCTTCATCCGCCCTGCCTTGCTGCATCAGTACAAAACCGAGATTGCTATGCGCTTTGGCGAAATCAGGATCAATCACAAGCGCCTTGCGGTAACAAGTTGCGGCAGATGCCATATCACCCCTGGCGAGGTGATCGTCCCCCTGCTTTTTCAACTCTGCACTGCCCAACATAGATGGCGGCGCGACATAGACCGGCTGTGACGGTGTCTGCGAAACTTGTTCTTTGGGCTTTTCCACCGAAGTAAAGAGTTGCTTAAGCCAGTTGAGCATGCCAGGTGTCCTATTTTTAAAATTTGTCCAGAATAGGGATTATAGAGAGATATTCCGAAAAACAGCAGATGTCTCTGTATCACGCAATCCAGCACATCCAGCTTAGTTAAAATATTCAACTAACTTAGTTGCATTTTAAAATTAAGTAGATTATCCTTGTATTCAAGCATATAGAAAATAACACCGAAGTCAAAATTAGCACCCGCAAAACACTTCAGAACACATAAAAAGAAAGGGAAATGCCATGTTCAGCATCAAATTCATCAAATTTCAGCCCACTACGTATGTGCTGCAATTCAAGAACGGCCAAATCAGGCGTGAAGGTGCAGGGCTGGCTTTCTTTTACTATGCACCTACCACTTCCATGCTGGCCATACCCATGGCGAGTACGGACACACCATTTATATTTGAAGAAAATTCTGCTGATTTCCAGACCGTCACGGTGCAGGGGCAGGTCACGTACCGTATCAGCGAGCCACAAAAAGTCGGGGCCTTGCTCAATTTCGCCATCAATCCGGTAACCCAGCAATACATCTCGGATGACCCGCAAAAACTCTCGCAGCGCATTGTCAATCTTGTCAAAGTGCTGACCCGTAAAGGCTTGCAAAGCCTAGCGCTGCGTGATGCCCTGAAAGCCGCCGACACACTTGGCGCAGCAGTAAGCATGGCAGTGCGCGACAGTAAAGAGTTACAAGCATTGGGGGTGGAATTGCTGGGCTTGAATTTTCTGGCACTCAAACCTACACCTGAAGCCGCCAAGGCTTTGGAAGCACAGGCGCGTGAACAAATTCTCAAATGTGCTGACGATGCCATCTATGAACGACGCAATGCCGCTGTGGAGCAAGAACGCCGCATACGTGAGAATGAATTGAATACCGAAATCGCCGTCGAAAGTAAAAAACGCCAGATACGCGAAACCCAGATGGAAGCTGAAAAAAGCATACAACAAAAGGAAAGCGAATTGAAGCTGGCACAGGTACAGGCCAAAATAGCCGAAGAAAACCAGCAAACTACCCTCGTCAAACTGGCTACAGAAAACGCTAGGACAGAAGCTGATAGCCGCGCCTATGCTGCACAAACCCTGATGAATGCGTATAGCGGCGTCGACCCCAAAGTCTTGCAGGCGCTGTCCATGGGCAATATGCAATCCGGCCAGTTGATTGCGCTGGCCTTCCAGGAACTGGCGGAAAAAGCCGGTGCCATAGGGCAGTTGAACATTACGCCCGACCTGTTACGAGAACTCATCAATCAGCCAGGCTAAGCCAGGAAAATGCTATGAGCAACATCAGCAGCAGTACTACAGCACGGGCGACAGAAAACAAGATCATACTGGTCACCCGCAAGACCAGGCTGGAAGAACTCATCGTCAAGTACAACACTGTGGGACAGGCACGGTTTTACATAGAGCATCTGGGCGGCGATTTTGCCACCTACCAGGATGAACATGACAATTACATCGCCTGTGTCAGTGCAGCAGAAAGCAGCCTGCTGCGCCTGGCACGGCTGCAAAACATAGACCGCAGCTTCTTGCCAAACATGATTTTTGGCCGGGACGACATCGTCATCGCCCTGGGTCAAGATGGCCTGGTTGTCAACACCATGAAATACCTGGAAGGGCAGCGTATCATCGGTGTGAATCCTGATGTACAACGCTGGGATGGTGTGCTGCTACCCTTCCAGGTCAGGGATTTACCCAGAATCGTCCCTGAAGCGCTGCAAGAACGCCGTCCCGTGCGCGAAGTCACCATGGCCATGGCCAGACTGAACAATGGCCAGACCATGCTGGGTGTGAATGACATTTTTATCGGCCCCAAAACCCATATCTCGGCCAGCTACACCATACAGTTGCAAGAGCGCCAGGAACGGCAATCATCCAGCGGCATCATCATCTCTACCGGCCTGGGTTCCACAGGCTGGATGAAAAGTATCTTCGCTGGTGCTGCAGCCATCTGTCAATCCGCTGCTGACGAATTGCCTTATGAGTTGCCACCCCTGCCCCTGCCAGAACCCGGCAACTGGGACGCCCGGGAATTACAATTCGCCGTACGTGAACCCTTCCCCAGCAAGATCTCATCTGCAACTTTAGTCCGTGGTCAGATTCAGGAAGGCAGCAAACTGCAAGTCACATCCCTGATGCCAGAACATGGCGTCATCTTCAGCGATGGCATAGAAACAGACTACCTGGAATTCAATGCAGGCCTGACGGCAGAGATAGGTATAGCGGACAGACGGGGATATCTGGTGGTGTAGTTCATTAAGGTACTAACGGCGCACTCTATTCGTTCATGAAGATGCGTCAATCATTTTGTTAAAAATAAATCCAAGAAGCTTACTATTTTTCGATCACACCACTATCTCCTTTAAGACCATATGAATAAACCTACACAACAAGAACGCCTGGAAGGCGGCCTGCTCGGCTTACTGATTGGTGATGCACTGGGTGTTCCGTACGAATTTCACGAAGCATCAAAAATACCGGCAGCAGAGTTCATAGAGTTTCAGCCGCCATCTGGCTTTAAACGGTCGCACCATGTTGTGCCACCAGGCACCTGGTCTGATGATGGAGCACAGGCACTTTGTTTGCTGACTTCATTGCTGGATTGCGGGCAGTTTGACGCCGATGATTTTGGCAAACGTCTGGTTAGCTGGTACGACGAAGGCTATATGGCGGTTGATAACGTCGTATTTGATATTGGCATCACTACTGGAAAGGCGATTCGCGCGCTACGCAAGAATGTGCCTGCTTTGGAAGCCGGCGCAGTCGATGTGCATGAAAACGGCAATGGCTCACTGATGCGTGTTTTGCCGTTAGTCTTGTTTCATAGTGGTTCAGATACAGAATTGGTCAGGATTGCGCAATTACAATCACAGGTAACACATGCCCATCTACGCTCACAAGTATGTTGTGCACTGTACTGTCTGTGGGCGCGTCGCATTTTTAACGATGCTGCCAATCCATGGAATGATGCTGTACTGACATTACGAACCATCTACACAAATAGCCCGCAAGAGTTGGAAGAACTGGAATGGTCGATACGGCCAGATGAGGCACCTGTCGGCCGTGGCTCGGGTTACGTCGTCGATTGCCTGCGGTCGGCGCGCATGGCTCTTGAGGCTGGAGGCTATGAATCCGTCGTCCTCGCTGCAATCCTGCTTGGTAATGATACTGACACCACGGCCTGCGTCGCAGGTGGCATCGCAGGCATTCGTGATGGCATTTCTGCGATCCCTGAACGCTGGAAGAGCATGTTGCGTGGCCAGGATATCATCGCACCATTATTGCAGCGACTGGTTGCATATCACAAGACCTGAGGATAAAAGCATGGTGGGACATGCATGCAATATAACTCGGGTAAGAACGTGCTTACGATCTGATCGCCTGATAATGTCGGTACTGTCTGTGAGTGAGGAAGTGAAGGTGGATGTTGGCAGGATTAAGAGGTAAATGCGGACAGGTTCAAATTTGCTTGCCGTTGATATGCCGACCACACGGTACGCAGGCACATCTTTTTAGCATTATTCAGATTTCCTCACATTTTCATATAAAAGCGTATCCGCATGATCACAAAAATACTGTGTCAGATATTCCTGTCTGTCCAAATCCCTTGGTGCAGGTCAGCTCACCATCGTCATTTTCAAAATCTACTGGGACAAGGCAGAGATCAAGTCCCATAGTTTTCCTTTTTTAAAGTAATAACAATTGAGTTTGACTTACTCATACCCTGGCAGATCAAGCGAAGAAGCATTGTCGCCCCAGCTAGTATCGAGCAAGCCTTTTTCTATAAATTTATGCAATGAGGAATACGGCCATGCGCTGGCTTGATTTACGTAGCCGTGCTTGACCGGATTGAAGTGCAGATAAGCGACGTGTTTTTCCAAGTCATCGTCATCTCTTATCATATGTTCCCAAAAACGACGCTGCCAGATTCCACGCTCGCGCTTTTGCTGTCGGCTGGTGCTGATGTTTTCTTGTTTGGGCAAAGCTTTGGAGAATGCAGCCTTAATAAGTGACCAGCGCAAAGAAAAGTCCACATCACCTTGTGGCAATTCCCAGATTGCATGCAAGTGTTCAGGCATAACAACCATGGCGATGATTTTAAAGGGATATCTTTGCTGTACCGTGCGGAATGCCGTTCGTAAAATATCTATGTTCTCGATGAGTAATTGACTTTTCCTGTCTTGTAGATTGACCGTGAAAAAGTAAGTGGCACCTGGCACATTGGCGCGGCGATAGCGCATGGTTTTAAATTAGATAGAATTAAAGGGCATATCAAATTATCGCAGATTCGTAGTATGTCGTAGGTTGGGCTACGGGTTATCAGCCCAACACTCGGTTTCAGTAAACGTATACGTCATTTAAACGCCCAGTGTTGGGCTGATAACCCGTAGCCCAACCTACGAGATTGCAAACACATGATTCACCAACCAGGAGTACAAACAATCGTTCCTCGTCAATGCGCCTCTTCCCAATTCCCCCCCACACCCACTTCGGCCAATAACGGCACATCCAGTTTCGCCACATTCGCCATCAGTTCTGGCAATTTTTGTTTGACAAGCTCCAGTTCTGCCTGTGGTACTTCAAGTACCAGTTCATCATGTACCTGCATGATCATTTTTGATTGCAGTTGGTCTGTTTCCAGCCAACCCTGAACGGCGATCATGGCGAGTTTGATGAGGTCGGCTGCTGTGCCTTGCATGGGGGCGTTGATGGCGGCGCGTTCAGCACCGGCGCGGCGGGGGCCGTTGGGGGAATTGATTTCTGCCAGCCACAGGCGACGTCCAAACACGGTTTCTACATAACCATGTGCCTTGGCCTTGGTGCGGGTGTCGGCCATGTATTGGGCGACGCCAGGGTAGCGCTGGAAGTATTTGTCGATGTAGCTTTGTGCGGCAGAACGTTCTATGCCTAAATTGCCTGCCAGGCCAAAGGCGCTCATGCCATAGATCAGACCGAAGTTGATGACCTTGGCATAGCGACGTTGTTCGCTCGTTACTTCAGTCAGCGGCACGGCAAAAATCTCGGATGCAGTGGCACGATGGATGTCTTCGCCATTGGCAAAGGCAGCCAGCAGGCTGGCGTCGCCAGAGATGTGGGCCATGATGCGCAATTCGATTTGCGAATAGTCGGCAGAGATAATGACGTTGCCAGGTGCCGCCACAAAGGCTTCGCGTATGCGACGGCCTTCTGCCGTACGCACAGGGATGTTTTGCAGATTGGGATCGTTCGATGCCAGCCTGCCGGTCACGGCCACGGCTTGCGCATAATTGGTGTGGACGCGCCCTGTACTGATGTTGACCATTTTTGGCAATTTGTCGGTGTAGGTGGACTTAAGTTTTGCCAGACCACGGTATTCAAGCAAGACTTTGGGCAGGGGGTAATCTTCGGCCAGTTTTTGCAAGACTTCTTCATCGGTCGATGGTGCGCCGGAAGGGGTTTTCTTGACGACGGGCAGGCCCAGCTTGCCAAAGAAAATCTCGCCCAGTTGTTTGGGTGAATTCAGATTAAAGGGCTGTTCTGCCAGTTCGTAGGCTTTTTGTTCCAGCTCCAGCAGACGTATGCCGATTTCATGCGATTGCGTTTCCAGCAGATCTTTGTTGATGAGTACACCGTTGCGTTCTATCTTTTGCAGCACGACCGAAGTTGGCAATTCTATGTCGTGATAGACACGCAGCAGATTCGCATCGGGTTCTATTTCTGGCCACATGGCCAGGTGCAGTTGCAGGGTGATGTCGGCATCTTCGGCGGCATAGGCTGTAGCGCGTTCTATATCTACCTGGTCAAAGCCGATCTGGCTGGCGCCTTTGCCACAGACTTCTTCAAAGCTGATGGTTTTTTTACCGAGATGGCGCATGGCCAGGCTGTCCATGTCATGCGATTTGTGGGATTCAAATACATAAGATTCAAGCAGGGTGTCATGCACAATACCGCGCAATTGCACGCCCTGGTTGGCAAAGATGTGGCTATCGTATTTAAGGTTTTGGCCGACCTTGGCCTTGCTGTCATCTTCAAGCCAGGCTTTCATCTTGCCCAGTACCAGCTCGCGTGACAATTGTTCAGGCGCGCCGGGGTAGTTGTGGGCAACGGGGATGTAAGCCGCATGGCCAACTTCGCAGCACAGCGAAATGCCGACCAACTGCGCCGTCATCGGTTCCAGTGAGGTGGTTTCTGTATCGACCGAAGTCAGTTTGGCGGCATTGATGCGGGCCAGCCATTCATCGAGGGCGGCTTCGGTCAATACGGTTTCATAATTCTGCTGGACTGGCGCAGCCGGATTGTCCGTGCCATCGGTATCATCGTTAAACAAACCAGCTTGCACAGAATTGCTGCCACTGGTGGCGGTTTTGGCAGCAGGCAGCGGTGTGGCGCCAGCAGTAGCATCACCAGTCAGTTCGCGCAACCATGTCTTGAAGCCCCAGCGGCCAGCAAAGCCAACCAACTCGGTCTTGTCTTCTTCTTTCGCAACCAGACTGTCTTGTATAGATGTGTAATGCCCGGTCAGGTCGCAATCGGTTTTGACGGTGATCAGCACACGGCCTTGTGGCAGCCATTCCAGCGCGCTGCGCAGATTATCGCCGACCACGCCCTTGATCTTGTCGGCATTGGCGATGACACCATCGAGACTGTCGTATTCTGTCAGCCATTTGACGGCAGTCTTGGGGCCGCATTTGCTTACACCGGGTACATTATCAACGGTGTCACCGATCAGGGTCAGATAATCAATGATGCGGTTCGGTGGCACGCCAAACTTGGCTAGTACACCGGGCTCATCCAGCTTTTCATTACTCATGGTGTTGATCAGGGTGACATTGGCATTGACCAACTGCGCCAGGTCCTTGTCACCAGTGGAGACGATGGTGTTCATGCCGAGCTTGGTGGCTTCTACTGCCAGCGTGCCTATCACATCATCCGCTTCTACTCCTTCGACCATCAAGATCGGCCAGCCCATGGCCTTGACAGCGATGTGTATGGGCTCTATTTGCAGGCGCAGGTCATCCGGCATGGGGGCGCGCTGGGCTTTGTATTCTGCATACAGGTCATCGCGGAAGGTCTTGCCCTTGGCGTCAAACACACAGGCGATGTATGCTGCCGGGTAATCCGTACGCAAACGGCGTAACATATTGATCATGCCGTGTATAGCACCTGTTGGCTCCCCTTGTGCATTGCGCAGGTCGGGCAGTGCATGGAAGGCGCGGTACAGATAGCTAGAGCCATCAACTAACAAGAGAGTATTTTGCATATGAACGGAAACAGAAAAGATGTAACGAGGTTGCGCCAGATTATCGATCAGGAGAAAGCAACTTCGCTGAAAGCACGTGAATCATGGCATATGTTCACGATTATGGCAGAATTTATCGAGTCTACCGAACGCCTTTCAACAATACGCCCGGCGGTCACCATTTTTGGCTCCGCCAGAATCAAGCCTGACAATCCGTATTATCTCAGTTGCGTGGATTTGGCGCGTCGTCTGTCCGACGAAGGATTTGCTGTCATCTCCGGAGGCGGCCCCGGTATCATGGAAGCGGCCAACAAAGGCGCGTTTGAAGGGGCATCCCCTTCAGTTGGTTTGAACATAGAACTGCCGCACGAACAACGTACCAATCCCTGGCAAAACATCAGTCTGTCCTTCCGGCATTTTTTTGCGCGTAAGGTGGCGTTTGTCAAATACGCCGACGCCTATGTGGTCTACCCTGGCGGCTTTGGCACCATGGATGAGGTCAGCGAGGTATTAACCCTGATACAGACAGGCAAGACCCGGCATATTCCGGTCATTCTGGTCGGTACCAGTTTCTGGAGTGGATTGCTGGAATGGATAAGGGTCCAGATGGCCGGTAACGGCATGATCGATATCGGTGACCTCAATCTGGTGCAGTTGATCGATGAACCGGCAAACATCGTCGATGCCATCTTTGCGTATTATGAGGCCCGGGATATTGAACCTTCCGAGGACGAACGGCAGAAGATGCTGTATTTGTAATCTGCAATTTTTTTGCGAAAAGCAGGGGCATGCATGACATGCCCCTGCTTTCTTATTTATCCATTTGGAAATGCACCAACTGATACACGGCTTGCCAGGATGCGATCAGTAAAAAATTTCCAGAAAAATAAGTTACAAAAATAAGCTAAACAAATAAGCCAGCCCGACCTTGTTTACGCCAGGTAATTGACTCTGGCAAATTTCGCCCTGAAATCTTCCGGCATTTCCACCACACGACCGGCACGGTAATCGAAAAATACAAAGCCTGATTTCGCCATGGCGATCAGTTTCTGGTCTGCCGGACGGGTAATGCGGAAAGTGATATCGCCGCCATACTGATTGAAATCCATGACACCGACTTCAAACAGCAATTGGTCACGCGCGTGGGCTTCCGCCTTATAGGTAGTTGCCAGGTCCGTCACGATAATACCACTGCCGGTGACCGCCGTTTCGCGTATGCCGAATTCATACAGGAAACGCGCACGGGCTTCTGAAATCATGGAGATCATCGAATCATTGCCCAGATGATTGGCACCATTGATGTCAGTAACACGCACCGTCAGTTGGGTTGAATAATAGTACTGGTCTTCGGGAAAATGCAGTTGCAGGCGTGCCATGGCGATTCAAAGATAAATAGGGGATCCCGCCATTTTACAGCTTATGCCTGCCAAGCCTGTCTAACAAGTTAGCTATCCAGCGTCTTGGCACCAATGGCAATGGTTGCACTTTGTATCAAGCCTTCTTTCACTTCATAGATGGCGATCATCTCTATGCGACCCGTGCCTTCCGGAAAGGTACGGGCAATATCTTCATAATCAATGACGATATTGCCTATCACTTCACGCCTGACCAGCTTTGCATGCAGATTGGTTTCCTGGAAACGTATTACCATGCGCGCGCGAATTTCAGCATGTCCACTGGCAAGCAACTTGCCCGGAAATTCAAACTGCTGGGCATGCGCCGCATAGGTTTTCATGATGGCATCAACGTCGCGGGCATTGTAGGCATCCAACTGACGCTGCACCACGACTTCGGGCGAGGGATAAATACGTGTCATGTCTGTAATCCGTCCGTAATTCAATAATGATTGATGAGCCGTCTGCTATTGCAGTTCGGTGCCGGGTTCGATATCAGGCAGGTTTTCGATAACCTGCTCTACTGTGGCACAGCTCGTCAAGGATTTCAGTACAGCAGGATGCGGAGCATCCCAGATGTGCTCGAAATCTTTTTCTCCGTCTCTGACAATGGCAAATGCCAGTTGTTCGACAGGTGGGCAAAAAGCGGCATCGACACCTGGCTTGTTGCCGCGCGCATCTATCCGGTACCAGCCATGCACCGGCAGATACACTGCATTAAGACCATGCAGACAATACGGCGGCTCTTCAGTGACCGTCAAACGCTGGTAGCAAAGACCGGCAGGTATTTGATTTGCCCTGAGCAGCGCCGCCAATAAATGACTTTTTGCATAGCAATAGCCCGTGCCGTGCTCCAGTACCTCTGATGCCTTGCAAGTTACTGGATTTTGGCGATAATCCCAGCTATGCCGGATCTGGTCACGGACAAAATGAAAACAGCGACTGGCAATCTCTTCCGCATCCTGGCTGCCCTCTGCCAATAGCTGAGCCTGGCGCAGTACAGCCGGGTGTTCCCAGTCAATATAGGTCGTGCTTGCCAAAAAATTTTCCATAGAGTGCATAGAATTCAAGCCAAGTTCATTGGTGAGTTTATTGAGATGAAAAAAGCGCCGTCTTATGTACGTGCGACCCTGATCGCCATGCCGACTGAACGTGGCGCCGTGTGTTTGAAGCCAAACTGCGCATACAGGTCTTGCGCTTGCCCGTCTGCAATCAGACTGACATAGGCACTGTCCGGCAAATGCTGATCGATATGCTGCATGATCTCACGCATGATCATCTTACCCAAACCTCGCCCCTGATGCTCGGGCAGCACGGCGATATCCACGACCTGATAAAAGCAACCTCCATCACCAATCAGTCGCCCCATACCCACCACCGTATCACCTTGCAGTATCTGTACCGCAAACAGGCTACCCGACAAACCACGTTCGGCAGCTTGCTGTGTTTTGGGGCTAAGACCAGCAACAGCGCGTAAATGGCGGTAGGTAGCAACATCAGGTGTGGCATACAGAGCGTGATAGGTGGCAGTGATGGTAGTGTTAGCAGTCATTTCTTATTGGTAAAGATCGGCAGAGAAGCGATATGAAAATCAATACGAACTCAGAATTTATCATATGCAGCAAGAATTTGTTTCGCTACTGACTTAAAGGCATTCACATGCCCCACCTTGCAAGAACATGACATTGAAAAACAGTCTCAACCCATGTCGCAATAGCCAGAAAATTCCTGCTAGAATAAACCAGTAATTTGCTCAGGTGTGCGGGTGTAGTTTAATGGTAGAACGGCAACTTCCCAAGCCCCTCCACCTTTTAAATCCTCACTGTTCATGCGGCTCTTCGCAGCGACGATTCACAACTCTTCAAAAAACTCCACGGTAATCAACAAGTTATCAGCCATCACATTTTCCGTAACACCATGGATATAGAAAGCTGCTGATATAAATCATACCAATTCATCGTGGATAGGTTTGCTACCTCATAACGCGAAGAATTTTTTAAACACAAATACTCTGCTGTTACAGTATTGTAGAAGCTCCAACAAGATCATTTGCAGGAATAAGTTTAAAAGTTACCTCATACTCAAATAAACTGACATTGGGAATAACTGAAATTGCATATTTAAGATTGTCGCTAATCTGCTTCGCCACAATAACACCGTGTACTTCTCGGTTTTTTCCAATAGTCTGTTTGATCCACCCCATATATCTGGACAATTGCCCAATTGTGTAGTCAGGGCTGCGTGCTCGCTTCAATTCAAGAACTACAAATGTACCCTCCGCATCGGTGGCTAATATGTCGATTGGGCCAACCGCTGTTGGATATTCAACTCCGTTGCGGCCATTTTCGTCAACATACAAACTTAATCTTTTTCCTTGCACAAGAATTGAAGTGAGGTTCTGCGCAATAAAGTCCCTTAGTTGGTATTCAAGTCCAAAAGCTGTCTCGGTTTCCTCACTGTTTACAGAATCTGCTTCCTCTCCCAAGACCGTTTCGATAGAACTACTATCGTTCTGAGTATTTGGCATTATCAATCTGACTTCATCTTCCATTTCCTGAACGGTCCAACCAGTTCGCTTTAAAGCACCACGAAGTTGCCATGAATTGTGTTGCTCAAGGTTATAACCTTCGGGAATATACTCAGGATTTTTCCGAAGCCAATCTCTCATTGGGTACATCTCTACTCCGTCTGCTTTTGAGATAACTACGTTAAATCGTTTCATCAGTTTCCTTAATGATGTTCTGTGCGCATGAAGATTGCATGGGGCAAGATTAATTTAATTTACGACATTCTTGTTAGAGGTTTACCTTTTTTAAAACAAGCAGTGGTAGTAAGATGCTTAGTCCAATTTTAAACAGTGAACTTATTCGATCTCACGGAAAATGCAAAGATAGCCAGTAATCTAAGTGCTTACATAAGGTGGCTTTTTATTCTTAATGTATCGCTTCAATAAATAACCTGGCTGATTTATATATTCATTTATCGCTTCAACTACCAGCTTTAAGCGATTTTTTATTTCACTGTGAAAAAACTGGAAATCTGTACTGTTAATTTTTAACACATCGCCGTCTACCCGAATTCTATAGATAGTTTCAAGTCGAAAACGAGTCCTATCGCCGCCAAGAGATTTACAATAGACCGAATCATGTGTAAACAAAATTCCATCAGTAGCAGAGCCAAAGGTGGTCGTATCAAATAACGCTATAAAATCATGAGGGACCGATGGATATTCTTGGTCATGCGAAGAAGTATATGCAAAACTCTTAACTGCATTTTCAACTTTTTTTATACCTTTGCTACTAAGACCAACATCTTTTTCGCCAACGCAATATTTCCCACCGTCCGAGACATTTGACCAAAAGTTCTTGTCATCTGTAATCTTTAATAATGATTTAAAGTTTCTTTTCACGAAATCATTAAAAAAATCTTCTACTTTTTCCTTTAACGTGTTTTCAAGACTCACATTAGACTTCTCCAACGTTGGGGAATCTTGGTTAACATGATTAAGTGCCCCTAGCATTTGATCCAATTCTTCCAAAGCATCGCTTGCGACCTTTTTTGTACGTTCTTGGCTAATATCTTCTGCAAGCATCTTCAATTCTTTTAGCAGCGTGTCATTGAATTCCACATTGGTCGACTCCTTGAAAAAATCAGCAAGATAAGCTTCAAATTTTTTAAATTCGTTTTCCATAATTTTCTTGGGGTCTTCGTTGAAATCGCTTGTTCTATCTCCTTCGGCGGAAGTTTCTGGAAATATCATCGATTCAGGTGATTCGAATACATTTTTAAAAAAAGAAAACATAAGAACTCCTCAACGGTGTCGAAAGAAAATCAAGAGATTACTTGACCAACTTCATCAAGTTGGGCCAAAGCTTCATCGATATCTTTGCGTGAATACTCGGTTTTGGCATCTATTTTTAATGCCTCAATATATTTTTCCGTTTCGTTTTTTAAGCGTTCAACAGCTTTTCGGAGTGCAATTTTTGAGTCATCCCAATACTTCTCAACGCTATATCTAATACTGCCAAGGGCATTACTATCAATTAAACCGCTGGATACTGATTTTGCTAAAGATTTTTTCCAATCTGCAAATAATTTGAACACTAATAACCCAATAGCGGCAGCAATAGTAATTCCCCATACAATGGGACCACCAGTTTGAGCGACAATAACAGGAAGCGTTGTTACAGAACTTGTTATTCCAAGGGCTGTCAGGATACCGGCGGCTTCACCAACGAGGATATATGCACCCAGATTACTGGTTATTGTTGCGACATAACCAGCCATTGCACCAAAACTAGCTAAGCCTGCCAAACCACCTACCAACGCAGAACGCGCATCAAAATTGGAGTAAGTATTAGACAAATCAACCTTCTCAAATTCGCTTGAAGCTTTATCCAGCTGGCTACTTGGAACTGGTATCGCTCTTTGCCATTTTTCAACAATAATGTCGAGCTTTTCAGAAAAATTCCTTGTGCTCTTGGTTAATACACTCTTTGCTTGGTTTTCAAAATGTGCTGAAATAGCTCCTGCAATTTTTGATTTCGCATCATCTTTATCGCTAAAATTACTATCGATGAAGTCATACATCTCGTCTACTTTTGTCAGGAGCTTGAAAGAATCGGACAGACTTTTAATGTTATCTATCTTTTCTTCTTCGCAATCGCTCAGAAGTGCATCGAATTCTTTTAAGAGTTGTTCCTCTTCAATGCGAAATCGCGCAACCTTATGGTCCACCTCCTCTGTTCTTTTTGCAGATTCGATTTTTTTATTCTCAATAGACTGTTTCGTAGCTAGAATTATTTTCTTAATTTCATTTTTAACCTGCAACACTTGATGCTCAACGCGTTCATTTCTGTTGGCAATCAAATACGTAATTAACGCGAGCAACCTAGAATCAAAATTTTTGCAGTACTCCACATTTTCTTTGAAAAATGGAAGCATCGTAGCTTGCCAGTTCTTGGCAGTTGGAACCACAAGGTCTGGGCAATCCGATTTCCAACTGTCGTATAAGAGATAACCAAATTCTTTTTGAAGATTAATGGATGCTTCTAAGAAAATCTGCTCATTGGCTTCGCTATCTATCTCACCATAGCTATGCGTCTTTAACACGACGATATTTTCAAGCGGTCTTGTCGCGTCTAACGGCGGATTCGCCTTGAGTATTGAGCTAAAGAAATTTGGTTCGTCATCACGAAGGAATTTTGTAGTTGATGACGCAAAGATAATGCCATCAGCCAATCTTACTGCGGACAATGCTTTATCGACGTCTGCAATAAGATCATGCGTAGCTTCGCCATTTAACTTACGTCGAATTGCATCATGATCGATTAACTGCCCAGGTGTATCCAAAAGCCAAACACTATTGAGAACCGGTGAATCAACAAAAGTGATCGCCATATAAGCATTCTCATCATACATTTCGCCTTCTTCATTTTTTGAAGCATACTTTTTTAAAAGTGACGCTTCACCGGATTCAATATAGAATTCTTTTTGATCCTGTTCATCAAAGATCATATATGGCTGAAATCCAACTTTATAGATTGCGACACTGCCGTGAATGTAATCTGGCTTGTCATCCTTATGCATCAATAAAGTTACGAGACAAGTTGTTGGCTGCCATTTCGCGGGGAGCAAATTGTTCTTCAACACGAAATTAAGTAGCGTTGATTTTCCCGCGTCTGATGGCCCCATCGCTGCGATGATCGGTTTTGTTTGAATGTTGAGGAGATGCTTTCTGACACTATTAATCCCCTCATCAATGTGCGCATTCTTAATGAGCGGATTACCTGAATTCGCGACCTTTTGAAGTACGATTTCTATTTGCTGAAGCAATAATTGTTTGTTTTGCATGTCGATCCCATTGTTTTGCATATTGAGCGTGCTTTCGTTCGTTATTACTTTGGAGACAATTTGTAAAAACTCCTCCGTTTTCCCTGCTGCAACTACGTTCAAGTACTCCATCACAGAATTTAAATCCTGTGTAAGCGGGGCAATTTCAATTCGTGAAATTTGTTTTTGACTTAACGAACGAGACCTCTCAGCAACCTCCTGCTGAGACAAGCCAGCTTTTAAGCGCTCAGATTTAAGATAGTTGGCCAAATCAATCATTTCCACTCCAGACAAATGCGTCTATTAAATATACACAATTAAAACACCACTGTCAATTTTTTAGACGTATACGTCTGAATATTTTAAATATTTGTTTTTTGGCATGTGCAGCTAGAAAGCATCGTAATCATTGAAAATATTCCTTCCAATTCAATAAGTGTCATTATTGCAATATATTAAGCTTAAGAAATAATTTCGCACTAGCGGATAAAAGGGCAAGCTTCCGGAAAATGAACGCGAAAATGTATATGTTTTTATTTCCTCTTACAGCGTTGTCGTTCACTTTTTAAATGGGGATAGTTTCCGTATCGAATTAAATGACACCGATACGAGATGAATATCTACGAACGAAATTACCACAAGCTCCTGCAACTGATTCCGTCAATATTAACAATGACGAAAGCAGTCCAACTTCAAGCAGATGGCTTCATGTCTCTTAATGTTGATATACTCTCTCGACATCACAAAAAAATAGTGATCGCACTCAGCCACTACTACAAACATCCATCCGGCGACATGATTGCCGATCCCGATATGGAATTGGCGATATACACAGGTAACAAGACTGTGGAGGTATTGACCTATCAAGACTGCTTTGGCTATCGCCGTGTTTACAACGACGATATGACCGCCTTCAGTCCATCAACAAAAGATGAATTGAATTCCTTTCTTGGTCAATGGCTAAAAAATTTGCTGGACCAAGGTCATCAACTTAAATCTTAAGCGTCAAAAATAAAAAATGGAGAGAATAAAATGCCAATGCACTGCCGTTGCGGAAGTACGATGTATCGTTGCAAAAACTGTGGGATGTTGTGGTGCAGTCAAATGCCTTGCCCCAAGGGTATGCAAGGCCCAGGAGGTGGCCCTACAAAATGTCCATATTGCATTGGATCAGGAAACACCACTGCACATGAACGGTAATTGCAAGTAGTACTCAATCTTTGTTGCTGGATACGAGTTCCAGCAACGCTACAGAATAGTTGCGGCCTTTGGGGCTACCTCCTACGTGCCAGACGCAATGAGCTACCTCTCCTTCATGCACACTGCTGACACACATCGGCACACCGCCACATTTGAGACGCACTATGTCTCCACATTTAAAAGTCACATCCATTTCAAACCCCTTTTAAAAAATTAAAAGGCGATTTCATATTCAACCAATGAAATCTCCCGTGCATGTATTTATAAAAATCTCGTGCACGGGAGAGCCAGGTTCATTTGTTCTTTGCCTTGATCAACTGAAAATAAGTTGATGCCCCCGCTTTGGACAATTTGGCTTCAGCCATGAATTGTTCCAATACTTCTTTACGAGTAACGCCTTTGATTTTCTTCATGCGCTTGTAAATTTCCGTAGCCACATCCATTTTTGTTCGTTCTTCGACGACTTCAGCATTTTCACTGGGAGCGGCAGTTAAAGGCGGATTTACCGTTTTTTTCTCATTCGATGCATTCTCATGAGGGAGAGTCGAATTCAACGCCGTAGAAACGGTTTTAACGAGTCCACCATTTGCAGTCGCCACGACACCAGCATCATTGGCCTGGACAGGTTGTTTCGACACCTCACCAGCTTTTTTTGCCTCGTCAATTTTTGTGACTACATTCGTTGCCTGTGCAGGAACGGTTCCTGTAGGCTTATTAGGAGTTGATTTATCGTTTCCCATGATGATGACTTTCGTTGATTGATGAAGTCACCACCATCCCGCCAAACTCAAGAATAATCAACGCTCCTGGTTGTATTGATTGAAACGCCAGGTTGATTCATCGAAAAAAACAGTATTTTTCGAGAGACCATACACAGTTTTGATCACAGTCATCGGTTGTATCGTCTTAACCCCTTGATTAAAAGGGGATTCCCCCCCCCTGTCAGAAGCTTAGATAGGAACGACGACGGAACCAAGGGTAAATGCACCATGTTCGACATTCAGGTGGCACAGCTTGACCAGCCACCTGCCCCCCAACCGGACAACACCTTATCCTGTCACTATAAGTAAAAGAGAAAACTGTTGTCCAAAAGGGTGTTAAAGGAAGTCATTGGCCTCGTTGTAAATGGTACTTAAAAACAATTGGGCAAGGAGGGCAAGTCATTTCAAGATCCTGATTTATATTTCCCCTTCTTTTTCTCACTGTTTGCTATGAAATTCCGAATCACGTCATTTTGGTCATTGCCTTTAGGTTGTTTCGTCAATTCTGTTTGACGCTCCAGTGCACCATCAACTCGTTGTTGCGCATATTTCGTGGCGATGGCATGGGCCGAAGGTTCAAGCTTGTAATAGCGAGTCCGTTGTCCATCAATGTCCACCTTCGTAGGACGTGAATCCCATTGAAGACCAATCAATTTCAAAAACAAGTTCAATTGTCCAATTGGTTTTTCTTTGAAATCCAATCTCAAAGCGAAATTAAACAATTCCTGAATCTGTTGGTTCTTAATTACACAGCATTTCTTAAACTCGTCCAAGTCCCCAGCACAAATTTTCTTATTCAGATTGAATGTACCATCCGCATCAATCAAGCCTGCGGATGAAAATATCTCCCGCAGCAACTGCTTTTTCAAATAAAACATCTGGCGATCTGGAACTGGCAAAGAAACCTGTCTTTTATCTTTATCAACAAGGACATTATCAGAACTGAGATAGATTTCCATGAGGCGAATCTTTTCCCTGTACTTTCCGTGATCATCAAGTGATATCAATTCAGGTGACACGATTTCTTTATAGAATTGCTCAATGAAGTACCTATCCAATCTTGCCTGTTCGAAATTTTTCAACGAATCAGCTTTTGTCAGCTTATTCCTCTCATCTTCGTCAGAAAATGGTTCCGCATCGCAGATCAAAGCAATATGATCTTCTTCCATGACTTTTTTTGCCAAAGTGCGGGCCTCACTTCCAACAGCCGTATCATTTTCATTCAACGGAACGTTCTTGACGGTCCAGCCGTTGTATTCTTTGAGATCGGTGAAATGTTTCCGCAGGTTATTTTTTGATGCCCTATTACGGGAGAGCACTTCTGCATACACTGAAAGAAGAGCATCATCAGAAGCATAAACTTTGTTATTATCGTCATCGTACCCAATCATCACATCAGTGATTTTCCCGTTCTCGACACAATTTCTTTTAATGACGTCTGGTTCAATCTCAAAGGTGAACTTCTCATTAGGAATGAATACTTTGGTTGCTTTCGGGTGACGAACACGGCAGAGTTGTTGATCAATATCAAAATGGGTATTCACCCGTGATACAAAGAAGCCGTAAACAGCATCAATTTTTTGTTCATTATCGGGGAACGTGATATCAATCCCAGTTCCCATTGAGCTTCCCTCGGTAATTAGTTGACCATAAGGTGAATGTCATGCAGCCAGATTCTCTTGAATTTGTTTCTTCATCCAGTCGTCCATATATTGAACCGGCGAGCGATAACCTAATGTGGAGTGCTGGCGGGTTCGATTATAAAACACTTCAATATATTCAAAGCTTGCTGCCTTCATTGCGTCATGGGTTGTGTAACGAATTCGATGATAACGCTCATTCTTGAAGCTATTAAACCAGCTCTCGGTAGGTGCATTATCCCAACAATTTCCTTTGCGACTCATGGAGCAAACCATGCCAAATTCCTTGAGCTTGTTTTGAAACGCATTGCTGGCATATTGACTACCACGATCTGAATGATGCATCACTCCGGCTGGTGGTCGGCGGCGGAACCATGCCATCGTTAGCGCATCCGTCACAATGTCGCTGGTCATGCGCGGTTTGAGGGACCAGCCAATCACTTCCCGGTTAAATAGATCAAGCACGATAGCCAGATAGAGCCATCCTTCGTCCGTCCATAAGTAGGTGATATCAGAAGTCCACGCTTGATTCGGAGCCGTCGGCATAAAATTTCTATCGAGCAGATTGTCTGCGACAGGTAATGCATGTTTTGAGTCTGTCGTTACTCTGTAGCGGCGCTTATGCCGTGCGCGTATGCCATGCTCTCGCATGATTCTTTCGACACGCTCCTTGCTGGCTGTAAAGCCGCGCAATCTCAGTTCTCTGATCATGCGTGGGCTGCCATAGGCGCCCTTGAGTTCAGCATGAATGGCACGAATGATTGCCAGCATCTGTACGTCCGTTAAGCGCTTTCTGCCAGGAAGTCCACCTCGTTGCCAGGCGCGATAACCACTCACACTGACTTCCAATACGGCACACATTTCTGCTAAAGAATAAGTTTTGCTGTTGCCAGCTATCCATGCATACTTCACAGAACATCTTTCGCGAAGTATGCCGCCGCCTTTTTTATGATTTCATTCTCCCGCTTGAGCCTGGCAACTTCTGCTCTTAATCGGGATAGCTCCATGGCTTCCGGCGTGACGATCTTCGTGCCTGCGCCTTTGAGTTTCCCGTCCGATGCAGCCTTGATCCAGTTTCGCAGCGTTTGGTCGCTTAAACCCAGTTCCTTGACGACTACAGAGATGGTTTCGCCGCCTGATACACGTTTGACGGCCAGTTCTTTGAATTCGGTCGTATAAGCTTTTTTGGGTATCCTGTTCATCATTTGTCTTTCCAAAGTTACGTTTATTTTACGTCACCTTTGGGGAACTAAATTTCAGTGGAAGCTCATTTGTCAGAACGCGAAAATGAAGTTCTCCTCCTGGTCGTGGAAGGGATGCCAAATAAGATCATTGCAGATAAATTGAACGTCAGCACCCGCACCGTAGAATCTCATCGCGCAAAGTTATTTGAAAAACTTGAGGTGAGTTCATTGGCTGAATGTGTCAGGATTAAATTAAGTGCAAAGGAACTGATGTGACCCCTCTAGGTAATGGTGTTTTTTAAGAAACACCAATCACAGTAATCGGAAAGCGGCCATCACATTTTCCATCACACCTGCCATTGACTGAAGTTGTCAACACCCTTAAAACCCGCGTAGAATGTGGAGATTGCGGGTGTAGTTTAATGGTAGAACGGCAGCTTCCCAAGCTTCATACGAGGGTTCGATTCCCTTCACCCGCTCCAGTTGTTACCTAGTCTGTGGTATATCCTGTTTCTGATTTATTCGTATCAGCCTATTTCTAACTGTCAGTATTGCGGCATTCCATCTTGCCGCATATCATCATCCGCACTTATCCAAAAAGTAAAAAACATTGTGAGAAAACTTTTATTGAAACAGGCTCTATTGCTGTTAGCGGGAGTCTTGTCCGGATTCGCGGCTTATGCCAGCGAGCGTGCGGCTGGCAGTTTTACTGCGGGCAAGTCTTGCGATTTGTATGCGTCATTTGCCAAGGGCAGCAATCCCGATTCGGTAAAGACAAAGCCAGGGCTGGCGTATGACATACGCGAGATCAACAAGGCGGGTAATTTTGAATGGATAAGGGTGGATGTACCGGACGCCAATCCCAGGCTGCGCTGGGTAGCGCGTGACTGTGGCAGCTTTACGATGGATGACACAAACAGGCAGCCTGCGTCAGCAAAGAATAATGGTGGCAGCACGGGTGATGTCTGCTCTACCCCAAATAAGGAAGACAGTTATGTGCTGGCCATTACCTGGCAGCCGGGGTTTTGTGAGCACTTTCCGTACAAGGGGAAAAAACCGGAATGTGATGCCATCAATAACGGTGAACTGGTGGTGTCCAACCTGACTCTGCATGGCTTGTGGCCCAACAGGAAAGAATGCGGCATCAATTATGGAAATTGCCCATCGTCACCGTTGCGACTGTCCAAGGACACGGTGACACGCATATCGCCGTGGATGCCGAATTTTATGTATGAGACTAAATTCGGTGAATATGAATGGCAAAAACATGGCGTCTGCCAGGCGCGTGATGCCGATACCTATTTCAGAACAGCGGCAGCTGCGGTGGAAGAGGTCAACAATTCGACGGTCGGTAAATTTATATTGTCACGTGTAGGGAAGTCTTTTGCTGCTGCTGATTTTTTCGCCGAGGTGAAGAAAAACTACGGCGACAATGTCGCGAAAAGCATCATGCTGAGTTGCGCGGGCGGGAATTATCTGCAAGAAATCCGTCTTAGCCTGCCACTGAATTTTGAGACAGGCAAGGGCCTGGAAAAACTCGTCGGGCAGTCGGATGGTTTTTCCAGGCAACTGGACAAATGTGGCCCTTATATTATTGTTGAATCCAGCGGCAAAAGCCGCCAATAAAACTGGCCACGCATGCGCTGGCACTGAACACGGGCCAGCGCAACTGACACAACTGACACAACTGATAAGGGGACAAGCATGGGTGCATACTTATGCTAGCATGCAATACAATTTCGTATTGCATGCAAATATGTTGCCTTAGCCGCCTTGGCGGTAGACAAAACGGCCCAGGATTTTAAGCAAACCCACGTTTTCCGGGGTGATGCGTTCATCTGGGTAATTGCGTTTGTCGGGATTGCGGCTTTCCAACACCCAGGTGCCATCTATTTCACGACGCAACTGTTTGATGCGCAAGCCATCCGGATGCTGGATGGCAAAAATCTTGCCGCTCTGTGGTTCGGTCTTGGTCTTGTCGATGATGACCATGTCGCCATCGACGATGAAATCAGCCATGGAACTGCCATCGGCATAAATGGCGGCCAGGTTTTCTGGTTTTACATTGTATTTCTTGAAGAAGCTGGCTTCCTTGATGAGTTGCCCCTTGGGTTCGGCATCTTCATTATGAGCGCCGCCACCGCAAGAACCTTTGGCTGAATAGTAGTTTATGCAGGCAATACCACCACCATCATCCGGTATCCGCGGCATATCCTCTTCCATGCCGCGCAAGTCTTTGGTGCGCAAGTCAGAGATATTGACGCCGAAGTATTCAGCGATAGGCGCCAGCGAAGAGGTGCGCGGGTCTTTGGTAATTCCTTCGACTATCCTGAAAATGGTTGCCTGTGGCACCCATTTATCTTCGGGAAAGAATTTTTCCAGCGCAGTTGCCAACGAGGTCGGATTCATACCCGACCGCTCCAGTAAGTATTTGATGTTTGTTTTAGCGTCCATGCCCGGATTATGCATTAATGCATAGAAAATGCAAGTAAATAAAACGGAATAGTGTTGTTTTGATTCATATTGGCATATAATTGTATCAACATGAATTCATCCAAAAATCTTGCCCTGGCACTGCTGGCACATGGAAAGAGCCAGGCAGAAGTCGCCGCTATCGCTGGAGTCAATCAGGCCACCATCAGTCGCCTGATCAATGGCAAATCATCTGATCTTTCTTATCGTGAGGGAAAACGCCTGGAAGAGGCATTGCAAGACAAGCAGCCTACATGCTGAAAATTATGACGCCAGCAGATGTTGCAAGCCAAAGATATCAGCTTGCAAGTCGTACCTCAGACAGAAAGGAATGGTTCAGGACGCCACGCAGTTGCGGCCGCTGTTCTTGGCTTCGTAAAGTTTTGCGTCAGCGGCAGCAATCAGGGCTGCCTTGCTATGCTTGTCATTTGGCACAATGGACGCCACGCCCATACTGAGCGTCACCACTTGTGCCACTTGCGAATCCACGTGTGGAATGGCCATGGCCATGATGGTATGGCGCAGGCTTTCAGCCTTGCTGGCGGCACTGGTCAATTCACATTCCGACATCAGGCAAATAAATTCTTCGCCGCCAAAACGGGCGACCACATCATGCGGCCGGCCAAAATTTGCTTGCAGGCAGGCGGCCACGGCGGCCAGGCACCGGTCTCCTTCCTGATGCCCATAATGGTCGTTATACTTTTTAAAGTAATCGATATCAAGCATCAGAATAGCCAGCGACTTGCCATAGCGCTGGCAATGCCGCCATTCCCGATCAAAAGAATCATCGAAACTGCGACGATTGGCAAGACCGGTCAAAGGGTCGGTGTACACCAGTTTGCGTAACAGGTCACGCTGCAATTTCAGGGTGATATGGGTTTTGACACGGGCACGCACTACATCAGGATTGACGGGCTTGCTAATGAAATCCATACCACCCGCCATCAGCGCACGCGATTCTTCATCTGGGTCGCTCTGTGCCGTCACAAACAGCACAGGAATGTCAGCGGTATGTTCTTCGTTCTTCAAATGCTGGCAAACTTCCAGGCCATCCATGCCCGGCATGATGATGTCCATCAAAATCAGGTCTGGCGGGTTCTGCTGGCAAAATTCCAGAGCCTTTTGACCACTGGTTGCCATGAATACGTCGTGGTCTTCAGAAAAAATTTGGTACAGAGTCTGTATATTAATTGCCTGATCATCAACAATCAAGATGCGCGGACGCCTTGTCAGCATGGATAGATTGTCCTGCAGCGCTTCCAGATATTTGAGTGTCGCCATAAGCTTTAGAAGCCCAGCTCTTGGCTGAGTATGGTTTTAGTCGTATTTATTAAGCATAACAGCAAATGGATGCTACAAAAAGAATGTTCATAGAGCAATGGAATTACAGTTCCTGCTGCTGCAAGATATCCAACGCTGCCTGAAAGTCTAGCTGTGCCATGGCAGTATCCAGTTTTTTACTGCCGTCGCTGGTCAGCCAGGTGGACAGTTCCGTATGCATGGTCTGATGCAATTCACTGGCACGCATATTCTGGGCGGCCAGCAGAGTTTTGAGTTCATCCAGTTGCAAACGGTTCAACTGTATTTTTGTTGCAACAGGCGCGCCTGCCTGTTCGTCCTGACGCTGATTTTTCAGCCAGGCATTTACTACCACGACCACCTGGTCCAGCTTGCTCCTTGCGACGACAAACAAGGTTTCAACCAGGTCTTGCTGGTTGCTGTTGATGGCATTTTCAAGACTGAGGGCACTTTGCGCAAAATCATTTGCCCCCAGAGTACCTATGCTGCCACGCAAAGTATGCAAAATGCGGGCAGCCTGCACGGCATTGCCGTCGCGCCAGCATTCGTCTGCCTTGCCAAATTCAACTTGCGCCACCCCTGTCATGTTTTCTATGGCCGCAAGCAAAGTCTTGATGATGGCAGGATTACCTTTGGCCAGGGACAGCAATTTGACCGGGTCAAAAACACCCTGGTCCATGCTGGCAGGCAGGCCAGGCTGTTCTGTTGCAGGCAAGGCCTGATTGGTGCTGACAGCAGACTTGGGTAAATGACGTGCCAGCGCAGCCATCATCTGCTCCACATCAATCGGTTTGAAAATCAGGTCGTTCATGCCAACGCCGAGGCAGCGTTCGCGCTCGGCCTGCATGACGCCTGCTGTCATCGCCAGTATGGGAAGTTGCAGGGCATATTCCTTGCGCAGCACTTCAGTTGCTGTCCAGCCATCCATGATGGGCATTTGCACATCCATCAGCACCAGGTCAAACCGGTCGGCAGAAGTTTTCAGCAGTTCAACCGCTTCGCTGCCGTTGTTGGCAATTTCTATGCTGATACCTGCCTGCTCCAGAATTTCCGTAGCAACGATCTGGTTGAATTTATTGTCTTCGACCAACAGGATACGTGCACCGGCAAAGCTGCCATGCCTGCTGTGACCAGAGACTGGCAATTGCCTGATTCCACCGGTTCCATTGGCATACGCCGAGGTTTCTTGCAAGATGTCGTACAGGCTGGAACCTGTGACGGGCTTCAACAAGACTGCATCAGGCTTGCGCTGGGTGTTTTCCAGCACCAGCGCGCTGCGGTCATAGGCACTGCTCATCAATATCAGCGGCACTTGCGGCATGTGGCTTTCCGCCAGCAATCTGTCAAGTAACTGCACGGTTTCCAGGCCATCCTGTACCGGCATATGCCAGTCAATCAGGATGGCACTATAGGCAGCATCGGTATTGCCCAGTGCCTGAACTTTCTGTATGGCTTCGGCACCAGATGCCGCTACATCCGCCTGCCAGCCCCAGGCCTGTATGGTCTTTGCTATGTAGGTGCGGCTGGTAATATTGTCATCCACCACCAGTATCTTTCTGATGTGCGGCAAGCTGCCTGGACCGGCTTGTGCCGTGCCCGGCACAGACCGCATATCCACAGAAACATCAACATCACTGCTTACCTGCAACATGGGTATGCTGACGCGGAATTCGGTCCCCTGCCCTTCGATACTGCTGACTTCGATGGAGCCATCCATCAATTCAACAAAGCGGCGGGAAATAGCCAACCCCAGGCCGGTGCCGCCAAAGCGGCGCGAGGTGGATGCATCAGCTTGTTCAAACGCGGTAAATAAGCGGCCTATCTGTTCAGCTGACATGCCTATGCCGGTATCACGCACGATGAACTGTATCAACAGCGATGCACCATCGTTATCGCCCCCATCTGGTGGCTCTCCCTGTGCCTGTCTTTGTACCAACAGGGACACTTCACCGCTTTCGGTAAATTTAATGGCATTGCCTATGATGTTGATCAATATCTGTTGCAGGCGCAGGGCGTCACCTATCATCTCACCCGGCACACCTGCATCGATGCCCAGCGAGAGTTCCAGATTTTTTTCACCGACATTCACCGACATCATATTGGCCAGGGCACTCAACACGTCTTTCAGGAAAAAACGCGTGGGCGACAATTCGATGCGGCCAGCCTCTATCTTTGAAATGTCCAGAATATCATTCAGTATGCTGAGCAGTGACTGTCCCGAAGAACGTATCATGTTCAGATAATTTCTTTGGACGGTGGACAATTCAGTTTTGTTAAGCAGATAGCTCATGCCCAATACGGCATTCATGGGGGTACGGATTTCATGGCTCATATTTGCCAGAAATTCAGACTTGGAACGGCTGGCCATTTCGGCCTGTTCTTTGGCGGCAATCAGCGACGCTTCCAGTTGTTTTTGGCGACTGATATCGGTAGCGATGCCAAGGAAGCCCTCGATCTCGTTCCTGTCATTGCGTACGGCACTGACCACCAGGCTGACCGGGATGTACTGCCCCTGTTTGGTGACATAGGTCCATTGCTGGACTTCAGACTGGCCCATACGTGCCTTGGCGACAAACACCTCAAAGCCGGATACCGGATACGCCAGTTCGGCACTCAGCATCTGGGCACGCTGCCGGACCTCTTCACGCAGGTGTATCTCGATGATGGGCTGCCGGTTAATGACTTCATCTGCCTTGTAACCCAGCAGACGCTCCGCCCCCTTGCTGAAAATCTGGACATTGCCCACGGTATCGGTCGCGATAATGGCAAATTCACTGGCAGCCTCGAACATGCTGGTAAGTTTGGCGCGCGCCAGTATCTCTTGCATCTGCGCCTGACGCAATTGGGTAATATCGGTAACGAAACTGTAAAAGCCATGCACCACTCCATCCAGCGCATGCGGGATATAAGAAATCAGTGCATGCTTTTTTTCACCTTCGGTATCGATGATGGTGCGTTCAAATAACTGGGCCTCGCCCAACAAGGCGGCCTGGATGTGAAACCAGCTTTGCTGAAAACCCTCTTCACCTATCACTACACGCAAGTGCATGCCCTGCATGGCGTGCGCATCAAAACCAAACCACTTCTTATAGGCACCGTTGGCAAAACGGTTTTTCAAATCGATGTCCCAGTAACCAATCATGGCTTGCATGTGATCTATCACCGTTTGCAGGGCAGCCTGGCTGTTGGATAATTCGACGGAAAATTGTAGCCGTTCTGCTTCCTTGATACGTCCCTCATTCAGGCTGGCAGACAACAGCATGGGAGGAATGGTGGTAATCAATACCGGCAGATACATCAAAAAAATTTGCCAGTTGGACACGATGTCAGTGTCCACGAAATGGCCCAGTGAAATCATCAGCCCCAGGCTGGTAATCGCCAGCACAATCAGCAAATGCGATTCTTCGTAGCTCAGTTTTTGTATGCCGAAAGTCAGTGCAACCAGCACATACACAAAGGGAAACGGTAAAAATGTCAGCGCTACAAATACCATGGCAATGGTAGGCAGGGCATAACGAATAACTCTTAACCACTGAATGTCAGTTGACCAGCTTGCGGCCGTATGTCGCATCGCCATGCGCATCATAGGAAAGATCAGCGCCATGCCCAGCGTTGCACCGACATACCAGGTTGGAAATATATGGCTGAAACTTCCCAACCCCGCCCATGAAGCCATCGCCGCACCTATGGTGGCGCTACAGGCACAGGGCAGGAAAAATCCCAGCAAGATCAATTTGCTCAGTTTGCTACTGGCTTTGTCAAAATCTTTCACCAGGTCAGCACTGCGCAGGGTATAGGTGACCAACAGGATTTCAATGATGTTCGCCAGCGTGAACAGGCCGGACAGCAGCAAGCCATTCTCCAGCAACATGTTGGCAGCAAAATTGGCAGCAGCGACAAACACGAGCAGGGGGATATTACGCCCGAGAGGCTGGTCGCACAGATAAGCAACGGCGACCGCATTGGCATACCAGAGGATGGCGACATTATCTGCGCTACGCGATAGCAGCATGCCTGCCACGGCCAGCACGAAATACAACAGGCTAGCCTGTATCAGTATCTTTACTGTCAGCGGCGGATCTTGCGGAGCACTCATCAAGCTCTTTCTCCGTAGGTAGTACAGCTTTTGATGTGGCATTAGCTGGGCAATATTGATGCCAGACATCAGGCCATACATCTTGTCTTGCACTTGAGTTTACATGATATTAATAGAGAAGTAGGGAGAAACAGAGAGAAAAGATGATTTTTGGTAAGTTTTTACCAAAAGACCAGGGCCATCCCATGTCGTGAACGGAGGGGTCCACACAATCAGATGTGCTTGCTGGTAAAGGTATTTCCGGTTTCCCTTCGCATATCAGGAATCGGGATTCATTACTCAGGATAACAGGCGCGAGAGCGACGCAATTTGCAGCAAGCATCGTGATGCTTGCCCGAAATTGACGTATAAACTAACAGTCAGGCTGCGGCCAGGCTTTGTACAATGTCCCTGCGCATATCCGTTGTCAACACGTCACGCGCACGGTATTCGCTGCGCTTGTTGCTTGGGCGGGCTGACCAGGGTTTTTCTTCCACGCTCAGCGGTAGCAAGTAATTGCCGTTAGTGTGCGGTGTCGCGCCAGCGCTCTGCCACAAGGCATCATATTCTGCCCTGATACATTTACTGAAGCGGTAGCGCCACGATTGATAGATGTGATTCTTTTTGGCGATACATTCTATCGTCGCGCAATTCAATTGCTGCGCAATGCAGCGCAAGGCTTCAATCAACAACAAACGTGGCTGTATACCATGCAGACTCTTGGTACAGGCCCTGATTAATTCACGCGCATCCTGTTTGCTGGATTGCACGCCACCTACACGTATCGACAGTTGCTGATGGTGATGGTCGAAAGAAAAGCTAAGGCATTGCAACAGGTGTGTTCCCTGGAACAGGCCGAGTGTCAATCCACCTTCACGTTTGAATGAATTGCAGCGAAACAGGCTAAGCCGGTATTGTTCCTGATTCTTGCCCTGTAAGCTGGCAATATCAAAGGCCTTACCTGCCAGCAGTTCTTGCGCCAGATTCTTGCCCAGCAGGATGCCTGACAAATGAAAATGATTCTGCATCAACGACAAGCGGGAACCCGGGCCGATGTTGCGATCAAAGAAGGGGCGGTGTATCGCATCCAGCAAAGCAATATCCTTGCGTATGGCTTTGCGCAGATAGGTCTGATGCAAATAAGCATACCAGGCCATGCTGGTACGCGGGCGTAAGCTGCTGCGCAACAAGAACATGCATTTGCTCTTGAAATGGCTGTCACTGTCCGTCAGACGCATATGTACAGCCCAGCGCAAGCTATCCAGCATGGAGGCCGGTTGCCGCTGCTGCACTACAGCTTCTTCATGAGACTGGTAGGCATGCCATACTTCTCGCCAATTCAAAATATTCACAATTGCACCATCTGTATCTTATCGTATTCCAATGTAACTGAATGTATCCGAAAATAGCAGGTGTATGCAATAGCAATTTTGTCGTCAATTTGTCATCAAATTATGCAAAATTAACGGAAATTAGACAAAAAAATGTTTCAAAAAGCTACTTTGCGACAACTAAAAAGATTTTGGGATGGATGCAGAGTAGCAGATTTGTTGCAAAGTAATGCTGGCTTGTAACATAAAGTATAGAAATTACTTTTGGGAAATATTTTTCCTGCCGCAGAACGGGCGCTAACCCGCACACCACCACCCGCCCAGCCTGATGAAGAAGACAGAGGGAAAGCTGTAGAAGCTTGTCAGCTGTTTTGAACACAACTGCCAAGCAGCATTTATGCCATTGGTAGTGCTTGTGGGCTAAGAACCTGTTCACGATCTGTAGCGAGCGTCAGCGGGAATCAGCGGTAATCAGGGAATCAGCGGTAATCAGGGAAACATTCGGGGTAATTCGGAACAATTCGGGGTAACTAAGCGCAGCACATGAGCCCAGCGTGGTCTCTGATTGCGCCCGCGCTTAAGATCGTGAACAGGTTTTAAGTGCCAGAGGTGAAATATCCCAGATCAAATGCCTTGCTGTACGCTTTCCAGTCTTTATTGACCTGTTTGCAGCAAAGCGCAGCCTGGGTCAATATGGCGTCGATCCATTTATTTTTTTCTGCAAACGCGATCAATTCATCATTGATCGCTGATCCCTGCCTGCCAGAGCCACGAATGTGCGCAGAAGCGACCACGCAACCCATCCATTGCATGACATTATCCAGTTCATTCAATGAGCTGACCGCATGATCAAGCGTAACGCGGTCTTCGGATGGCTGCAATGCACGCAGGATATAGGCTTTCTTGTCTACCTTGACGGGCTGTAGAAACGCCATCGACACGGCTTGCAGGCGTCGCTGCAAGGCAACTACCCGCTCCGCTTCCGATTTCCATTTGGGCTGCTTTGTTTTCAAGTGTGGCACCAGTGAAGAAGGCAAGGCTTCTTTCAAATCCAGCAGGTAGTGCCCATTTGGCCCACCCTTGCCCTGTACCAGAATGATGTAGCGATCCACACCCAGGCTGCCGGTACCGGCAATGCGCCTGGCCATATCCTCAAGCTTGAAGAATTCTGGGTTGCTCTGTTGTTTTGCATATTCATTGAAGAAAGCCGTGACTTTTTCCCTTTGCTCCGGGGTGACTGGCAAGGCCTTCTTGCGGTCGATACGCAAACGCCTGCGGTTTGCCTTCAATACAGTACGCTGATTAAGAAATTCTGCTCTTTGTCGGTTACGCAGTTTTTCCAGCAACTCGCCCACCAGGCCATCAGCATTATCTCTTTCTATCCAATAGCCTTTACCTGTACACAAAGTTTTTTTGTATGACATCATAAAGGTTCTGGCGAGTGCTTTGGCCTGACCTGGCTTCAAGCCCAGACTTTCGGCGCCCACCTGCACACTGGTCACAAACCGCAACAAATCCCATGCAAGCGGTGCCAGCGCAGCTTCATCAAAGTCGGTGATATCAAAATAAGCCAGCCGGTTATCACCCTTATAGCTACCAAAATTCTCCAGATGCAGGTCACCACAACACCATACCAGTGGCGTGCGCTGCACGGCCTGGTCTTCTGCAAGACGATCGTAGAAGAGATGGCAACTGCCACGCAAAAAAACAAAGGCATTATGCCGCATATTGGCATACTTCATTTTCAGTCTTTCAGGGTCACGCCCTGCATTGTAAGAAAAAATTCTTTGACATGGATCAAGCATGATAGGCAGGCTTTCGTGGGTGCGAAACATTCAAAGTGGCTCATTACCACATTAAATAACTGTTACCGAATAGACAAAGCTTATACTAGAACAGATTAAAACCAAATCACCCAAAAAAAATAATATGAAAAACAGCTGGTCCTGGTCAGACATCATTGCGGGCTTGTCGCTGGCTGGCCTCTTACTACCTGAAGCCGTTGCGTATTCCAGTATTGCCAATCTGCCGCCACAGGCAGGCATAGTGGCACTGTTTGCCGGTCTGGTTTGTTATGGTCTGATAGGCAGCAGTCGTTTTGCCATCGTTGCTGCCACCTCGTCATCGGCAGCCGTGCTGGCATCGGCCACTGCCGCCATGTCGAATGGTGATACCGGCCTGCGTCTGCTGGTTGCCACTGGCATGGTCTTGTTGACGGGTGTTTTCTTCATCTTCGCCGGCATGGCGCGCCTGGGCGGCATTTCAGACTTTATTGCCAAACCTGTCTTGCGCGGCTTTGCTTTCGGTCTGGCCGTTGTCATTATTTTCAAACAGTTTGCGCATGTGGTTGGCGTGCATACCCACCATACCGACATGATACGTTTTAGCTATGAACTGCTTAGCCAAATCCATATCTGGAACTGGGTTTCCATCGCGGTGGGTATGGCAGCCCTGTTAGTCTTGTTTGGCCTGGCACGGCTACCGCGTATGCGCTACATGCCGGGTGGTCTGCTAGTGATCTTTCTGGGCATACTCGCCGGTAAATGGCTAAATCTGGAACAGCATGGCGTAAGCCTGGTCGGCCAGATTGACCTGGATCTGCAAGTTCCCAGCCTGCCCACCATGACCTATATTCAATGGCTGCGCATCGGCGAATTAAGCGTGGCCATGCTGTTAATACTGTACGCTGAATCTTATAGTTCGGTGCGCAATTTTGCGATGAGACATGGCGACATCACCTCGCCCAATCGGGAGCTGTTTGCCTTGGGCGCGTCTAATCTTTTGTCAGGTATATTTCAGGGCATGCCCGTTGGTGCAGGGTTTTCTGCTACCGCCGCTAACGAAGCCTATGGCGCTCATTCGAAATGGGCTGGCTGGGCCGCCGCCCTGGGTTTGTTGATCGTCATCCTGACCATGCTACCTGCCATCGCCCTGACACCATCGCCCATACTGGCAGCCATCGTTATTCATGCTGTAAGCCACTCATTGCGACTGTCTGCTTTTACCCCCTATTTCACCATGCACCGGGACAGACTCGTCGCAGTCGGCGCGGTCATTGCCGTGCTCTTGCTTGGTGTGCTGGACGGCTTGCTGGTTGCCATCGGCGTGAGTCTGCTGATGTTGCTGCGCAAGCTGGCAGAGTCCAATATATCCATCCTTGGTCGTCTGAATGGCGGCCATGATTTCGTCAACAAGACAGATTATCCAGATGCCCTGAGCATACCAGGCATACTTATCATACGGCCAGAGGCCGGTCTGTTCTTTGCCAATGCCGAACGTACCATGGCGCAGGCAAAAAAATACCTCGCTGCCGCTGACAATATACAAGTCGTCATCCTCAGCCTGGAAGAATCCCCTGACCTGGACAGTTCCAGCGTGGAAGCCATTGCCGACTTTAGTGCCGCACTCCAGAGTCAGAAAAAACACCTGATGTTCGCCCGTCTGAAAAACGCATCTCGCCAGGTCTTGCAAAGAGCACTCATCGAACACCTCAACATAGGGCCAAGCAGTGACCTGAGTGTGGACGATGTCGTGGTCGCTGCACAGGGAAAATATCTGAATAAAACAGATGCTCCGCACGAGCCAAAGCAAGACAACGCAGGGAACGGGCAGACAGTTCCCATTCTCTAAAAACTGAAAGAAAAAATGAACTTTAAAAAAATCCTGTTGCTATCTCTTTTCATGCTTCCCCTTGCCAGTCTGGCACAAGAAGTGAAAGAGTTAAACCTGAACAAAGATCAACTGGCTGGCTACAGCAAATCCTATAAAACTGCCGAAGTCATCCATCTGCGAAAATTCTTGAACAGGTATGTGAATGCACGCACAGAAATAGCAGCAGAGGAAGAAAATGCCGCGAAAATTCTGGATGGACTCAAGATCGATAAAAATATCCTGAAAGGGAAATTCATGGTCTATCAGTATTCCAACTTCATTGGCGGTGGCAAGGGCGTGTCTATCGTGTCACAAGACCATCCGGAGGTGATACTGGATTTCTGGGTGTATAAAATCGACGACAAAAACTGCGAAGTCCGTGACTTGCTGATTCAGGATGACAACAGAAATCTTGATGAATTCAAGATCATCTATCGTAATTATTTGCATCACAAGACTTTGTATATGTAATGCCAGAATTGGCAATCAAGTCTTGAGAGGATTATTCAAGGAATTTTATGTGTAAGCTTTTCCCTTTCAAGCACCCATTTGACAAGCCGCAAAAACAGGATTATTCTGTAGAGATGAAAACACTGAGCATACTCTTTTTTACCTCCGCCCTCCCGGCATGTCGGATGACATCCCGGGGCCGCTGATGTGTGCCCGTTGAAACTCTGATCAAATTACAGCAGAGTAAAAAACAAAGGCCCACATGGGCCTTTTTTGTTTTCTGTTACTTTGTTTTTGCCCTTGATATCCAAAACCTGAGCGCCACTTTAGTAAGCACTTTGAATCACTGTTTTGCCAACCACTCTCTTTTGAGGAGCCATATAGCATGAAGTTAGCCGATGTAGAACGCGCGCGGGACCACTGAAACAAGGGTGGTCGCATGGCCCCGCGGCGCTGTCACCAAGACAACCCCCGACCGCTCGCTATGTAGAAAGACCATCATGACGAATACCACACCCCGTGCCGCATCCAACAAGGCAAATGCTCATCTTGCGCGTCCTCATTCGCGTAATAATTGGCGCAACTTTGGCATCATCGCGCACATAGACGCTGGCAAGACCACGCTGTCTGAACGCATCCTGTTTAAAACCGGCGAAATCCATCGTACTGGCGAAGTCCATGAAGGCAATGCCACCATGGACACCATGGCACTGGAAAAAGAACGCGGCATCACCATTGGTGCAGCGGCAACTCGTTGCGTCTGGAACGGCCATGAATTCACGCTGATCGACACGCCAGGCCACATCGACTTTGCGATTGAAGTTGAACGTTCACTGCGCGTACTTGACGGTGCCATCACGGTCCTGTCCGGCGTCGCCGGTGTGCAGCCGCAAACAGAAACGGTCTGGCATCAGGCTGAGAAACATGGCGTGCCCATGATCATCTTCGTCAACAAGATGGATCAGACCGGTGCCGACTTTGCCCGTGTCACTGAACAGGTGCGCACGCATCTGGGTGCACGCCCTGTGCCGCTGGCGATACCGATAGGTGCTGCCGATGAATTCACAGGCGTGATTGATGTGTTGCAACAGCGTTTCCTGCAATGGGATGCCAAAGGTAACATGACGGTTACGGCTTTGCCGGCGGAACTGCAGGTGCAAGCCCAGGCAGCGTATGCCTATGCGGCTTCGGTGGCGGCAGAAGCGAATGACGCGCTGACGGATGCCTATCTGGCCAATGACACGCTAAGCCATGCAGATATTCTGCAAGGCTTGCGTACCCTGACCCTGGCCAGGAAAGCGGTGCCGATGCTGGCGGGTTCTGCGTATAAAAACGCCGGTATCGAACCGCTGCTGGACGCCGTGATTGACTGGCTGCCCGCACCGGATGACCGTGCAGCGCCTGTTGCAACGCTGAACAGTGAAAGTCTTACTGTCAGCACGGGCGATGCCGATCCATTGGCAGCGCTGGTGTTCAAGGTCACGCATGACGAGCATGGTTCGCTGGCTTTTGTGCGCATTTATGGCGGTAGCCTGCATGAAGGTGAAACCATCTGGAATGCCAGCCTGGATGCATCTGTACGTATTGGTCGTCTGTATGTCGTGCATGCGGATGAACGTACGGGCACATCGGAATCTGGTGCCGGCAGTATCATCGCCATCGCCAACCTGAAAGATGCGCTGACCGGGCAAACCCTGGCCAGTAAGGCACAACCATGGACACTGGAAACCATCCATGCGGGTGAGCCGGTAGTGGCCCTGGCGGTAGAGCCTGGCAATGGCACCGACCGCGCCAGGATGTTGGCGGTGCTGGACAAGTTCCGTCGTGAAGATCCGTCTTTGCGGCTGGAAAGCAATGCCGACACGGGTGAGACTATCTTGTGGGGCATGGGTGAATTGCATCTGGATGTGGTGCTGGAACGTGCCCGCCGCGAAGCTGCGGTGGATATACGTGTAGGCGCGCCGCATGTGGCTTACAAGGAAACCATGGGCCTGCCTGTGGTCGAAGCGGAAGGCAAGCTGGACAAGCAAAACGGCGGCAAGGGTATGTATGCTCGCGTTGTTGTGAGACTGGAGTTGATGGATGCCAAAGACGGTGAATTTGCCTTTGCCAATGTAGTCAAAGGCGGCGTGATCCCAACAGCGTTTTTCCCGGCTGTTGAAAAAGGGGTGCAGCAGGCTATGCAACAAGGCCCGCTGGGGCAAAAAGTGACGGGCGTCAAAGTCACTTTGCTGGATGGTGATTTCCATGCTGTTGACAGTAATGAAATGGCTTTCATCATCGCTGCCAAGGAAGCTGTACTGGCAGGTTTACGCAAGGCGAATCCCGTCTTGCTCGAACCCGTCATGAAAGTGACCGTGGATGCCCCCGCCATTAACACCGGCGACATCATCGGTGACTTGCAAAGACGTAGCGGTCGCGTTTTGGGTATCACAGAAAACACAGGTCGTGTTGAAGTGGTAGCTGACGTGCCGCTGACCAAGCTGTTCGGTCATACGAATGACCTGCGTTCGCTGTCGCAAGGCAGAGCATTTGCCAGTGCCGTGTATGCACGTCATGCAGCCTGTGACGTGGAAGAAGCGGCGTTTGTATAGTGCGCAAAAATGCAGGTGATTGGTAAGCAAAATTCCAGCTTTATTTGTTTGCTTTGTTACCTGCCGGTAGTCTGAAAAGCCAGGGCTGATGCCCTGGCTTTTTTTCAGTCAAAGTACTTCATAGCTATTTTTGCCACGCCTGCATTAGGCAATGGTGGCTTGCGACTTGTCAAAACACAACAGATCATCATGTATGTGCCTGTACGTCAGCTACAATAGACCAGCATATGCAAAAAACTCCCGACAGCAAGCAGATTCCACAATAAAGCGGAACCTGTCGGGCCCATATAATCGCGGTCATTGATTATCCAATCCATGCATGCAGTGTCTTTCATCACGGCTATACGCAAACGGGCAACAGGCTTGCTGTGTGCTTTTGCCCTGTGTCTGTGCGCCATACCGGCCAGGGCCGAGACCATTACCCTGATTGGTGAAGATAACTGGTACCCTTACTCCGCAGTCAAGGATGGGCAAAATCGTGGCTTTGCCGTGGATGTGATACAGGCTGCGTATGCGGTATCGAATATCCAGGTCAAGTTTATCGCGACACCTTATTCACGCTGCCTGATGCTGGTGCAAAGTGGAAAAGAACTGGGATGTTTTGATAGCCTGCAAGATGCTGCGCTGGCCCCCAATTTTGTGTTTCACAAGGAAGCGATTTTCAAGGCCAGCATAGGCATTTATGCCAAAACAGATGGTCCACATGCCAATGCCAGCAAGCTGACTGGCCGTGATTTGCGGGGACATGCTGTCGGTGTCACGCACGGGTACACGTATGGCAGCGAATTTGAAGGCGACACCAGCATACAGCGTGAAATAGCCCCTTCGGATAGTTCCAATCTGCGCAAGCTGGTACTGGGCAGATCCAATTATTCACTGGTCTACACAAGAGTGGTCGATTATCTGATTGCGACCTATCCGGATGAATTCAAGGGGAAAATCCAGCAAGTCGGCACGCTGATTGAAGACAAACTATTTGTCAGTTTTTCCAAACTCAGGCCAGAGTCAGGCCGTTATGCTGATGCGCTGGACAAGGGCTTGCGCACCATCAGAAGTAACGGCACCTATGCCGGTATTGAAAAGAAATGGGCCAATCCGCTGCCCTGAACTGTTAACAGAACAGGCCAGGGCATCCGTCTACAGACTACCCAACCAAACCGTGAATGCAGTCCAGGCTGGAAACTGTTGTAACAGCAAAAAACTGACATGCTGGACCAGCAGTACACCAAGCGCCATCCAGTATGGTGTTTTTGCTTTCTTCAAATTAATGTCGTTCGCAATCAATATCACTGCCAGTATCTCGGTAGAAAAATACGAAGCATGGAAAGCCGCAGGAAAAGAATCAATGCCCGGAATAAAATTCATGAACAGGCGTGCTACCGCTGGCGGCAAAGCCAGCAGGGCTGTGCATGCCATCCAGCGCGAATGGACGGCCCGATTGGTGCGGAAATGAATGGCCAGGCAATATGCCAGCGCGAATCCCAATAGCGTCGTCATATCTACAAAGGCGAGGCGACTGCCAAATGCCTTGGTAAACCCGCCGTGGCTGGCCAGCATCGTATGCATGATCATGATGCCGGACACGATGAACAAGGGCACGATGATCAGGGATAACTTGCCTATGGTGCGGTGAATATAAATCTTGCGCCTGCTGGCAAGCCAGCTTTGCACCACCAGCATCAACATCCAGCCCGTCGCCAGAATGCCATGAAAGTGATGCTTGGGATCAAGCTGGGTCAGTCTTGCGAAATAGGAGGGATAAAATCCTATCAGTACCACCAGGAACAACAGAAAGAAGTAGATCGGCGATCTGGATACATTCAATGGCTGTGCAGTTTGCATGGCGTGTCACTCAGGAACAGGTTGTGAATCCGATACAGCAAATACGCTTTGTATTCGCCAGTTCTTTGGAGAAATTTCTTTCAAGAAAACATTTACCAATACAGGTTTGCTGGTACAGCCATTATGACAAGCACCGACGCCACAGCCTCAGTGATTAAAATACTTGCACATTAAACCACATATCAAGCTGCGTCAATCATGAATAAGGTACATCGCCTGCCTGGCTTGCTGGCGGACTGATCTTATGCGATGCTGCCGGACTTTATGCATTCTTACTTTATTAGGCTCAGTCTCTTCATGATTACGGCAATGCGCGTTGTCAACCTGTTGATCTTGATTATTCTTGTTGGTGTCGGCTCGACATCCATGTTCAAGTTCGTACATAACACCCCAGGCTTTATTGGTGCACTGGTGGCGCTTTGCGTATGGGCTGCCGCTTATTTCCTGCCCTGGCAGGCCCTGGGTCTACGCACTACCCCACGCAAAATCAGCCGGGCAAAAAAATTCACTATCGCCGGCATCATCTTGCTGGGTCTGACCTGCATCTTCCTGGTCGTGGAAGGACGATTGTTTGCCAAGACGCTAGTGGGCTTGCTGATCTTTTCCGCCCCCTTCGTACTCAATATCATTGCCTTGAACAGGCGTTTGCTTGAACTGGAAGTTGCAGCAATTGAGGATGCGCCGTCAACAAAGCATGATGCACATGCCGCCACAGAAATGAGCCTGGCGAACCGTATCAACAAAGACTTTTCGACGGAATTTTCTGATGAGGCAGATCAACGCCATTCTCAAAATTATTTCCTCAGACATTGGCGTGGCGAATTGCCGTTGAGCGTGGCGTATTGGTTAAATGGTGTGCTGATAGGTAACCTGCTGATAGGTGCCCTCATTATCACCCTGACCCGCTTGAGCGAGCTGGCCGATAGCTCGCTGCGCATGATTTCCGTCATTGGGCTGGCAAGCTATGTGCTGACAGGGCTGACCTGGAGCTGGGCCATGGTAGGTGTCTGGCGTTCTGCTTCCAAACACAATCGCCAGGGCGGCTCTGCTGGCGTGGCCCTGCTGGTGCAGGCATCGATCGTCATCAGCGTGATTTATCTTGGCCAAAAAGTCAGGGACGTTGTCTGGCCGCAAATGCATGAATATGCATTGCTTGCCATGGGCAAAGACAGCATGAATAAAATCGACATCAGCGCTTCTCCCAAGGGTGATTCGCTGTACTTGCGTGGCAGCTTTGGCGAAGGCAGTGCCAGCAAATTTGCAGCAGAGCTGGCCAAAGCGGGACAGATCAAATTCATCGTGCTGAATTCGCAAGGTGGCAGGTTGCTGGAAGCAGATAAAATCGCCAGCATGGTCAGGGAGAGAAAACTGGATACCTATGTGGAAGGTGTCTGTGTCAGCGCCTGTACCTATGTGTTTTTGGCAGGCAAGGACCGAGCAGCTACGGTGAATGCAAAAATTGGCTTTCACCAGCCCAGCTTTCCTGGCCTGGAAGGAGCAGCCCTGATTGCGGCCACCAATAATATGCTGAATAAATACCGCAGCATCAATCTGCCTGAAAGCTTTGTCACAAAAATCGGTCAGACACCGGCCAGTAATATGTGGTACCCCAGCCGGGAAGAAATGATTGCCGCCCGCGTCATCACCCGCACTTCTTTGGGGGGTGAGGCGAATACCAGTCCTTTTTCAGGCATGAGTTCAAAAGCCGAAATTGCGCTGACTTTAAAAAATAATACGATCTGGCAAGGCTATGAGGCCCACTATCCAGGGAAGATTGATGCTGTCAGCGATATCCTGTGGAAAATGAAACTACAGGGTGCGAATGATGCTTCAATGCAAAATGCCGTCCGCAAATACATGACCACTACTTTTGCTGAACTGCTGAAAACCGTGGACGATGAACACCTGGATCTGTTTGCACAATTGATGGTGGACCAGATGCAGGCAGCCAGACAGGTCAGCCCCCAGGCATGCGGTCAATTACTGAAATCTGAACTGGATATACGACACACACTGCCACCTGCTGTCGTAGAAAAGGAAAAGCAGTTTCTGGAAAGCGCCTTAAAATCAACACCGCGCAGCAAAGTCATTAAAAAGCAATCCAGAGAATTCCAGACCAGCCTGTTGCTGGTCACCAAACAATTATCCCCGGAGCAATTAAAAATAGTGGGCAACCCACCAGCTTATGCAAACCAGCCAGCCTTGCAGTGTGATGCAATGATTGCCCTGTATCAAAACATATTACAGCTACGCCCTGTCGAAAGGCATATCGTATTGAGCGGGATACTACAAGACAATTGATACTGCTTATGTTGCTTGTGCCGCTTATACTGCTTATACCGCGTGTGCCAAGTGTGCAACTTATACTGCTGCATCGACAAAATTCAGCTCTATGCCATTGCCTTCTGGGTCACTGAAGAATACCTGCTGCTGCGTGGCGAAACCAGCCTTGGCTTCAACTACTGCGTGGCGATAGGCAATGCCATCCTGCTGTAATTTAGCCAGCATGGCAGGCAGGTCTGTACAGGTAAAGGCGACATGATCAAAGCTGGTTTTCATTTCTGTCTGACGGCTTTCGCCTGGCCGGGGTTCTGACAAATGCAGGACATCGCGCCCGCCCGCATACAGCCAATAACCAAAACTGTTCAGCGGACGCGGGCCAACTTCCAGGCCGACATACCTCAGGTAAAAATCCTTGAGCCTGTCCAGCGTGGCGCGGTCACCGCGCAGATTGTAATGATTGAGTGCTATCGCTGCCATTTTATTTTAACCATCCCCGACGCCGGAAATACCAGAAAGGAGTAATCGCTGACGCCAGCATCAATGCCAGCGCAAACGGATAACCGAGTTGCCAGTCCAGTTCAGGGAACCAGCCCTTGAAGTTCATGCCATAGATACTGGCGATCAGTGTCGGCGGCAAAAAGGCGACGCTGGCTACTGAGAATATCTTGATGATCTTGTTCTGGTTAATGTTAATGAAACCGACCGTCGCATCCATCAGAAAGTTGATCTTGTCGAACAGAAATGAGGTATGGCCATCCAGTGATTCGATGTCACGCAAAATTTGCCGTGCTTCTTCAAACTGATCTGCATTCAACAGGCGGCCACGCATCAGAAAACTAACGGCACGACGGGTGTCCATCATGTTGCGACGTATACGACCATTCAGATCTTCTTCTTGCGCAATCGCATTCAGGGCTGCTGCGGCATCCTGATCGCTGAAGTTTTTTTGCAGTACGCTGCGACTGACGTCTTCCAGGTTTTGATAAATGCCTTCCAGCGCATCGGCCGAATATTCGGCATCGGTGGCATACAGGTCCAGCAGCACATCCTTGTAATCAGCAATCGACCCGGGACGCGAACGCGCCCGCATACGAACCAGACGGAACACCGGCAAATCAATGGTATGCACAGAAAACAAAATATCGCGCGCCAGGATAAACGCTACCGTTATCGTGCGCGCCGGTTCGTCATCATCGTCTATCAGGAAATCGGTACGCAGATGCAGATCGCCATTATCAGCTTCATAGTAACGGGCAGAGGCTTCAATGTCCTTGACCTCGTCTTCGCCTGGCAAGGTAACGCCATAGATACTCTTGACCCATTCACGCTCTTCTTCGTTCGGGTCGGTCAGATCAACCCAGATAGGCAGCGTATTTTCAAGATCAGTGCGGTTTTCCACATTGATCTGGCTTAAGCGGCCATTGTGCAAAACAAAGACATTAATCATAGGCGAATTCCGGAAAGGCGGGGTTCAGGTTTGGCTGGATTGTAAACCTGTTTTGCACAGATGGGCGGAATGGGCTTGGGTTTTATTTTTTCTGAGGCGCATTCACATTGCGTTCAAATTGCCATTTACCCAATATCAAAGTGCAATGCATGAACTACGCAGCACACGTCAAGTGCATATCATCAGTCCAACATGGATACTGCTCTCATACATCCAGCGCCAGATGCCACTTGGCGCCGACTTCTTTCGCCTGTTCCAGTACATTACGGTACTCTTCAAATTCTTCCAGCACGTCATTTGATGCCTGCAGGCTATGCTGCATGTTCTGTATTGCATGGATCACGGCTTCAACGTAGGCGATGCCGGCATCTGCTGTGTGCCAGACATGTTCCAGCTCGCCATCTTCTGGCCAGTCTATGTCTTCACCCAGCATGTCCTCAATATCTTCGGCAGATTGACCAACGAAAGATTCCAGCATGGGCAAATCTGCCTGCTCGCACAACTGATCAAGCTCTTCAATGGCATGTGCAATGGCCTTGCCGTTGACGAAGGTATCAAAACCTGGTTCATCATTATCAAGCACGATGTAATAGGCGACGCTCATGGTTGTATCTCCCGATTGTGGATATGAATGACAGCAAGAAATGACTGTACTTATTTTATCAGCACAGAAACCACCGTATGAAAACACTATTATTGTCATTATCTGCAACATTTTCTGAAGCGCGTTACTATCACCCAACAAAAAAACAAGTCGGGGACATGGCATGATAAAGGTACGTGAAATTGATCACTTGGTATTACGGGTAGTGGATTTGAGTGCCATGCTGCATTTTTATTGTGACGTACTGGGATGTCCGGTTGAACGCAGACAGGATGAAATTGGTCTGGTGCAATTGCGCGTAGGCAGGTCGATGATAGACCTGGTACCGGTAGACGGAAAATTGGGCCGCATGGGTGGTGCAGCGCCGGGCAAGGAAGCGCGCAATCTTGATCATCTGTGCCTGCGGGTTGAACCCTTCGATGCCGCTGACATACAGGCGCATCTGCAAAGCCACGGTATTGAAGCTGGCGAAGTACAACAAAGGTATGGTGCAGAAGGCGAAGGCCCATCCATCTATATCAGCGATCCGGAAGGGAACGTGATTGAGCTGAAGGGACCACCCGCACAGTAATCAAGCTGAATATCAAGAAATTGCTCCAGCTTATGCTGGAGCAAATCCAAGTTGCAAACAGTAGCAGTAAGTAACAGTAAGTAGCAGTAAAGCGCGTACTGTTTATTTTGCAGCAGGGCTTGCACCTGCATCCGTCTGTGGCAGGCTCTGCATGATTTTGCCGTTGTCATCGAGGAAATTCAGCATGGGCTTGCCTTCCGGCGTGACCAGCATCATGATGCGCGGCTTGCCCTTGGCATCGGCCAGGATGATGGCAGAAGATTTGCCACGGGTCTTGCCAACAAACAGACGGTTGGTTTGCTGGCCGCCTGCATCTTTCCATTTCTGTAGCAAGGCATCTTTCTCTGGCCCTGCGGCTGCTTTTTCATAAGCATCGTACAGGTCCTCATAATCTTTCTTCAAACCACGGTCATAAATCTTCAAACCGGATTCCATAGTGCCACCGCTTTCATAATGGCCGAGCGAGAGTTGCTGATCGCCGCCAAATCTATCCATGGACAGATGCATGCCCGAGACTGGCCTTCCTTTTTCATCCGTCTTGCCATCAAAGATGAAGCCGCCATTTTCATCACCGAGGGTATTATAAAAAATCATGCCGGGTCTTTGCGGCCCGCTACGTTTGCCGGGCTTGCCATCCGCAATTGGCTCTGGCAGGCGCAGATGATTGGCAATCACCATTTCATTCTTGCCTTCCGGTGTCACGATGTTGATGCGCTCTACATCGATTTCTGAAAACTTCCCGTGATTTTCCGTTGGTTTGGCGGCTACCAGCAAGAGTACGGCCAGGCCTGCGGCGCTGATACCAAGGGTCTGCTTCAGCAGGCGATTTTGACGGCTTAACTGATGGATAAGTTCTTGTTGCTGGTTCATGGTTTTCCTATGGAAGTTGAACGGACTCATACAAATGATGCAGGTGAAAGTTTTAAGCCGGCAGTTTTTCAAAACTGCTGGCGCAAGAGATGCTAAGCTAGGCATATTTCATTCCCAAGCCCGTTGCGACCAATGGAGATAACGGTGGTTTGAATGGTAGCTGGCGAGATTTAACGGGGATAGTGACACCAACCGAAATATGCTTGCTCAATTGATGAACATAAACCGTGCCCCATGAGCTATCAACTTGTCAGCGTATCCCTGGAACAGCTGCGTGATCTGGAACGATCTGTCGTACCCGCTACGCTGAACTGCCGCCTCGCCACGGATGCACTACCACCTGCTTTTGTGGCGGCACGCGCAATAGCACAGATTGATGCCGGTGCGCCCGCTTACTGGTGCAGCACTTTTTATATCGTAGCGGTGGAAGACAAGCTGATCGTAGGCAGTTGCGGATTCAAATCACCACCGCAGAACGGATGTGTAGAAATTGGCTATGGTATTTCGCCGGAATGCAGAAGGCAGGAAGCAGCCAGCGCTGCCGTGCGTAGCCTGTTGCACCTGGCTTTTGCCGGTGGTGCAACTAGCGTCCTGGCGACAGTCAGCCCTGACAATGTTGCCTCGACCAAAGTGGTACAAAAACTGGGATTTGAAAATAATGGCAATGCGATGGATGATCAGCAAGAACTACTGACACACTGGCTGGCAAGAAAACACGTCTGAGAGGCTATCTGAAGAACAGAATGCAGGGTTTATTTTTTACCGTTCCCGAGTGCCTGCTCCATGATTTTCTTCTTGAGTTGCTCTTCATCTGCTTCAGATGCAGTAGCCTGCGATGCCGGGGTTTTAGGTGCTTCTATACCCCTGGCATCATGCAGCTTGACCTGCCGCGTCGTGGGATTGGTATCAGTGCAGAGTGTGTCTGAGTAGACGGTCTTGCCATTGATGGTGCAGCGACGAACGCCTTCATCCACAGTAGCGGCCTGACGCATGCCGGGGGTGTTATTGCTACCATTGCTGCTGTCAGGCAATTGCACGCCAGTGGCATTTTTCAATTCATTCGTGATAACGTTCGCCGATTTGCCCCAGCGCGCCCACATCTCGGGCATGGGCAAGTGACCGTTGCGCATGTAGTACAGCAAACCCATGGACAGCAGGGCAACCAGCATGGAAACGATGGCGACCGCGATCAGGCTGATACCCCTTTGATGATGCAGGCTCATGGTAACTCCGCACTATTCATTCTTTGCAAAATCACTTCACTGCGTCTTTGCAGATACCCGGAACCCGGGTTCTTGTCAAAATACCGTGGCTTGGGCAACATGACTGCCAGTCTGGCCGCCTGGGATGGGCCCAGATTGGCTGCGCTGGTATGGAAATAATGTTGGGCAGCAGCTTCAGCACCAAACACGCCTACACCCCATTCTACGACATTCAGATAAATTTCCAGGATGCGTTGCTTGTCCATGCACATTTCCAGCATATAGGTGATGATCAGTTCTTCACCTTTGCGGAAATAGCTACGCTCTGCCGACAAAAACAGGTTTTTTGCCAGTTGCTGGGTAATGGTGGAGCCGCCGGAAACAACCTTGCCCTTCTTTTGATTTTTTTCGTACGCCTTTTGCATGGCTTCCCAATCGACACCTTCATGATCGACAAAACTGTCATCTTCGGATGCAATGACGGCATGTTTCAGATTATTGGAAATGCGGTTATAGGGTACCCACTTATGCTGGAGTTTGAAGTCCGGTTTCTTTTCCTGCAAGACATCAAGCTGATGGCGCATGAAGCTGGTGGAAGTAGGATTATGATCGACCCACCACCATATCTGCACCAGAAAATATGCCTGCACCAGCGTGAACAACACCAGGGGCATCAATACCAGCCAGAACAGGAGTCGCCCAAGGAGTTTCATCAGCTATTCACCTGCATGGCTAAACGCATTTCTGCCAGTACCAGATCACTGGGTGGGCGCAAACCACGCCATAACGCAAAGGCTTCTGCTGCCTGCTCTACCAGCATGCCCAGGCCGTCGCGGCACTGCGCGCCATGGCTGGCGGCAAAACGTAAAAAGGCCGTAGGGGCAGCGGCGTACATCATGTCGTAAGCCAGGGTAGTGGTCGTGAACAAAGCGGGCGACAGCGGGGGCACATCATCATTCAGGCTGGCCGAGGTAGCATTGATGATGACATCCACAGCCTGATCACACTCTTCAAAACGGCAGGCTTGCAGTGTGCAATTGCCGGCCAGGCTTTGTACCTGCGCCAGCAAATCCTGCGCCTTGGCGAGCGTGCGATTGGCGATCAACAAGCTGGCCGGCTGTTCCTGCAACAGGGGCAGCAAGGCACCACGTGCGGCACCACCGGCCCCCAACAAAAGTATACGTTTGCCACGCAGGCTGACACCGGCATTGCGTACGATATCTGCCACCAGGCCTATGCCGTCGGTGTTGTCGCCATAAATACAGCCTGGCTCAAACTTCAGGGTATTGACGGCACCGGCCACCCGGGCGCGCGGGCTTAACTCATCCGCCAGGGCATAGGCTTCCAGCTTGAATGGCAATGTGACGTTCGCACCCTTGCCACCAGCATTGATAAAGTCGCGCACGCTGGCAGCGAAGCCATCGATCGGTGCCAGCAGGCGCTGGTAATCAATATGCTGTACAGTCAGTTCGGCAAAGCGGGCATGAATGGCAGGTGACTTGCTATGCGCTATCGGGTTACCGATAACCACATAGGCGTCCGGTCTGGTATTCATCGTCTTCAACTTTTATCTCCGCGCAGTTCAGTTTCAAGCTGTAGTTCACGGGTAAACTTGAAGCGGGTAATCACTACCCACAAGTCATCCTTGTCGGTAGAACGCATGTTTTGCGGGAAACGTCCAAACGGTGCAGACCGCCTAATAATACGCAGGGCTGCCGTGTCCAGGGCTTTGTCACCAGAGGATTTTTCTATGCGCGGCCCACCTTCTTTTTCATAAATGGTGCCATCCTGGAAAATCGGGATGTAGACGATCAATTCGCCATACAGTTTCTTGCCGTCTTTTTGCGGAAAGTTCAGTGTGCCGGTATCTTCGATACGTTTTTGCATCGCCTTGTAATACACCGCATACCCGGCTTTTTGCGTGCTTGGGGTAATAAAGGTTTTACGCGGACGCTTGTTCTGGTCTTCTATGGTTTGAGAGATTTCCGCTGCCATGCGTGCCAGGGCCTGTGAGGTATCGACCTGATCAGATCCGGTCGCAGGTTTGCGGCTATCATCCAGCGGCTTTTTTTCTTGCTGCGGCAGGCGGAACAATTCCTTGCGTTTGGCCTGGTCTATCAATTGCTGTTGCTGCTGCTCCAGTTCGGCAATACGGCGCTTGGTGGTTTGAGCACTGTCGCCATCTTCGGTCTTGCGCATATCTGGCAACGGCGATTTGCTGCGGCCACTGTCGTGAGCGCCACCACCATCCAGATCCGCCTGGGCCAAAGCTTCGGCCTTCAAGGGTGCCTTGTCGTGCTTGGCATTGACCAGGATGACTTCCAGCCCCGGATCTGCGGGCCGGCTTTCTTCCGGCCTTGGGGCGACAAAATGCAGTAACAGCAAGGTCGCATGGATCACCATTGAAATGATGACGGCAACGGTCAGTATCAACTTGTCGAAAGTTGTCTTTTCAGGCAATTTGTCTTTAAGGTCTGTTGACGGCATCGGTGATTGATCGGTCTGGCTATTCATTAATCTGCTTGTGGCTGTTCGGCAGCAGGCTCATCGCTTCTATCTGTTACTGCGCCGGTGTCTTCTATATCAGTTGCCTCACCATTTTGTTCCGTGGTGGGCGTTTCTTCGATCACTTCGGTCGTATCTTCATCCTGTTCTTCATCTTCACCCAGTTCGGTAACGGTGGATAGCAATTCCAGCAGACGGGCTTCGACAGTGAGATCAACTTCATCCCAGCGCAGAATATCCAGTCTGACCTGGGCACCGCGTGCAGTTTGCGGCATGCCCGGCAAACGAATGATGAGGGGAATATCGACCAGACGCAAGACTTCATCCTTCAATACCACAGCTTCCACCTGACGGGCTTCTTCCTGCCCCAGCCAGCGCAGGCACCAGTAGCGTTCCATATTGTTCTGGAAATCGGCATAGGCCGCATAGGCTGCATCAAAACCTGACACGATGGCAAACAGGTCGGCATCCTTGGGTTTGAAGGGTGCCACCAGCGGCGCTGTCACCCCATGCTGTACACAGGCGATGATTTGCCATTGATTGACCAGATCGGTATAACGGCGCAGCGGTGAGGTACTCCAGGCATATTGATCCACGCCCAGGCCCTGATGCGGTGCTGCATGGGTCAGCATGCGTACCTGCATGCGTGCGGCCCAGCCACCGGGTCCACGGCCACCGGCCACACCCTGCGCCCGGTAGATACCGGGAATGCCATGGTCAGCCATGAGCTTGCCCCAGGTGCTGTTGGCAAATATCATCAGTTCGGCCACGATCTTGTCCAGCGGTGCGCCACGCTTGCGACGCACGATGGAGACGACATCATCTTCAACGTAAAAATTGAAATCGACGCGGTTATTCTGTTCCGGCTTCATGCCAAAGCTTTCGCGCTTGACCATGCGGCCCTGCTCCAGCACTTGCGCCCATTTCCACAGTTGGGCAATGTCGGCCTTGTGCGGATACTCGCCGGCATCGTTCGCCAGGTTATCTTCTGTCACCAGCGCATCAAGGTCATTGTGGCGCAAATTGCTGGCCATCGGGATGGCTTCTACTTTGGTTTCAGTGCTGATGACGGACCAGTCTTCGGTATTCAGGGTTGCATACAGCGACAGGGCCGGGCGGGTCTGGCCTGCACCCAGGGTGTAGGCTTCTACCAGTTCATCTGGCAGCATGGTGATCTTGTCGCCCGGCATGTAGACGGTGGACATGCGGGCACGTGCAATCTGGTCGAGCGCATCGCCACGCTGTATACCCAAAGCCGGGGCAGCGATATGTATGCCCACACGCAACTGGCCGTTGCCGATATCAACGACAGAAAAAGCATCATCAATTTCGGTCGTGGTGACATCATCGATAGAAAATGCCTGTACGTCGGCAACCGGCAAATCGGTCGGCAGGGATGGCACAGTAATGGCGGGGAAAGCCACGCCCTTGGGAAAATGCTCGTAATGGAACTTGGCCAGATGCAAATGCTTGGGGCTGGCAATGCCGCCAGTTGCCAGCATCAGACGTTGCGGCGACATTTGCATGACATCGCAGGCCTCTGCCAGGGCTTTGTATTCGATGCTGTTTTTATCTGGCTTGAACAACAGTTGCAGGGCCAGCGGCTTCATGACATCAGGCAGGTGGTTTTGCTTGAGCTCTTCGACATAGCCTGCCTGTATCAGGGCTTGCTGCTTTTTCTTTTCTATACCGGCCAGCGCTGCTTTCAGTGCGGCTTCTGGCGCTGCCTTATAACGGCCGCGGCCTTTTTTGTAGAAATAAATAGGGGCATTGTGCAGGGCCAGAATCAAGCCTGCTGCTTCCACCGGTTGCGGTGCATGACCAAAATATTCGGCACCTAGTTCGGCAAAGCCAAATTCTTCCTGACCGGCGACTTCCCATAAAAATTCCAGGTCTATCTCGGCCGCAGCGGCCTTGGCCTGCTCAATCAGACTGACAGGATCAGGGGAAGCGAATTGCAACAGCACATCCTTGGCCTTGACCTTGGTGCGCTTGCCACTGGCCATCTCGACCTGATACGCCTCACCAGCCTGCGTCATGAGACTGCCTGCCTTGAAATCACCGGATTCTTCGAAAAATAAATTCATTCAATACTTCTTTAATTAAGACCAAAAAGCTCAACACAGAGGCACGGAGGTACAGAGAAAAGCAAGAGAAAATCTTTGTACTTTTTCACCCTGCTATTGTCAGTCCATCTTGGTTGAGACGTTTGTTGTTTCTATTCTTACTTTGCTTTATCAGCAAAGCGGAAATCATTCAAATACTTATCAATTCCCCTCCTCTTGAAGGAGAAGGCCAGGGTGGGAATGGGGTTCGGTTGATTAGCTACTTATTTCGTTTGCTGAAGAACCCCATCCCCATCCCAACCTTCCCCTTGAAGGGGAAGGAGCTTTATATATATATATATTGCGGCTTGCGTTTTAGCCAAACCAGTTTGTAACGAAGGCTGCCTGCAAGCAGCCTTCCTTTCTCTGTGTTGAAAGGTCTTAAGGTTTTTCAACAAGCTGCAAACTTTCAACCCCAGGCAAAAACACTTCCGTCACCTGTAGACAACCGCCCTTGCGCCAGAACAGTGAGCGACGTGCCAGCATACTTTGCACACCTGCCAGCTCTGGCAACCTGGCTACAATACGGCGTATCAGCGGGTGACTCTGGCGTAACCTGGCATAACTCAAATCGCCCCTGACCACCAGTGGATCATTGAACAGGGTGCTGCCCAAAGATTTTTCACCCAGGGCATGAAACAAGGGCCATTCATTGGCCGTGGCTGTCAGCGGCACGACGGTGTGTCCATACACCATGGCGATGCCATCACAGCGCAAAAATACTTCCCGTTCATGCACTTTCATATTCCGTGGCAAGCCTATGGCAGCATATTCATCCTGTAGACACATGGCCTTGTGCTGCGACAAACGCTGTACACGAAACTGCGCGCATCTGGCCACCAGTCTGGCCGTCAAAGAATCGCGATTGCTCAACCAGTCTTCCATACGGGTACTGGTTTGTACGGCATTCACATGTTCAACCCATCTGGCCGCACGCGGGCGCTGCATCTTTTTCTTCGCTGGCAAAATCGCTGCTTCCAAATCAATGTACCTGATCACAAAACGCCATGACCATATCGAGGTAATCAGCAAATTCGGCAATGCCGTGATCGCTGCCATCAATCACATATTGTTTTGCATCCGGATAATGAGCAACCATTTCATGCCAGTCCAGCACTTCATCACCCGTCGCCGCGATCAGAAAATAGCGTTCCGGCTTGCTGATCTGCTCAACAGCCAGCGAACGCAGCTCTGCCACGTAGTCAGCCTTGAATTCAAAGATGCGGTCGCTGTGGTAATAGGTCGTGACGCCGACATAGCTTTCCAGGTCGCGTGGCGGTTTGACAGCCGGGTTGAGCAATACAGCCTTGCAGCCATATTTTTCTGCCAGCCAGGTCGCATAGTAACCACCGAGTGAAGAACCGATGATGCTCACCTGCCTTGGGTCCTGGCCTGCCAGCAGCGCTTCGGCCTGCTGTATCGCCAGCAAGGGTGAAGGTGAGAGTTCGGGGCAGACAATTTCGTCAGCACGGCCCAATGCCTGCATATGTTCACGCATAACCCGTGCCTTGTAAGAATCAGGCGATGAGCGAAAACCGTGCAGATACAGGATCATGCTGCCCTGGCCTCGCTACCATTCTGTTGCGCGCGATTTTGCAGGGCATCTAGCAATTTTTGATGGACGCCGCCAAAGCCGCCATTGCTCATGATCAGCACATGGTCACCTGGCCGGGCTTGCGCGACGATGGCATCCACCAGATCGGCAATCTTGCTGTGACAATTAACTTTATTACCCAGCGGGGCCAAGGCTTCTGCCAGGTCCCAGCCCAGGGCATCTTTGCCTTCCGCCGCACCAAAACCAAATACCAGGTCAGCCTGTTCCAGGCTGCCGGGCAAAGCCTGTTTCATGGTACCCAGCTTCATGGTATTGGAACGCGGCTCCAGCACTGCAAGAATGCGTGCAGCCCCAACCTTATGCCGCAAGCCGGCAACAGTCGTGCCAACTGCAGTGGGATGATGAGCAAAGTCGTCGATAACAGTGACGCCATCGGCAATGCCGCGCACTTCCATACGGCGCTTGACGCTGATGAACTGGCCCAGGGCTTCAATGGCGATGTCTGGCGTGACGCCGACATGACGTGCAGCGGCAATGGCAGCCAGCGCGTTCTGGCGATTATGTTCGCCATTCAGGTTCCAGTGGACGGTGCCCTGCACTTCGTCATTGAAGACGACATCAAAGTCTTCACCAGCCTGCATAATCAGGCGCCAGGCCTGATTGCCGGCACCAAAGAATTCTTTTTCACTCCAGCAACCCCGCTTCAACACCCGTTCCAGCGAGGCATTGTCGCCGTTGACGATGAGACGGCCGACACCCGGCACAGTACGCACCAGGTGGTGGAACTGGGTTTCTATCGCTGCCACATCGGGAAAGATGTCGGCATGATCATATTCAAGATTATTCAGTACTGCCGTCTTGGCATGGTAATGCACGAATTTGCTGCGTTTGTCGAAAAACGCCGTGTCGTATTCATCGGCTTCGATCACAAAGAAATCCGACGCATGGTTGCCCCACAGGCGGGCAGAAATACCAAAATTCAGCGGTACACCACCGATCAGGAAGCCTGGCGCATAACCGGCATATTCAAGTATCCAGGCCAGCATGGCCGAGGTGGTTGTCTTGCCATGGGTGCCGGCGACAGCGAGTACCCACTTATCATGCAATATATGGTCGCCCATCCATTGCGGACCAGATACATAGGGCAAGCCACGGTTGAGGATTTCTTCCATCAAAGGGTTGCCACGCGATACCACATTGCCTATGACATATAAATCCGGTTCCAATGCAATTTGCTCTGCTCCATAGCCTTGCGTCAGGGTGATGCCCTGCGCTTCAAGCTGGGTGCTCATGGGGGGGTAGACATTGGCATCACAGCCCGTCACCGTATGACCGGCCTCTTTCGCCAATACCGCCAGACCACCCATGAAAGTGCCGCAGATACCTAATATATGAATATGCATAATTGAACCAAATTCCAGAATCCCGCAATTCTACCTGAGAGAAGGCATGTTCTTGTCACCACTCGTAACAGAAGCTGAAAACCTGTGAACACACAGACTAAAAACCTCTCAACACGGGGTCCCAGAGGGGTGCAGGGTGTCACAGAGGAAAATAAAAGTATTAAAAGAATAACTTAAGTGAGTTTTGATTTTAACTTGTCTTTCTCTTGTTCTTCATGCATCTCAGTAAGGTACCTGAGGCTTTTCGGGGCTGCCGCGTGCCTTGGCACCGAAGACAACAAACAGGAGGCATTTCCTTTCTGTACCTTTCTGTATCAAGAGGTCTTGTTTTTGGATTTGACCAGAGTTTCAGTTATGATGGCCGCATGATGATCCATACACCAAACGAAGCTGAAAGCCTGCGGGCTGAGATTGCTGCCCTGGCAGCACGCATGATCGCCGAAGACGGTGCAGACTATGCCTCAGCCAAGCGCAAGGCAGCCAAGCAGTTACTGGGCAACCAGAAAATCAAGGGCGATGTCCTGCCTGACAATGCACAGATCGAACAGGAAGTACGCGAATACAATGAACTGTTCTTTGGCGATACCCAGCCAAAACGCTTGCTGCAACTAAGACAACTTGCGGCTGAGCTGATGGAAGAATTCGACCGCTTCCGCCCCTACCTGGTCGGCGCAGTGCTCAACGGCACGGCAGGCAACCATTCCGATATTTACCTGCACCTGTTTGCCGACAATACCAAGGATGTTGCCATCTACCTGCTGAACAAGGACGTGCAGTTCGAGGTGTCGGAAAGTTTCAACAATCGCAATGACCGCATAGAAACTCTGAGCTTCATGCACAAGAACGAAGGCGTACATCTGGTTTTGCATGACCAGGACGACATTCGCAGCGGCCACGGCAAAAGTACAGAAAGAGCAAATCTCCATGCTTTGCGTGCATTGATTGCGGAAGATGAGGCTGATCTGGAAGGAGAATAGCCTTCAATGTCCTCAGTGTCCCTGCACATTTGACCTGAATACTTTCATGCGGAATCATTTCTGATGCCCTGCTACCAGAATGCGCACGCCTTCGTGCAAGCCGTGATAGCGCGTTATAGCTCCACCCCTCATTATTCTGACAGTGGTTTGACACGCTTATTGGACGATGGTGGGCAAGAACCGTATTTTCACACCACATCGTATGACGGCCAGGAATCGCTAGACTATGGATTAAGCGCAAAACCCGCAGATTGCGCTACGCACATAACCGCATTTGCTGTCCGATCGCCAGATATGCTGGTACTTTCTGTCAGCACAAATTCGCAAGCTGCGCTACTATCCTGAGCCTGAATACACGCTTGTGAAAGAATCCTGTATGAACAAAAGATTTATCGCCCTGGCAGTCGCACTGGGTTTGCTGTCGGCCAGCCTTGGTGTGTATTTCGCCAGCCACCAGGCGCTGCCCGTCACCGCCACGGCTACCTCCACCGCTGCCACACCATCAATTGCCGCGACCACACCAGAAGGCAAGGCCGTCGCGCAATTAATGGCACAGCAGTTAAAAGACAGCGACGGTAAAACGCAGGCGTTATCACAATGGCAGGGCAAGCTACTGGTGGTAAATTTCTGGGCTACCTGGTGTGGGCCCTGCGTGCAGGAAATGCCGGAACTATCTGCCTTGCAAACCGAATTAAAGGGCGCAGCAGTGCAGATATTGGGTATGGGCATAGATAGCCCAAGCAATATTGCTGACTTTACAAAAAAATATCAAATTAGCTACCCATTGTTTGTCGCAGGCATGGAAGGCAGCGAAATATCACGTCAACTGGGAAACCAGGGTGGTGGGCTACCGTTTACTATTCTGATTACGCCGGATGGTAAAGTTGTCAAAAACTACCTTGGCCGCCTGAAAATGGAGGAATTGCGTGCTGACATCGCCAAATTTTCTTCTGAAAAATAAAAGTTGCGACGGTTTTCCTTGCCAATCTAACGCTATTAGCGGCAAAATGCGGCCATCTTCGTCAAATTGAATGTGACTATGGCAAGCAAACTCCTGCTGCTGAATGGACCCAATCTGAACCTGCTAGGTAGTCGTGAGCCAGCCACTTACGGCGCCACTACTCTGGCAGAGATCGAGACTGCAGCCCAGGCGCAAGCCCGTGCAGCAGGTGCTGAATTGGCTTTTTTCCAGAGCAATCATGAAGGCGCATTAATTGATCGCATTCATGCTGCCCAAAAAGAGCAAGTCGATGCTATTATCATCAACCCGGGCGGCCTGACGCATACCAGCGTTGCCCTGAGAGATGCGCTGGCTGCTGTTGCCATACCTTTTATCGAAGTGCACATCTCCAATGTGCATCAGAGAGAAACCTTCAGACATCATTCTTTTCTGTCGGCAATTGCCAAAGGGGTCATTAGCGGCCTCGGTACCGATGGCTACCGCCTGGCAATTGACTTTTCCCTAAGAAATATTTAAATTCTCGCATCTTCGCGCAATTTGCGGATAATGCCAGCCTATTTCGTATATAATCCAAGCTTCGGCGGCATCATCAGAGCTGTTTTCCTGCTCGGAATTGCGCGCCTCAATTAATTCAGAACCACTTTTTTCAAGGGGATTCCACATGGATTTAAGAAAACTCAAGACCCTGATCGACCTCGTAGCAGAATCAGATATCGCTGAATTGGAAGTGACTGAAGGTGAAGGCAAAGTCCGCATCGTCAAATCATCTGCGATGCCACAAAATCAAGTCGTCATGATGCAGCAACCCCAGCACCAGCAAATGATGCCGGCAGCAGCACCTGTCGCCGCAGCACCAGTTACAGCAGCACCCGTGGTACCGGACGGTCATATCGTCAAATCCCCTATGGTTGGTACGTTCTACCGTTCTTCCGCCCCTGGCGCAGCCCCATTTGCCGATATCGGCAAGAGCGTCAATGTTGGCGACACCCTCTGCATTATCGAAGCGATGAAACTGCTGAATGAAATCGAAAGTGATTTCTCAGGCACTGTCAAACAGATTCTGGTTGAAAATGGTCAGCCTGTTGAGTACGGCCAGCCGCTGTTCGTGATTGGCTAATCCAGGCGCGCATTAGGGAAATGTCGGTGCCTGCGGCGAAAAGCCAGCGAGCACTGAAACAGGATTTTCCGCTAATGCAATTGCAACCATTGCCACAGCAAAGTTAAATCATGTTTGAAAAAATTCTTATCGCCAATCGTGGTGAAATCGCGCTACGTATACAGCGCGCCTGCCGCGAGATGGGTATCAAAACCGTAGTCGTGCATTCTGAAGCCGACCGCGAAGCAAAATATGTGAAGCTGGCCGACGAATCTGTTTGCATAGGCCCTGCTCCTTCCAATCTGAGTTACCTGAGCATGCCGGCCATCATCAGCGCCGCTGAAGTCACCGATGCCCAGGCGATTCACCCAGGTTATGGCTTTTTGTCAGAAAACGCCGATTTTGCCGAACGCGTAGAGCAATCCGGCTTTGTGTTCATTGGCCCACGTGCAGAATCCATCCGCCTGATGGGCGACAAGGTTTCGGCCAAACATGCCATGATCAAGGCTGGTGTACCCTGCGTGCCCGGTTCTGAAGGTGCATTGCCTGACGATCCAAAAGCCATCGTGCAAATCGCCCGCAAGGTCGGTTACCCGGTCATCATCAAGGCTGCCGGTGGCGGTGGTGGTCGCGGCATGCGCGTCGTGCATACCGAAGCTGCCTTGCTGAACGCGGTCACCATGACCAAGACAGAAGCGGGTGCCGCCTTTGGTAATCCAGAAGTGTATATGGAAAAGTTTCTGGAAAACCCGCGTCACGTGGAAATCCAGATTCTTGCCGACCAGCATGGCAGCGCCATCTGGCTGGGTGAGCGCGATTGCTCCATGCAGCGCCGCCACCAGAAAGTGATAGAAGAAGCACCAGCGCCCGGAATTCCGCGCAAGATCATCGAAAAAATCGGTGACCGTTGTGCCGCGGCCTGCCGCAAGATCAATTATCGTGGAGCCGGTACGTTTGAATTCTTGTACGAAAACGGCGAATTCTATTTCATCGAAATGAATACCCGCGTCCAGGTTGAACACCCGGTAACGGAAATGATTACCGGCGTCGATATCGTGCAAGAGCAGATACGTATCGCTTTCAATGAAAAACTGCGCTTCAAGCAAACTGATATCACACTCAAGGGCCATGCGATTGAATGCCGTATCAATGCGGAAGATCCATTCAAGTTTATCCCTTCACCAGGTCGTATCACCTCCTGGCATACTCCGGGTGGCCCTGGTATCCGTGTGGATTCACATGCTTACGCAGGTTATTTCGTACCGCCGAATTATGACTCCATGATAGGCAAGGTCATCGCCTACGGTGAAACGCGTGAACAGGCCATTCGCCGCATGCAGATCGCCCTGTCGGAAATGGTCGTCGAAGGCATACAGACCAATATCCCGCTGCACCGCGAATTGATGATTGATGCCCGCTTCATTGAGGGCGGCACCAATATTCATTACCTGGAACACAAATTGGCGGATATGCCAGAGTTGTCGAAAAAAGCAAAATAATCGAATTAAAAACCTCTCAACACAGAAACACCGAGGGGTACTGAGAAAAACTTCAGGCTTATCTCAAAAACGTAGTTTGGGCTCGGCCCAAACTACAAATAAGGAAAAGAAGCACAGAGAAAACCCAAGTTTTTCTCTGTGCTTTTGGCTTTGTTATCAAGCCTCTGTGGTAAGCTTTTTTGTTGTTGATATGTTTTAATGCAATAAATAGACGCTACAGATTTATATTGCTGGTGCACCCGATGACGTCGATGATGAGTTTGTTTTTCTCTTGATTTTCTCTGTGCTTCCTCTGTGCCTCTGTAATGAGCCTTTTGGTCTTGAAGTTTATTGAAGTATCTTGAACGGGACTGACACAAAATCGTCCCAGCAAGGAGCTGCAACACAGCTGGGGCGGTTTTGCGTAAGTCCTATTGAAGTAATAACGTCGTATAAGAAAGTAGCAATATGGGTTGGATAGAAATAGTGATTGAAGTAGCGCGTGAGCAGGCAGAGGCTTTGTCGGATGCCCTGATGGATGCGGGCGCACTGTCTGTTTCCGTCGAGGATGCTGACGAAGGCACGGATGCCGAAAGACCATTGTTTGGTGAACCTGGCATGGAGCCAGATGAAGCCGCCTGGGACCGCAGCCGCGTCGTGGCTCTGGGCGATGTCGATTGCGACCATGCAACGCTGGTCACCGAAGCAGCTACTGCCATCAGTCTGGCAACTGTACCTGCCTATCTCACCCGCAAGGTGGAGGAGCAGGACTGGGTACGTCTCACGCAATCACAGTTTGCCCCCATCCATATTGGTAAAAATATCTGGGTCGTACCGAGCTGGCACGATGCCCCTGACAGCAATGGCCTGATCCTTGAACTTGACCCTGGCCTGGCCTTTGGTACCGGCAGCCATCCTACCACCCGCCTGTGCATGGAATGGCTGGAAGCCCACGCACCCAAGAATCTGTCGGTACTCGACTACGGTTGCGGTTCTGGCATATTGGCGATGGTGGCCAGCAAACTGGGTGCTGCCAAAGTCATCGGTGTTGATATTGACCCGCAGGCGATAGAGTCGGCCAACTACAATGCGGAACGCAATAAATGTGAGATCGAATACGCATTGCCGGAAGCATTTGGCGCTGCACACCCAACGCCAGAAAAATTTGACGTGGTCGTTGCCAACATCTTGTCCAGTCCATTGAAACTGATGGCTCCGATGCTGGCTGGCCGTGTTGCCCCCGGCGGTGCACTGGTACTGTCTGGCGTACTGGCAAGACAGGCCGAAGAAGTCGCAGCAGCGTACGCTCCGTTCATTCAGCTCAGTGTCTGGGCAGAAAACGAAGGCTGGGTCGCACTGTCAGGCAGACTGGACGGCTGACGCACATGGCTCTGGCTACCCGCTGCCCCCACTGTCAAACTGCCTTCAAGGTGGCGAATGACCAGTTGAAATTGCATGCGGGCCTGGTCAGATGCGGCTCATGTCAGCAAACCTTCAATGCGGTTGAAAACCTGATTCCGGCCGATGCCCCAAAAGTACCTGCCACGCCAGCAGCACCAGGTCCGGCGGACAAAGCAGGTACGCCCGCGCCATCCACAGCGACCAGCACGGCAAAACCTGTAACACCGGCAGTCAGCACCACTGCTGCGGCTATTGCTCCTGCAACAGCTACAGTTGCAACCGCGGCGGTCACAACCCCAGCCAAGCCTGCGGTTGAAGTGGAAACTGCATCAGAACCAGAAGTTAAAGCCGCTGACAAGGCAGAGCTGCCTGTCAGCACGCACTCACCAGCCGAGCCAGCAACACCTGCCGCTACGCCAGCGCTACCCTCTACGCCAACAGTTGCAGCCAAACCCCTGCCTGCCAAGCCGGGTGAAGAAGTATTGGCCGCCATTTCCAAAGCAGAAAAAGAATTTGAAGCAGAGAACCTGGACAAGCCCAAAGCAACACCGGCGATACAGGCTATACAGGCAATAGCAGCGGCCTCCGCAGCCATTGAAAGCAAGGGCAGCAAGACCAGCAGCACGGCAAATGCCGAAACTGAACCAGTCAAGCCCCTTGCTGCCGTCAGCGCACCGTTGCCACCTGTTGCTGCCGTCAAGCCTGCGCCAGTGGCCAGTGCCTCGGCCATTGATTTTGATCTGGGTGATGGCAATCTGTCCGCCCCCATGGAAGAAGTTGATGACGCCGATGTCGCAAGGGCAGAACTGGAAACCCGCGCCGCGCTGATGGATCCGCCTACGGCAGACTGGTCCATGAATGAAGGTAAGGAAGACGCTACAGCGCCAGGCAGCGATGCGGCACCTGCCACGACGACCACAAAAGTCTGGCGACACAAGGAAAATACTGCCAGCGTTGAAGTGGATGTCACTTCACAAGCTGAGGCAGAAAACAATCAGTCTGACGATGAGGCGCGCAAAGAGGCTTATATCGGCGCTGAAGAAGCAGCCCTGGCAAATCAGGCAGCCATCAGCGAAGATTCAAACAGCGATGCAGATGAAGATGAGCACCGTCCCAATTTTGTCATCCAGGCAGAGAAACAGCAGCGGCGCAAACGTGTCACGACCATCATGCTGACGCTGATGGTGCTCTTGCTTTTCCCATTGCTGCTGGCACAAAGTTCGTATATTTTCCGTAGCCAACTGGCAGCCTGGCTGCCAGAGAGCAAGCCGTATCTGCAGCAAGCCTGCAAGCTCCTGCAATGCCAGGTCAACCTGCCCGCACAAATCGAACAGATCACGGTAGAGTCGAATGAATTGCAGGCGCTGGCACCTGACAGGAATGTCTTTTTGCTGGTCATGCAAATCCAGAACCGCAGCAGCATCGTGCAGGCATGGCCGACGGTAGAATTGATATTGAACGATGCCAAAGACAAGGCGGTATTGCAGCGCGTCTTCGGCCCGGATGATTACCTGACCGAAAAAGATAAATTAAGCAAAGGCTTCACGGCAGGTAGCGATCAGAATATCAAGCTGTATTTTGAATTGCCCAAACTGAAAGCGGCTGGCTATCACGTCAGCGTCTTCTATCCCTGAGCAGAACTCAAGCCCTGAGCGGTGACGGCACCCAATACCGCACCGCTTCAAGTTTTTATACCGTACGCTTGCGCAAGTGATGCAGGGCCAGCGCCAGTCGCGCACCGACCACCGCATTATTCTTTACCAGCGCAATATTGGTTTCCAGGCTGCGCCCCGCTGTCATCTGCTTGATACGATTCAACAGAAAAGGGGTGATCGCCTTGCCCTTGATACCCTGCTCATCAGCCTCTTGCAAGGCTGACTGGGTAATACTTTCAATCTCTTCTCTTGGCATGGCTGCCACTTCAGGCACCGGATTGGCAATCACCACACCACCCGTCAGGCCCAGCGTCCATTTGGCATGAATGAAATCAGCCTGCTGCTCTGCTGTATCGAGCTGAAAATCAGCCTGGTAAGCACTGTCCCTGGTAAAGAATGCCGGAAAGGCTGACTGGCCCACACTGACCACAGGTACACCGTGGGTTTCCAGATATTCCAGCGTCAAACCAATATCCAGAATGGATTTGGCACCGGCACATACCACGGCAACCGAAGTTCTTGCCAGTTCCTGCAAGTCCGCAGAAATATCAAAACTGGTTTCAGCACCACGATGCACACCACCTATACCGCCAGTCACAAATACTTCTATACCCGCCAGTGCGGCACAGATCATGGTGGCGGCTACAGTGGTAGCACCGAGCTTGTTGCTGGTCAGGGCATATGCCAGATCACGGCGGCTGACTTTCATGGCATCGGGCGTGTTACCCAGTAACTCCAGTTCTGCGTCAGACAAGCCTATGTGTATCTTGCCATTCATGATGGCGATGGTGGCTGGCACTGCACCACGGTCACGGATGATCTGTTCCAGCTCGCGTGCCGTCTGCACATTCTGCGGGTAAGGCATACCATGAGAAATGATAGTGGATTCCAGTGCCACCACGGGTTTGGCCGCCAGACGGGCGGCGCGGACTTCTTCCGACAAGACCAGATAAGATTGCATCATGTTTCCTCGTTAAAAATATGTTGGTTCAGCGTAGGCGCAACAGTCGCCTCGCTTTGTATGGTCAGGGCAGCCAGCTTCAGACCACGCCGGCATGCCAATCCCAGATCATCAGCGCTATGGTACAAAGACCAGGCAACTCCGGCAGAAAAAGCATCACCGGCACCGGTCGCATCTTTGACACTCACCTGTGGCGCAGCAAGATGACTGATGCCATCCTTGCCTGCGGTATCGGTATATAAAACACCGTCACTACCCAGGGTAATAATCACATCCCGGGCACCGCGCTGTTGTAATTGGCGGCAGGCGGCAGCCATGTCTGGTACTTGCGGCAAACTGCGCCCAGCCACTGTTTCCAGTTCACCACGGTTCAATACCAGGCAGCGCAAGCCCTGCAACTGCTCCGGCAGGCGTGCCATCTTGGGTTGTGACACTGCGACCAGCAGCAAGGGACTGGCCTGCAAATGAGCGTCTTCCAATAACAAGGCTATGCTATCTGCGGGTAAATTCAAGTCTGCAATGGTAAAAGCGGCCGCACTGCGCTGGGGGCTACGGCTGCGCAGATAGTCGGGTGTCATGGCTTCACAGCATTCCATGTGCGCCAGTGCCAACACCATGTCACCGTCATCATTCAACAAGGCGGTATAGCTACCACTAAGGGCACCGGCAATTTGCAAGCTGGCCCTGGCATCCACGCCGACGGACTGTGCCTGCGCAAGGATGCTTTGCCCGGCAGCATCATCGCCTACGGCACACAATAAATTGACCGGCAAACCCAGACGCGCCAGATTTTCTGCAATATTGCGTGCCACACCACCAAAGGCTTCATGCTGACTCACGGGATTGGAGGTGCCCATCTGCATGGGCCCCAGCGTACGCATTTTACGGTCAATATTTGCGCCGCCTATACATACCACGGGATGTTGATCAGGCAAGACATATGCCCGGCCCAACAGGCGTTTTTCACGTATCAGTGCGGCGACATGCCCCGCCACGGCAGAACGCGACAAACCCAGTTGATCCGCCAGTTCCTGCTGAGAAATAAAGGGATGGGCGGCAATCAGCTGATACAGCTGCTCTTTTTTAGTGGCAAGGAGGCTCATGGCAAGGTTTTACCTGGAAAAACCACATTTAATCAAACAAAAAACAAACAATTGTTTAATACAATAAACATTTGTTTTTTCGATGTCAATCACAATATCAATCAAATTGTTTCCGGGCAAAAAAATCCCGCATACCTTGCGGCAGCGGGTTTGATCACTATTCATGAATAGCTGACACTGATTTGCTATTTGCACCACCTATCAAATCTTGTCTCAACAACTTCATTTGCTACACTTTTTACAACACTCTTTATTACCGGTTCAATAAATATAAAACAAAACTAATTTTCGATATGTTTGCCAGCGCACGGAACGTAAATCTTTTTACCTGCATCCTCAGAAAAGTGCAGGTGACATGGACAAGTGCAAAATATCTTCCCTTGCCCGGCTCTGCTTCTGTTTTCTCTTTATTTGCATACAACCAAGGTCTCTACCATGAAATTTTCCATACTTTTACTATCACTTGTTGGCGTTCTGGCGACTACAGCATGTGATCGCCAACCCACCCAGGTTGTCGTTCCCGTGCCCGTAGCAGTGCCAGGCCCAGCTGGTGCACCTGGCGCACCCGGCGCTACAGGTGCCACTGGTGCGCCCGCCTCCGTAGGTGCGACTGGCGCGACCGGTGCCACTGGTGCGGACGGCATGCAAGGCGCGACCGGTGACAAAGGTGTTCCAGGCTCACCAGGTTATGATGGTGCCAAAGGAAAAACCGGCGAACCCGGCAAGCCTGGTGATACTATCGTTGTGTTACCACCTAAATAATTAACCGCAGGCCCATTTAGCAAAAAATGCGGGCATTGACCTGCCTGCACCTTACCTGAGGAGGAAATATGAATCTGATCATCAATCTCATTATCTATCTTGTCGTCTTCGGGCTGATCTGGTGGCTGGTGGGCATGCTCCCCCTGCCTGCTCCGGTCGGGCAAATAGTGCGCGTGCTCTTCATAATTTTGCTGATCGCGATTATTTTGTCGGCGTTTGGAATCATGCCTGGCATACACATACCGGCCATTCGCTGGTAGCGTCACCTCGGAAATAAGCTTAACCGTGCACCAGCACGAATCGACATAAAAAAACCGCCAATTGGCGGTTTTTTCATTGTTTCAACACGAAATTACCGCACAAGTATCACTCATACCAACTCGCCTGCACAAGTAGTTCAGTCGCCATCCTGTTTTCGCGCAATCTCAGCCGACAGGCGATCCAGATTCTGTTCATTGGCCGGCACGACGATGTGCTCAACCTGGCTGGCGACATCAGAGTTATCGAATGCCTGTGACCAGGAAACAAGGGTTCCCGCCGGCGTTGGAGTCAGGCCTATGGTCAGGCGAAACTTTGGCTCAGATACGTGTTGAACAACCAGCTTCGCTGGCGATTCCAGCTCAACAAAGATGCATTCATTGGGATAATTTTTGCCATCTGGCCCATGCATGATGAAAGACCATTGTCCACCAGCCACAAGCTCACAGACTGTGAAGGTATTGGTGAAACCCGCTGGCCCCCACCAACGTGCCAGGCGTTCCGGATCATTGATCGCGGCAAAAACTTGCTCTACGCTTGCCGGGATTTCACGAGATGTATTGAATGTCGTCATAGGTTTCTTTGCTTCTGTCGGGTTACAACCCCTGGAAGTTTAGTGTGATTCTGCATTGATTCAAGGCATGCAGGCAGTGATTGACGGCAAACCCGAACCGCACGTCAAAATAAATATCATGATAACAATTAAATTAAGCAAATACTCGCAAACGAGCGTAACAAAGATATCGAATTTGACATCCATCCAAAGCAGCCCCACAATCAGCCCGCTTTGGTGAAATCGCAGAACAATTTGTACTTGCAACTGTCACAACTTCATGCGCACTTCGCGCTGGTGCGGCGCAATAAAATTCTGCTCTGAACACGTCCTGATCAAAGACTGAAAATAATGCCAACTAGCGGGTTGCCAGCTAGCCGCGTCTTTGCACATTTTTTGACCAAAAATCGAGATTGCGCTTGACGTTAAACAGCACCCATAGTTAAATACGAAATCGATTGCGCAAACGATTGCGCGACACCTTTTTATCGAGAAAAAAGCATCATGAAGCCACGCATAACTGTAGTCGGCAGTGTCAATATGGATCTGGTTTTTCGTACTCCACGCATGCCGGCCGTGGGTGAAACACTTCATGGTCATGAATTCAGGCAGATACCTGGCGGCAAAGGGGCGAATCAGGCTGTTGCCGCCGCCCGTCAAGGGGCACAGGTCAGCTTTATCGGTGCCGTGGGTGATGATGGCTTTGGCAGTTTTTCGCATCAATGCCTGGCAGCAGAAGGCATGGAATTAAGCCACCTGGCCAAAGTGGCAGGTGTGGCTACCGGCGTGGCCGGTATCCTGGTAGATGACAATGGCAACAACAGCATCGTGCTGGCAGCAGGTGCCAATGCCACGCTGACCAGTGCCCAGGTAGAGGCAGCTACAGCCACCATCGCCGGTGCGCAACTGCTGGTATGCCAGCTCGAAACCCCGCTGGCCACAGTCACACGTGCGATAGAAATTGCTCACGCCAAAGGGGTCAAAGTCATCCTGAACCCTGCTCCGGCACAAGACCTGAGTGATGCCCTACTGGCCCAGGTTGATTATCTGATTTTGAATGAAACCGAAGCTTCACAACTGAGTGGTGTGACGGTGGTCGATCAGGCCAGCGCCAAAGCCGCCTCGGAACAAATCTTGCAACGTGGTACCGCAACAGTCTTGCTGACCATGGGTGAACATGGTGCCCTGATTACCGATAGCACAGGCAGCCAGTTCATCCCGGCAGTGAAAGTGGATGTGGTGGATACCACTGCTGCTGGCGACACCTTTGTCGGTGCCTTCGCTGTTGGTATTGCGAATGGCCTTAGTCTGATTGATGCCAGCCGCGAAGCCCAATACACGGCTGCGTTGACGGTCACCAAGCTGGGGGCGCAAACATCGATACCACAACGCCAGCAAGTGCTGGAATTCATGGCAGTCGGAAAAGCAGCTTGAATGCCTGAAGTAGATACAAAATTTGGCACCAAAAGTGGGCACAGTCAGTAAATAGCGCCCGGTTCATTCCCTGTTAGTGCCCGATTGAAGCCCGGCTGCCAGCCCGAACACCGTTTTTGATACAATTTTGCCCTCGTGGCTGAAACGAAATGTCTGCACCATGTTAGGCTTGCACTGGCTTTCCAGGCTGGCTCCATAGCAAGAGTGGCCAACCCGGCGGCAGCAGAACATGGTTTTTAATTTGGGTACCGTATGCGCATGGCTTCAAGCGCGTCGGCACTATGACATCTGAATAAGGAAATTTCATGAAACTCAAGCAAATCTGCCTGTCACTGGCTACCCTGATGGCGTTCGGTGGTGCTGCCAGCGCTTATGCTGCAGATCTTAAATTTGCAGTCATCTATGATGCAGGCGGCAAGTTTGACAAATCCTTCAATCAGTCAGCGTCCGAAGGTGCTGAGCGCTTCAAGAAAGAAACCAAACTCAATTACCTCGAAGTGCAGGTTGCCAGCGACACCCAGACTGAACAGGTCTTGCGCAATCTGGCCCGTAAAAATGTGGACCTGATCGCTGCCATCGGCTTTGGTCAGGCACAGGCCGTACAAAACATTGCCAAAGAATTCCCTAAAACGAAGTTTGTCCTCATCGACGGTATTGCCACGGGCGACAATGTCAGCTCGGTTCTGTTCAAGGAACAGGAAGGCTCTTACCTCGTCGGCGTGGCAGCAGCCATTGCCAGCAAAACCAAAAAAGTCGGATTTGTCGGCGGCATGGATATCCCTCTGATACGCAATTTCTCTTGCGGCTATGCGCAAGGTGCCAAGGCAACGGATGCCAAGCTGGAAGTCATACAAAACATGGTAGGCACGACTACTTCTGCATGGAATGACCCCGCCAAAGGTGGCGAACTGGCGCGTGCTCAGTTTGAACGCGGTGTGGATGTGATCTTCGCCGCTGCCGGTGGTAGCGGCCTGGGTACTTTGCAGGCAGTCAAGGAAAAAGGCAAACTGGGCATTGGTGTGGACTCCAACCAGAACTATATGCACCCTGGCAGTATGCTGACTTCCATGGTCAAGCGCGTGGATCAGGCTATCTATGACAGCTTCATGCAGCTGAAAAACGGTAACTGGAAAAACGGTACCCAGTACAAAGGCCTGAAAGAAGGTGGTGTTGACTGGGCGCTGGACAAGGATAACCGCAGTGTCGTCAGCGCCGATATGGAAAAACGCGTGAACGCCGCCAAGCAGGACATCATCAGCGGCAAGATCAAGGTGGTTGATTTCCGTGAAGGCAATAAGTGCCCGGTCTGATCCAGGCAACTTGATAGCAGGTAACAGCTAAGGTATGAGGGGCGCAGTATCTTTTAACAGATACTTTGCGCCCTGATTGATGTTTAGACCCCCATCTGTCGCACATCGTATTTTAAAGAAACGCTAAAGTATGCAGCCAGCAGTCGAATTTCAACAGATCTCCAAACGTTTTGGTGCGGTACAGGCCAATCGTGATGTGAGTTTTTCCATTGCGCCGGGTTCCATCCATGGCGTGATCGGTGAAAACGGTGCTGGCAAGTCCACGCTGATGAGCATACTGTATGGCTATTACCGCGCCGACAGTGGCAAGCTGCTCATCAACGGCGCAGAACAACATATCCGCAACAGCCAGGAAGCCATCAAGCTCGGCATAGGCATGGTGCATCAGCATTTCATGCTGGTGGAAAACATGACCGTACTCGACAATGTCATGCTGGGCATGGAGGGTGGATTTCGCCTGAAACCGCAACGTCATGAAGTCGAAGCCAAGTTGCGCGAGATTTGCAAACGCTATTCGCTGGATGTTGATCCGCTGGCGACGATACAGGACTTGTCCGTCGGTGTGCAGCAAAGGGTGGAAATTCTCAAACAGATTTACCGCAGCGCCAATATCCTGATTCTGGATGAACCAACTGCCGTCCTGACGGTGCAGGAAGCCGCTTCGCTGTTTGAAGTACTGCGCCTGTTCAAGGAACAGGGCAAGACCATCATCCTGATCACCCACAAGCTGCAAGAAATTCTGGAAATCACAGACCAGGTCACGGTTATGCGTGCAGGTACCGTTATCGGTTCTGTCGCCACGGTTGAGACTACCACCACCCAGTTAGCCGAAATGATGGTGGGCCGCCCCATCGTCACCCACTTGCCACGTGCTGCCTATGCGCCGGGTGAGACGGTGCTGGATGTCAAAGACCTCAATCTGGTGAATTCACAAAAAGTCAGTCTGTTGAAGAATGTCAGTTTCAATATCCGTGCTGGTGAAATCGTGGCGATTGCCGGTGTCTCTGGTAATGGGCAGAGCGAATTGCTGGAAATCTTGAGCGGTATGCGCCTGCCTACCAGTGGCAAGCTGCAAATGCAGGGAAAAGACTTGCCCTTTGCTGGCCGCAAGGATGCCGATGGCTTGCCTGCAAACTTCCGTGAGTTGGGTATAGCCCACGTGCCGGAAGACCGCCTGCGTGATGCCGTGATCAAGAACTTCTCGGTGATGATGAATAGTTTTCTGGGTTACCAGAAAAAACTGGGCAAGTCTTTTGGATTGCTGGATTACAAAAGCATATTGAAAAATTGCACAGACTTGCTGGCCAAGTTTGATGTGCGGCCGGCCGACCCGCATTTGCGCATCGCCCTGCTGTCGGGTGGTAACCAGCAAAAAGTGGTGATGGCACGTGAGATCGCCGCCAACCCGAAACTGATGCTGGTGGGCCAGCCTACCCGTGGCGTTGATATAGGTACGATAGAAAGCCTGCATACCCGCCTGCTGGCGATGCGCGATGCTGGCATTGCGATCTTGCTGGTATCGGTAGAACTGGAAGAAGTACGCGCCCTGGCTGACCGCATCCTGGTCATTTCTGGCGGTGCCATCACGGGTGAATTGAAGGCAGAAGAATTTGATGCAACCGAGATAGGCTGCCTCATGGGCGGCATACATACACATTGAAGCAAACAATATAGCAGGCGATAAACTCTCGATTGCGCCTTAGCTGGCACATGCAAGAAACAAAGCGAACACAGACAAGCGACCAAACAAAGATGAATCAAGCCGACCTCCCACGCTGGGCCACCGCATTTGCCCTGCCGCTGTTAAACCTGTTCTCTGCCTTACTGGTCGCAGCGGGTGTGATTTATCTGCTGGGCGAAAGCCCGGTAGAATGCCTGGGTATTTTGATCAATGCAGCGGTGCTGAACCCTGAAGGCCTGGGCTACACCCTGTTTTATGCAGCCACCTTTATCTTCACCGGTTTGTCAGTATCAGTGGCCATGCAGGCCGGCCTTTTCAATATCGGTAGCGAAGGCCAGATGTACGTCGGCGGCCTGGGCCTGACCCTGGTTGTGCTGGCGCTTGATTCCAGCCTGCCGGGCTGGTTGCTGATACCGCTGGCAATGCTGGGCAGTGCCGCCTTTGGTGCGGCTTGGTCTTTCCTGCCGGGTTATCTGCAAGCCAAACGTGGTAGTCATGTGGTGGTAACTACCATCATGTTCAATTTCATCGCAGCAAGTTTGATGAACTATGTCATCGTCAGTTTTCTCATCCCTGCGGGTCAGCAAAATACTGCCAGCCGTGTATTTGCCGATGCCGCCTGGTTACCCAAACTGAATGGCATTTTACCGGTGCTGGGTGAAACACCGCTGAACATCAGCTTTGTGCTGGCACTGGTAGCACTGGTCATTTATGGCCTGGTCGTATGGCGCACCACCTGGGGTTACCAGTTGCGCGCTACTGGCCTCAACCAGCACGCGGCACATTATGCCGGTATCTCAATCAGCAAGACCATTATCATCACCATGATGATATCCGGTGCGCTGGCAGGTCTGGCCGCAGTGAACTCTGTCATGGGTTCTACCCACTACCTGAACCTGAACTTCCCTGCCGGTGCCGGTTTTATCGGTATCGCGATTGCCCTGATGGGGCGTCAGCATCCGCTTGGCATCTTGCTGTCATCGATCTTGTTTGGTGCGCTGATACAGGGGGGATTTGATCTGTCACTGGAAAAAGCCAATATCCCGCCAGAGACGTTTATCTTTATCCAGGGTTTGATTATCCTGTTCTGCGGTGCCATGGAAAACCTGTATGCCCCTGCCCTGTCTGCCCTGCTCAAGCGTAAGGAAAAATGATGTTTGATGATTTTCAATTTTCCAGCATCCTGGTATCAACCATACGCAATGCGCCAGTATTGATGTTTGCTGCCATGGCTGGCCTGTTTGCAGAACGTAGCGGCGTGGTGGACCTGGCGCTGGAAGGCAAAATGCTGGCTGCCGCCTTTGTCTCTGCTGCTGTGGCCTTTGCCACCAAGAACCCGTGGCTGGGGATTCTGGCCGGCATTGGTATCTCGGTCGCCATCGCCCTGCTGCAAGGTTTTGTCAGCATCACACAAAAAGGTAACCAGCTGGTCGCGGGTATTGCGATCAATATTACGCTCAGCGGCCTGACTTTTGTTATCGCTCAATACCTGTTCCAGCAAGGTGGTCGCACGCCTGACCTGGGTGATGCACGTCTGTTTGATATTGTTTTTCCTGGCGCTGAAGCAGTTGCTGGCATTCCTTTCCTGGGCTGGGTATATACCAAACTCATTGGTGGTCATAGCGCTTTGGTTTACCTGGCGTTTGCCCTGATCCCTGTCGTTCACTGGGTCTTGTATCACACCAGCTTTGGCCTGCGCCTGCGCGCCGTCGGTGAAAACCCGCATGCAGCCGATGCGGCTGGTATCAATGTAGAGCGTACCCGCTTCATGGCCATGCTGTGCGCCGGCGTACTGTGCTCATTCTCTGGTGCGTATTTGTCCATCGTGCAAAGCGGCTTCTTCCTGCGCGATATGTCAGCCGGTAATGGCTACCTGGCCTTGACGGCACTGGTATTCGGTAACTGGCGGCCTTTACACACAGCCCTGGGCTGTCTGATGTTCGGCTTCTTTGCTGCCTTGCAGGTACAGATAGAAGGCGTGGTCTTCCCTGGCATAGGCAAGGTACCAGGCTCTTTGATACAAATGATTCCTTACGTCGTGACCGTAATCGTACTGGCAGGCTTGATGGCAAAATCCGTCGCCCCGAAAGCGATAGGTCAGCCGTTTGTGAAGTCACGTTAATTTGAAAAACATAAGACCTCTCACCACAGAGACACGGAGGGGCACAGAGAAAAGAGCCGGGGAGGTTGGCAGGTTTGTAGGTTGAGTCGGGCCACGCTGGCTACGCTTCATCAGCCCAACACTTAGCCTACAATCGACGAGTACGTATTTGAAACGCCGAGTGTTGGGCTGGTAAACCGTAGCCCAACCTACACTATTACAACCTACACGGCTTTTCTCATGTCTTTCTCTGTGCCTCCGTGTCTCTGTGGTGAGCCTTTCGGTCTGGCACTACAAAACATAATTTCGACCTCCTTGAACCGGGTCCACTGCAACAATTCACATCGCGACTGGGTTCTGCCCAATGGCCAGCCGGTGTAATTTTGGAGAGCATACACATGTCAACAACAGCAAAACATAAAGTCATTTTTGATACGGATCCAGGCGTCGATGATGCAATGGCCTTGTATTTCGCCCTGGCCCATCCTGATATCGACGTGGTTGGTATCACGACTACTTTTGGTAATGTCCATGTTGAGCAAGCAACCACAAACGCGCTGTACCTGACGCGCATTGCTGGCCGCAATATCCCTGTCGCCCAGGGCGTTCCTGTTCCATTCGCCAAAGCGCCTGGCATGCCGCCAGATTTCATCCACGGTGCTGATGGTTTGGGTAACCTGAACAGCCGTATTGAAGTCGGTGGTAAAGCAGAAGTGGAAAGCGCGGCTGAATTCATCGTCAAGATGGCACGCCAGCATCCGGGTGAAATAACTCTGGTCGCGGTTGGCCCTTTGGGTAACCTGGGCCTGGCATTAAAAATGGAACCACAACTGCCAAAACTGCTGAAGCAGGTTGTGCTGATGGCGGGTACCGTCGACGAACCAGGCAATGTCTCACCCGTGGCAGAAGCCAACGTCTGGAATGACCCGGACGCAGCAGACCTGGTCTTCACCGCCGGTTGGGATTTGACCATGGTTGGCCTGGACGTGACTCACCGTGTGGTCTTGCCTTCGACCTTCTTTGCCGCCCTGGCAGAAAAACACAAGCATGTGGCGATGGATACCCTGTCGCATGCGGTCAACTTCTATGCCAACTTCTACCAAAGCATACGCCCTGATCTGGGTCATGCCTGCTACGGCCACGATGTACTGGCGTTTGTCTGGCTGGTGGCACCACAGATTTTCGAAACCAACTCTGGCCGTGTACGCGTCGCCAAAGAAGGCATCGGCAATGGCCAGACCATGATGGCAAAACTGCCTATCCCGTATCCGCAAGCAGGTTGGGAAGCCAGCAAACCAGAAACACGCGTTTGCATGAAGGTCGATGCAGAAGCCTGTAAACAATTGATCGATGCAACCCTGGCGTCAAACTGGTTGCAGGCACCACTGGCGCAATAAGGGGAAAACATCATGTTTATCGAACCAGTTGATTATCGCGCACCAGATGCCGCGCAAAAATTCACCGAAAGCCTGCACCGTACCGGGTTTGGTGTCCTGACCAATCACCCCTTGTCGCAAGGCACACTGGAAACCATCTACAAGGAATGGTATGACTTTTTCCAGACCGATGCGAAAAACAAGTATGACTTTGATGCCGAGAAAATGGATGGCTATTTTTCGCCAAAAATTTCCGAAACAGCCAAGGGCCAGACCAAGCGTGATCTGAAAGAGTTTTATCATATCTACCCAACCGGTCGTTACCCGGCTGAAGTATCGGATGCGGCACGCAAGTATTATGACGATGGTGCCAAGCTGGCGGCAGAGTTGCTGCAATGGGTAGAAGATCATTCACCGGCGGATATCAAGGCCAAGTATTCCATGCCCCTGTCAGACATGATCACCGACAGCGATCTGACCCTGCTGCGTGTTTTGCATTACCCGCCTCTGCGCGGCGATGAAGAACCCGATGCAGTACGTGCTGCTGCCCATGGTGACATTAATTTGCTGACCCTGCTGCCAGCCGCCACTCAGGCTGGTTTGCAAGTACAGGGCAAGGATGACGCATGGCACGATGTACCCTGTGATTTCGGTATGCTGATCGTGAATATCGGCGATATGCTGGATGAAGCCTCTGGCGGTTACTATCCATCGACGATACATCGTGTACTGAACCCTACCGGTGAAGAAGCGAAAAAATCACGTATCTCGTTGCCACTGTTCCTGCATCCACGTGCTGACGTAGTGTTGTCCGAACGTCATACCTCGGGTAGCTATCTGCAAGAACGTCTGCGTGAGCTGGGTGTGAAGAAATAAGTTTTTATACCAGGTCTGCAAATGGAAAACGCGCATCAGAAAACTGATGCGCGTTTTTTTGTAGGGTGCGCCGCGCGCACCGCTCTCATTTTTTCGTCAAACAATTCATAAATCCATATGGTGCGCATGGCGCACCCTACTATGTAATCAAGCAGCCTTTTGGGTCGCTGATGTCGCTGGCTTGGCCAGACTCACCGTATCACCGGAAGGTATACCTTCGGATTTCCAGCGCGAGAATTCTGTCCGTATGGCTTCCAGGGTTTGTTTGCTGATATCAGGCAAACTGCCACCCAGAATATCTGAAGCTTCCTTGAAACCCTGCTCCACTGCCGCAGTAATCTTGTCCAGCTTGGCGGGGTCATCACCGATCGCTGCCTTGGCAAAACTCAGTATGCGTTCAGCGGTTTTTTGCACGCTGAATTCACCACCGTCGGCCACTGCTGCCTGGGCAGCCTTGATAGCTTCAGGGCTGGCTGAAATTTTCTGTTCACCACTGACTACTTTGGATAAATCCAGCCCTTGCTGTTGAACCAGTGGCTTGATCAAATTAATGATTTCCTGCGCCTTGCGGTCCGACTCTTCCAGCAGCGCCTGTAAATCGGGTGCTGCTGTCTTGTTGAGACGTGGATCAGCATACACAACAGTATCGCTACTGCTGCTTTGCAGGCTGACCTTGGTGCTGTCTGCAGCACTGTCTGTGGCAACTGCGGTGTCGTCGCTGGCGTCAGCAGTCTTCGGCGTCTTGGTTTGTGCGGTCTGGTAAGTGCGGACGTACAAGTCCTGGCTAGAAATACTGATACTCATTTTATTGCCCTCTGGTAAAGGTCAGAAAGGAATCTTGCTTACTTCGTTATGGACTAAAAACCGGAAAATTACAATGATAAAAGAAAATCATCATTGAAAATAGCCTGTCGGCATGACCATTCGAGGCTAGCTGATTTAGCTCTTATCCTGCAGGAAAATACCCTTATTAGCATGGTTTAATACTACAATATCGCCTATCACAACGAAAGAATACCATGCTGAATCAAGACCAATTTCAAGACAAGTTATTGCAAGCTGCAAACACCGCGCGCGAATCTGCGTATGCTCCCTATTCCAAATTCAAGGTAGGCGCTGCCGTACTGACCAAGGATGGCAAAATTTTCCATGGTTGCAATGTAGAAAATGCATCTTATGGATTATGCAATTGCGCTGAACGCACTGCCCTGTTCAGCGCGGTTGCCAGCGGTTACCGTCCTGGTGATTTTGCTGCGATTGCCGTCACTGGTGATACTGAAGGCCCGATTGCCCCTTGCGGTGCTTGCCGCCAGGTTATCATTGAACTCGGTGGCCCGGATCTGCCGGTATTGCTGACGAACCTGAAAGGTGACGTGAAAGCCACCACAGCCGGTGCACAATTGCCTGATGCGTTTTACCTCAAGCCTGAATAAGCGATTCTGAAACAGGGCTGGGTTACCTGACTCAGTCCGCCCCCGGCCCTGGTCAATCTGCTTCTCTTCTCCCCCATTTCTGCGTTAACCCGCCCGCATGTCCAAATCCATACTGATTATCGAAGATGAAATCAGCATCGCAGAAAACCTTGCGTATGCACTAAGTACGGATGGGTTTATGCCTACCCATGTCAGTCTGGGGCAACAAGCGCTGAGCATGTTGCGTGAAGCCAGTATCACACCGGCCCTGATCGTACTGGATATCGGCCTGCCCGATATCAGTGGCTTTGATGTCTGCCGGCAGTTGCGCCAGTTTTCAGATACGCCAGTACTTTTTCTGACAGCACGCAACGATGAAATCGACCGTATCGTCGGGCTGGAAATCGGTGCAGATGATTATGTGACCAAGCCATTCTCACCACGCGAAGTGGTGGCCCGCATACGCGCCATTTTGCGACGCCAGCAAGGCAATGTGCAGACAGGCAATGGTACGGCCACCACTGTGGTCAAACGCTTTGAATTGCGCCCGGATGAAGCTCGTATTCTGCATTACGGACATGCCCTGAGCCTGACCCGTTATGAATACCTGTTGCTCAAGACCCTGATAGAACGCCCCGGGCATTTGTTTTCACGGGCACAACTGATGGAAATAGTCTGGGTCAACGCACCTGAAACCCTGGACCGGACGGTTGATGCCCATGTCAAATCACTGCGTGCCAAACTGCGGCAGACGCGCCCTGGCAGCCACGATGCAGCGGATACAGCAAATACACAGACGGCAGACGGCAGTGACGAAGGCATACAGACGCATCGCGGCATGGGTTACAGCCTGAACATCACATGAAGATAGGCCTGCGCATACTGCTGGGGTATTTCCTGATTCTGGGCCTGACGGCCTGGCTGGTATTGAATGTGGTGGTGGAAGAAATAAAACCCGGTGTGCGTGCCACGCTGGAAGATACGCTGATCGATACCGCGCAAATGCTGGCAACGCTGGTGGCGGAAGATGTGGCGAATGGCAATACATCCGACAGCACCCTGATGAAGCGCCTGCAAAACTATGCGCAGCGCAGTATTGATGTCAACATCAGCGGTGTGCGCAAGAACAGCCTGGACTACCGTGTGTACATCACCAATGACAAGGGCATTGTCGTCTTCGATAGCGATGGCAGGGATGTCGGCAAGGATTATTCACGCTGGAATGATGTTTACCGCACCCTGCAAGGTCAATACGGTGCACGCAGCACCCGCGCCGACCCGGATAGCGATGCCAGCAGTGTCATGCATGTGGCAGCACCGATTATGGACCACGGCCATATCATCGGTTCATTGACGGTCGCCAAAGCCATTTCCACCATCAATCCGTTTGTGCAGCGCAGCCAGCGCAAGATACTGCAGCGCAGTGCATGGATGCTTTTGGGTTCTCTGCTGATAGGGATTGCGTTTTCATGGTGGTTAAACCAGGCCCTGCGCAAGTTGCAGCGCTACGCCAGCAGCGTAGAAAAAGGCGAGAAAGCCAGTCTGCCAGCCTTGGGCAACAATGAAATCGGTATGCTGGGCCGGGCTCTGGAATCCATGCGCGACAGGCTGGAAGGCAAGCAATATGTCGAACAACTGATGCATACCCTGGCCCATGAGTTAAAAAGCCCGATTGCATCCATACAGGGCTCGGCCGAACTGATGCGCGAAGATATGCCGGCAGCAGACAGGCAGCGTTTTCTGCAAAACATACTGGAACAAAACCAGCGCCAGAAGCAATTGATAGACAAACTGCTGGCTCTGGTAAAACTGGAAAAACAGCAAAGTCTGGAGCATGCCGAAACCATACAAGTACCAACACTGTTACAGCAATGTGCACAGGATGTGCAAGCGGGCCTGCAGACCAAAAAACTGACTCTGGAAATTGACGTCACAGCTATCGTTGCCACCCCGGACATCATGGGCGATGCCCTGCTGTTGCGACAGGCCATAGGCAATCTGCTGGACAACGCCATAGCCTTTGCCCCGGCTGGCAGCACGATACGCATGTGCGCCCTTGTACATGGACAACAACTGCAAATCAACATACAGGATCAGGGGCCGGGCATACCCGATTACGCACAAGATAAAATCTTTGACCGCTTTTATTCCCTGCCCAGGCCAACTGCCGCCAAAAGCACGGGACTGGGCCTGCCCTTCGTGCGTGAAGTCGCGCTGCTGCATCAGGGCAGCGCCAGTGTGAACAATCTGACCGGGGGCGGCACCTGCGCCTGTCTGAATTTGCCTCTGTGAATAAGCATTTGGTTACATCACTTCACACAAATCACTTCACACAAAACACATCAACAACGCACATAAGTTATTTACATTGATGACTCCTTATCTACGGAGTCTGTCATGCAAAAGAGTTTGCTGTTCAAAACCATTATCATCGGCCTGTTGGCGATAGTTATCTACATTCCCCTGATGATGATTCAGTCTACCATCTGGGAACGCATGCGCTACCGGGACGAAGCGGTACGCAGTATTACCGCCGATTCTGTCAGTGAACAGGTGGTCATAGGGCCGGTTCTGGTGATACCGTATGTTGAAACCTGGGAAGAAGAAACTGTTGACACGGCGACCCAAAAAGTCACCAAACGCCAGGTTTCCAATAGCCGCAAACACTATGTGTACCCGAATGACCTGACTGTCAAAGGGACTATCGATACCGACCAGCGTTATCGCGGCATTCACAAGGTGCTGGTCTATACCGGCAACCATCAGATTTCTGGTGATTTCATGCTGCCCGACATGGCCAGCCTGGCATCCAGAGATAAAACCAATGCCAGTATCAGCAGGACAGAAGCACCCTATATCTCGATAGGTTTGAGCGATACCCGTGGCCTGCAAAATTTCCCGAAACTGCAATGGGGTGAGCAGAGTTTTGAATTCAGGCAGGGCAGCAAATTAAATGCCTTCCAGCGCGGCATTCACGCCAGGATGGATGGCATGCAAATGGCCAGCGCAGGCCAGGTTAAATTCAAGATGGATTTAATCCTGGATGGTGTGGAACGTCTTAGCTTCGCCCCACTTGCCAAAAACAACCAGGTCACGCTGTCATCAAGCTGGCCACATCCGCAATACGGTGGCCGCTTCCTGCCGTCACCAAAAGGCAGAATACGCAACGACAATGGCTTTAGCGCCAACTGGAATATTTCTGCCTTGTCGAGCAATGCGCAACAACAATTGAGCAATCTGGAAAATGCCGGCAATCCTGTGAATGTAACGCAGACATCAAGCCCTCCAGAATACAGTGCAGTAAGTGCAGCAAGTTCGGCATCGATCGATGTATTCAGCGTATCGTTTATCGAGCCAGTCAATATTTATTCACAGGCAGATCGTGCAGTCAAATACGGCCTGATGTTTGTTGCGCTGACCTTTGCTGCTTTTTTCCTGTTTGAAGTATTGAAGCAACTGCCTATCCACCCGATTCAATACACGCTGGTAGGTCTGGCATTGGCCTTGTTCTTTCTGTTACTGGTCAGTCTGTCGGAAAAAATCAGCTTTGTACTGGCGTACCTGCTGGCCAGTATTGCCTGTATTCTGCTGATAGGTTTTTATCTGTCGTATGCCTTGCGCAACTGGAAACGCGGCTTTGGTTTTGGCTGTGCACTGACTGTCTTGTATGGAATATTGTTTGGCCTGCTACAGTCAGAAAGTAACGCCCTGGTCATGGGTAGCCTGCTGCTGTTTGCCGTGCTGTCAGCCATCATGGTCATCACACGCAAGGTAGACTGGTATCAACTGGGTAAGACTGCACCTGCACCGGTAATTGCAAGCTGAAACAGTTTGCCTGACTGAAACAGGGAGTGAATTTGACAAAATCAAATTCACTCCCTTTCATAATAGGTGAAATCCACTGCAGGCAATCCCCATCCCGGTTATTTACGCAAAAATTGGGGATAAGCCTGTATCTTCGCTTGCAGACGTTCTGCAAGTTTGGCATCGGCAGTATGCAATTCATCATGAATCATTTGTGCTTCATGACGGTAAGCGAGTATTTTTTCATTGCCCCAATAATGCGGTGGGTGATATAAATTACTGATGCGGTCAGCCATCTTGACCATCCAGATTTCTTGCGGCTGCAGCAAGATGCGGTCCAGGCTATCGCGCATTTGTGCAGCCTTGTCAGGCAGAGCAGTATTTTTTGAAAGCGCCTGCACGCCGTCAGCCACGGCCTGACCAAACTCAGCTTTCAGCAAATCATAACTGGCACTCGTATCTTCCAGAGTGTCATGCAACAGGGCACATTGCACCGCCAGCGCAGCATTCGCAGTTGCATTGAACTGCAAGGCCCATATCACTTCCATGGCGACGCTGGCGACATGGTTGATGTACTCTACCTTTTCACCTTCCACCTTGCCACCATAAGTCTGTCCGTTATGCTGACGTGATGAAAAATCCCAGGCTTTTGCGTATATATCTGGTGTCCATTTATTCATCTTGTCTTCCTTTTATAAATTGCTCATCCGGCAAAGACAGGCGAAGTATCTGCATCACAGATCACCTGGCACTGCGTCTTACATCCCGGAAGGTATGCAAGGCCGCATTCACCATTCCTTCCGGGCTACCGCTTTGCTGGTATTGCTGGCGCAGGTATTGCGCATCATTACCTGCCTGTACTGCTTCGCGCAAGTGACTGAATGCAGGCAAGGCATCCAGGTTTTCGGCATAGGGCCTGAGCCGGTCGAAACTGGCAAGGATGTCATCGCGCAAGACCGTGCTTTCATAGGTCTTGGGATGAACGGTAACCCCATCCAGACCGAAACGGCAAGCCTGAAAGCGATTATAGTTATACACGAGGTAATCGTCTTCTGATGGTGGAGCTTCGCGTCGTTCCAGCAGATAGGCACACAGGACTTGCAGATACGCTGCCAGTGCGGCCGCTCTTTCCACCGTCAGCGGCGTATCACAGACGCGCAATTCTATGGTGCCGTATTCTGGCTTGGGGCGAATGTCCCAGTAAAAATCCTTCATGCTTTTGACGACACCGGTTTTTTCCATTTTACTGAAATAGTCATTGGCAAATTCATCCCAGCTTAACAAAAATGGAGCACGCCCTGACAAAGGGAAAGCAAACACGGAATTCAGCCGGGCAGAATTGAACAAGGTATCGCCACCCTGCACATAGGGCGAAGAAGCCGACAGGGCAATGAAGTGAGGTACGTAACGGCTGAGTGAGTGCAGCAAAAACATGGCGTCATCGCCGGATGTACAGCCTATGTGTACATGCTGGCCAAAGATGGTGAACTGCTTTGCCAGGTAACCATACAGAGCAGATACTTCCCTGAAGCGCGGCTTGGAAAATATCTTGCGGTCTGTCCATTTCTGGAAGGGATGGGTACCGCCACCACAGATCCCGATATTCAAGACATCGGCCCCATGCACCAGGGTGTCACGAATCTCCTGCAATTGTCCCAGCACACCCTGATACCTGGTTTGTACATCGGTACAGATTTCTATCATGCTCTGGGTAATTTCCGGTGTGACATTGCCCGGAAAAGGACGTTTCGCCAGCAGATGCAAAAGATCGGGGCTGGCTGCGGTAAGGTCAAAATCAGACAGGCTGACCAGTTGTAATTCCAGCTCTACCCCCATGGACAGGGCGTTCGAATTGGTGAAGGCTTCAAGTGGCATATTATTCTTCCCTTTCTTCCGGTGTTTCTTTGGCGGCAAACAAGGCCAGTTGTGTCAGGAGGGGCCCTACCACTTCCAGCATCAGCGTCATGGCGACCAGGGCAAACCATTCCTCAGTCATGACCATGCCAAAATTGCGTGGCTGCTCCAGGCTTAACAGCAAGAAAACTGAAACGGGCGCCAGACCAACACCGCTGAGCAAACCCTTGCGCAAAGAGATACCGCTGACTGGCGCCAGAGCAGTAGTTACCAGTATCTTGCTACCCAGGCGCATGACCAGCAATACCACGCCCAAAAGCGCACCTGCCCAGACATGCTGCCATGCCAGTGTGGATGCCGCGAATACGAACAGTACTACCGTCAGCAATTCACCCAGCACCCCGAAATTTCTTTGCGTGCGACCGAGGCTGATGCGACGGTGCCTTGCTACCAGGCCAAAAGCCAGGGTAGCCAATACCGGCGACAGTCCACTGGCATAGCTGAGCGACACCAGCACAATCACAGCAAAGGCAAAGCCCAGCGTTGCGTCTTCTGCCTGGCGGCCACGCCAGCTCAACACGATAGGCAGCAAGATGCCGAATACGATACCGGCTACCAGTGACGCCAGCGCCGCCATCATGACATGCAGACTTTGTGCAGAAGCCTGTAACAGATCGCCTGAGGTCTGCATCACCCAGTACATCAGGATGATCTTGAAGGCAAATACGGCCAGCACAGAATTGATGGCTGTCAGATGCAGAATACGTTCGCTGACCTGGCCTGAACTGCGTTGCTCATTAATGATACGCAATACCGCTGTTGGAGAAGAAGACATCGCCAGCGCCGCCAGCAACAAAGACATCAATTGCGAACTGCCATGCCATAGCGCGACGAAATATACTGCTGCAAAAGTGACACCCGACTCCACCAGCCCCGTCACCGCCACCCAGGGATTAAGGCTGAGCCAGCGCAGATTGATGCGATAGGCAAATTCAAACAGGATGAGACCGAAAGCGATATTAGCCAACAGCACAAGACTATGGTTATCCAGCGGTGAAAGATATGCGGGGAACAGATTGACCAACACAAAGCCTGTCAATGCGTAGATGCTGATGCGCGGCAGGCGCAGCCAGCGATGCCCCATATCGCCCAACAACCAGGCCAGCGCAATGATGCAGGGCCAGGCCATCTCGCTGACGTTGATGGAAAATTCTGTCATGCTGTCTCCTGTTATGGGTGCCTGAAACTGATGTTAATGCGAATGCGAATTTTGATACCGATACTGACACTGATGCTGCTGAGATGAAAAATGCAGTCATCCCGATGACTGCTGCATTTCTCTTTTTTTGTCACCGGCGAGGAACCAGGCCAATTTTTAAAATCGTGTTTCTCTGGCTGCGCGCAAGAAACTGTCAAGTATGGGTGTGCAATCCAGCAAATCGCTTTGTCCAGTCAGGTGAAATTCTGGATGCCACTGCAAGCCGACGACAAATTTCGCTTTTTGATAGCGTATCGCTTCAACGATGTTATCTTCCGGAGAGACGGCTTCTACCATGATATCCCTGCCCAGGTTTTTGATGGATTGATGATGTATGGAATTGACTCTGGCAGTCGCCATCGGTGGGAACAATTGCGCCAGTGAGGATTGTGCGGTGAACTGCAATTCATGTCCGTTCTGGTCATACAGATCATTCACATGGGCGATGGCATTCGGTACCTCGGTCGCAATGTCCTGGTACAGGCTGCCACCAAAAGCTACATTCAATAGCTGACAACCACGGCATATGCCCAGCAAGGGTTTATCGGTTTCAATAAATTCATGCAAAAGTTCCAGCTCATACATATCACGTGTGCGGTCACCACTCCATTCCGGGCGTGTTGATTGCTGCGAATAACTTTCTGGTGCGACATCGGCACCACCTTGTAATACCAGGCCATCGAGATGTCTTGCATAGTCACGCAGGCGTATATTACTGGGGCGTATCAGACCATTGGTATTCACGGAAGGGATCATGAACACCATGACATCACGTGCCATAACCCATTGTGCAATCGACTCTTCGAGATATTGCAAAGTCTTGCTGGATAAACCCTTGGCACCGGCCTGAGGGTGAAATATCCGGGCAGATACACCGATCTTCAAGGTACGATGGGTAATGCCTTTTGCAGTACGCAGCGAGGTTGCGCGCAAGCGGGCGGAAACAACACGTACCAGCGTACGCCAGGGTGATTCACCAGCCTGATAAGCAGTCTGGTACGCCGACTGGTGATCCTGTGGCCCCGCAGCGGGTGTTGGAGGCTGCGTCACGGCACTGCTTGCAGGTAGCGCCTGCGCCTGGTTTGTCACTGCCGCACTGTCAGGCAGGCTTGATTGTGCTTGTGGTGGTACTACGACGGCTTGCGCAGTATGGACATCGGTTGAGCCAGCTACACCGGTTGATTCTTGCTTGTTTTTTTCATCTGACATGATATTCATCCATCTCTAAAAAGACGAAACTAAGACGAAAAGCATTACGTGAAAACAATATACGCAATGCGGAGAAATATCTTTCTCGCCAATTGGAAATGCAAAAAACGTGAGCACTCCATTTCATCCATCGTCAGGGGGAACAGGCTATGTGCAGGCACATGCAAAAAAAAAGCAACATCATACCTGGCGCAGATATGCCATCCCCCCCTTTTACGTCTATTATTATCGCCAGGAAAAATACGCTGGCTGGTTTCAGTCAAAAACGAAGTCACTGCGATCTAATGACGAGTCTAGAATTCTGTCCCGTATCAGCCTCTGGCTTACGTGACTTATATGGCTTAGAGCAGTCTTGCATAAATCATGCAACTGTACGATGCGCAAAGCCTGCGGAATTTCTGTATCGCATACATTGCATTGCACGCGCTGTGTGCACACAATGTGTTACAGCGCTATTAAAACACTTTTACAGTGCTGTGTCTGTCAGATAACGCCTACATCAGAACTCTGCCCTTTGCGGTCTTTGTAGCCTTCGCAATACCTGATTTCCAGTATAGTCCAAAACACGTTTTTAGAAATCTATCTGCCGCACTGGCACGGGCATTGCACAGGCCTGCATCTTGCCTGCATAAAGCTGGAACGCATACAAAGTTGAACACACTGATAAGCAACAACAGATGCCAATCAGATTAAAAACATCAACGCAGCCACCGCTGTCGGTGGCAATGCGCCCAGCAACAAACCCAATGCACCGATAGATTCATTATCGAAACCGCGCTTCAATAAAGCCACGCCCGCCGGATTCGGTGCGTTGGCAATGACAGTCAACCCACCACCAGCAACGGCACCGGCAACCAGCAGGTATTTGGCTTGTTCACTCAGGCCTGCAATCAATGATCCCAGGTAAGTCAGCGCGGCATTGTCGGTAATCGCCGTCAGTCCCAGTGCAGCAAAAAACAGGGTGTGCGGTTTCAGACTGGATACGACGGGTTGCAACCACCATTGCTGCATGCCACCCAGCACCACCAGGCCAGCAAGAAAGAAACCAACCAGCAAACCCTCTTTCAGAATCAGTGGATTCTGATGGCGTTCGTAAGCCTGGGCATAGCCCATGAAGAACAGGAACAAGCCCAGAAAAAATACAGGATGATGTGCAAGCAAGACCACCCCTGCCAGGAAAGCAAGATGGATCAGGCTGACGATCAGTGGCACTGGTTCAGTGTGTGTTTCATCTGCACCTTCATCAACGGTAATCTGCTTGCGCAATAACAGGGTCACGACAGTGGCATTGAACAGTACGGCAATAGCGGCTTTCCAGCCGAAGCTGGCCAGCATGAAAGCACTGTCCCATTGCCAGGCCGATGCCACCATCAGTACCGGCGGTGCGGCATAGGAGGTCAGCGTGCCGCCGATGGAGACATTGACAAACAATACCCCCAGTGCAGCGTATTTCAGCCATTCCGGTATACCCCGACGAAATATTCTGGGGGCCAGTATCAGTGCCGCCAGGGTCATTGCAGCCGGTTCGGTAATCAGGGAACCCAGCAAGGGCACAACCGCCAGACCAAACCAGACCATGGCTAGCGCATCAGGCAGGGGAACAAAGCTTGCCATGCCGCGCAGCACACGGCCCACGATCTCCAGCACAGGACGCGACGCAGCCACCACCATGACAACAAACACAAACAGCGGCTCTGTATACTGACGTGATTCGGCATACGCCACCGCAGCATCACCACCAGACACAAGGGCCATGACGACGACCAGCACAAAGGCCCAAAAACCGAATACGACTTCAACCTCGCCCAATAGATGGAACAGACCTGCATGCCGGGCATGGCGATGCGCCAGCACTTCAAAAAACTTGGCACTGAAAGTATGTAGCAAGGCCAGGCCAAAGATCACGACACTCAGGGTATCCATTAAAGTCATTGCTGTTTTCTTTGCGTAGATATGGATAGAACTCATTTCATCAACAGTGATGAGTTTTACATATCTTACACGAGCTTACCTGTGGCTACGACATAAACCGGTGTAATATCCACCGATATAATCTATCCTTGATCCGTCCTGAATTGCATTGCCTGGTGCCATACCATGATCAAAAAAAAGCCGGTCTATAGCTGCTTGCTTGCCGCCATCAATATTCTTTTTTTACTTCCTGCCAATGCAGACCAGTACGACAAACTTGCCGGTAGTTATCGACTGGTGAGTGACCTGACTACCAACCCGGACGGTTCCGTGTTTGAATGCGGGAAAAACAAGGATGGCAGTATCTTTCAATGCCAGACAGTCAAAGGAAAAATACAGATTGAAGCCCTGCCCGACCACAGCTATGTCTATCTGGAAGCTTATACAGTCAAAGGGGTAGGCACCATGGGTAATCTGGGCAATTATCAATTAAAACAGGACAAGATTGCGGAAAGCACCTACACCACTGGCGGTCTGTATTGTTGCAGTGCCTCACTTAAACGATTGACGCTGGACAAAGATACACTCAATCGCCAGACGGAAGGCCCCAACTTCAAACGTATTACCGTGTGGAAGCGTGAAAGTAGCAATGAGGTCAGAGATAAATATCTGGAACGTGAAATAGAAAAACAAAGGCAGTTTTTCAACAGTTTGAAAGAAAAATAAATTCAAGACATCATTCAGTCATCAGGCAAACATCAACTGGTTTTCACTAGAACTCATTTCATCAATAGAGATGAGTTCTACCAACGCACCTGCTTCCTGAGCAGCACCAGAGAGATTAAACTTGAATAACATTAGCGACTACATCCATGAGTAATATGAAACCAGTTCAACTGCTCGTACTCGGCATCCTCTGTGCCATTGCACATGATGGTCATGCAGAAGCATTGTGTGCCGCAGCGCAAAATACACTGGAAGACAGTCTGTGCATGGCTGATGAGGTAGCCAGGGCTGACAAAAAACTGGACACTTACCTGCAAGCTGCCAAGACCCGCCTTAAAAAAGACGGTGACAGCAAATTGAATCTGGACATCGCCCACAGCGCATGGACACAATATCGTACCAAACACTGTGGCGACGTCTACACTTACTGGGAACAGGGCAGCATACGCTACCGTCAGTCTGCACAGTGCCAGCTTGATCTGATACAAAGCCGTACGCATGATATCTGGAAAGCTTACCTGACTTACGCTGACACCACACCGCCGGTTTTGCCAGAGCCGTAAGCAATCTCAGTAAATAATCTCAGTAAGTAATCTCAATAAGCAACCTCAATAAGCAATGCTAGCAGGCAATAGCAGCAATACCGCCCATTACAGGTAAGTTCTCCGAATCAGTTGTACAATTCATTCCTGTTTTGCCCGGGGTTTCATGTACTTGACTGTCCTAACGCATACCAATGCGTACCAACGAATATACATAGGAGAACACCATGCAGTATCGCGAAGACTTTAATAGCCTGGTTGGCAGCAGCGAAGACAACACAACGGTCAACCGTCGCAGCTTTATACAAACAGCGGTCGGCGTGGGTTTTGCCGCAGCGGTGGCACCGGTTTGCGCACAAACCATGATCAAGACTGACCGTGTCGGCTTGACCGATGGCGTGACCAAGTTAAGTGTGGCAGGCGCAGAGGTGCCCATGTATTTTGTCAAGCCTGAAGGCAAGAGCAATTTGCCGGTGATACTGGTGATCTCCGAGATTTTTGGCGTGCATGAACATATCGCTGATGTCGCGCGCCGTTTTGCCAAGCAGGGTTACCTGGCACTGGCACCAGAATTGTTTGTGCGCCAGGGTGATGCCAAGAATGCCGAAAGCGTTGCGGTATTGATCAAGGAAATCATTTCCAAAGTACCGGACGCGCAAGTCATGGGTGACCTGGATGCGGCTGTCGCCTGGGCTGGCAGCAATGGCGGCGATATCAAGCGTCTGGGCATCACCGGCTTTTGCTGGGGTGGCCGCATTACCTGGATGTACTCTGCCTATAACCCCAGTGTCAAAGCCGGCGTGGCCTGGTATGGCAAGTTGCTGGGTGATGCCTCGGCGTTGACACCTAAGCACCCTATCGATATTGCCTCTGGTCTGAAAACACCGGTGCTGGGTCTGTATGGCGCCAAAGACCAGGGCATTCCGGTTGAATCCGTCTTCAAGATGGAAGTCGAACTCAAAAAAGGTAACAGCAAATCAGAATTCAAGGTGTATGAAAATTCTGGCCATGCCTTTAATGCAGACTATCGCCCCAGCTACAATGAAGCCGATGCTAAAGACGGTTGGAACCGTTGCCTGGCCTGGTTCAAGGCGAATGGCGTCGTTTGATTTTAATCTCGCCGCAACAGCCACACCGTGTAGCCAATCTCAGGCAGATTCCGTTGATAAACATAGCGAATCTGCCTGACACCATTACCCCAGTTCAAGGACCATCATGCATACGTACGACTATGATTTATTCACGATAGGCGGCGGTTCTGGTGGTGTACGTGCCAGCCGTTTTGCAGCACAGTATGGTGCACGGGTGGCACTGGCAGAAGCTGGCCCACTGGGTGGCACTTGTGTGAATGTAGGCTGCATCCCCAAGAAATTAATGTCCTATGCGGCACACTACCATGCCGATTTTGAAGAAGCTGCCGGTTTTGGCTGGAGCCTGACCGGACAGCGTTTCGACTGGCCCACGCTGATCGCCAACAAGGACAGGGAAATCACCAGGCTCAACGGCATCTACGACCAGCTACTGACAAACGCCAAAGTACATGTCATCGCTGGTCATGCGCAGATACTGGATGCGCATACCGTCGTCGTTAATGGGCAAAGCTATCGTGCCCACCACATCCTGATTGCTACCGGTGGTCACCCCGTGCGGCCAGAATTGCCAGGCAGCGAACTGGGCATCACCTCGGATGAATTCTTTCACCTGCCGGCACTGCCACGCCATGCAGTCGTGCAGGGTGGTGGCTATATCGCGGTAGAACTGGCATCCATCCTGAATGGACTTGGTTGCAAGGTGACACTGGTACAGCGCGGCACTCAGATATTGCGCACTATGGATAGTGATCTGGGTCATTTCCTGATCAGTGAAATGCGCAAGAAAGGGATAGAGATAGCACTCGATACCAAAATCCTGTCCATCACTGCCAGCGGCGACAGCAAGCGCGTTGCGCTCAGCGATGGTCGCACGCTCGACAGCGATTGCGTGCTGTTTGCCACTGGCCGTCAACCCAATGTCAAAGGTCTGGGCCTCGACAATGTCGGCGTGCAGGTGCGTGAAAATGGCTCCATCATCGTCAACGAACACTTTGCCACCAGCGTCGACAATATCTATGCAATAGGCGATGTCATCGACCGCGTTGCCCTGACCCCGGTGGCACTGGCCGAAGGCATGATAGTCGCGGCCAACCTGTTCCAGCATGGACGCAAGCTGATGTCATATGAAAATATCCCGACAGCGGTATTCAGCCACCCCAATGTGGCAGCCCTGGGTCTGACAGAAGCCAAGGCGCGGGAAAAAAATCCGCACGTCAAAATCTTCAAAAGCGAATTCAAGGCACTCAAGCATACGATGTCCGGTTCGACTGAACGTTGCCTGATGAAGATGATCGTCGATGCGGATACCGACCGTGTGCTGGGCATGCACATGGTGGGCGCCGATGCCGGTGAAATCATCCAGGGCTTTGCCGTAGCCATGCAATGCGGTGTCACCAAGGCACAAGTGGACGCCACGATAGGTGTGCATCCGACGATTGCAGAAGAATTTGTAACCATGCGGACGGCGGTGGTGTAGAGCCTGCCTATCCAATCCAGATTTGCAGAAAACGCCGCAATATGCTTTAATTTGCAACCTGGTTGCAAATTCCCGAGGCTTAAAATTCATTCCACGCTGTTATCTATCCTGTTTGCCACCACCGCTGCTGGTGTTTTAAGCATCACGGCTGCTGCCATTTTTTCGTTTTCGCTATTATCCAAAGTAGTAGAGCGCATGGTCAGCCTGTCGGTGGGCATCATGCTGTCCACTTCTTTGCTGCATGCCCTGCCAGAAGCGTTTGAGTCTGGTGCGGACACCCGTACCCTGTTTGCCTGTCTGCTGGGCGGCTTGCTTGCCTTCTTTCTGCTGGAAAAATTCGCGATACTGCGTCATTCCCATCATCATGAAGGTGACGGTCATCATCATGAGCATGGCCATGATGCGGATGAGGCAGGCCGTGCCGGCTGGATGATACTGGTGGGCGATGGCCTGCATAATTTCACCGATGGCATTTTGATTGCAGCAGCCTTCCTGGCCAACCCCAAGCTGGGCCTGGTCACTGGCCTGGCAATTATTGCGCATGAAATCCCGCAAGAGATAGGTGACTTTATCGTCTTGCTGAATGCCGGCTTCAGCCGTACCCGTGCCTATGTGTATAACCTGCTATGCAGCATGATGGGAGTAGTCGGTGGCGTGATTGGTTATTTCACGCTGGAACATGCCAGTGGCATGATCCCTTACGTACTGGTGTTTGCCTCTTCCGGCTTTATCTATATCGCCGTCAGTGATCTGATGCCGCAAATGCAGCGGCGGGCGACACTGAAAGAAACCATACCGCAGATTCTGCTGGTATCACTGGGCGTGGTGCTGGTGTTGTTTGTGACCAGTCACAGATAGGCATTGAAAATTCACACCTTTCCGTAGCTTGGGCCGGGCCTCGCTAGGCTACGGGGTATCAGCCCAACCATCAGCCCAAGCTACGAAATATCATCTACCCAGTCTCGACTCAACGCTCCACAGGTCGCGAGGCATCTGCACACCACTCGCTCCACGATCCAGGGTACAAAGCCGCGCCGTGCATGCCTGCCACTTCCAGCGCCAGCAGGTTATGACATGCCGTCACACCCGAGCCGCATTGCATGATGGCCTGGCTGGCGTCGCTGACGACGGTCATCCATTCTTCACGCAATTGCGCGGCTGGTTTAAAGCGGCCATCAGCTTGCAGATTATCTTTGAAGAAGCGGTTTTTGGCACCGGGGATATGGCCGCCTACCGGATCCATGGTTTCGTTCTCGCCACGGAAGCGGTCAGCAGCGCGAGCATCAACAACGGTCCTGGTGGGCTTGCTGATGTTTGCCAGCACCTGACTGACTTCAACTGAGCCGACCAGTGCCGGTCTGTTACTGAGATTGCCGCTGCCAAGGGCCGGCACAACCGTAGTGAGCGGCAATTCTGCCGCCTGCCATGCGGGCAAGCCACCATCCAGTACGGCGACAGTGGCGTGTCCTACCCAACGCAGCATCCACCACAGGCGTGCCGCAAACATGCCGCCATGGGCATCATAGACCACGACCTGGCTATCATCATTGACACCCAGATTACGCAGGCTGGCGATAAAATCACCTTTTTCTGGCAAAGGATGGCGTCCACGGAAAACGCCATCTGGCCCAATTTTAGCGGCCGACAGGCGCTGATCCAGATTCACGAACTGCGCACCTGGAATATGTCCCAGGTCATAGGCAGCCTGCCCGGCATTGGTGTCCATCAAATCATGCCGGCAATCCAGCACGACCCAGTTACTGCGTTCAGTATGAAGGGCCAGATCGCTTGCACTGATCAAAGTCGTGTACATCTTTATCTCCTGAAAAAATAAATCGCTCACCATCACACGGAAAAACTGTCATTTTATTCCGAACTGATGGCATCACTGGGTGTAGGGGCAGTATTGGTCTTCGCATTATAAAAGGTGGCGATCAGGCCGCTACATAAAATCACGGCTATACCAACCCAGCTTAACCAGGCCAGGCTTTCTTCCCAGATCAGCACATCCCACAAGCTGGAAAACACTATACCCACATATTGCAGATTGGCCGTGACCAGGGTATTACCCAGGCGATACGCGCGCGTCATGGCCATCTGCGCCATCGCTGCGGTCAGGCCTATGGCCAGCAGCAATAGAACGCCTCTGGTATCAAGGTGATGCCAGACGATATTTTGCGCATTGCTGTTCATGGCCCCTATGGATTTGCTGAACACGGTGCCAGCCAGGCCAGCCACGGCACAGGTCATGGAAAAATAAAATACCACGCGGTATTCAGGCTCACCCATCAAGCCCATTTGCCTGACCTGCATATACGCCCATGCAGCCAGCATGCCCGAGACCAGTGCAATGATACCGCCGATGACCTGGTCGGCATGAATGCTTGGGCGCAGCAGCAACACCACCCCCACGAAACCCATGAGTATGGCACCGACCGGTTGCCAGGTCAGGCCAGGCTGTTTGCGCCACCAGGCTGCACCCAGCAACATGGCAGCAATCCAGATGGGTGACATGTAGTTCAGCGTTACCGCCATCGCCAGTGGTAATTTGCTGATGGCATAAAACCATAGCCACAGCGCGATGACGCCTATCAGGCCGCGCCCGATGTGATGGTAAGGCATGCGGGTACGCAAGGTGCCGCCCTGCCAGCGCACCAGCATGGCAATCATCAGCATACCGATGGCGCCGCGATACGCCACTATTTCAGAGGTTGAATAATCAACCGATGCCAGCTTGACGCAGACACCCATGATAGAAAACAGAAAGCTGGCAACCAGCATCCATAAAGACTGCATAAATCCTTGCTCCAAAAGATAAGGGAGGCACACGCCTCCCCTATTGAAACACTTCAAATTGCGATTTTTCTTCGATACCATTCATGGAAGTGCTGCATGCCATCTTCCATGGGTGACTGATACGGCCCGACTTCGCTGACGCCACGATCCAGCAAGATCTTGCGCCCGGCATCCATGCGCAAGGCGATTTCATCATCCTCAACGCAGGTTTCCATATAGGCGGCCCGTTCGGCGGCGATAAATTCGCGTTCGAACAAGACGATTTCTTCAGGATAATAAAACTCGACCACATTGCGTGTCTTGCCGGTTGCTGTTGGCCACAGGGTTGATACCACCAGCACGTGCGGATACCATTCAACCATGATATTCGGATACAGGGTCAGCCAGATCGCACCGTACTTCGGTGTTTCACCCTTGCGGAACTTCAGCACCTGCTCTTGCCAGCGCTGATACGTGTCGGAACCGGACTTCAGCAAACCCTTGTTAACACCCACGGTTTGTACGCTGTAATCCTCGCCAAATTCCCATTGCAGATCATCGCAAGAGACGAAGCTTCCCAGGCCTGGATGGAAGGGTTCGACGTGATAATCTTCCAGATAGACTTCAATGAAAGTCTTCCAGTTGTAATCACATTCATGCACTTCGACATGGTCGAGCATGTAATCGCTAAAATCGAGATCTTTGGTCACGCTGAGAGTGGCCATGCGCTCCATGACGTTGTAACCGTTTTGCTCGAACAGCAGACCATTCCAGTTTTGCAGCGGTGTACGCTGTAAATTCAGACAAGGTGTGTCATCAAAGTGTGGCGCGCCAATCAGCTCGCCTTTCAGGTCGTAGGTCCAGCGATGCAAGGGGCAGACAATATTATTGGTATTGCCGCGACCATTGAACATCAATGCCTGCCGGTGACGGCAAACATTCGACATCAGCTCTATGCCCTGGGCGCTGCGTACCAGCATCCGGCCTTCGTTTTCAGAAGCCAGCGTGGCAAAGTCACCGACGTTGGGCACCATCAATTCATGGCCAACATAACGTGGGCCAGACTGGAATAACTCTTTGATTTCGCGCTGTAGCAGCGTTTCATCAAAATACACGTGAACCGGAAGTTGCGCGTCAGAACGCGCGAGTGTAGACAAAGAAGCCAGATCGGACATCCCCACCCCCCAAATTAATTTGCACCAACCTAAGAGAGAAAGAATCCACAAAAACCTGTTTCGGCAGGACTTTCAATCCCAACGAAAATTCAAACGATCAAACGCCTTGAAGAGGAAATTTTGGACAGAACCGCGAATTATACCTGAACTGCGAAATTTTATGCCAGTTACTTGCCATCTCACCATGAAAAATATCTGCATGACACTATCAGCCGTCTGCATTCATGTTGTTGGCATCTACAGAAAACCAACTATAAACAGAGGAATAGACAGAATTTCTGCCGGCTGCCAGACGCAGCAACTTTCTATACAATGACCGCCTGACGCCCACCAATGTGACGACGAGAGCAAGTGATGACACACCTTATTTATGTTGCCGACCCCATGTGTTCATGGTGCTACGGCTTTGGCCCTGAATTGCAGGCTTTGCTGGACGCCGTACCCGGCAGCCGGCTTGACCTAGTACTGGGTGGCTTGCGGGCCTATAACCAGCAAGTGCTGGATGACACCACCAGAACCACCATCCTGAGTCATTGGAAGCATGTGGAAGAAAGAAGTGGCCTGCCCTTTGGCGGCGAGGCCATGTCACAGCCCGGCTTCATCTATGACACCGAGCCAGCCTGCCGTGCCGTGGTTGCCGCCCGTACCCTGGTGGATGAAGTATCCAGCACTGCCGTTCTGAACGTATTTCATGCCATACAGCATGCCTTTTATGCCGAAGGCAAAGACGTGACTGATATTGGTGTCTTGTCCGAAATTGCCGTCACTGCCCTGAATGCCGTCGAAGGTGCCGACAGCTATGACGCCATCAGCTTTCACGAAACCATGCTGTCGCCCATGACCATGTCTGACGCAAGACAAGACTTTGAACAAAGCCAGCGCTGGGGCATACGCGGCTTCCCGGCCTTGCTGCTGGTACATCAGGATGCGCTGCATATGATAGCGTCGGGCTATACCACCCGCGATGAGCTGATAGCGACACTCAAACAGATACAACAGACTTGAACCTGCATCACCATCATAAAGAATAAGCGAACACCGATGACGACCACCCATACAAAAACCATCAGCCCACGCCAGCAGGTGGCACCAGCCGGCCCTGAATTTTCCCGCATCGTACTTGGCCTGTGGCGCCTGGGCGACTGGAAGATGACACCGGAACAAAGAGTCAGTTTTCTGGAACAGGCGCTGGAGCTGGGCATCACTACCGTAGACCAGGCCGACATCTATGGCAATTACCTGAGCGAAACCCTGCTCGGCGAAGCGCTGGCACTCGCCCCGCACCTGCGTCGTCAATTGCAGTTTGTCAGCAAATGCGGCATCAAGCTGGTGTCGGACCAGCGCCCCAGCCACGGCATCCAGCATTACGACACCAGCGCTGCCCACATCATTGCATCTGCCGAGCAATCCCTGCGCGCCATGCAGATAGAACAGCTGGACCTGTTGCTGATCCATCGTCCGGACCCGCTAATGCATGTAGATGAGATGGCTGAAGCATTCCGGCATTTGCAAGATAGTGGCAAGGTCAGCCATTTTGGTGTGTCGAATTTCACCCCGGCACAATTTGATTTGCTGAATTCGCGCTTCCCACTGGTGACCAATCAGATAGAGTTGTCCTTGCTGCATATGCAACCATTACTGGATGGCAGCCTGGACCAGTGCCAGCGTCTGCGTATTGCACCGATGATCTGGTCTGCCCTGGGCGGTGGGCAATTAATGCTGCCAGCCAGTGAACAGACAGAACAGGGCCAGCGCGTCAGCCTGGCATTGCAACGCATTGCTGCCGAACTCGATGTATCCCCCAGCGTCGTGGCATTGGCATGGATACTGAAACATCCTGCATCCCCCATGGTATTGACAGGCTCAGGCAGAATCACCGCCGTGGCCGAAGCGGCACAGGCAACGAATGTACAACTCAGCCGGGAACAGTGGTTTGCCTTGTGGTCTGCATCCTCTGGCAAGAATGTGGATTAGGGAAGCAATACGCTCCCCCCTCAAGCTAACTAGCGAATCTGCCGTAACCACCGGATCAGCAGGATATTTTGCGACAGTGTTAGTATGTTCTTAATACATGACATCACTCACACTATGCTGCGGTGCATATATTTTCTGAATCGGGCATAAAGTTGGTATAGTATTACCAAGTTGGACGAACAAGGCTTACGTAAAATTGTCACGGCCAGGCGCAGTCAGGCTACCTGGGCAATTTTGCGCAAGTACCTGGCTGTAAACTGAGCTGAGTTGGCTATTGCCAACTTTTGGGACTGATTTCAGAAGGACAGCATCAATGACTGTTTTTCAATTCATCCGTAGTTATTATTTGCTCCCCCCTTCGGCGCTGAATGAGACTCATCAGTGGCGCGAGCAGGTATTGTCAGCCATTCTCTTCTTTGTACTGGCATTAGGCTCTGCCACGGCTATTCCCAGCATCGTGCTGGCGATCAGTGAAAACCTGTGGTCGGTCGTCGTTGTTGATATCTTTGCGCTGATCTGGGTGGCCACCATTTGGCGCCTGCCGTTTCTCAACTACCAGCAGCGTGCCTGGAATTTTTTGCTGTTTCTGTATCTGCTGGGTGTCTGGTTCTTGATCAAGGTGGGGCTGACGGGCCTGATTTACCTGATGGCCTTCCCGGTCCTGACGTCCCTTTTGCTCAACCTGCGGCATGCCATGCAGGCCCTGTTTCTGTCTGCACTCAGCCTGCTGGTCGTCGGTTACCTGGCTGATCCCAGTTTGCATGTCTATGGCTTTGATTCGCATCCTTTTTTGCGACTGGTCATCGTCACCATCAATTTCACATTTATTTCTGCCGTGATGGCTGTCTCTTGCGGGGTGTTACTGCAAAGGCTGGATAGCAGTCTCGAACAGCAACGCGTGATTGCTGCGTCACTACAACTGGGGCAATCGTCGCTGCGCATGGCAAATGAAGAACTACGCCTTATCGTGGCAGCCGTGGCCAGGCTCAACGATATGGTCATGATCATCCATGTAGATGCCGACGCAGTAGGAAAACGTCGCCTGAAAATCGTCTTTGTGAATGATGCCTTTGTACGCCAGACCGGTTTTAGCAGCATCGACGTGATCGACAAGTCGCCGGTATTTTTGCAGGGACCACGCACCCAGCCCGAAGAACTGGAACGTCTTAACCACGCATTGATCACCTGCGAATCCGTGCATATAGAATTGATCTGCTATACCCGCGAAGGCAATGAATTCTGGATAGAGGCCGATATCGTCCCCCTTGCCAATGATGCCGGCCAATACGCACACTGGGTCGCCACCGGGCGTGACATCAGCGAACGCAAGAAAGCCCAGGAACACATACACAGGCTGGCCTATTTTGATGTGCTGACGGGCTTGCCCAACCGCCGCCTGCTGCTCGACAGGATGGGTATCCTGCTGGCGACAGCCAGGCGCAACAATATGTTCAGCGCTGTGCTTTTCATTGATCTTGATCATTTCAAGTACATCAATGAGGCACGCGGCCATGCTGTCGGCGACGCCTTGTTGATACAGGTGGCAGAAAGGCTAAGTCAGGCACTGCGTGAAGTCGATACGGTAGCCCACATTGGCGGTGACGAATTCGTGGTATTGCTCTGCCATGTATCCAACAATGTCGCCGTTGGTGCCCACGCAGCGCAGGCAGTGGCAGAAAAAATACGCTATACCATCTCACAGTTTTTCGATATCAACGGCATGCAGTACAACACCACCTGTAGCATAGGCATCACCCTGCTGCCACGTGAAAACCAGAGTGCCCATGATTTGTTACGCGAAGCCGATACTGCCATGTTCCGCGCCAAATCCAGCGGCAGGAATCAGATCGCCTTTTACGAAACCGGCATGCAGTCAGAAGTCGAACAAAGACTGACCGTCGAGCGCGAGCTTAGCGAAGCCATTTCTGGCGGCCAATTGCAAATGCACATACAGTCCCAGGTTGATCGTCAGGGCACGCCCGTTGGTGGCGAAATGCTGATGCGCTGGACCCACCCTGAACGCGGCCCAATTTCACCCGCCATCTTCATTCCGGTGGCAGAAGAATCCGGCATGATCTTGCGTCTGGGTGACTGGGTCATGGAACAGGGTTGCCTGGCACTGTTGCAACTACAACAGGCAGGCTGGGACATACCGCTATCCGTCAATGTCAGCCCCAAACAATTCCGGCAAGTGGACTTTGTAGAAAAGGTCAAACAGGTATTGAAAAATACCGGCGCACCGCCACACAGACTGATACTGGAAGTGACCGAAGGTTTGTTGATAGAAAACCTGCACGACACCATCGCCCGCATGGTCGAACTGACCAAGCTCGGCATACGTTTTTCGATTGATGATTTTGGTACTGGCTATTCCAGCCTGGCCTACCTGAAAAAACTACCGTTGTATGAACTGAAAATCGACAAGAGTTTTGTCCAGGATACGCCAGGTGATGCCAATGACACCGCCATCGTACAGTCGATCTTGTCGATGGCATCTCACCTGGGATTGCGTGTGGTGGCCGAAGGTGTAGAGACCAGGGAACAGGCCGATTTTCTGATCGCCAACGGCTGTGAATCGATGCAGGGCTTTTTATTTGCCCGCCCCATGCCGCTGGATAAATGGTTAGCCCTGCAAATACAAGCCAACCTGCCTGTGTCAGCGACTAGGCCTGCTGAAACGTCGCTTGCATCCAGTCAATAAACAACTGCACTTCAGGGCGTATATTGGCCTGTGCCTCATGCACCAGATAATACGAATGCGGCGGCGTTGCCAGTTGTGTTTCAAATACCCTGACCACGTCGCCACGGCGTATCATCTCTTGCGCGAAATGCTGACGTGTCAGCCCTATACCGTGACCATGTTTGATCGCTTCCAGCAACAAGCCCAGGTCATCGACGCGCAGGCCGGTAGTCGGCTCTGGCCAATCCAGCCCGGCCACTTCAAACCAGGGCTGCCAGGGTTCAAGTGCGGACCGCAATAATTTGGCATGCCGCAAATCGGTGGGTGTCTGCATCGCGGGCAAGGTTTTCAGATACGCCGGGCTGGCCACCACAAAGCTGGGCTCCACAAATAATTTGCGGGTCACCAGGTTAGGGTATTCACCAGCACCAAAGCGCACTTCGACATCACTTTCCGACAGGCTAAGATCGTAGAGCGGTACAAACAGAAACACCTCGATTTCAATTTCCGGATACTGCCTGGTAAAACTGGCCAGCCTGGGCATGAACATATAACGCGCAAATGTCGGCGGCACAGTCACTTTCACCCGCAACTGATTTTGCGCAATCTTGTTCGGCAAGGGGAAATCAGACAGGGTACGCAAAGCACCACGCACCACATCCAGGTAACGACGACCGAATTCGGTCAGAGTGACACTGCGCCCTTCCCTTACAAATACACGTTCGCATAAATGCTCTTCCAGCAAACGTATGCGGTGTGACAGGGCAGATGGTGTAATACAAAGTTCTTCTGCCGCAACAGCAAACGAATTATGGCGGGCAGCGGCCTCAAAAGCCGAAAGTGCATGTACTGGCGGTAAACGTGTTGCCATTCGTATTCCAGATAAATAATGGGTATAAAACAGATCGTACCGGGCCGGCGGTCCTGTATGGACCAGCCCCGCCCCGCAAAATTCCCTAAAAATTGCCCAAGCATAAAATCGATGATGCAACGTAGGCAATTTCGACACGCAAAAATCTAGCTCTACATCATAAAATAAAGCAGCAAACCCGGCATCTGTAGTACTACTGAAGCAGCCCGTACAAACATGCCGCGTGGCAAACTATTCATCCCAGGCAAGCACTTTGCCCGGGTTCAGGATATTCTTTGGATCAAAAGCCTGTTTCAGCATACGCATCATGTGAATGGCATCTGCTCCATGTTCTTCGATCAGAAAACCCATCTTGTGTATGCCGACGCCATGTTCACCGGTACAGGTGCCATCCATCGCAATGGCGCGGCTGACCATACGCTGGTTGATGGCTTCAGCCTTGGCAATTTCTTCACTGCTGTCCGGATCAACCAACATCAGTACGTGAAAATTGCCGTCACCAACATGGCCAATGATGGAATACAGGATGTCATGGTTTTCACAATCGATCTGGGTTTCGCTGATGCATTCAGCCAGGCGAGAAATCGGTACGCAACAATCCGTGGAAATCGCCCTTGACCCCGGGCGCAATTGCAACAAGGCAAAATAGGCATTGTGGCGTGCGGCCCACAGGCGCGACCGGTCTTCTGGTTTGGTCGCCCATTCAAAATCGCCAGCACCATTGGCAGCAGCAATTTCTTGTACCAGCTCTGCCTGTTCCTTGACACCGCTATCGCTGCCATGAAACTCAAACAGCAGCAAAGGTTTGACAGGCAGGTTCAGCTTATCGTGTGCATTGATGGCACGCACGCCATTCGCATCCAAAAACTCTACCCGCGCAATCGGCACCCCCATCTGTATGGTCTGGATAACCGTATTCACCGCATCAGCATTATCCGGGAAACTGCATACCGCAGCCGAAATCGCCTCCGGCAAGGGATACAACCTGACCGTCACTTCGGTAATGATGCCCAGCGTGCCCTCACTACCGACAAAGACACGTGTCAGGTCGTAACCGGCAGACGATTTTTTGGCACGTGAACCGGTGCGAATGATGCGCCCGTCTGCCGTCACCACTGTCAGCGCCAATACGTTTTCGCGCATGGTGCCATAGCGTACTGCATTGGTACCCGAAGCCCGCGTTGCAGCCATGCCACCCAGACTGGCATCCGCACCGGGATCGATAGGGAAAAACAGGCCCGTATCACGAATCTCCACATTCAACTGCTTGCGCGTGACACCTGCCTGCACGGTGGCAGTCAAGTCCTCGGCATGCACCGCCACCATATTGTTCATTTGCGACAAATCAATAGTAATGCCGCCATGCAATGCCAGAATATGACCTTCCAGCGATGAACCAGCGCCATAAGGAATCACTGGCACGCCTTGCTCATGACACAGCTTGACGATGGCCGCCACCTCTTCCGTCGTCTGGGCAAATGCCACGCCTTCTGGCGGCATGGGGTCATAAGAAGATTCGTCACGACCATGATGCAAACGCACTGCTTGGGCGGTGCTGAAACGGTCTTCCAGCAGATTTTGCAGGGCTTGCAGCAGGCTCGCAGGCAAAGGCGTTCTGACGCTTGCGATAGGGGCAGGATGGTTCATAATGAAGTCCAGACTAGTCGTGATACGCTCTATTATGCTGTGTTCGGCCAGAATTTGCCGTATCCTTTCCAACTTCTCTCCTTATTTCATGTGCCATGGGTAATCGACTCTCAAAAATTGCAACACGTACCGGCGATGCCGGCACCACCGGCCTGGGCGATGGCAGCCGCATCGCCAAAGACGCCCTGCGCGTACACGCCATGGGCGATGTGGACGAACTCAACTCGCAGATCGGTGTATTGCTGTGCGAAGACATGCCAGAGCAGATGAAACATGAACTGGTGTCCATCCAGCATGACCTGTTCGACATGGGTGGCGAACTCTGCATCCCCGGCTACACCATGATCACCGAAGCCCAGGTCACAAGGCTGGATGCCCTGCTGGAAAAATACAATGCCGACCTGCCACCGCTCAAGGATTTCATCCTGCCCGGCGGATCACGCGCCGCCGCCATCGCCAACGTCTGCCGCACCGTCTGCCGCCGCGCAGAACGCGCCATTGTCAGCGTCGGTGCTGCCGAAACGATTAACGAAGCCCCAAGACAATACATGAACAGGCTGTCAGATTTGCTGTTTGTGTTGTCGCGGGTGTTGAACCGGTATGCGGGGGGGAGTGATGTGTTGTGGGAGAAAGAGCGGGAGCGTTAAAAGAAACCCTGACTAAGCTACTGCGCGGCGCGATTTTGGGCCTGCGATGCTCGACGTACTTTCGTACGACTGCGCTTCTTAACCCAAACTAGCGCCGCTCGCTACGCTTACTCAGGGCTTCTTGAACGAACATTACGTGTTTAGCTGCACCTGTAATAGTCTAAATAGCTGCTAAAGTTCTAAATTATTTTGGCAATTAATAATTTATATTAATCTCATCGCTTTTATAAAAAAAATACGTCGAGGATATTCCATTTCATCTAAGTTTAATACTTGGATTTATGGAATCCGGATGCCAGCCCTCATAAGCGTTAAGTCGACGTCGACCAATTTCTTTATACGACACCAACACACCGAGTGACCCTACTATGTAATACCAAATCGCGGAAACTGTTCTCGTTCCCGTACTAGAAATGGCATTCATTGCATCTATTTTCCCGACTTGGATTTCATATCTCGTAGATTTTTTCGGGATATGTACAAACGTCAATTCTAGATTTGGTTGGGGAGTTTCTTCGAGAATACTAAACGCAAATTGATGAATGGGGAGTGGAATACTGTACTCAACGGCATAACAGCCAAAGAGCTTAACAAAATACAAATGGACATTAAGTATTTCAGTTTCAGTTCTTTCATTAAAAATTTCTTTAAGAGGTATTCTAGAACCACTCTTTAATGGAGGCACGTTGCTTCGTATTACTTCTGAAAAACGTTGCCAAGCCTTGTCATGATTTTGTGTACGTGCGTTATTACAGTTACTACATAACGAAGGTGAAAATTTAACCTTTATTGAATTTGGCCCTTGAACCGTTTCGTTTGGGTTGTCTTGGGAGTGCCTATAGATAGGTGCATGAACAGTGAATTTACCAAAAATAGATCGCAAATCCGACGCTTTGATCATATGCTCCTCACTATCGGCAACTTCACCGCAAATCCAGCATTTAGGTTTGAAAATCACTTTTGCCCCTTCTCAGGTCTAATTTTTGACTGAAAAAATTAGCGTATCAGACTTTCGTTGCTCGTTCTAGTTTTCGGACTTCATCTAAGAAAATACGCCAATCCAAACCCCAGCGCCAAAGTCCCTGTCAGTGACTGCATCAACCCGAAAAACGATTTCACCTCACCGAAGTGACGCCCCTCCCGCATGATCATTTTTTGCACGCCTGGGGATAATTTCGCTGAGCTTGCAAATGCACATGCCGATACCAGTGCGAGTATTTGAAAGGGACCGGGTTCAGCGCGGAGATGCGAAAGTTGAGATGGCAGATCGAGAAAAAACAGCACATTCCAGATGAGTAACATGGCGATAAGCACACTCCAGCGCATGGGCATGCCCTGTGATCTTGCGCTGGCTTTGCCGCAGGCTTGAAAACCACACTGCGCAAAGCTGTTCAGTACCGTATCGCGCCGACCCAAACACCAGAAAATGATGGTATCTGGATAATCCGGGCGATTATGATTGATGCGTATACCGCTGGCGATGACGGGGATCACGCCGTAGGGTTCAAATGAAACGACTTGATCAGAGCTGAATTCATATTTTCCAAAAGTTGTAAGCACAACTTTTTGCCGCGAAATGTTCAGCTTAGCAAACGGCCATGAAGCATTGACCCAACCTATTCGCGAGCCACCGGTAAAAGATTTGTCTTGCATACAGTAGCTTCCTCTTCTGATCATTCAGTTCATTTTGACGTAGGTCAGTCACCAGATGCCTGCTTACAATCAGGCCATCAGTTCAAATGATATGGATTCCTTCTGCAAGATCGCGACAATTCTGTCGTAATGCTCAGGCGTTACGCGGTTGAGCACCAGTGTCACCTTATCTTTTTTCATTGAAGTCCGCGCACCCAGATGACGTAGCCACAATATGGTTTTTATCTGTTCATCTGTCAGACCAGGCTTAGGGCCGAAACAAAACGTGAAACTAGCATGCTCTGATGCCGCCAGTGTTGGGTAACCTGGGCCATCACAAATTGTTATACGTTGCATTTTTTCTTCCTCACAAACACGTACACGCGTGGTCAGCTTTACAGGTCTACCCCCTTCGCATTACAGGGAAATTTCTTTGGATAACCAAATTAATAAAGCTTAGCTGATATCCTTGATTTTTGAAATCAGACCATCTCGAAATTCAAATTCCGAACGGCCGTCCATTTCCAATACTTGCCCTTTCTTCAGGCCATTTGGCAGATCAATGGCGACCACTGCACGAAACTTGATACCTGCCACTGCGGTGTTTTCGCCGTTTTCGAAAAATATGATGTCTTGATGCCGTTCGCTGAACAGTGCAACTGATTGCTCTGCCAGTGCTTTAAATTCAGCAGCACCAACGGTGTGCGCATTGACTACACCCATGGATATGTTGCTGAACTCTACCCCGGCATGGATAGTCAGCAACATCGTTGCAATATCCTTGCGGTTGTAGGCGTCTATATAGCGATCTGTCAAAGCGCGAATTTCAGTAGCGTCCATTCAAGTCCTCTATTAAAGTAGCCATATCAGCGATATTGGCCTGCAGTATTTTTCAGTGTCCAGATCAGAAAACATCAGGCAAACGGAATTACATACATGAAGATCAAACTCTGCATCGCAGCAATAGCCAGCCTGTATTTTGTCAACGCGACACAAGCCAATGACAAGATCGACAATGCGACAGTACCCGAAATTGTTCATTTTGAAAACCAGGCACTGACGCTCGGTGGGGAATTGTATAAGCCTGCTGGCAATGGCCCTTTCCCTGCGGTCTTGTATAACCACGGCAGTGCATCCGGCATGTGGAGCAGCGATGCCAGCAAGGTACTTGGGCCTCTGTTTGCCAGCCGTGGCTGGGTCTTCTTCATGCCATACCGCCGTGGCCAGGGATTGAGTGCCAAAGCAGGCCCTTACATCAGCGATGAAATCGCCGCAGCGCAACGTCGTGGCGGCATGAGCGAAGCAGTGGCGACCATGGTGCGCCTGCACAGCACCGATCATTTACAAGACCAACTGGCCGGCTTGCAATGGCTGAAAACGCAAGCCTTTGTACAGGCGAATACGATTGCCGTTGCAGGCCAATCTTTTGGTGGAATACAGACCGTGCTTGGTGTCGCAGCTTACCCGTATTGTGCAGCGGTTGATGCCGCAGGCGGGGCCGAGAGCTGGAGCAAGGCGGCTGCCTTGCAAGATTTGATGAGGACAGCGGTAAGATCAGCCCAGGCCCCCGTATTCTTTTTTCAGGCAGAAAATGATTATGACCTGGCCCCCAGCAAAGTGTTGCATGCAGAAATGCAGCAGGCAGGCAAGACATCGGAAATGAAAATCTACCCGCCCTTCGGCAAATCAGACAAAGATGGGCATAGCTTTTCTTATCGGGGAAGTGATATCTGGTTTGAGGATGTGTTTGCGTTTATGAGTAAACATTGCCGGAGGTAATCCGGGCAGTCATCAGGATGCATTGCCGAGCACCAGCACGGCAACAAACAAACTCTGCCCTTCTCTGTGTCTCAGTGTCTCTGTGGTGAGTCTCTTGGTCTTAAGTTTTCGATCTGAATATCATCGTTCCTCGTAATAAAGGCTGCTCGCAAGCAGCCTTTATAGATGGTGAATGCCTTGACCTTGGGTCAAACATCAATCACCAAAGTCACGTAAGTCACCAAAGCGCGCCCGTACTGACCGCTCGATACCTGCGGCATCCAGCCCACATTGCGCCAGCAGTACACCCGGGTCGCCATGATCGACAAACTTGTCGGGCAGACCCAGTATCTGCAAGGGTTTGGTGATGCCTGCTTCGGCCAGGGCTTCCGCCACGGCAGAGCCTGCGCCACCCATGGTGCAGCCTTCTTCTACAGTCACCAATATGTCATGGCTGGCTGCCAGGGATTTGACCAGTTCAACATCCAGCGGTTTGATAAAGCGCATATTGGCTAACGTGGCATCGAGTTGTTCTGCCGCTTTTAATGCCGGTTGAACCATGGAGCCAAACGCCAGAATGGCAATACGCTTGCCCTGACGTTTGATTTCACCCCGACCCAAGGGAATGGTATTCAAATCTTTATCGGTCGGCACACCTATGCCGGCACCACGTGGATACCGCACGGCGGCAGGGCCGGGATACTGGTAAGCAGTGCTTAACATCTGGCGGCATTCGTTTTCATCGGAAGCCGCCATGACGATCATATTGGGGATGCAGCGCAGGTAAGCCAGGTCATAATTACCGGCATGGGTGGCGCCGTCGGCACCGACCAGGCCAGCGCGGTCCAGTGCAAAGGTGACGTCCAGGTTTTGCAGGGCAACGTCGTGTATCAGTTGATCGTAGGCGCGCTGCAAGAAGGTGGAATAAATGGCGACGACGGGCTTCAAGCCTTCGCATGCCAGACCACCGGCAAAGGTGACGGAATGCTGTTCGGCGATGCCGACATCGTAATAGCGTTTTGGGAATTGCTTTTCAAATTCTACCATGCCAGAACCTTCACGCATGGCGGGGGTAATGCCGACCAGTTTGTCGTCAGCCGCAGCCATGTCGCACAGCCACTGGCCAAACACCTGGGTATAGCTTTGCTTGGCTGGCGCAGCAGCTGGCTTGATGCCTTCTGCCGGATTGAACTTGCCTGGACCATGGTACAAAACCGGATCAGCCTCGGCCAGTTTATAGCCCTGACCTTTTTTGGTAACCACGTGCAAAAACTGCGGCCCTTTGAGGTTCCTGATGTTTTGCAGCGTCGGGATTAAAGAATCGAGATCATGACCATCAATGGGGCCGATGTAATTGAAACCGAATTCTTCAAACATGGTAGCCGGCACGATCATGCCCTTGGCATGTTCTTCAAAGCGTTTGGCCAGTTCCAGCACGGGTGATGGCAAAACGGATTTGCCGACATTGCGGGCAGCCGCATAAAACTTGCCAGACATCAGACGGGCCAGGTAACGGTTCAGTGCACCTACCGGTGGCGAAATGGACATGTCATTGTCATTCAGCACTACCAGCAGGTTGATGTCTTCATTCACACCGGCATTGTTCATCGCTTCAAAGGCCATACCTGCGGTCATGGAACCATCGCCAATGATGGCCACTGCATGACGGTCTTCACCTTTGGTGCGGGCAGCCACGGCCATGCCCAATGCTGCAGAAATGGAGGTGGATGAATGGGCAGTACCAAAGGTGTCGTATTCGCTTTCAACCCGACGCGGAAAGCCGGATATGCCGTTCAACTGGCGCAGGCTGTGCATCTGGTCGCGGCGACCGGTAAGTATCTTGTGTGGGTAGGTTTGATGGCCAACATCCCACACCAGTCTGTCTTCAGGTGTGTTGAAGACATAGTGCAGGGCAATGGTTAATTCCACCGTACCAAGGTTGGACGACAAATGGCCGCCTGTCTTGGAAACAGAATCAAGCACATACTGGCGCAATTCATCAGCCAGCGGCTTGAGTTGCTGACGTGACAGGCCACGCAGATCAGCAGGGGAATTAATGGTGTTCAATAAAGTCGTCATTGTTATTTTCGTTACTTGGCTAAACAGATCTGATCAATCGTTAATTCAAAAACCTGGCGATGGTCAGTGCTGTTATCGCATTCTTCTATTTTAGGACTTACGCAAAACCGCCTCATGTACTACCCGCAGGGTGCGTAGGCGCACCATACGATTTTCCCGCTGGCTCATGGTGCGCATGGCGCACCCTACATACCGCACATACCGCACATTACGCACATTACGCACATTTCAGGGTAGTGCAAATCTTCACCGGGCCATATTAAAACTTGCTCCAGACCCGTAGGGTGCGCCATGCGCACCGTTCGATTTGCCTTGCCGGCTTGTGGTGCTCATTGTGGTGCTCATTGTGGTGCACATGGCGCACCCTACGGTGTTACAAGCTATCTTCAGGCCTGGCGTTGCACGATCAAATCTGCCAGCTCATGCAAGAGCCAGGCTTTTTCGCCAAATTCAGCCAGCGCTGCATGCCCATCATGGCACAGTTGCGTTGCCAATGCGCGCGAGGCATCCAACCCCATGAGGCTGACAAAGGTCGGCTTGTTGTCTGCTGCATCCTTGCCTGCGGTCTTGCCCAGGGTGGCCGAATCGGCAGTCGCATCCAGTACATCATCCACCACCTGAAATGCCAGGCCGATAGCAGCAGCATACTGATCCAGCGCCTGGTTTTCTTGCGGCGACAGCGCTTTGCCACTCATGGCTCCCAGCAATACTGAAGCACGCAGCAAGGCGCCAGTTTTTAATCTGTGCATCTGTTCAAGCTGTTCCCGATTAAGGGCGACGCCGACACTGGCCAGATCAATCGCCTGGCCACCGCACATGCCAACCGAACCGGCAGCCGTCGCCAGCAGGCGCATCATGGACAAGCGGCTGGTGGCATCACCATCCACACCTTCGGACAAAACCAAAAATGCCTGTGCCTGCAAGGCATCACCGACCAGCAGGGCGGTGGCTTCGTCATACTTGACGTGCACGGTGGGCTTGCCACGGCGCAGAGCATCATCATCCATACAGGGCATGTCGTCATGCACCAGTGAATAGGCGTGGATCATTTCTACCGCAGCAGCGGCGCGACTCAACAGATCTGCAGGCGCGTCGAACAACTGCCCGGCAGCATAAACCAGCAAGGGGCGCACGCGTTTGCCGCCATCCAGGGTGGCATAACGCATGGCGGCATGCAATTGTTGCGGAACGGTGTTTTCATCCGGCAGGAAACGCGTCAGGCTGGTTTCACATCCGGCCTGGGTTTGTCGCATCCAGTGTCGAAAATCCTCGCTCATACTGCATCCTCTGCGCCATCAATGCTCAAAGGTTTGAGCATTCCAGCTTCCAGCACTTTGACTTGCTGTTCTACCTTGTCAAGCTGGGCTGCACAGTATTTAATCAATTCAGAACCACGTTGGTAAGCACTTACAGAAGCCTCAAGCGGCAATTCGCCTGCCTCCATACTGGCAACCAGTGCCGTCAATTCGGTCATCGCAGCTTCGAATGTCATGCCTGCCGGCAGCGATGTTTCCAAATGATTTGCAGTTGCTTGTTTTTTTGTCATAAAGAAATGTTTTGCATGCGCCGTTAATAGAAATAAAGTGAAACCAAAAGTAAAAAACGGCGTTTGAAATAGGGTAAACCCTGCCAAGCCTGCTATTTTAGAGCAATCTTGAGAAAAGTATGTATTTAGTGTATTTCTGACAAGCAATTTTAGGGGACATTTTCAAACAAGATTCTTTTTTGGCAGTGCGCTGCAATATATACATTAAAAATGTCGCAGAAATTGCGTTTCAAACATTTCCATGTGGAAATTAACGGTATATAGTGCAGTCAGACTTCCAAAAATATCTGTATGAATTATGAGCCTGAAATCTTAATCAGGTGGTAATAAAATGTTTCTACCATAGTGCCTGATTTTTGCGCACATGTTTGAAGCCTGCGAGCCTGCCACAATGTTTCCCTGGGCCTGCCGACTTGCCAGGACGCCTGCTGATTACAGCTTTTCCTGGCTTTTACTGTTTTGTGTTTCAAGTATTGATAAAATAACCTTGACTTTATTGCTGCCATGTCGAATCCCGTCAATAAACCTGCATCTACCGGACCTGCCCTGCAGTCCCGGGATGAGGTCTTGCGCGGTTTAATTCCATTAGCAACGCATTTGGTGGTGTCACAGCTGGATGCCTTTTCGGCCCGCTTGTCAAATGCATTCCTGGCCCTGTCTGAACACAGCATGGATGCCCGTGAAGCCAACCTGAGCTTCAACGCCGGCCAATTACTAAAGAAGAATTCCTACGCCTTTTATTACCTGACTTCTGCCGGGTTTGAAAAAGGCTTCCGTAAAGAGATTGACGCCCTGTTGCAGGGTGTGCGTGCCATTGCCTCACCAGTTGATATTGCCTTGAGCCTGGTAACGTATGAAGAAATGGACAAGAAGCTGGCCCTAAGCCGTGCCAGTCGCACACTGGAACTGGACAGCGCCGAGCAATATGCCGCGCTGAACATGCGCTTTGCCCACTTGATGGACCATGAAGCGCTGAGCATTGCACAAAATCCCTTCCGTCCAGAAGTGTTCTTGCACACTATTTACGCGGCCTGGTGTGAATTTGATCCAGAGATCAATACCCACGAACTGGTATTGCCTTTGCTTCGCGCAGAAATCCTGTTTGACCTTGAACCAATATTAAACACCCTGAACGAGGCACTGGTTGCCAAAGGCATCTTGCCGGAACTGCATGAATCTTTCCGCATACGCCGTAGCCGCAGCAGTGCAGAACGTCGCAAGGAAGCAGCGCCGGTAGCAGCAACACCCGGTGACGTATCCCAAAAACTGCGTAGCTTCCTGTCTGGTGGTAACCAAAACGCGGCCAATGATGGCGGCCAGTTCGCCCATGGTGGTGGCGGTCATGGAGGCGGTGGCAGTGGTGGCCCTGGCGGCATGGGTGGCATGGGTGGTAGCAGCGCGGGCGGCATGAATGGCGGCGGCGGTTCCGGTGGCATGCATGGCAGCGCTGGTGGCAGTGGTGGCGAAGCGTCGTCCGGTGACGGTCAGGGCGCGACGCCTTACTCAGGCTTTGGCGCTGGTGGCGAACAACAGCAAGTGGCAGCACGTGCCCAGATGTTCCAGAAACTGGCGGATCTGCAAAAGAGCGTCAAGCTACAGCAATTGATGGCCGGTGCGCAAGACGTATTGCGTCTGTCACAAATGCGCGAGCAAATGCCCGAACTGGCCAATACCGGCGTAGAAAAGAATACGCTTGATTTGTTGTCACAGGTATTCGATAGCGTCTTCCGCAATCAGGCCATCCCGCAACAGATCAAGGAATTGATATCTGTATTGCAGATACCAGTGTTGAAAGCAGCGCTGCTGGACAAGGAATTCTTTTTCCAGGAAGACCATCCGGCACGTCGCCTGATTGAATTACTGTCGCGTTATAGCCTGGCATGGGATCAGAAAAAGGGTCAGCAAGACCCGCTGTTCCAGACCATGCAGCGTAATGTGCATCGTGTGCAGCAAGAGTTTGACCAGGAAATCGCACTCTTTGATGAAGTCGTCAACGACCTCGAATCGTTCATCAAGAAAGAGGAAGAAGAAGCATCCCAGGCTTTGCAGGCACCGATCAACACGGCGCTGAGAAAAGAAAAAGTCAAACAGGCCAATGTGGCCGCCACCCATGAAGTGGCATTGCGTGTTGGTACCGGTGAAGTGGTCGCCTTTGTCGAAACCTTCCTCGAAAGCCGCTGGACCAAGGTATTGACCCTGGCCTATAGCGTCAAGGAAGAAAAACCTTACGCCGTTGAAGACGCCATCAAAACCATGGATGATCTGATCTGGAGCGTCAAGCCCAAGATCACGCTGCAACAGCGCCAGGAATTATTGAATCGCCTGCCTGCCATTCTGGCCCGTCTAAACAAATGGCTGAGCCTGATCAAGTGGGAAGACGCTGACCGTGTGCAGTTCTTTGCCGAACTGGCAGAATGTCACGCATCCATCGTGCGTGCACCGCTGGATCTGTCACCAGAACGTCAGCTTGAAATTGCCGTTGAAGTCGCCCAGCAAGCCGCTGAACGTCGCCTGGCAAAACGTGCCGAAGCTGAAAGCAAGGTTGAGCAGGAACCACCGCCACCACCTGATGAACATGTAGACACCGTCACCGAACTGGAACGCGGCGTCTGGCTAGAATTCACCAAAAAATCCGGTGGTACCAACAAAGTCAAACTGGCCTGGGTCAGCCCCATGCGCAGTCTGTACATCTTCACCACGGGCGACAAAGACAAGACCTTCCAGGTCTCTGCCGAAGAACTCGAACAAACCTTCCGCGAAAAACGCGCGAAGATACTGGTACTCGACAAGGTCGTCGATCGCGCATTGATGGAAGCACTGGAAAACGTGCCTGAAGAAGAACAGGCTGAAGAACTCAGCCTGGCCTGATTCTCTTCCTTAGCTTGGTGGACCTTATTGAGGTACATGATTGAGGTGCACGGCTGACGTGCAGACTGATCTGGGTCCGCCAGTCAGATTTCACACCTCAATGTCAAAGCTACCCCGCATCACTCATACGCTGGCAAACGCCGCTGCTCATCCGCACTGAAAAACTGATTGCGTACCTGCTGCAGGGCGCCCTGCTTTTCTGATTCGCTGTGAAAAGCCATTTCGGTACTCAGGCGATTTTTTTGGTCCAGGTATTGTTGTATGCGTGATTTCCAGGCAGCTTCGTCCTTGTCGACCTGGGCCAGTCTGGCCGCAGCTTCGGGCGAGGTGGCGGCAGCGCGCATACGAAAGACTTCTTCGTCGCTGGCACCATTGGCACGCAGGCTCTGTGCCTGCTCTTCCAGCCGCACTACCTGATAAGGCGCATTTTTTTCTTCTTTCAAGGCGGCGGGCAAGGCATCATCCAGTGCTTTCAGTTGTGCTTTTTTATCTTCAGCCGACAGGCTGCTATTTTCTGCGATGTCCATTCTTGCCAGTGCGTCCTGGTCATAGGCATCATCAAAGCCAAACATGGCCTGGTTTTCGCGATCGCTGAAATAACGCTGGCGCACTTGCTGCATGGCGGTCCAGCGTTGTCTTGCTGCAACACTCATGCCGGTTTTTCCCGGGTTAATATTTTGCGCATTACTTTCCACCGTCAGTAATGACTGTTTGTATTGAATATAGCGTGCCAATAAATCTTTGGCTTGCTGGGCGGCTTTACTACCCAGTTTCTGGGTCAGCACTTTTTCAATTTCTGCCTGAATTTCATCCAGTTTTTTTTCGCCGATGGCGGCCAGGTAATAATCAAACAACAGCCGCAGTTCAACATTGATCTGTAAATCACCGGCGGCATCCTGGCTGATTTTGCCGTCACCGGTCGTACCTTCCATCGAGCGCACAAAATCAAAGCTGTGATCTGCCTTGCGCAGCTTGATGGGTTCTTGATTGGGCTCGTTTTTTAAAGCAGTAAAAACAAAAAAAGCAGCGACGCACAATGTCGTCGCGCCTGCAAATGCAAGATTACCTGTTCTCATTGAGCACCGCTCCTATGCATATCATTTAGCAATTTTCTGCCTGGGCCAGATAGTGGTGTGCTGTCACTACGCCACCATCTGGTTTGCCTGAACATCAAAACTCAGATCAAAGCCTTGTGATTACAGGCCCTGATTTTTCAAACGATTTGCATGCTGCCTGTATATCGTAACCGGATTGGTCTCAAAAATGTTGATCAATCCTATGGTCTGGTTAACTTCATCCAGATGATTCATCGCATAATCGTCACGAATCACCTTGCCCAGATGGGCGGAGCAACTGGCGACCAGTCCATCATTTTTTTCTGATCCGAAAGCCAGTGAAGTCAGTGCCAATGCCGGATCGATGATATCGAGTACATTGGTATAAGGCTTGGCGCCGCTCCAGGAAAAATACGCCACACCTTTGGCCGTATAAGCACCTTCACCACAGGTCGTGGTGGGAATGCCTTCCGGATATTTGGCATTGAACTTCAGTGAACCGGCCGTGCTCAGTGAATTGGCAGCGGCCAGCGAATCTTGCGACAGCGTAGGTTTGCCGGACAAGAAACTGATGATCTGCGCCAGGCCATTGGTAATGGACACCAGTACAGTATTCGACAGTGAACCTGCCGGTGCAACACCCAGCAGTACATCTGCTACTTTGGAACCGCGATTCACACCACCCACCGATGTCACGGATGCCACCAGATCAGGCCGGATGGAAGCGACATAGCGAGTGGTAGGCCCGCCATGGCTATGACCAATCAGATTGACCTTGCTGGCACCGGTAACGGCCAGTATCTGTTTGACCTGGGTCAGCAATTGCTCACCCCGGACTTCAGTGCTGTTGGCAGCTGCTACCTGGGTCACATACACCCGGGCACCATCGCTGCGCAAAGCGGAAGGAATCCCATACCAATAATCGACAGGACCGATATTGTCGAATCCAAACAGGCCGTGCACCAGCACGATCGGATATTTTGTTTCCGTATAACCTGATGCCCAAGATGGTGCCGGTAGCATCATCAGGGCGACTACACACACGAACAATTTCTTCATCATGCTTTTTTTCATTTTGTCTCTTTCTTTGTTATCGTTGAAATGAAACTCAGCGGTGCCAATGGCTCAGCTTCTGTGAGCTGATGCTTGTGATGGCAGCCTCAGGCTAGGATCAGCAGCCCGGATTAGCAAGTTGCCATGCAACATAAAGAGAGATGAAAAAAGCCGGTTGTTGGATAATTCCGACGATAGCAGCAGTATAAAAATGAGTTAAATCATTTATACGCACTCTAGGGAAGTGCACCGCCAGAGCAGGCGCGCAGTGTTTTAGATGAAATTCACTAAAATGAAGTCTTGCGTTTTCAACCGGAAAGTATTGTCGGTTAGTCACAACATGACAATGGGCGATGTGTGAACGGAATAAATGCCGCGTTCAACTCAGCATTTCTGTGTGCTTTCCGCGTCGAAAAATGGGGGGCCAGGATCAACCATCAGGCCGGATACAACGCACCCAATATGCGTGCGCCAGCTGCGCCGGTAACATCCGCCAGATTGCCCGGCAAGCGCAAGCTGAACTGTCTGGCCAGCCAGGCGAAGGCCAGTGCTTCCACCTGCTCCGGGGCAACGCCCAAATCCGCGGTGCTGCACACGCGGGCGGGGCAAGCCTGTGCCGCCAGCAAGTTTTGCAAGCGCTGCATCAGTTGATGGTTGAAGGCACCACCACCACAGACATACACATGACTGGCCTGCGCTGCATGCCGCACGATATCATTGGCTAAAGTCTGGGCAGTAAATTCGCACAGGCTGGCCTGCACGTCAACGGCCTGCGCGTGGGCAAAATCGTGCTGCTTGCTGTGCAGCTTATCTTGCAGCCATGCCATATGGAATAAATCACGCCCGGTGCTTTTGGGGGCCGGTAATTGCAGATAGGCTTCGGACAACAATTGTTGCAGCAAGGCAGGGATGACTTTCCCCTGGGCCGCCCAGGCACCGTCCTGATCATAGCTTTTGCCGTGATGTTTTTGTATCCAGGCATCCATCAATACATTGCCAGGGCCAGTATCAAAACCCAGGGTATGTCCATCTTCCGCCAGAATGCTGATGTTACTGATGCCACCAATATTGGCCACCACACGACAACTGCCAGGCTTGCCAAAGACGGCGCGATGAAATGCCGGCACTAGCGGTGCACCCTGCCCACCGGCAGCCACATCGCGGCTGCGGAAATCGGCAATCACATCCACGCCCGTCAATTCAGCCAGCAAAGCCGGATTATTGGTCTGGCGGGTATAGCCCAGTTCTGGCCGATGGCGTATGGTTTGCCCGTGCGCGCCTATGGCATGTATGCGGCTGAGTGGCGACTTGGCTTGCAAGGCATGGACGCAGGCTGCGTAGCAATGCGCCAGCGCATTGGCCAGCAAGGCTTCGCGGTGAATTTCATTTTCGCCCGGCTGCTGCATGGCCATGGCCTGCTGCCGCAAAGCATCATCAAAAGGCACATAGGCACTGGCGATAATCTGCATGGCAGCCGTGGCTTCATTGCCATCTGCGGAGTCAGGAAAGCTGACCAGCACACCATCAACGCCATCCAGGCTGGTACCGGACATTAAACCGAGGTAGACGGGTACGCTGTTTTCTGAATGGTCTGACATGCTGGCACTCGCTTGGTTAATGGAAAGGGACTAGATGGAAAGGGACTATTTTGAAGATTACAGCATTTTGGAAAAAATTCTGTTTTCGATTTTCTCTTCACCCATCTGGAATATGCTGACGGCGGTTTCCTGATAGGCCGCCCGTGGATAAAACTGCAGTGCACGTGCATTACCTACCCACACCGACAACCATGCCTGTTTTATCCCCTGGGCTTGCAGAGCCAGTTCCGCATCGGCCAGCAATCTTTGCCCTATACCATGGCCAAAAAAACGGGGGTGCACGTATAGGTGATCGACTTCAGCCTGCTCAGCGTCGGCTATTGTAGATTGCGGACCGGGCTTGCCCGATGTAGTCTGGCAATAGCCAACCAGGTGCTGATCAGCCTCTGCCAGCAAGATATGGGTATGGGTCTGGGCCTGCGCCAGATAAGCACTGGTTCTGGCCAACGTAAGTTCATCCAGTACATAAGCGGCAATCGCCGGGCGTATGCCATGCACTGCATAGGTATCCAGCCACACCTGCAATATCAGTACCGTCAACGCTGGCGCATCTGCGGCCACGGCTTTACGCACAGTAAACGCAACATGCCCGCTCATGCTGTCACCAAGGTTGTGACAAAACGAGCGGGCATGAATGAAACTGGCGGGTACTTGTTCAAGCTGGTGGCTTAATACAGGCCTAGCGCAATGCCAGTTTCATGGTTTCAGCCATACGTTCAGGATGCAAGAGATTGAACCTGTGGTTCATATCACCGGCAAAGCCTTTGAAACGGTTCATTTCATTCGCGGCCAATGGGGCGGCTTCCGTCATGTTGATGGACATGGGGTCGCGCGCTTCATTGTTGACGCGGAATTCATAATGCAGATGCGGGCCTGTAGACCAGCCGGTAGTGCCGACATAGCCAATGACATCACCCTGACTAACCTTGCTGCCCTTGTGGATACCGGCAGCGAAGCGGCTCATATGGGCATAGGCAGTGCTGTAGTTATTCCAGTGTTTGAGCACGACCAGATTGCCATAACCATTGCTGGGCGCGGCTGAATCAACCACACCATCAGCGGAAGCACGTATCGGTGTGCCAGTGGCGGCAGCAAAATCAACACCTTTATGGGCTTTCCATTGACCTGAGATAGGATGCACGCGCATGGAGAAACCGGACGACACGCGGGTAAATTCTATCGGCGATTTCAGGAAGGCTTTTTTCAGGGATTTGCCGTCAAAGGTGTAATAGCCACCTTTGCCGCCAGTTTCTTCAAACCAGGCCGCCTGATACAGCTTGCCAGAATTGCTGAATTCGCCTGCCAGTACACGGCCGGTGCGTACACGTTCACCGTTTTGCCAAAAACTTTCATAGACAATGTTGAAATAATCACCCTTTTGCAGGCGCTGGTAATCAACATTGGTCTCGAACATGGACTTGACCTGTTCGGTGACGTTATAAGGGATCAAGGCATCATCGGCAGCAGGGTAAAACGCGGTGCGGATATAGGCAGTAGCCATTTCCACGCGTCGTTCCAGACTGGCGGTGATGTCGGAAGATACCAATTTACCATTGGCATCGCGCTTGATGACGATATTTCTGACGGGCTTGTCGGGGCCATCTGAGACGGTTGTCTGCAACCACAACAGTTCACCTTCATCATCCGTTTTGACTGCAACGGTCTTGTCTGCCCGGAACTGCAACATGCTGCGGGCAATACTGTCTGACTTGATAAACTGGCTTGCTTCGTCATCGTCAACACCGATGCGTTGCAAGAATGTACTCAATGGTTCACTGCTCTTGAAGGTCGCTTCCCTGGTGAATTGTTGCTCACTCGCTTCGAGTGCAGCAACCTGGTCTTCCAGTTTTGGCAGGGACAGTTCTTCGGTGATTCTCTTGACTGGCAGGTCCGAGGCATCAGGTGCCAGCGGCGCTACGCCTACTGCGCCAAATGCGCAGACAGCAAAGAAAAGAGCGGAAACAGAGACGATGCGCGAAGCGCGCGTGGTGCCGAACAACAGTCTGCTACCAGAAGCTAAACGAAGTAATTTATCTGATGGACGCATGCAATAAGTTAAAATTGACTGTTTTTATCGAAAATTCGGGCTTGTTGTAGTCATTGAGAGCGTGCACAAGATGCACAACATAGCAAGACTGCAAGGCCAGGGATGGGATTATAAAGTATTCACAAAATCCGCCTGAAAATCACTTAGCAAGTAAAATTGCAAGTATCCGGTGGCTTGTAACGCTTATGATTAATCCCGGCAATTTAACCAACACCCAGAATTTGGCAAAACGCTGATTATGGATTCAGATTACGAATTCGACCAGCGGTGTTACAAAAAATTTGATGTGATTTTACTATGACTTCTGTACAAAATTCAAACTCTACTGACAAGGCCGAACAGGCCAGCAAAATCCTGCCTTTGTCCGATGCGGTGCAACACGCGCTGGCAGTGACCAAACGCGGTGTTGATGAACTATTAATCGAGTCTGAATTCGCGCAAAAACTGGCGCGCAGCGAACAAAGCGGCAAACCCTTGCGCATCAAGCTGGGCCTGGACCCGACTGCACCAGATTTGCACCTGGGCCATACCGTGGTACTCAACAAGATGCGACAGTTGCAAGATCTGGGCCATACCGTCATCTTTTTGATCGGTGATTTCACGTCCATGATCGGCGACCCGTCTGGTCGTAACGTCACCCGCCCCCCGCTGACGCGCGAGCAGATCGAAGACAACGCCCAGACTTACTTCAAACAGGCGTCTCTGGTGCTGGACGCCAGCAAGACTGAAATCCGCTACAACTCGGAATGGTCAGACCCGCTGGGTGCGCGCGGCATGATACAACTGTCATCCAAGTACACCGTGGCCCGCATGATGGAGCGTGATGATTTCACCAAGCGTTTCAAGGCTGGCACGCCCATTTCGGTGCATGAATTCCTGTACCCGCTGATGCAGGGCTACGACTCTGTGGCCCTGAAATCTGACCTGGAACTGGGTGGTACTGATCAAAAATTCAACCTGCTGGTTGGCCGTGAACTGCAAAAGGATTATGGCCAGGAACCGCAATGTATCTTGACCATGCCTTTGCTGGAAGGCCTGGACGGCGTTGAGAAGATGTCCAAATCCAAGAACAACTACATCGCCATCACGGAACCTGCCAACACCATGTTCGCCAAGATCATGAGTATCTCGGACACCATGATGTGGCGTTACTACGAGTTGCTGTCTTTCTGCACACTGGAACAGATTGCCGCTTACAAAAAAGCCGTGGCCGAAGGCCAGAACCCGCGCGACATCAAAGTTGCCATCGCCCAGGAAATCGTGACCCGCTTCCATAACAAGCAGGCGGCAGAAGACGCGCTGGCGGATTTCGTGAACCGTTCCAAGGGTGGCATACCGGATGATGTGGAAGAAGTTAGTTTGAGTGGTGCGCCACTTGGCATAAGCCAGTTGCTGAAGCAAACCAATCTTTGTGCCTCTACATCAGAAGCCTTGCGTATGGTGGAACAAGGCGGCGTGCGTATTGATGGCACAGTCATAAGTGACAAAGCTTTGAAGGTTGAAGCAGGGACGTTTGTAGTACAAGTGGGTAAGCGTAAATTTGCGAAAGTGACGTTGACGGCTTGATATTTTAAATTTCGTAGCCCTGTAGGTTGGGCTACGCTTCATCAGCCCAACACTCTGCGTTTAAATAATGTATGCGTTTGCCAAGGCCCAGTGTTGGGCTGGTAAACCGTAGCCCAGCGGGGCCCGGCCCAACCTACGAGATTTCACCCCGTCTCTCCGCCCCCAAGCAACGATACCAATTACCCCCCCCATGATCGCCCTACTACAAAGAGTCACCGAAGCCAAAGTCGTCGTCGATGGCAACACCATAGGTGCCATCAATGCAGGTCTGATGGTGCTGGTCTGCGCCGAACGCGAAGATACTGAAAAACAGGCTGATGATTTACTGAAAAAATTACTGGCTTACCGCGTCTTTTCTGACGATGCTGGCAAGATGAATCGCAGTGTCACTGACGTACAGGGCGGTCTGCTGCTGGTACCGCAATTCACGTTGGCAGCCGATACCAATTCCGGCACCCGCCCCTCTTTCACACCGGCTGCACCACCAGAACTGGGCAGGCAATTATTCGACTACTTCGTTGCCCAGGCACGCAGCAAACATGCCCAGGTAGAAACCGGCAGCTTTGGTGCTGACATGAAAGTATCGCTGACCAATGATGGCCCGGTCACCTTCTGGCTCAAGACCAAATAAGCAAAATATGAAGCCTACAGAAATTTTATTGATACGCCATGGCGAGACCGCCTGGAATGCAGAACGTCGTTTGCAGGGCCACCTCGACATCCCTCTGAATGCCGAAGGTACACGTCAGGCCAAGGCATTGGCCTGGGCCTTGCAAAATGAAAAACTGCATGCGATTGTTTCCAGTGATTTGCAGCGCGCCGTGCAGACTGCCGGTGAAATCGCCCGCCTGCAAGGCATCAGCACACGCATAGACAAGGGCTTGCGCGAACGCTGCTTTGGCGGCTTTGAAGGCAAGCTGTACAGTGAACTGCCCAGCCTGTACCGCAAAGAATACAATGCCTGGCAAGCGCATGAGCCCGATGCCCAATTCCCGCCCGGCGAAAATGAAGGTGAAACCATACGCCAGTTCCACAAACGCGTGATGGAACATGTGCTGCACTATGCTAAACAATTTGAAGGCAAGAAAATCGCCATCGTCGCCCACGGTGGCGTACTGGAATGCGCCTACCGCGCGGCCAAAGATTTACCCTTGCATGCACCGCGTGAAGTCACTATCTACAACGCCAGCATCAATCGTTTTGAAGTGGCGGGCAAAGACGTGAAGCTGGTGCAATGGGGTGATGTCGCCCACCTGGATGCGGATGGGCTGGATGAGATTAATCAGACCAAGATCGAGAAACATTGATTTGATATGCTGCGATAATACGGTGGGCCTAGTGCACTACTATCTGATTGCGAAACCGCTCTCTGGCTTACCGCATTGCTCTTCATACGGAAGTGGCCGCTAATCCTGCTACCTTCCACATCGTCATTCCTGCGAAGGCAGGAATTCAGCGGCGTTCATGGCGCACTGAATAGATAATTAATTTCCGCAAATAGCCATCAGCGAGCCACGATGCCATTCAATTTATCCAGCTTCCCTTTGGCTTTGGAATTGGCATCCAGGTTCACGGCTTGCTGATATACATCCTTCGCACGGGCCTGATCACCAGCCGCCCTGTAGTAATCACCCATACCTTCATGCGACAAAGCATTGCGTGGATAGTTTTCCATATTCACGCTAAAAAAATCATGGGCATTCTTCAATTTTTTCTCACGCAAGAAATGCTGTCCCAACCCATCCATCGTTTCCAGATCGGGTAAAAGCCGATAGCCCATATGCGCGCTGATTTTTTCAAACTGCTGCTTCAGTTCACCTGCACCATCTATCTTCGAATCATACAAGCGCACAAAATCGGCCAGCTTGTAAAAATCAAACAAGAAGTTCAAGCCATCATACTCAGCCAGGACAGGAACAGAAGCGTGGCCTTCTTCCGGATAGTATTTCCACTGCCAGCGTAAGCCTTTTTGTGGATGGGCATCCAGTGTATCGACCAGTTTGAGTATGGAACGGATATGCCTGCTTTCCTGATCGCTTCCAGATCTGACCTGATCCATTGAGGCCCCCTTTGCCAGCGTATTGGCAACAGCCAGATAAAGCGATTTGTTAGCAAAGCGATTGTCCTTGAGCGCGACTTCCATTTGTTTGACCAGCAGTGCATTGTCCCACCACATGCTGGGATCTATCGCCAGATAAACATCGAACAATGCGCTGTGATTGATCAGATTATGCATCACCGTCAAGCCACCCAAAGAATGGCCAACCAATACCCGATAGGGAGCCGCCGGATATTTTGCATTGATGTAGGGAATCAGCTCTTTTTCCAGATAGGCAGAGAAAGCCTCGCCGCCGCCAGAGTTTTCATTGATCTTTTCTGGCTGGGCATACGAACCTGCCTTGGTCGGTGTCAGTTCACGCTGACGATTATTATGGGTAACAGCAACCAGAATCATTTCGGGACAAGAATGGCCAATACCCCGGCATTTCTTTTCCATCAAACCCATCATCGAAAGAAAATGATCACTGCCGTCCAGCAAATAGACAACCGGATAAACCGGCTTCTCCGGCCCCCGGCCTGCATTCGGCTTGGGAACATATACCCAGATCTTTTTATCTTCGTTCAAGACATTCGAATGTATGGTTTCTATAGTACCGACAACAATGTCTTCACTTTTTTCCACTGCATGGGCCAACCCCGCTATAGCCAGCAAGAAAACAAATATTTTGATGTTGATCATAAAAAGCTGAATCCGCTAAAGTTAGTCAAGCAAAGCCGCATACATTTTTTATAGCATGTGAACCAGACTGCATTACCAACAATGTCGCGTCAAGCAGATTTTAATGAAAATAGACGAATCCAAATGCACGCTGAAACCCATGGTACGTGAATAGGAAGTGACGCGAGGGACACTTCAGACGTTTATGGAAAAGGATGATCAGGACAAGCTGATATGGCACGCGCTCAACATTGCAGGAATGCACGCTTGCCATGACCAGAAGTCAAGCATTTAGCCTTGGATGGAATCGTCCCGTTTGGCCGCCACACCCAAATTGACGCCAATCACGATGGTCACGATACTTGCAACGATAGACAAGCCCAGAAAGAATCCGGATACGAATTCTGACGTAAGACCCAAGACAGAAAAATCACTGTTCTTTGATACAAGGATACACAATAACGTGGACAGACCAGACAAACTGCACATCAGCGACAAGTTTTTGGTTTTCATGATCAAATGATTCTGTGTAATTGATGACAATAGTATATCGCATAAACATGCATCGTCGCTAAATGCAATACCAGCGCGCCCAAAGGAGTCGCTGAGTAAGCGTAGCGAGCGATGTCAGTTTGAGTTGAGCCGCGCAGTAGCTTAACCAGCACTTAGCAGCTACATTTGGCGAAACTGGTGTTGATACGCCTGCGACACCGCCAGCCATTCATCCCCATTCTGCAAACGCAAGGCCAATCCACCATCACTTCTTTGTACCGCATCAATCGCCGCCACACTGACGATATTGCTGCGTGATATCTGCCAGAATTTATCGGCATCCAGTTGCGCTGTCAGGTCTTTGATGGTGGTACGGATATAGGCTTCGAGTCTGGTAGTGATGACCTTGGTATATTTGGAATCTGCGCGAAAACACAGCACGTCGCTGACATTGATGAAGCGTATCTGGTTACCGACGGATGCCTGTATCCAGCGCAGCGCCTCCTGTGGTTTTTTGACTTGCAATGCAGACAGGTCGGCCGGTTGCTGTGACAGGCGTAGCCTGAGTCTTTGCACAGCCAGGGCCAGACGCCCTGCATCCAGCGGTTTGAGCAGGTAATCAACAGCACCCTGATCAAAGGCATCGACCGCATAATCATTGTGGGCAGTTAGAAATACAATATGGCAGGGATGCTGTGCCAGGCGGGCGACATCGATACCGCTTAAGCCTGGCATATGCACATCCAGGAAAGCAAGCTCGGGCCGCAGTTCGGCTATCGCGTGCAGGGCCTTGATACCATCATCCACAGTAGCGATGATGTCAAGTTCTGGCCACAGTTGCAGCAATGTGCTTTGCAGCTCTTGTCGCAAAATCGCTTCGTCTTCGGCGATCAGTACTTTGGGATTGTTGACACTCATGACAAACTGCCAGACGTGGCTGGCAAACAGATGGTCGCCCTTACACCACCAGACTCTTGCGGTTGCAACTGCAATTCTGCCTGTTCACCAAACAGGGCCAGCAATCTTTCCTGCACGTTCAGCAAACCCACACCGCTGCCCAGCTCATCCTGAAAGCCGCGGCCATTGTCGCGGACGGTGATCTGCAATTGCCCGGCATCGCTACTGGCACTGATATCTATACGCACATCGCCGGGTTGCGGTTCTATGCCGTGTTTGATGGCATTCTCTACCAGGCTCATCACGGCCAATGGTGGGATCAGGCAAGCCCTGACATCATCAGCAGCTTGCACCGAGAATTGAAAGCGCGGCCCCAGCCGTATCTGGAAAATTTGCAGGTATGCCGCAGCCCTGTCCAGCTCTTGCCCCAAAGTGGTAGTGTTCTGACGTATGTCGGGCATGGCAGCACGCAGATAGGCAATCAGATGGTTCAGCATCTGTTGGGCAAGGCTGGCATCCTGATGTATCAGGGCACGGGTATTGGCCAGAGTATTAAATAAAAAATGCGGTTCTATCTGTCCCTGTAAAGCGGCCAGCCTGGCTTCCAGCATTTGTCTTTCCACCTTGTGCTTGCTGGCTTCAGTTGCCAGGCTGGCCTGGGTACGGCGTTTGATTTCCAGATCCATGGCTGCCGGCAATACGGTGGCAAAGATAAATGCCAGAATGACGGCGGGCAGCAACCAGTTTGCATGACCAGTCGTCAAGGGTGGCCAGAACATGGTTTCAGCCCGCACCCCTGCATACAGGGCCAGCAACACAGACAGCATCAGCACAAGCCAGCGCTGGCCGGCATGCTTAAACCACAGCATTTTTTGCGACAGACACAAACCCGCCTGCGCCAGCGTATATGCCAGCAAGAGCGCCAGACTATCTGCCAGCCAGGCAGAGCGGGTCGTGCTCAAACCTGCATAAGCAAGCAGACCCAGCACTGCCGCCATGGACAAGAATGGCCAGGTGGCGGCTGTGCTATCACGCTGTTGATCTTGATGAGATATCGCAATGTCTGTGTGCATCTGTTGAACTTATTTGGAAAATTATTCAGAAAAATTCAGGTTCTGTATCGTACCAGCGACTGGTCCCATGGTGATCTTATTGGCGATGGGCTTGCTTTCTGGCACAAAAACACTAGGCTGCACTTCATTGAAAGTCATGCCTTTCACCAGCAATTTACCTTTATCCCTGATACCCACGCCCAGCTCCACTTTTTGTGCATTGGCCGGCACCATCAATCTGACCCTGACTGCTTCCCATGTATCACTCTTGCGGGCCCATGAAGATGCGATGGAGGTACCGCCCTTTTCATCCGTGGTTCTGATCCAGAATTCATAACCACCCAGATCCCCTATATGCAAAGCAGAAGCGGTAAAGAACATGATTTTTCCACGATAGGCGCTGGCATCAATCACTTGTGTGATGGCAGCAAAATCATCTGTGACAGCATCCTGTTTTGCAGCGATGAAGAAGGCCGGTTGCTCTGGGCTGCCTTGTGATTCATCCAGCCCGCTTTCATAATGGGTAGCGATCGCACCACTACCAATCCAGCCTTTGGGGATACCATTTTTGACCGGTCCGGCAAAAGAAAAGTTAACGGCAAACGCGACCATGAGTGCGGCGATGACGATTTTCCAGTGTTTCATGTTGACTCCTGTATTCATATAATCTATGCGCATATCTGCACTGCACACATGCGCGAGGTCGAAAAATTAGCCGTTAAAGTTCAGATTGCGGGCAGGCTGAGTGGGTAAGCCCATACGAAAAGCCGGTAATTCAACAGGATTACTGATTGGCACAAACGGCTTGCGTTCCAATTTGATATCCCGGACCCATATCTTGCCTTTGGAGGCAAGTGAGATACCGATGTCAAAATGCCGGTCTTCGTCACCTGAATCTTTCGGCAAATAGCTGATGATGGTAATCCGCTCCCACCCTTTGCCGTCCGGTATGCTGCGTGAGTTCAGCATCAGTTCCGGCACGCTGCGTTTTTCACCGGTAACAGGGTTTCGCCCTTTCAAGTGGCGTAACCATACCCTGTTCTTTTCTGCCCCGACCGCTTTAGCCATCATGCTGAATTCGATCATGCCGCCCTCCCATTCTGTGGCATTCACTTGCTGCATCAGGGTCACGGTTTCATTGGTCGGCGTGTTTTTGCTGGCGATGATAAGCGCGGGATGATCGGGCGTGCTTTCTGCCGGGTCTATACCCATCTCATATTTATCACCCAAAGGTCCCCATAGTTGCCACCCGTCGGGCGCACCAAGCTTGATGCCATCCGCAAACGAGGCATTCATGGCAAAGCCAATCAGGCAGGCTGCGATTACTGCTTTCCAGTGTTTCATCACATCTTCTCCATAAGAATGATTCAAGACTTGAAATATACGCATGCGGATTTGCCCTTACCTCTGGTTTGCGATGAATAGCGGATGACGGTCGATCGGTGCCGGAAAATTTCTGACGGATGCCTTTAAACATGCAACAGAACAAAAAAACCGGCATTCTGGCATAGCAATGCGCCCAAAACATCATTTCCAGACGCATAGGTTGACCGGGACAATAGAATTGGTGATACTGATAATGTTGAATAATTGCAAGCTTTACATAGTGCTTTCTAACGCAAATAAAACCAGTACATTTTAAATTTGAGGATTGAATTCGTGCACGTCTTTTATCAATTCGATTTTGATAAGCTATCCCGTAGCGTCAAAAAACAATTATTAAAGTCAGTTTCCAATCCTGATTACCTGGTGTATGCCGACACGATATCAAACAGAATCTGGTTTGGGCTGAATACATGTCTCGTGCTCGTTTGCAGCATTCTATTATGGCTGGTGGCATTTTCTGAGGTACTGGATGCATTCAGCATACTGTGGGATGGCCAGAGGGCAATTATCTGGTATGCGCTGTTGTTGACAGGTGTTTTATATGGCGCACATGCGATCTGGCAACGCCATCAGCTCAATAAGAAATTTCACTTCCTTCCCGGTTGTTATCTTTTCCCTCTGGCGATAGTCGATGCCAGATCCTGGAAGGTAGGCGTGTATGACCTGGGACAACTGCGCAAGCTCGAAGTCACCCATAATGAAGTGAATGGAAAATATAAAAAAACTCTGTTCAAATTCAACTTCTACAATGGTTCAGCGAAAACTCTGGCGATCAAAGACAGGCATAAATCCGAGCTTGTTTTAAACAGTTTTAATTTATCACAGGGTGTCGCCCGCACGGCATTTCATAACAGGGATACGCTAACGCTGAACGGCTTTGATCCATTTCTTGAAGTGCGAAAAGCCAAATGGGCGGGGGCCTTGAATGATGCAAAAAACGGCGCAAAGAAAAAACTGCTGGGGGCGATGGTCGATTTGAAATTGCCCTTGGTATTGATTGCCATTGCGCTGGCAATCCTGCTTTGGTATGGCAAAAATGCCGCCTGAAATATCACCTTGGCCGTGATGGGAAACGCAAAAAAACCAAAACCACCACCTGGTTCCACCGTCACATTTCAGGGGCAAGCAAGGTCCTGCCTCGCAAGGCAGGACATCGCCTGCAAAGATTCAATGCAGCTTGATACGCGGATTGCGTACCCTGTCTATGGTTTCTGCCCAGGTTGATAACCATGTGTGGAACAGGCCATTGACTGCCACCTGATGATGTTTGTGTAACGACCAGTACATCCATTTCGCCAACGTACCTTCGATGAAGACAGAACCGCTGGCGATGGCCCCCATAAGACTGCCGACCGTACTGTAATTACCTAATGACACGAGCGAGCCATGGTCCTTGTAGGTAAATTCCAGCAGCGACTTACCTTGCAACTGGCGCGTCAGCGACTTGGCCAGCAGGCTGGCTTGCTGATGTGCAGATTGAGCACGTGGCGGCACGTTCGGCAACCCGTCACCCTGTGGGCAGGCGCAGCAATCACCGAGGGCAAAGATGGACGTATCACGGGTAGTTTGCAAAGACTGGTTGACGACCAGTTGATTGATACGGTTGCATTCCAGCCCATCCAGGTCTTTTAAAAATTCAGGAGCCTTGATGCCGGCGGCCCACACCACGATACCGCTGGGGATGAATTTGCCGCTGGCCATCTGTACGCCTGCCTTGGATACCTCGACGACTTTTTCATTGGTATGTACTTCGACCGCAATGCTGCGCAATTCACGGGCTACGGCTTCTGACAGGCGTTCGGGCAGCATCTGTAACAGGCGCGGTGAAGCATCGACGATGACGATCTTCAAATCTTTTTCGGGATGGAAATTGACCAGACCATAACTGGACAGGATTTTGGTCGTCATGTGCAGCTCGGCAGCCAGTTCTACCCCGGTTGCACCACCACCGATGATAGTGACAGTAAAGCGCCCCTCTCCCGCCGCCTGTGCCTGCGTTTGTGCGCGCAGACAGCAATTGATGAGTTTTTGGTGGAAACGCTCTGCCGCAGCGAGGGAATCCAGCATGATGCAGTTTTCACGTGCACCGGGTGTGCCGAAATCATTGGTCTGGCTGCCCAGTGCGATCACCAGATTGTCATAGGGGATTGCCTGACGCGGCAGTAACTCGATACCGTTTTCATCCAGGGTTGGCGCAAGGTAAATTTCTTTCTTGTCGCGTGACAAGCCATCCATGCGGCCCAGTCGGAATTCAAAATGGTTCGATCTTGCCAAAGCAAAATATTCGCGCTCGTCAGCATGGCTGTCGAGTGTGCCTGCGGCAACCTGATGCAATAAAGGTTTCCACAAATGGGTGCGGCTGGCATCCACCAGCGTGATGACGGCCTTGCCTTTCTTGCCGAGTTTCTTACCCAGACGGACCGCCAGTTCCAGGCCACCTGCACCACCGCCAACGACGGTAATTCTATGTACTGCCTCCTTGTTTTGCACGCTCACGACAACTCCCTTAATATAAAAAATGTATTCCCTTGACGACGATCAGCAAATCAAGGTCATGGGAATGCACTTTTATCAGGAGTCAATATGACAAATGTAATTAGAACACATGCAGAGAAGTATAAGCTGGTATATCTCTTACTATAGTAATTTAGAAATGTAAGTCTAAAAGAGTGACGATTTATGCAAATTTATACTATCGTTCCAACATGCCATATAGATAAAAATATTCCTTACGAGTGGTAACGATTTTGCCGAATATTTAGGCAGGATTCAGGTAGAATAGCGCTTCTTCGAATTTCCCCTTCCCTGATCGTGCAAATCGGCTCTTACGTGCTGCGTAATAATATTTTTGTTGCTCCCATGGCTGGTGTGACTGACAGACCTTTTCGTCAGTTATGCAAAGAACTGGGTGCGGGCTATGCCGTGTCTGAAATGGCGGCGTCCAATCCCAAACTTTGGGAAACAGAAAAATCCACGCGCCGTACCAACCATGAAGGCGAAATGGAACCCAAGGCCGTGCAGATTGCCGGTGCTGACCCGCAAATGCTGGCCGAATGTGCAAAGCATAATGTCGATAAAGGTGCGCAAATCATCGATATCAACATGGGTTGCCCAGTAAAAAAAGTCTGTAATGCCTGGTGCGGTTCTGCCTTGTTGCAGCATGAAAGTCTGGTCGGACAGATACTGGATGCGGTAGTCGGTGCAGTCAATGTGCCGGTGACGCTGAAGTTTCGTACCGGCTGGGACAGGGCAAACAAAAATGCCCTGAACATTGCCCGCATGGCAGAAGCGGCTGGCATACAAATGCTGACCCTGCATGGGCGCACACGCGCCGATGGCTACAAGGGTGATGCCGAATATGACACCATTGCTGCCGTCAAGGCTGCAGTCAATATCCCCGTGGTTGCCAATGGCGACATCACGACACCGGAAAAGGCCAAATATGTATTAGAGGTCACCGGTGCTGACGCCATCATGATAGGCCGGGCGGCGCAAGGCCGACCGTGGATCTTTCGCGAGATCGCCCACTTCCTCAATACTGGACAACACTTACCTGCCCCTCTGATTTCTGAAGTTCGTGAACTCATGGATGCCCATTTGAAAGCGCACTATGCCTTCTATGGTGACTACCTTGGCGTACGAACGGCACGCAAACATATAGGCTGGTATGTGCAAGACCTGGTAGGCGGTGAAGATTTCCGGCAACAAATGAACTTACTGACGGACTGTGAAGAGCAACTTGCCGCCGTCAGCAGTTTTTTTGATCACATGGGTGGGGAGCGGTTACAATACCGCCCCTTTGAAGAGAAACTGGCAGCATAAGACAAACCGCTTTTACAAAAAATGTTGTCTTGCCGTCCATGATCAGTGGACTACCCGCCGCCTGGCATAACCGAACAGTGATAAAAACAGCATGAGCAAAGATAGCATTCAAGACGCCGTCCACAAGAATCTGGAAAAGTATTTCCGTGATCTGGGCGAGCAACCCGCATCCAATATTTACGACATGGTCGTGTTAGCCGTTGAAAAACCGATGCTGGAAATGGTCATGACACGCGCCTCCAGCAACCAGTCCCAAGCCGCCGATATGTTGGGCATTAACCGGAATACCTTGCGCAAGAAATTGCAGCAGCACGGTTTGCTCTGATCCATCAGCGAGGCTTGATACCGATTTCCTTACTCATACCAAAAATCATGATCAAACAAGCCCTCATTTCTGTCTCCGACAAGACCGGCGTGCTCGAATTTGCACGTGAATTGTCTGCGCTCGGTGTCAAGCTCTTGTCCACAGGTGGCACAGCCAAACTGCTGGCTGACAATGGCCTGCCTGTTACCGAAGTAGCAGACTACACCGGCTTTCCTGAGATGCTCGATGGCCGTGTCAAGACCCTGCACCCTAAAGTGCATGGCGGTATTTTGGCACGCCGTGATTTTCCTGAACATGTGGCAGCACTGGAACAACATGGCATACCTACCATAGACATGGTGGTGGTCAACCTGTACCCGTTTCAGCAGACTGTCGCCAAGGGCGAATGCTCACTGGAAGATGCGATAGAAAATATCGACATCGGCGGCCCCACCATGTTGCGTTCTTCCGCAAAAAATCACAAAGACGTCACCGTCATTGTTGACCCGGCTGATTATGCAGTGGTGCTGGCAGAGATGAAGGCGAATCAAAACGTCGTCAGCTATGACACCAAGTTCACGCTGGCAAAAAAAGTATTTGCCCACACAGCACAATACGATGGTGCCATCACCAATTACCTGACCAGTCTGGGTGAAGACAAGGCACACACCACACGCAGCGCTTACCCGCAAACCCTGAACCTGCATTTTGAAAAAGTGCAGGAAATGCGTTACGGTGAAAACCCGCATCAGTCTGCGGCTTTTTACCGCGACCTGAAGTCTCTCGAAGGTTCGCTGGCAAATTACAAACAGTTGCAAGGTAAGGAACTGTCTTACAACAATATCGCCGATGCCGATGCTGCATGGGAATGTGTAAAGTCGTTCGCTGAATCTGCCTGCGTCATCGTCAAGCATGCCAATCCTTGCGGCGTGGCTTTGGGCACAACACCATTTGAAGCCTACAGCAAGGCTTTGCAGACAGATCCGACTTCTGCGTTTGGCGGCATCATCGCCTTCAACCGCGAGCTTGATGGCAAGGCTGCTGAAATCGTCGCCAAGCAATTCGTTGAAGTGTTGATCGCACCATCTTTCACAGCCGAAGCAAAACAGATTTTTGCAGCGAAACAAAACGTGCGCCTGCTGGAAATTTCCCTGGGTGCTGGATTCAATCAATATGATATGAAACGCGTAGGTGGTGGCTTGCTGGTGCAGGCACCGGATGCCAAAAACGTCTTGCAGGAAGAACTGCGCGTCGTCTCAAAATTACAACCAACTCCACAACAGATGGCTGACATGATGTTCGCCTGGCGCGTTGCCAAGTATGTCAAATCAAACGCCATCGTCTTCTGCGGGAACGGTATGACGCTGGGTGTAGGTGCTGGCCAGATGAGCCGCATTGATTCTGCCCGCATCGCTTCCATCAAGGCACAGAATGCTGGCCTGACACTCGCTGGTTCTGCGGTCGCGTCTGATGCGTTCTTCCCCTTCCGTGATGGCCTGGATGTAGTGGTGGATGCAGGCGCGACTTGCGTGATCCACCCAGGTGGTTCCATGCGTGACCAAGAAGTGATTGATGCTGCGGATGAACGTGGTGTCGTTATGGTGTATACAGGCACGCGTCATTTCCGTCATTGATATGATATTGATGCGGTATTGATCAATTAGCGATTCTGTTTAAAACGGCTCTGTTGACCAGGGCCGTTTTTTTATTCCAGGTTCCTTTTCATGGCTTACGTCTATATTCTTGCCAGTGCCAGAAATGGCACTTTATATGTTGGAGTTACCAGCGATTTGATCGCGCGTGTTTATCAGCATAAGAATGACTTTGTCGACAGTTTTACTTCCCGGTATAAGGTTCATCAACTAGTCTGGTTTGAACAGGTCGATTCGATTCTTTCTGCCATTCAGCGTGAAAAACAAATCAAGGCATGGAAACGGGAATGGAAGATCAGATTAATTGAAGAAACGAATCCATATTGGCGGGATTTGTATCTGGATATTGTTTGAGTCTGACAAACACGCGATTTGTTAAATCCCCCATACTTAATTAACGTCGCTCCTGCGCAGGCAGAAGACCACCGGACTGGTGCTCCAGTGGCGTTGGTTGGTCACGAATATCATTCACAAGTATTAACTATCTCAGCACGCAACGAACGGCACTAGATTCCTGCCTACGCAGGAATGACGAATTTGAGAATACTTACTCGCTCGACCGTACAGCATTGCGACGATTCAAACCGAGCTGAAGATCGCCCAAAAACTACACATCCAATTAACGTCGCTCCAGCGTAGGCTGGAGACTACCGGGCTGGCGCTCCAGTGGCGTTCGCCGCCTACGAATACGATTCGCAAAGTAATAAAACTCATAGCATGCAACGCACATCAATCACAAATAATAATAAAAAAGTAATTACTCGCTCACCTAAGCACAAATAAAAATCCACACTGATACGCTATACTCACCAGCAATACTCGCTCGGCAACATCAGCACCAGACTCACCGATATCAACAAAAAACCTCATGAAAATCCTAGGCATAGACCCCGGCTTGCGTACCACCGGTTTTGGCGTCATCCATAAACAGGGCAGCAAGCTGACGTATATTGCCTCGGGCACCATCAAAACCATAGAGGGCTCATTGCCGGAACGCCTGAAAACCATATTGGCAGGCGTGTCTGAAATAGTACGGACTTACCAGCCTGATTGTGCTGCCATAGAAAAAGTGTTCGTTAACGTCAATCCACAATCCACCTTGCTGCTGGGGCAGGCGCGTGGGGCGGCCATCTGTGCTTTGGTGGCGGCTGACCTGTCGGTGGCAGAATACACAGCCCTGCAAGTCAAGCAGGGTGTGGTCGGCCACGGACGTGCCAAGAAGGAACAGGTACAGGATATGGTGCAGCGCCTGCTGGCCCTGTCAGGATTGCCCGGCAGCGATGCTGCCGATGCGTTGGGCGTGGCCATCTGCCATGCCCATAGTGGCGATGCACTCGCAACCTTGGGGGCACTGGCACCTGGCCTGGCAAAAAAAGGGCTGCGCGTCAAAGGTGGGCGCCTGGTGGGTTAGCGAGTTGGCCGTCTCATGGCAAACATGGTCGTATTTCTCTATCTCTATCTTTATCTTTATCTCACTCTTGCCCTACCTTGCCTTGCAGGCAGGTAATATCGTTATAAATTACTTGCGAGCCTCGTCAAACGCGCAAGAATCGTTTACTATCACTGCTTATTCATACAGTATGAAAGCAGTCTTATGATAGGTCGCATTGCAGGCACTCTGATAGAAAAGAATCCTCCGCAATTGCTGGTCGATTGCCAGGGCGTAGGCTATGAAGTCGATGTGCCCATGAGCACCTTCTATAATCTGCCTCATCTTGGCGAAAAAGTAGTCTTGCTAACCCATCTGGCGATACGCGAAGATGCCCATGTCCTGTTTGGTTTTGGCACTGCCGAAGAACGCACTACTTTCAAACAATTGATCAAGATCAGCGGTGTTGGTGCCCGCACTGCCCTGTCTATACTGTCCGGCATGTCGGTGGCTGATCTGGCGCAGGCAATTACCTTACAGGAAGCTGGACGCCTGACCCGTGTACCTGGCATAGGCAAAAAAACCGCCGAGCGTCTGTTGCTGGAATTGAAAGGTAAACTGGGTGCCGACCTGGGCACGGCCACAGCGGCCCTGGCAGCCGGCGACCATAGTGCCGATATCCTGAATGCCTTGCAAGCCCTTGGTTATTCCGACAAGGAAGCCTTGCTGGCCATGAAATCCGTACCCGCTGGCAGCGGTGTGTCGGACGGCATCAAGCTGGCATTGAAAGCACTGTCCAAAGGCTAAGCGATGACGATACAGACAGATAATCTTTCTTCCAACTTCAGCGAGCCGCGCATTATCTCGGCGACGCCCAGCTCGCCCAATGAAGAGGCAATAGAGCGGGCTCTGCGTCCCAAGCAACTCGATGAATATGTCGGCCAGGAAAAGATACGCGGTCAGCTGGAAATTTTCATCACTGCCGCCAGGCAGCGCAGCGAAGCACTCGATCACACGCTGCTGTTCGGGCCACCGGGCCTGGGTAAAACCACGCTCGCCCATATTATTGCCCGCGAGATGGGGGTCAACCTGCGCCAGACTTCCGGCCCGGTACTGGAGCGTGCCGGCGACCTGGCAGCCCTGCTGACCAACCTGGAAGCAAACGATGTCTTGTTCATCGATGAAATCCACAGGCTGTCACCGGTCGTGGAAGAAATTTTGTATCCGGCACTGGAAGATTACCAGATCGATATCATGATTGGCGAAGGACCGGCTGCACGTTCGGTCAAGCTGGATTTACAGCCCTTCACCCTGGTGGGTGCAACAACCCGTGCCGGCATGCTGACCAACCCGCTGCGCGACCGTTTCGGTATCGTCGCCAGGCTGGAATTTTATACACCGGAAGAATTGACCAAGATTGTTACCCGTTCGGCTTCACTGCTGAACGCGCCGATACAGGCTGATGGTGCCAGAGAAATTGCCAAGCGGGCACGTGGCACACCACGTATCGCCAATCGCCTGCTGCGACGCGTGCGCGACTATGCCGAGGTCAAGGGCAATGGCGAGATCACACGCCCCATGGCGGATGCCGCACTGAAAATGCTGGATGTGGACGCTGCTGGTTTTGATCTGATGGACAGAAAGCTGCTGGAAGCCATACTCTTCAAATTTGGTGGTGGCCCTGTTGGCCTGGACAATGTCGCCGCCGCTATCGGTGAAGAGCGCGACACCATCGAGGACGTACTGGAACCCTATCTGATTCAACAGGGATTTTTGCAGCGTACGCCCAGAGGCCGGATAGCAACTCCATCGGCCTATGAACATTTTGGTGTAACCATGCCCAGATCAGGCAATAACGGCGAATTATGGGGCGGCAGCTAAAGGCGCAGGCCTCTCTTTGGGATCATGGCTGAAACTAGCAGCTGTATTGCCCGGACCTGATAGTAAGAACCATTCCAGAAACAGAAAGTGACGCACCGCAACACCTTCCTGAACTTTTTTGTGCTCGAACCAACCAAACTTGATGCCATGTCCTTACAAGCCGAACACCATGCCTATGCCTTCCTTGAAGCCAGGGCACGTTTCCAGCCTTTACCGCCACTGACTTCACAATTTGAACTAAGCATTCATGACGCCTATGAAATCGCCAAAGCGTCGGACGACATACGCATTGCCGAAGGCGAAGTACGCATAGGTCGCAAGCTGGGCTTTACCAATCGCAAGCTGTGGTCCAAATACGGGACCAGAGAAGCCATACGCGCGCCCATCTGGAGCAGCCTGTTTGACAGTACCGTACGCTTTGTCGAAGATGCCTATGTCTATCAAAGCCTGACTGGTGCCTTGCAACCACGCATAGAGCCTGAGGTTGTTTTCAAGCTGGGCCGCACACCTGCGGCTGATGCCACCATAGAAGAATTGGCGGATTGTCTGGAATGGATGGCGCATGGCATAGAAATCGTCGTCAGCCCCTACCCCGACTGGAAGTTTGAAGCGGCGGACGCCATTGCAGCACTTGGTCTGCATGGCACTCTGCTGATAGGCGAGCCAAGGATACTGTCCAGCGCCAGCCGTCAGCATCTGGGAGAAGTGCTGGCGAATGCCAGCGTGTCCTTGTCCTGCGATGGATCTTTGCTAAGCGCAGGTTATGGCAGCGATGTACTGGACAGCCCGCTACATGCGATCTGGTACCTGCATCGCCTGCTGCAAGAGCAACCACAGTTTCCAGCCTTGCAGGCAGGTGAGATTATCACCACCGGCACCTGGACTGATGCCTACCCGGTGCAGGCAGGGCAAACCTGGGGCACGGCGTTTTCTGGTGTTCCACTTCCGGGCCTCAGTATCAGCTTCGCCTGATTTGCTGTATATCAGCTTCGCCTGGTCTGCTGTATCAGCCATCGGGTCAGTCCTGGCGGTCTGGCTGTGTCGCCGCTGACTATCCAGATCCATTGATCATATGGCTCACCTGTTTGGGCATCAAACACCACGCCACGACTCAAAATCGCCGCCAACAAGCATCGGCAGCAAGCATGGCGTTCGCAACCTGATAACCACTCTGGCAGACAACAAAAAAGCACCCCGAAAGGTGCTTTTTTGACGTTTAACCCAAGCTGACTTACGTCAGCAGAAGATTAGAACTTGTGACGGATACCAACGTTAACCAGGCGTACATTCGCGCCGTTGGTTACTGGATGGAAAGTTGCAGTGGAATCTGCGCTACCCAGGTTGATGTTTGCGTCGTTAGTTGCACGAGAGATCGAAGTGTACAGGTTAGTACGCTTGGACAGGGAGTATGTGTAACCCAGAGCCAGTTGTGAACCGTTTGCAGCTTTGATCAGGCTGTTTTGGTTAGTGGAACGGATGTAGCTAGCGATGATGTTACCAGCGCCGACAGGTACTGTCGCACCCAGCAACCATACGCGACGATCCAGAGCCAATACGCCAGATGCGTCATCTTTGATGGAAGAGAAACCAGCATGTGCTGTTACTACGTCAAAGTTGTATGTACCAGCCAGCAAGTAGCTCTTGGTTGCATTGTTACCTGCGGCATTTTGTGCATTGCTGTAAGCCAGTTCAGCGAACAACGGACCAGCAGCGTAGGCACCAGAGAAGCCCATGTAACGAGCAGCTGTGTTGTTACCGGCAACTTCACCAAAACCATAAGCAACAGTACCTGTGAAACCACCCAGGTTAGCTGTAGAGTATGTTGCGGAGTTGTTCATACGAACGCCACCGTGGTCGAAGTAAGCTGCAGCGCCCAGGCCGGAAGTACCGCTACCTGCTGTACCGCTAGTGATACCAGTGCTGAATGGATCGAAACTGTCGATAGCAACGAATGCTGGTGTGTATTGACGACCGAAGTTAACAGCGCCGAAATCACCAGACAAACCTACGAATGCTTGACGACCGAATGAACGGCCACCTTGTGCAGAGCTACCTGTATCTGCATTGATACCCATTTCCAATTGGAAATTGGCTTTCAGACCGCCGCCCAGATCTTCACTACCTTTGAAGCCCAAACGGGAACCGGATTGAATACCACTATCCAGAGCCAGAGTGGAGCCAGCAGGATCGCCAGTGTTTTGATGTTGCAAAGCCATATCTACAACACCGTAGATAGTTACGGAAGATTGTGCTTGCGCTGTACCAGCAACAGCAGCCAAAACTGACAGAGCGATGAGTGATTTTTTCATTGATATTTCTCCAAAGGATTTCACATTAATATGAACTACATTAAGCACATTTTCGCGCAAAACTGAGCCAAAACTTGATCGCACAAAACGCGCTAATTCTTATGAATCTACAAGACTGCTAAAAAGAAGTTAACGTATTTGACCAAAATTGGCCTTGGACAGCCAAGCTAATTCAGCTTCGGAGGAAGATATGGACAGAAAATGTCTCAAATAAGCAACAAAAATTGCTTATATTGACACATTTTTAGTGCTATTGATGCAACATTGCTGATGTGCAAAATCACTGAAAATCGTCTTAAAACCTGTCTTTAACTGAAGAAAAACAAACTGCAAAGGTCGCCCCAGGGGCGACCTTTGCATATACGACGATCAGCTTACAATCAGAATGCGTGCAATACACCTACTGCCGTACGCATCGCGGAACTGTTACCAGCACCGATGATGCCCAAAGCCAGTGATACGTCTTGTGCATTCACGGAACCTGCTTTTGCATACGTCAGGGATGCATAAGCTGTTGTACGTTTGCTGAATGCATATTTAGCCAAACCGATGTACTGATCTGCTTTACCGTCGATGTCGCCAGAACGCTTGGTGTTGTAATAAGCAGCTGTCAGTGTTGTCTGATCAGACAGACTGAAATCTGCACCCAGGCCAATCACAGCAATCTTGCGGCCATTTGCGCTTGGCAGAGCATCAATCTTGATATTACCGTCAACCTTGGTTTGTGCATAAGTACCGCGCAGCATTACAGATGGAGCAACTTTAAACTTCGCACCACCAGCGAAGCCGGTCATGAAGGCTGCATTCGCATTGTCTTTCATTTTTGCATAAGACAAAGCTGCGCCGTTTGTGCCGTCAGTAAAGAAGCCTGACAAACCTGCGTAGTTGCTGGCTGTACTATCGCCAGCTTTCTCACCGAAACCGTACATCAGCGCGCCGCCGAAGCCGGACATCAATGGAGAAACATATTTGATGGAGTTATTTTGACGCAGTGCTGAACCGCCTTGGTTAGTACCGAAACCACCGAAGAACGCGCCAGAGTTCAATGCACTGAACATCACGTTAGGATTGGAACCTGCATGTGCCAGGCTGATAGGATCAGCCAGACCAACAGAATCCACACCCAGAATATTGTTACGGCCCAGAGTAACGGAACCGAAATCACCAGACAGACCTACCCATGACAGGCGATCAAACAGGGATGTGTTGTTACCAGTCTGGTTAAATACATTACCACCAAAACCTGCACCGGCTGTACCAGTGTCATTGGCCAATGTACCTTCCAGATTGAAGTTGGCTTTCAAACCGCCACCCAGATCTTCAGAACCTTTGATACCCCAGCGGGAAGTCAGCAATTGGCCAGCATCCATGGAAAATTTGGAGCCACCAGTAGCGGTCTGATTAGTAGTCGCTACCACTGCGGCATCGATAATCCCGTAGATAGTTACGGAAGATTGTGCAGACGCTGTCGCTGCAAATGCACTCAGAACTGCGAAAGCCAGTATCGTTTTTTTCATTTAAACAGTCTCCAAAATTATATGTATTTTTACTGACCATCCATTTTTCGCATGGTCATGCTTTTCTATTTAGTCTTGCCAAGACTTCAAAACCTGCTGATTAAGAAGTTAGATTCCATTGAAACAAATTAAAACATTTAGGGCAAAGAGAATTTGCGAACGGTCGTATTTAAGCAAATTTAATGTGGCGTTACCGCAACAAGCATCTTCTTTCTTATTGCGAGAATCATAATTTTTTTGAAAGCACTGATGCATATCATGCAGCCAGGCAATCTATATAAGACCATCGATGTTCTATCCTATAATCAGCACATTAACGCTTACTTTTTCAAACTAATTTATGAGCATTTTAGCAATTGACCATCTCATTCTTGGACTTGACCGGGCACTACGCGTAGTGAATGGTCAAGCCCGTTCCAGACGCAACAATCCAGGCCAAGAGGTTCCGGAAGCAAACATGTCAGATGAAGAAAAAGCCCATAGTGCTGGCCTGATGCGTGTCAATCATGTGGGCGAGATTTGCGCCCAGGCCCTGTATGACGCCCAGGGGGCCTTCACAAAAACGGATGCTATCCGTCAGCAGTTTCAACATTCCGGCATAGAAGAAGAAGACCACCTGGCCTGGACAGCGGGCCGCCTGAAGGAATTGAATTCACATACCAGTCTGCTGAACCCCTTGTGGTACGCCGGTGCCTATGCAGTTGGCGCGCTGGCGGCAAAAAGCGGTGACAAGCTCAGCCTTGGCTTTGTCGTTGAAACCGAGCGTCAGGTCGAAGCCCACCTTGCCAGCCACATGGATAAATTACCTGTGCAAGATAGCAGGTCGCGCGCCATCGTCGAACAGATGCGGGTGGATGAAATTGCCCACGGCGCGGCGGCCCAGTCACTGGGTGCTACTGAGTTGCCAGCACCAGTCAAGGCTGGAATGAAATTCATGGCCAAGATCATGACAGCAAGCGCCTATTACATTTAAAAACGCAACAATGAACTATAAATTCACTACCATTCGAAAATGGATTCCGTTATGATCACAAGAGCTTGTTTTTTGGATAACTTTATTTACCATATTCAGTATCTGAACACCCGAATTTCCAACTAAATTCCTGGTGGATATGCTGGCTTCCACCTTCGTAGTCTGACTTCTCAACGAAGATTTAGAAAGGTGGAAAGCAATGCGCAATAATCAACCCATCACCGGTAAAGAAGTTGAGGTCAAAGATGGCCAATCCATCGTTTCCAAGACCGACCTTAAAGGCAAAATTCAGTATTGCAATCCCACCTTCATCGAAATCAGTGGCTTTGAAGAATCCGAACTGATAGGTGCGCCCCATAATGTTGTCCGCCATCCCGACATGCCCGTGCAGGCATTTGCCGACTTGTGGGGCACGATCAAAGAGGGCCGTCAATGGGATGGCATGGTAAAAAATCGTTGTAAAAATGGTGATCATTACTGGGTAAGAGCGAATGTCACCCCTGTCATTGAAAATGATCAGGTGGTCGGCTACATGTCGGTACGTACCAAACCCAGTCGTGCAGAGGTGGCCGAAGCAGAACAACTGTATCGTCGCATGCGTGAAGACACAAGCGGACAATTGCAATTGCATCATGGGCGCCTGGTAAGGACAGATATCCCGGGGAAAATAGCAAGTGCCCTGCGGTTTTCTGGCACCACCAAGCTCGCGCTGGGTATGCTCTGTGCCATTGGCATGATATTGGCGGGAGCTATTGTGCGTCTGCTGAACTCCGGCTTTCAAATCATCGATTTCTCCACCATGTGCATCGCGATTGCATTTATTGCCTACCAGTGGTTTGCCGTACACCGCAGTTATATCCAACCGCTTCAACAGGCCATACATGCAGCGCGAACGATGGCCGGTGGAGATCTGGCGACTCCTGTACCAAAGGGAGATGACAGCGAGATGGGGCAACTTATGCAGGCGATGCGTCAGATGAACATCAATCTGGTATCCATTATTGCCGATGTCAGAACCAACGTGAATTCAATCAGCCGTGGCAGCAGAGAGATTGCTGACGGCAACATGGATTTGTCTAACCGTACCGAATCTCAGGCATCCAGCCTGGAAGAAACCGCTGCCAGCATGGAGGAATTTGCTTCCACAATCAAACAGAATTCCGACAGCGCTTCACAGGCAAATCATCTGGCCGCAACCGCCTCCAAAGTTGCGATTCAAGGCGGTGACATGGTTAGCAAGGTCGGCAGCACCATGCATGAAATCAGCGAATCTGCAAAGAGCATAGAAAATATTATCAGCCTGATCGATGGCATCGCTTTCCAGACGAATATTCTGGCACTGAACGCAGCCGTAGAAGCAGCGCGTGCTGGTGAACAGGGTCGTGGTTTTGCCGTGGTCGCCAGTGAAGTACGCAATCTGGCCCAAAAATCCGCCAGCGCAGCAAAGGAAATCAAGACCCTCATAGAAAATTCCATGAGTAAAGTGGATACCGGCAACAAATTAGTGGAAGATGCCTCAAAGACCATGTTGCAACTGGTGCAGTCGGTGCAAAACGTTACCAGTATCATTCATGAAATCAGCAATGCCAGCAGTGAACAAAGCGATGGTGTGGAACAAATGAATCAGGCTGTTTCACAGATGGATGAAATTACTCAGCAAAATGCCGCAATGGTAGAAGAGGCGGCCGCATCTGCAACCAATCTGGCGGAACAAGCCATGCATCTGCAACAGGCGGTCAGCATTTTCAAGCTAGACACCGGCGCAGTCGCGGGAAACATGGCGAAACCGGTCAGCAAAGTCAAAGCGGCTGCATCAATAAACTCCGTAAAACAACTGCAACACAGCCATTAGCATTCATGACCAAAATCATGACGGTTGGCGTTGTTAGGGCGTATTGACCTGGACCTCACTCCATGAACGGGAATGAGTTCTTGCATATTTGTTTGGCATGCAGATCAAGATCACTTGCGAAACCTGGTCTGCATCCCTGAAACATCATGAACTTGAAACGAAGGTGCATGATGCAACCCCAAGGCTCATCTTCACCGTGTCCGTCCCTATATTTTTTCCAGCTTGGCGACACTCAGATCGAGCTCCTTCATACCAAACTTGCCGAAGTTGATTTGGGCGCGCGGGCTGCCACTGCCACCTCCACCATTGATATTCACGATCACGCCTTCACCAAACTTGGCATGCGCAACATTCTGGCCTATGCGCCAGCCATCACCCACGCTTTTTTGTTTAAAGCTTTGTGCAATCTGGTTTGCAGCCTCATCCGGCGCTTCATCCCAGGCGGATTTTTTGTTGCCAAACCAGCTTGCCTGTACCTTGGGCGATAACCATTTGACTGATTCTTCCGGCAACTCTTCCAGGAAGCGCGAACGCACGTTGTAACGCGTCTGACCGTGCAACATGCGGGTTTGAGAAAAGCTCAGGTACAGGCGCTTGCGGGCACGGGTGATGGCAACATACATAAGACGGCGCTCTTCCTCGACACCACTTTCTTCCTGTGCGCTGTTTTCGTGCGGGAACAATCCTTCTTCCAGACCGGTGATGAAGACCGCATCAAATTCCAGACCTTTGGCTGAATGCACAGTCATCAATTGCATGGCATCCTGGCCAGCCTGCGCCTGATTATCACCTGCTTCGAGAGAAGCATGGGACAGGAAAGCCGACAAGGGTGACATCATCGTTGGCAGCGCAGCGTCGGCATCAATGATCTGATCACCATTTCCACTATCAAGCAAAACGGCATTACTGCTGGCAGGGCCGGCAAAGGCAGGCGCTTCTTTATTGAATCCTTCTTCTGACACAAACAGGGTTGCTGCACTCACCAACTGCTCCAGATTTTCTATGCGGTCTGCGCCTTCTTTTTCAGTCTGGTAATGCGTCAGCAAGCTGCTGACTTCCAGCACGATCTTGACCATCTCGGGCAAAGGCAGGTTCTGGGTTTCAAAACGCGCACCTTCTATCAATTTGACGAAGGATGCCAGCGAAGAACCGGCCTTGCCAGCCACATACGGCACGGCAGCATACATGGAAATATTCTGCTGCCTGGCGACATCCTGCAATTGCTCCAGCGAACGCGCACCTATGCCGCGGGTAGGGAAATTCACCACGCGCAAAAAGGCAGAATCATTATGCGGGTTATCCATCAGTTGCAGATAGGCGATGGCATGCTTGATCTCGGCACGTTCGAAAAAGCGCTGGCCGCCATATACGCGGTAAGGGATATTCGCAGTGAACAGTGCATGCTCTATCACACGCGACTGTGCATTCGAGCGGTACAGAATTGCAATCTCGCTACGCAACGAACCGTCTCGTATCAAATTTTTGGCTTCTTCTATGATCCAGTTGGCTTCCTGTATATCGCTGCTGGATTCCATGATGCGCACCGGCTCACCGTGACCGGCATCGGTACGCAGATTCTTGCCAAGGCGTTTGCTATTGTGTTCGATAAGTACGTTAGCGCTGTCCAGGATATGACCATGCGAGCGATAATTCTGTTCCAGCTTGATCAGGTTCTGCACCTGAAATTCACGCTCAAAAGCCGACATATTACCGACGTTGGCACCACGGAAGGCATAGATACTCTGGTCGTCATCTCCCACGGCAAACACGGCACCGCCTTTCTTGGTACCCTCACCTGCCATCAGCTTCAGCCACTTGTATTGCAGGTCATTGGTGTCCTGAAACTCATCAACGAGGATGTGACGGAACCTGTCCTGATAATGTTCACGCAGCGGCTGGTTGCGGCTCAATAATTCATAAGTGCGCAACAGCAATTCAGCAAAATCGACCACACCATCACGCTGGCACTGGGCATCATACAAATCGTACAGGCCAACCAGTTTGCGATTGAAATCATCATAAGCATCGACCTGGGCGGCACGCAAACCCTGATCCTTGGCACCATTGATGAAATACATCAGAGTCTTGGGCGGGAATTTTTCATCATCGATATTGTTCGCCTTCAGCAAACGCTTGATGAAGGATAACTGGTCACCAGAATCCAGAATCTGAAAGGTCGACGGCAAACCGGCATCGCGGTGATGGGCACGCAAGAGGCGATTGCACAGGCCATGGAAAGTACCTATCCACATACCGCGTGTATTAATCGGCAACATGGCAGACAGGCGCGTCAACATTTCCTTGGCGGCCTTATTGGTAAAGGTCACCGCCAAGATTCCCCCGGGCGAAACCTGACCAGTCTGTATCAGCCAGGCTATCCTGGTCGTCAGCACACGTGTCTTGCCTGAGCCGGCACCAGCCAAAATCAGGGCAGACTGCGCCGGCAGGGTCACGGCAGCCAGTTGTTCGGGATTTAAGTTGTGGAGTAAATTTTGCATAGACAGATTATACGGGACTATGCCACCTGCGCTTTATGCGCCCCCTGGACTTGCTGAAAATTGTTGCTGGATGAAAGTGCAAGCGGCTTGACAGGTTTAGCCCATCCGCTGATAATCGTTTCAATCGCAATCTCGCTTTCATTCTCATTTTCATTATGCAAACTCAAGTCAAAGATCAATTACACGCACAAGGCAACACTGCTTTGTGTATGGTCTTTGCCAAAGCCAAGAAACAGACGCTCATCTGACCGGGGCGTGCTGTCCCGTCAGGTGAGCTGACAGGATGGCAAAACGGTTTTCTTCCCTTGTGCTATGCGTCAACTCCCTGCGGGTCTTTAACCGGTCCACAGGAGAACAGGCATGTCCAGCAACATAAGTACCCTTAGCAATACCCCGATTCAAGCAATGCATACTCAGCAGGCCAGGCGCAAGGATTTTTCCGGCATCTGGGTCGCACTGGTCACGCCATTTTGCGATGATACAGACGCAGAAGTGGATTTCCCTGCGTTGCAGGCACTGGCCAGCAAGCTGATCGCTGAGGGTGTAACTGGCCTGGTGATCTGCGGCTCTACTGGCGAGGCAGCCGCCCTTAATCCGGAAGAACAATTGCAGGTACTGGATGCAGTGCTGGCGGTGGTTCCGGCACATCAGGTCATCATGGGTTTGAGCGGCAACCACATGCAGCAAGTCTTGCACAGACTGGCATCAGTGGTACAACGACAGCTTGCTGGCATACTGGTCACACCACCGTACTATATAAGGCCATCGCAGGCTGGTATCGTGCAGTACTTCAACGAAATCGCCAATGCTTCGACCGTGCCAGTGCTGCTTTATAACATCCCTTACCGCACCGGTGTGAATATGGAACTGACTACCTTGCAACAACTGGCCCGGCATCCTAACATCGTCGGCATCAAGGATTGTGGTGGCAATCTTCAAGCCACCATGCAACTCATTATGGATGGAGATATCCAGGTGCTTACAGGGGAAGATCATCAGTTGCTTTCTACACTGTGCCTGGGAGGTGCGGGCGGCATACTGGCATCGGCACATTTGCGTCCAGATCTGTTCCTGCGCTTGCAGGCACATGTCAATGCAGGTGAGCTTGAGCAGGCACGGGCAATTTTCTACCGTTTGCTACCAGTCATGCAGGCGCTGTTTGAAGAGCCCAACCCTGCACCTCTGAAAGCAGCACTGGCGGCATCAGGCATCATGCAAGCCTGCCTGCGTGCGCCCATGCAGGCAGCAAGTGCAGATACTGCGGGCAAGCTATTGCATGCGATGGCACAACTCGACATCATTGAATAGACCATTGCCCAGCCCGACGAAGCACGGGATAATGCGGCTTCAATTATCTGTCTCTGAATAATGATGCTACGTCTGAATCCTGTGCTTCCTCTGTTTCCTTTGTTGGCTGCGGCCATGATTTTTCATAGTGCGCCCGTGGCTGCGATGACCATGCTAAGGTCAAACGACACCTTGGTTTTATATGGCAAGGTGGAAGCGGATGATGCGCAACGCTTCCGTCGCAATCTGTCTGGCGGTGAGGTGCACAATGTCGTGCTGACCGAAAGCCAGGGCGGTGACCTGAATGCAGCCTATGGCATCGCCCAGTTAATCAGCGGCAGAAAAATCAATACCGCAGTGCAGGGTAATTGCTTTTCTTCCTGCGCAGTCATGTTCATGGCAGGCAAAGAGCGACGCATGCTCGCCAGCAAGGACCTGGCACGTACCAATCTTGGCTTTCACGGCCCTCACAACAAGGAAACCCGTGAAGTCAGTACTGAAGCCATCCCCAAATTGCGTGAATGGTTATTGAAAGCCACAGATGGCAAGTTCCCTGAAACATTGCTGGATCAGGCCATGTATATCAAAAGTGCCAGCGACATGATGTTCTTCTACTACCCGGGCACCAACAAAAAGAAAGGCAATATCCGCTTTTGCACGGAAGGTACGCTAGCCAACCCGCGCAAATGTGAGACCATAGAAGGCCACGACATCGTCAGCGTAGGCATACTGACCACCGCAGAGTTATTAAAGGTCGAAGACCTGGAGCCGCAAGCGGCAGTGCCCGTCAGCAAAGAAACCGGGGGCGAAACCAAATAAACCCCACCTTTCAGGGCTTACTTGCGGCAAACAACTCTGTCAATGCACGCGCAGCCTGTTGTGGCTGTTCTGCCATATACACACTGCTGATCACCGCCACCATGTCAGCTCCCTGCGCAAGCAGTGGCTGGCAGTTTTCCAGTGTCATGCCGCCGATGACGACATTCGGCACATCAAATTCCCTGACCGCCTCGGCCACTATGCTGGCTGGTGTCGTCACGGCATATTTCTTGATGCGTGAAGGATAGAAGCCTCCGAAGGCAATATAGCTGGCGCCACCTTTGGTCGCAGTGCGTGCCAGTTCCAGATCACCATAACAGGATGCGCCCAGAATTTTATCTGCTCCCAGCTTTATTCTTGCATCAGCGACCGACATATCGGTACCGCCTACATGCAATCCATCCGCATCAATATCAAGACAGAGTTGCAGATGATCATTGACGATAAAGGGTTTATTGAAACGACGACAGAGTTCCTGCAATGCCAGGGCCTGGGTCTTGCGTAATTCAGGACTGGCAGTCTTGTGACGGTATTGCACGATATTCACGCCGCCCTGCAATGCCTGTTCGGTGACAGCCACGAGCCGGGCTGTATCATCCCAGTCAGGGGTAACGATATATAAACCACTGAGTTGATTCTTACTGAATTTAGTCATGACTTCTTCCTTGTATTCGACACTGACTGACGCGCAGGAATGAGCTGCCCGGCGGCAATCGCGTATGCATGTTGCAAGCTTTGTTGCGTATAGCTTTGCGCCTTTTGCAGTGCTTCAGGCAAGCCTGCACCAGTTGCCAGTTGCCCGGCAATTGCTGATGCCAGCGTACAGCCACTACCGTGAAATTCACCCGGCAAACGCGGCCACAGCCATTCCTGCGCGGTCTGCCATTGTCCATGCTGGAACCAGATATTTTTTACCTGGGCTTCTGTTGCATGTCCACCTTTCAACAAGACATCCGCCTCACAGGTTTGCATCAGGGTTTCTACCTGCGCCTGTATATCTATAGGCTGTGGTGACAAACGTTTCAGTTCAGGTAAATTCGGTGTGATCAGCGTCGCTACCTTTAGTAAAGGCTGTATAGCCTCTAGCGCATCATCCAGCGACAGACTGTCGCCATGACCACTACCCAACACAGGGTCAACGATGATTTGCAAATCAGGCTGTTGCAGTTTCATCTTCTGGATAAAACTGGCAATCGCCGTTGCATTCTTTTTATGCGCGACGATGCCCAGCTTGACGACCTTGACCGGTATCTTGGCTATCAGAGTCATCGCCTGCTGCAAGATAATTTGCACATCGACAGCATGCACCGCATAGGCATGGTCATTGTCCTGCACCGTCAGTGCGGTAATCACCGGCAAGGCATGCGCACCCTGTGCTGCGATCGCTTCGATATCTGCCTGTATGCCGGCACCACCACTAGGGTCATGCCCGGCAAACACCAGCACACAGGGACGTGTAGTTGTTTTCATCAAACGATCATCAAACGGATATCAGACAATGCGGCCAGCCATGGGGGAAGACGGTGAAGCTGCAAACTTGCGTGGCATACGTCCTGCCAGAAATGCCTCATGCCCAGCTTCCACCGCCAGCCCCATGGCACGCGCCATGCGGACCGGGTCTTTGGCACCAGCAATCGCGGTATTCATCAATACGCCATCGCAACCCAGTTCCATCGCTATCGCAGCATCAGATGCCGTGCCAACACCGGCATCCACAAGTACAGGCACTTTGGACTGTTCGATAATCAGTGACAGATTCCAGGGATTCAAAATACCCATGCCTGAACCTATCAATGAGGCCAGCGGCATGACGGCGACGCAACCTATGTCTTCCAGCATGCGCGCCTGTATTGGGTCATCGCTGCAATACACCATGACATCGAAACCATCCTGGACAAGTGTCCTGGCGGCCTTCAGAGTCTCCGGCATATTCGGAAAAAGAGTTTTCTCATCACCCAATACTTCCAACTTGCACAGCTTGTGTCCACCCAATAACTCACGCCCCAACTGCAGGGTATAGACAGCATCTTCTGCGTTATAACAACCGGCAGAGTTGGGCAGTATGGTGTATTTGCTGGGTGGCACGACATCCAGCAAGCTGGGAGCATTCGGGTCTTGCCCTATATTGACGCGGCGTATCGCTACCGTGATGATCTCGGCACCGCTGGCTTCTGTCGCCAGCCGGGTTTGTTCAAGGTCTTTGTATTTACCACTGCCAACCAGCAGGCGCGAGCGGTAGGTTTTGCCAGCTATGGTCAAGCCTTGATTGTTTTCTGTTTGCATTGTTGTTTCCAAAAAAATTTTGATCCTGTTTGGCTGTTTGACTCCTTCCCCTTCAAGGGGAAGGTTGGGATGGGGATGGGTTTCTTAAGCAAACTTAAGTATCGCCTGATCAACCGAACCCCATCCCCACCCTAGCCCTCCCCTTGAAGGGGAGGGAATATCCTCAGTTTTTTAAGGCTACGCTTTGTTCACATGTCGCCAAATTTCTTCCATCACAGCATTAGTCTCACTCAATACCTGATTATTCCAAAAGCGTAAGACATTAAAACTGCCTTCTTCAGCACTTCAGTCCTGTGCATGTCATACGCCTGCGCCTCAGCATGCTGTCCGCCATCGACTTCAATTACCAGAAGCTTTTCCAGACATACAAAATCCAGTACGAAATGCTGAAATGGATATTGCCGTCTGAACTTGACACCAAGTTGTTCGCCACGTAAACCTTGCCACAATTTCTTCTCGGCATCGGTCATGTTTTTACGCAAGACTTTTGCTGTTTTGATCAAGGTTTCGCTGGGTGCGTTTTTCATATTCAAGATTGACTAAGATCAACTATATCCCCTCCCCTTCAAGGGGAGGGTTAGGGTGGGGATGGGGTTCCATCACAAATAATGCAAGGATTTTACGACCGAAACCCATCCCCATCCCAACCATCCACCGCGCCGCTTGCAAGCGGCTTAGAAATTTGTGACGCAAAGCATGCTTTGCGAATTTCCACAAATATCTCCTTCAAGGGGAGGGAGCTTAACCTCAACCTCCACCAATCGCCCTCACCACATCAACCTTGTCATCGACTCGCAACTGATACTCCGCCCACTGCGACCGCGGAATAATCTGCCGATTCACCGCCACCGCAATCGTCTGTTGCGACAGATTCAGTTCGGCAATCAAATCCGCCAGCAGTGCGCTCGCCAGTTGCCGCTTTTCTCCGTTGAGTTGTATGTCCACCATGACTATTGCTTCTTGTAGATTTCCGCACCGGATTTGATGAATTCGACAGCTTTGACTTCCATACCCTGCTTCAGCGCCTGTATCTCACTGATGCCCTGCGCATTGGCGTAGTCGCGTACTTCCTGCGTGATCTTCATGGAACAGAAATGCGGGCCGCACATGGAGCAGAAATGGGCGACCTTGGCAGAATCCTTGGGCAGGGTTTCATCATGGAATTCCCGCGCCTTGTCAGGGTCAAGGCCGATGTTGAACTGGTCTTCCCAGCGGAATTCAAAGCGTGCTTTGGATAAGGCATTGTCGCGTATCTGTGCGCCTGGATGGCCTTTTGCCAGGTCGGCTGCATGGGCAGCAATCTTGTAAGTGATGATGCCATCCTTGACATCGACCTTGTTGGGTAAACCCAGATGTTCTTTCGGTGTCACATAGCACAGCATGGCCGTGCCATACCAGCCGATTTGTGCGGCACCGATGCCGGAGGTGATGTGGTCGTAACCTGGTGCGATGTCCGTCGTCAATGGGCCTAACGTATAAAAAGGCGCTTCATGGCATTGCTCAAGTTGCAGGTCCATGTTTTCTTTGATGAGGTGCATGGGCACATGGCCAGGGCCTTCTATCATGACTTGCACATCATGCTTCCAGGCGATCTGTGTCAGCTCGCCCAGGGTTTTCAGTTCACCCAACTGCGCTTCATCATTGGCATCGTAGATGGAACCAGGACGCAGGCCATCACCGAGGCTGAAGGACACATCGTAGGCTTTCATGATGTCGCAGATGTCTTCGAAATGCTCATACAGAAAGCTTTCCTTATGGTGGGCCAGACACCATTTCGCCATGATGGAACCACCACGTGACACGATACCGGTCAGGCGCTTGGCCGTCATCGGTACATATTGCAGGCGCACGCCAGCATGGATGGTGAAATAGTCGACGCCCTGCTCGGCTTGTTCGATAAGCGTGTCGCGGAAAATTTCCCACGTCAGGTCTTCTGCCTTGCCATTCACTTTTTCAAGTGCCTGATAGATGGGCACGGTACCGATAGGCACAGGTGAATTGCGGATGATCCATTCACGGGTTTCGTGTATGTGTTTGCCAGTCGACAAATCCATGACATTGTCACCGCCCCAGCGTATCGCCCAGGTCATTTTTTCGACTTCTTCACCGATGGAAGATGTCACTGCGGAATTGCCGATATTGGCATTGATTTTGACCAAAAAATTACGGCCTATGATCATCGGCTCAATTTCTGGATGATTGATATTGGCAGGAATAATGGCACGGCCACGGGCTATTTCTGAACGCACAAATTCTGGCGTGATTTCTTCTGGTATAGCAGCACCAAAAGACTGGCCTGGATGCTGGCGTCCCATCACTTCTGCCAGTTTGTTACCCATGGGGCCAGAGGCTTTCAGGTTTTCCAGATATTCTTTTCTGCGCAGGTTTTCGCGGATAGCGACAAATTCCATTTCCGGCGTGATGATGCCCTGGCGTGCATAATGCATTTGGGAGACATTTTTGCCTGCGAGCGCACGACGTGGTAAGCGTTTCAGGTTGAAGCGCAGTTCGGCCAACTTTGGATCATTCAGGCGGGCGATGCCGTATTCGGACGTGGGGCCTGCAAGTTCCTCTGTGTCATTGCGCTCGGCTATCCATGCACCGCGTACGGATGCCAGGCCAGAACGGATATCGATTTTAACTGCGGGGTCGGTATAAGGGCCGGACGTGTCGTACACATAGATAGGCGGATTTTTTTCCGAGCCAAACATGGCAGGCGTATCCGACTGGCTGATCTCGCGCATGGGTACGCGGATATCCGGGCGGCTGCCCTGAACATAGGTCTTGCGGGAATTCGGCAGTGGCTGAATGGCTGCCTCGTCCACAGTGGCGGTAGCGGACAAGAATTGCGGGTTGGCGTTCATTTTGGCTCCTTTGCTTTGTTGGCATGGAGCCAGCAAAGGAGTTTCCAAAGTCAGGATGCGCACGCTGATGGCAGGTGGCAAAAAGTCTTCGGCAGCTTCCCTTCGCTGGCATTATCCAGATCAGGTTCGAGGGTATTTCTCACCCGACATCACAATTCATAGTGTGATGACAGGACCCCTAGCATTTTTTCTTCGCGCTTTACATTCAAGGCGACGACGAAGCCGGATTATACGACTTTTGTTTTTTCGTGTGCTGCTTATTTTTATTCATGCGCAAAACCGCAGCCTGGCTCTCACTCATTCAAATGATTTACTGAACTGGACAGTACAAAAATCTCAGCGATGGTTTTTGGTCTTTCCCATAGGAACTTCGCCCTAAAGCTGCTTTCCGCTCGTGTGAGGAAGCGTGAGGAAGCGTGACAAATTCAGGGAAAAGCCAGACTTGCCACCATGTACGCCTGAAAGCGGGGCTACCAAGATAGACAATGGAGGAGACAATGAAGGATTCATTGCAATCTGTTGCGTCATAGCAAATCGAATAACAAGAGGCATTGCCACGCTGCATGAAACTGAAGTATTACCCTTGTATAGCAAAATATCAAAATACTTATCTTTTAAATAATTTTACTTGCAGTAAAACCCAAACTTCTGCAGCCGCCTCATTTATAATCAAAGGTTTAGCAATCACCGCAGATCATATTATGGAATTAGCCAAGTCTTTTGAGCCCGCAGAAATCGAACAATCCTGGCGTGGTGAGTGGGAAAAACGTGGATATTTTGCCGCCACCCTGGATGAAGGCAAACCCTCATTCTCCATACAACTGCCACCGCCGAATGTGACAGGTACCCTGCACATGGGCCATGCCTTCAACCAGACCATCATGGATGGGCTGACCCGCTACTACCGCATGCGTGGCCACAATACAGCCTGGGTGCCAGGTACTGACCATGCTGGCATCGCTACGCAAATCGTGGTGGAACGCCAGTTGGATGCACAAAAGATTTCGCGCCATGATCTGGGTCGTGAAAAATTCCTGGAAAAAGTCTGGGAATGGAAAGAAAAGTCTGGTTCCACCATTACTGGCCAGATGCGCCGCATGGGTGCGTCAGCCGACTGGGATCGCGAATACTTCACGATGGATGCCGAACGCTCCAAAATCGTGACTGATGTCTTCGTCAAACTGGTAGAACAAGGCCTGATCTATCGCGGCAAACGCCTGGTCAACTGGGATCCGGTATTGGGCACTGCTGTGTCTGATCTGGAAGTGGTGTCGGAAGAAGAAGATGGCTCAATGTGGCACATCCGTTATCCGTTTGTTGATGGTTCCGGCCACCTGACGGTAGCGACAACCCGCCCTGAAACCCTACTGGGTGACGTGGCCGTGGCGGTTGACCCTACGGATGAACGTTACATCCACCTGGTTGGCAAGATGCTCAAACTGCCACTGACGGACCGTGAAATCCCGGTAATAGCCGACAGCTATGTCGATAAGGAATTTGGCACTGGCTGCGTAAAGATCACACCTGCGCACGACTTTAACGATTACGCCGTTGGTCAGCGTCACAACCTTGAAAAAATCAGCATCCTGACTCTGGATGCCAAGATCAATGAAAACGGCCCGGCCCAATATCAAGGCATGGACCGTTTCGTCGCCCGCAAGCAAATCGTTGCTGACCTCGATACACAAGGCTTGCTGGAATCAGTCAAACCGCACAAGCTGATGGTGCCACGTGGTGACCGTACCAATGTGGTCATCGAACCCATGCTGACTGACCAGTGGTTCATGGCCATGAGCAAGCCGGCACCGGAAGGTACACACTTCCCTGGCAAATCCATCGCTGAAGTGGCGCTGGAAAAAGTCGCTGATGGTGAAATCAAATTCATCCCGGAAAACTGGACGACGACTTACAACCAGTGGCTGAACAACATCCAGGACTGGTGTATTTCTCGCCAGTTGTGGTGGGGCCATCAAATCCCGGCCTGGTATGGCGACAATGGCGAAATCTTTGTTGCGCATGATGAAGCCGGTGCACAAGCCAAGGCGGCTGCCGCTGGCTACACTGGCGCATTGAAGCGTGATGATGATGTGCTGGATACCTGGTTCTCGTCTGCGCTGGTGCCTTTTTCGACCATGGGCTGGCCGGAAGAAACACCGGACATCAAACAGTTCCTGCCATCCTCGGTACTGGTGACAGGCTTTGACATTATTTTCTTCTGGGTAGCGCGCATGGTCATGATGACCACACACTTCACTGGCAAGGTACCGTTCAATACCGTCTATGTACATGGTCTGGTACGCGATTCCAGCGGCCAGAAAATGTCCAAGTCCAAGGGCAATACCCTCGACCCTATCGACCTCATTGATGGTATCAGCGTTGATGAACTGGTCGCCAAGCGTACTGCCGGTTTGATGAACCCCAAACAGGCAGCCAGCATAGAAAAAGCCACACGCAAGGAATTTGCCGATGGCATCCCGGCCTATGGTACCGACGCTTTGCGCTTCACCATGGCCAGCTATGCATCGCTGGGCCGCAATATCAATTTCGATCTTGGTCGCTGTGAAGGCTATCGCAACTTCTGCAATAAATTGTGGAACGCGACCCGCTTTGTCCTGATGAATACCGAAGACAAGGATTGCGGTTTTGGTGCAGATGTCACCGCAGCGGATCTGGAATATTCGCAAGCTGACAAATGGATCATCTCTACCCTGCAACGTGCAGAGGCAGAGATAGAAAAAGGTTTTGCTGACTACCGTTTCGACAATATCGCATCAGCCATCTACAAGTTTGTCTGGGATGAATATTGCGACTGGTATCTGGAAGTTGCCAAGGTTCAGGTACAGCAAGGTAATGAAGCGCAGCAACGCGCCACACGCCGCACTTTATTGCGCGTGCTGGAAGTGATCTTGCGTCTGGCTCACCCTGTGATTCCTTTTGTCACCGAAGCTCTGTGGCAAACAGTGGCACCACTGGCAGGCAAGACCTTGAACCCGGCTGGCGACAGCATCATGATCCAGCCTTACCCGCTGTTCGTGGCAGAAAACGTCGATACTGCAGCAGAGGCCTGGATGCAGGCACTGAAAGCCATGACCGACGCCTGCCGTAACCTGCGCGGTGAAATGCAATTGTCCCCTGCCAAGCGCGTGCCACTGTTGTTGCAGGCCGCGAACGCAGAAGACAAGGCCCGCCTGCAATCTTTTGCACCGTACCTGGAAGCACTGGCGAAACTGTCTGAGGTCAGTGTGGTGGATGCCTTACCTGAATCACCGGCACCGGTATCCGTCGTTGGCGAATCGAAACTGATGCTGAAGGTGGAAATCGACGTAGCAGCAGAACGTGCACGTATCAGCAAGGAAGTCGCCCGCCTGGAAGGCGAAATTGCCAAGCTGGAGACCAAACTGGGTAACGAAGGCTTTGTCGCCAAGGCACCTGCGCAGGTTATCGCGGTTGAAAGAGAGCGTCTGGCGAATTTCAAAGCAACCCTGCAAAAACTGCTGGAACAGCTGGGTAAGCTGCCACCAGCGTAAGATGTTGCAATACCGTGGGTTAAAGTAGGTACTCTAAAAATATTGTACGTGGTGAAAATTTTGCCACGTACAATCAAATCACATAAATCAGAGACCTCAGTTTTTCTTTTGGAGACAGCATGAAAAAAACAGTTCCATTCGCAATATCAGTATTATCCGCAGTCATTGCTTTCGCAGGCATGCCCCTGCTGGCACAGGCAGAAGAAAGCCCGGTTGGTCTGTGGAAGAGCATAGACGACAAATCAGGTAAGCCCAAGGCGTTGATACGCATTACTGAAACCGGGGGCGAATTGCAGGGCAAGATAGAAAAGTTGTTTCTGGAAGCAGATGCGCCTGAAAAGAATCCGAAATGCGACAAATGCGAAGGTGCCAACAAGGACCAGCCCATCGTCGGCATGACCATCCTGTCCGGTCTGAAAAAAGATGGTGACGAATATAGCGGCGGCAAGATACTTGACCCGGGCAACGGCAAGCTATACAGCAGCAAACTCAGTGTCATTGAAAACAACAAGAAACTGAATGTGCGCGGTTATATTGGTGCACCGATGTTTGGTCGCACCCAGACCTGGTTGCGCGAGCAATAAGTTCACACTGTAGTTGCAGAAGAAACCGCAACGGGAACCTCTGGTTCCCGTTTTCATTTCAGTAATGGCATTTACTCAGATCACCAGCACGGCATCGCACATGACCTTAAAACGTCGACACTGAATCCCCATCAGGTTTGTCATCCAGCAACAACAAGCAAGATGATAGTTTTTAGTCGTGCTTTATCTACGGCTACGCACTGATTTTAAAGTGAATGTGCGCAAAACTTTGGCGCATGCGCAGTCTATTCACCAGCGTCAGCCCCGGGAGCATGCAAAGGCAGATGCATGATAAAGCTGGCACCGGTACCCAGCTTGCTTTCTACGCGAATGCTGCCGCCCAGTACATCGCATATCAGGTTGTACACAATATTCAAGCCCAGGCCACTGCCACCCTGCCCCAGTTTGGTGGTGAAGAATGGATCAAATATTCTCGTCATATTGGCTTCCGAGATACCGACGCCATTGTCACTGACGCTTAACTGGACTGCGGCCGGTTCCACATCCACGCGATGTGCATGAATACTGATCACGCCGTTCTCTCGTCCATCAAAGCCGTGCAGTATGGCGTTATTGATCAGGTTGCTGATGATCTGACCGAGCAGGCCGGGGTAAGAATCCATCCAGATATCCGCAGGCACATCCATGCGCACCTCATGGATACTGCGCTTGATGCTGGTGCCCATGGTCAGTACGGTTTCGCGTATCACTTCATCCAGCAAAAATGCCCTTCTTTGAGCGCTGGTTCTGTCTACGGCAACCCGTTTGAAACTGCCTATCAACTCCGCCGCGCTATGCAGATTGCGCAATAAAATATCGCTGGCCTGCAAATTTTTCTCTACATATGTTTGTAGTTGCGCGCGCGTCATGCCCAGCGCCATGCGCTTGCGGAACTCATTGCTCAGGTCATGGATGGTGCTGGCGACCGTAACAGAATTACCTATCGGTGTATTCAGTTCATGCGCTACACCGGCGACCAGTGAACCGAGTGCGGCGAGCCGGTCAGTACGTTGAATTTCAAGTTGTGCATTGTTGAGGTTTTCCAGTGCCATACGCAATTCCTGGTTGGAGCCATGCAGTTCTTGCGTGCGATCTGCAACCCGCTGTTCCAGCGTCAGGTTCTGATCGGCCTGTATCTGCATCAGCTCACCCAGTCGTACTCGCATGGTATCAACACCAAGTGCAAGACTACCCAGTTCATCTGACCTGGCGACATGTACAGGCTCTGCAAACTGTCCCTCACCCAAGCGATCCACATCCAGTTGCAACTGTTGTAAAGGGCGCATCATGCGCCTTTGGAACAATAGCCACAGAAGAAAAAAAGAGATGAGCAACTGCACAAGAATGGCCGCACCACCTTTCAGGAATTTCTTCAAAAATTCCTGCTCCATCAGGTGGCTGCTCATCTCTATTGTGACCCGTCCTATGATGGCACCATCCTTGCGGACATCCCGGGTTTCCGAAATCAGGTCCTGTTGTTGCGCATTGGCTTGTTCGGCATGAACAAAGCGCCCCAGTGCAGCATCTTCTACCGAGATACGCACCACATCCGGATTAAGCATGACGGAATTGACAAAACTCTGTGCCGCTTCGGCATCCACCTGCCACAAGGGGATAGGCATGGTTTGCTCCAGCATGCTGGCATACTGACGCAAAGGGCCGCGCACACGCACTTCATATTCCCGCTCATAACTATCCCTGGCCAACACGGATCCCAGTAGCATCGCCGGTATGACAATGCCCAAGGCAATACCCAGTACAATCGCATTCCTGAGTGACAGGGAAGAGAATCGCTTGCCTGGCTCGGCTGGCTTATTCGCTGGTTTGTCGCGCATTGCTACAGTCTGTTCTGATAAATAAGCATTCTGCCACCAGCATACTGGGATTCAGACCTTTCAGTTAACACACGAATCAAAGCCCTAACTCCTCATCAATACGCACCAATGGCAAGCCAATAACACACTGCATTGCACAAATATTCTACATGAAATCAAAATCCTCATCTCTGGAGTAGTGCCGATCTCGATTCATTTACCGCGAACTTGATACAGATCATGCACAACTGCCACGATTTGCTTAGTATGGAGACAAGGAAATGTTTCCCCGACCTAAAAGGAGTCCTCTAATGCAAGTTGATCATCACCCGCTGTCTAGCGAATTTCCTCAATTCAAGGAAGCCATTCATGAGTTAAAGCTTGGTAACGCCCATTTCGCAAAACTGTTTGACGAATATGATGAGACTGACAAAGCCGTCAATCGTGCAGAAAATGGGAAAGAACATCTGGGTGACGCCGCATTGGAAGACCTGAAAAAACTGCGTATCAGCTTGAAAGACCAGCTATTCCATATGTTGCAGAGCAAGCCCGCCGCTTAAGTATGATGTAATCCCGTAGCCAGAACACGCAACTTTGCGCTGATGCTCAATTGCGCCTGGCCCTGAACACTTGCTGGTCGGCATAAAAAGCCTGGTCTTGCTGCGGCCACCAGCCAGGCAAGCCCAGTACCGGCAAGGGCGTGTAATCTGCGGTACTTAGCGCTTGGCTGGCCAGTTGCGCTGCCACCAGTTGATCTATATGCATGCGCCTGGTTACCGCATCCAATCCAAAGTAAGCCTTATCCACCATGAGCACCCAGGTATGGGCAGTAATGGCTTTATAGGGATTGACCAGTTTTTCCATCAGGGCATGCCCAAAACACCAGACTTCGGCAATCTGTCCAAACTTGTTTGCCTGGGTGACGAAGGCATCCTGCCATGCATGCGCACGCAGTGATGCAATCAGCGCTTGCCCCTGTTCACTGTCCTCCACTACCAGCAATGCCGCATTTTCATCAAAAATGGTGGCTGCATCGCGGGCGGGACCACGTGACTTGCCTATGCCCATGGCGGCTATCTGGGCTGCCTGCAAGGCGTTCAGTTGCCGCTTCACACAAGGAAAACTCAGCCAGACCAATGCATTAAAAAAATCATGCAGATTTTCCCTGGTCGGGACTTGTCCACTGGCGCTGATATGGGCTTCATAGGCAACACCATCAGGCAACTCTTCCTGTGCAATAAATTGCAAAGGAAGATTGCGGTGATTCTGCAAACCGGACTGGGCACTCAACTGATTGATCCGTGCGCGCCAGTCAACGCAGGTCAATACATCTTGCGCCACCGGCAGTACGGCGGCATACCATGGCCGTGACCAGTCTATGCCATCAAAAAAGCGTGCGTTCATGCGCTTCAATACTCAGGCTGCACGCATTTTCCAGTGCAGGGTTTCACCACTGTTAAGAGGCACGATACTGCTGTCGGCAAATGGCAGCTCGGCGGGCATTTGCCATTCTTCACGCACCAGAGTGATGGTGCATTTGTTGCGCGGCAACTGATAAAAATCCGGACCATTAAAGCTGGCGAAGGCTTCCAACTGATCGAGTGCACCAGCCTGCTCAAAAGCCTGGGCATACAATTCCATTGCATGCAAAGCGGTATAACAACCGGCACAACCACAGGCGTGCTCTTTCAAACCCTTGGCATGCGGTGCAGAATCCGTCCCCAGGAAGAAGCGATTGCTGCCCGAGATGGCTGCCTTGACCAAAGCCTGCCTGTGGGTTTCGCGTTTGAGTACAGGCAAACAGTAATAATGCGGACGTATACCACCTTTGAAAATTTCATTGCGGTTATACAGCAGATGATGCGCAGTAATCGTCGCCGCAATCGGGCCACTGGCTTCTGCCACATAGGCCGCGGCATCGCTGGTAGTGATATGTTCAAATACGACTTTCAGTTCTGGCATGTCTTTGCGCAACGGCTGCATGACGCGGTCAATGAATACTGCTTCGCGGTCAAACAAATCAATCTCGGCATCGGTCACTTCGCCATGTACCAAAAAAGGCATACCCACTTCCTGCATGGTTTCCAGGGTCTTGTAGCAATTTTTCAGGTCAGTCACGCCGGCATCAGAATTGGTCGTGGCACCAGCCGGATACAGTTTCACGGCATGCACGAAACCACTGTCTTTGGCACGGCGAATTTCATCCGGGGGGGTGTTATTTGTCAGATACAGCGTCATCAGCGGCTCGAAGCGCATGCCTGCTGGCAAAGCAGCAAGTATGCGTTCACGATAAGCGGCAGCCTGTTCAGTCGTCGTGACTGGCGGTTTGAGATTAGGCATGATGATGGCACGGGCAAACTGCGCTGCCGTATGCGGCAGCACGCTAGCCAGGGCCGCGCCATCGCGCACATGCAGATGCCAGTCATCGGGACGGGTAATCGTAATTTGTTGCGGGGTGTTACCAAAGGTCGTGGTTGTCATGATAGCTCGCGGTGACGGAATACCGGCATTTTACCTTTTCCCTTGCGTTTTCTCGAACATTGGCTAATTACCATGTCACCAAGAAAACAAAAAACCACCGTGACGGTGGTTTTTTGTTGTCCTGCTTTATTTTTCAGGGGTAGCAAAGTACCCCTTATTGCATTGCTTGCTACTGAATTAAGCGATGAAGTCGCCGGCAACGATAGAACCTGCGCCAACCAATTTAACGATAAAGTCAGTTGCATCAACTGTACCAGTTGTGCCACCGATGTTTTGGAAGGCGTATGTACCAGCTGCTGTACCTGCGGCTACAGTGATGACGTAAGCCTGGGTATTTGCTGCCAAGGATGCACCAGCTGCTGTTGCTGCTGTAGCGATGGCGGCTGCCAGCGTGGACACGTCAGCACTAGCGATAGACAACAAGTTCAATGTTGTTGCTGCTGTGCCTGTCTTGAACACGTCAGCGCCAACCACTTTAAAGTTTGCTACTGTATCAATGGCAGAGATAACCGAACCGGAAGCAATCACATCAGCGCCAGTTGCAGTAGTCGACAGATTGATAGTGTCAACACCAGAACCACCTGTGATGGTAGTAGAACCGGTACCAGTCCCCAGAATATTCAAAGTCTGACCACCTGTGCCCAAAACAACATTGCTGATGTTAGTAGCAGCAGACTTAGTGAAGTTCAAAGTCACGCCAGCACCGTTTTCATTTGTCACTGTCCATGCAGCATTGGTACCGCCAGTTACATTGACAGTTTCAATGCCAGTTGTTTTTGTACTCAAGTTGATTGATGCGGTTACTGCACCAACATTCAGCACATCAATACCCAGGCCACCGTTGATAGTAGCGATGGTAGCATTGTAGATTGCTTCGCTGATGTTCAGTGTATCGTTGCCTGTGCCACCAACAACGCTCGCTGTATTAATAGCAGCGGTGAATGTATTGGTACCGTTAGCCAAGTTGTAGTTTTCAGTGTTGGGCAGAGCTGTAACCGTACCCGCTGTTGTCAGTGTGAGGGTTTCTGTACCGGCTGCAGTCACCGTGGCGAAGCCAGCCCATTGCGCTGCTGTCATCGTGAATGAGCCATTTGATGTGAACAATGCCTGCTCAAAACCAGTAATATTGGCTGCAGAAATATTGCTGCCATTCGCAAATATCAGCAAATCAGTGGTACCGGAACCAGCAGTAAAAGTGCCGCTATAAGTCTTCCCTTCCAGGGTCAACTGGTTATTACCGTTGCCGAGGTTGATATTACCAGCCAGCATGGAGCTGCCAGAGTTGGCCAGGAAAACGCGGTCATTGCCTGTACCACCATTGACGGTAGTAATACCCGAAGTAGCAACGTTGAAGTACACGTCTGTCGATGTATTATCTGTTGCCAGTGTCTTGATGTTAGTGATGGTATTACCGCCACCAATCACGATACTGCCGCCGCCGGTAAAGGTAATGATGTCAGTATCACTGCTATTACCGTTGATGGTAGTGCCAACGAAAGCCGCTGCTGCGCCTGTGAAGTTGTCATTCACATTGGCAACGCTGTTGAATACGCCACCGGCTGTCAATGCGATAGGCGTCAATGCTGTACCGCCACCGTTGACTGGGGATGTACCAACAACACCTGTTGTTACCACTGCACCACCAGATACGACAATCGCATTGGAAGTCGTACTATTATTAACACCACCACCCGTTGCATTCGAAGCCGACGTCACGTCATACACCAGCGTACCGCCAGTGATGGAGATAAACGACAGATCAATATTATTCGCACCGGCGATATCATCCACGATCGTCAGTTGATGCGGGCCTGCACCGCTGAAGGTCAATACCGGACCTGTCAGGTTCAATGCAGCACGGGCAGCTACCAGAGCAGCATATTGGCTGGCAGTGATAACAACAGCAGAGTTTGCTGTGATGTTTTCAATACCGGACAGTTGTGCACCAGCCAGGTTGATCGCACCGTAAGTAACCAGTGTATCGTTACCATTACCCAGGTTGATGGTGTCTGTCACGACACGGGCCACTGCTGTTGCTGTGGATTGTGTATTGAGGTTCACACCGTTTTCTGTCACGTTGTAGGTACCGGCAACATAGTTACCCAGCAATACGACGCGGTCAGCACCTGCACCCAGGCTCAGGAAGTTGGCGCCACGGCCCAGTGTCACGTCCAGTGCAGATTGCGCTGTCAGTGCACCAGCATCGATGGACACACCAACTGTTGCGTTAGCAACGTTGACGTTGTCGATCGCACGGATGGTCAGACGTTCGATGTGGGTGGTGGTGTTAGCAGCTTGATAGCTGTCAACCAGGGCATCAACGATGGTGTCATTCAACTGGATTTGGGACACTTGGGTGACTGCTGTGTCGTTGGTCAGTTCGATGTTACCGATGTTTTTGATGCCGTTGAAGTCGCCGATGGCTGCGTTCGTTGCATTGCGCAGTTCGATGACGTCGTCGTTCTTTTGGCTGTTGTTGGTGGTGTTGTTGTCAACAGCACCGCCGTCAATGGTATGGGTACCATTGAAGTTGGCATCAGTGAAGATGATGCGGTCGGCTGTGCGGGAGGCACCTTCTTCGCCGTTGTAGCTGAAGCGGCTTGTGGCGCTCAGGCTACGGGCGTCGATCACCACTGCGCTTTCAATGGCTGTACCAGCGGTATCAGCAGCATTGTTGGCATCGTTGGCTGTGTCGTTGTCATTCACAATGGCCAGTACACCGGCGTTGTTGTTGGCAGCGATCAGGGCATCGGTCAAGGTCAGACGGTAGTTACCAGCACCGGCAACACCGGCGTTGTTGGAGGTACCAACCAGACGGATGGTTTCAAAGCCAGAAACGTTAGTCCATTCAGACGCACCCAGGGCGATGGTGTCGCCCAGGTTGGCACCTGTCAGGTCACCATCGATGACCAGTGTGTCGCCTGTACCTGCGCCACCGGCTACGGTGTCGGAGATGCTCAGACCAGCACGTGTGTCCTGGAGGTTATCGAAGATGACGGTGTCGTTACCGGCACCCATGGTGATTTTTTGTGCGCCATTGAGTGCAGCTGCGTTAGTGGAAACGCGAATGGTGACGTTAGCCAGTTCTGCGGAAGCATCAATCGTTGCAGCAACCAGTTTGACTTGACCAGCTGTCAGGGACAGGTCTTGTACGCCGGAGCCGTCAGCGGCTGCGCCGGAGACGTCGATACGGTTCAAACCACCGTTGGCACCGACTGTTGTGGTGTCAAAGTTGATGAAGCCGCCTGCTTTACCTGCACCTGCTGCTGTACCGATAGTGACTGTGCCTGTGTGGGCAGCTACGCTACCCAGGGCGACGGTGTTGTTTTCTGAATCAGCGTCAACGATGGTGACGTTTTCAGCGGCGCCTGTTGTCAGGGTGACGTTGAAACGTGGATCGGTGTTCA